>CAVZVK010000001.1:0-302095 GCA_963778715.1 uncultured Solirubrobacterales bacterium
GTGCCTCGATGCTGTTGGCGTCGGTCGCGGCCATGAGGGTGCCGGACCCTAGTGGGAATGCGAGTGCGCGTGGCCGTCGCGGACGGTGCGCCAGGACTGCCAGGTGATCCGCATGATGAGGACGCTGATCCCGAGGCCAATCAGCGGATCGGCAAGTTGCAGGCCGAGCGCAACGGCGGCGGCGCTGGCCACCACGGCGAGGCTGACATAGGCGTCGGCCTTCGCGTGATGTCCGTCCGCGAACAGGGCGGGGCTGTCGAGCGGGCGGCCCGCGTTGGTGCGGACGATTGCCGCGAGCCAGTTGCCCCCATAGCCGATCAGACCGGCAACCGCCAGCGCCGCGAGGTGATCCACGTCGCGCGGGTCGATGAGGCGCTGCAACTGCCTCATAGGCGGCGACAGCGGCCGAGACGAAGATCGCGAAGACGACGAAGAAACCAGCGATCCGCTCGGCCCGCTCGGAGCGCATGAGGAACGCGATCCCGAGCGGGATCGCCGTCGCCGCATCCCCGAAGTTGTGGATCAGGTCGGCAAGCAGGGCGATGCTGCCGGTGCCGATGAAGATCGCGACCTGAGCGAGCGCGGTCGCGGCGAGTATCGCCAGCGAGATTCCGACCGCCTTCAACCCCTCGCGGGATCGTTTGATCGAGTGATGGATCAGGCCGTGGCTGTGGCCGTGATCGTGGGGATGGTCGTGGTCGCCGTGGTGCGCGTGCCGTCCGTTGTGGGGATGCGAATGGATCGCCTCGCCGTGGCGGTGGCGGTCGCCGCTCAGGTGACGATAGGCAAGCTCCATTCGCCTCCAAGTATCAGCTATTCGGGTGCGGCTCGCGTGCGCCGTCCCGGTGCCGCAATCGTGCCACAGTCGGGCACGGAGTCAGCCGGTTTCAACCGGACTCAGACGCTCCGCCTCCCCGGCGGGGCGTTTTCTGTTGTGGGGCTCTATGGAGCGGCGTTGCGCACCGCGGTGAGTCGCAGGGCCCACGCTCGGAAGATTCTTCGTGATCGCTGCTACCCTCGACAGACGGTCAATGGGTGAAGGCCAGTCTTTGGGCCAGCTCGTTTTGACCGGAGGAAGGATCACGTCACTCCACGCGTTCCCCGCCGCCGGCGCTCCGCGCATCTGGAAGCCGATCAGTCTGCTTCCGGTCGGGACCCGACTGCCTCCGATGCCGACCAGACTGCCTCCGACGCCGACCAGACCATGGCCGACCGCGACCAGACGGCCTCAGACGCCGACCAGCGCGTCTCTGACCGAGATCAGGATCTCGCCGACCGCGAATTGGAGGCTTCGCCCGCCGATCGGGCCTTTCTGCACGCTCATGAGCACGCCAAGGCCGGCCGGGGCGAGGGCACGATGGCGCGGATGGCGACCACCGCGGTCCGCGCCCAAGTCGCTGCCGAGCGCCACGACCAGGCATGGCGACGCGACGAGATGGCTTGCCACCGTGACGAGGTGGCGGCCAATCGCGACCGCGAGGCTGAGGAAATAGACGAATCCGCCGAGAGGATGGCCGACGAGTTCGGCGCCGACGGCCCCGCCGCCAAGGTGGCCTCCGTCGCGAGGGCTTCGGCCGCGGCCGCCAGAGCACGCGCTGCCGAGGACCGCGAACGCGCTGCCCGGGACCGCGAGGACGCCGCGCGCGACCGCGAGCTGTTGATGGCCGAGATCGAGCGCTCCCACATCGATGGGACAACTGGCGCCTACGGACGGCAGATCGGAGAGGTGCTTCTGCGTCATGAGATCGAACGCGCTCAGGACACGGGCGGGCGCCTGATGCTCGGCATCGTCACGATCGAAGCGACCGTGCAAGCCGAGGAAGGCGATGGTGACCCCGGGCGCGCCGCCCTGGCTCGCGATCTCTTCCTCGCTCTCCAGGCGAGGATCCGTCCCTACGACCCAATCATCCGCTGGGGCGAGAGCGAGTTCGCCTGCGCCGTCGGCACACTCAGCGAGGAGGAAGCACGCCGCTCGCTTGACGATGCGTGCTCTGGCGTCACCGAACGTTACCTCGGTGCCTTGACGAGCGTCGGCGTGGCGGCACTCGGGGAGAACGACACCCTCGACAGTCTGATCGAGCGCGCCAGAACCTGACTAGTGGGCTGTGTGCGGCGAGCTACAGGTTGCGGACTCGGCGACCGATCTCTTGGTCCTGGGGATAGCCGGCGGACTCCCAGAATGCGCCGGCTGCGCCGTCCTCGAAGGCGACCAGGGCCGTCACCCGGCGCACGCCGCGGCTGCATAGATACTCCTCCCCGGCTCGCACCAGCGCGATTCCTATGCCCTCTCGCCGATGCCCGCCGCGAACAACGAGCCGGTACATATTCCCCCGCCATCCGTCCCAACCGGCGATCAGGGCGCCGACGATCTCCTCGCCGCGTTCGGCAACCAGAAGGGCGGCCGGGGAATCGGCGATCAGGCGCTCGACGTCCTCAAGGCGATCGGCGGTGGTCGCGTGCCCGCTCCGCGACTGAGCCCAGAGCTCCAGGACCGCCTGAGCGTCGTCGTGCCGGCAACGACGTATCGCGATTGCCTCGTGGGCGGTCAAGTCGACAGTGTGGCAAGAGATACTCCCGCGTGACTCGCAGGCGGGACTGATCGCATCGGGTGTCGCGACCGTGGTGCTGCTCTTGGCGATGTCGCCTGCGGAGAACCGGATGAAGGACACGGGAGGCCCCGGGATGGTTCCCTTCGAGCTGGCGGGCGGGCAGCACCGCGCCGACGAAATCCTCTCGGAATGGGGCGAGGACGGCCAGGACGCTGCGCGCGAATCGCTGCGGATCGACTTCGGCTTCCTCTTCGCCTACGGGACCTTCCTCACGCTTGCCCTTGCTGCTGTCCGCGACATGGCCAGAGAGCGAGGTTGGTCTCGTCTTGCCACGGTCGGCGGGATCGTCGTCTCCTTCGGCGCCCTCGGCGCCGCCTTCGACGCGCTCGAGAACGCCTGCTTGCTGCTGACCCTCAACGGTGCCGGCGCCGCGTTCCCACTCCTGGCGACGATCTTCGCCGCCTGCAAGTTCATCCTCCTCGCCGCGGCGATCGCCTACCTGCTCGCCGGTCTGGGCAAATCGGGTGAGAATCGCGATCTAAAGATCGTGCCAGTTCGCCCGATTCGCTCCCAAACCAGGCACGGGACGCAACTCTCGGCGCCCCACTTGAGTTCGACTCTATAGACCGCGGCAATCCCGGCGGGAAGCGTCTCCTCTTATAAGTGGCGCGCCGCGTGGAACCCCAACCAGCACTTGGCCGAGCTATTCGCCGGCTGAGAAAAGAGCGAGACCTCAGCCAGGAGGAACTCGGACACTTGGCCGAGATCCATCCGACCTGGATCTCCCACATCGAGTCAGGGAGGACGAATCCGGCCTGGGGCACGGTGCGGCGGATCGCCACGGTCTTTGAGGTGCCGCTCTCCGACGTTGTCCTCCTGGCCGAGAGCCTGACCGAGGAAGACGCCGGCGAAATCGACGCGCCAGCCGGGTCGCCCGACTGAACGTCAGTGCACCGAGTTGCGGCACCGCGCCGCCGTGCCATTGGCACCGACGCGGCTAACGCAGCAGATCCACGACGCTCCCTACGTGCGGACCCACATACATAGAGATGCCTCTCCTCCCTCAAGTAACCCCAGAAGAGACGACGGCAGGCTAACCGATTGAGCCGTTTGACGCAAGCCCAATTTCGGGCCAGCGTCGGCGCTCAGCTCAGCGCCGGCTCGCCCGAGCGCAGGGCAGCTCAGCACCCGCTCGGCGACGGCCTCGCCGCTCAGCCCGACCTCCTCGCGCAGGAGCGCCGGCTTGCCGTGGGTGACGTAGCGGTCGGGCAGCCCGACGCGGAGCACCCGGGCGCGGTCGCCGGCCCGGTCGGCGAAGGCGTCCTCGAGGTGCTCGAGCACGCCGGAGCCGAAGCCCCCGGCCAGCACGTTCTCCTCGATCGTCACCACCAGGTCGTGGCCGAGCGCGAGGCGCTCGAGCAGCTCGGCGTCGAGCGGCTTGGCGAAGCGGGCGTCGGCGACGGTCGGCGGTGAGGTCATGCTCGGCGAGGATCCGGGCGGCGTCGAGCGCCACCGAGACGCCGTAGCCGTAGCCGAGCAGCGCGACCCGCTCGCCGCTCGCCAGCAGCTCGCCGCTGCCGATCGGGATCTCCTGCGGCGCTGCCGGCAGCTCGACCCCCTCCGCGGCGCCGCGCGGGTAGCGCAGCGCCGCCGGCCCGTCGTGGGCGATCGCCGTGCGCAGCATGTGGACCAGCATCGCCTCGTCGCGCGGCGCCATCACGACCACGTTGGGGAGCGGGCGGAAGTAGGAGACGTCGAAGGCGCCGTGGTGGGTCGGGCCCGTCGTCGCCGACCAGGCCGGCCCGGTCCATCGCGAAGGTGACGTCGAGCTCCTGCAGGCAGACGTCGTGGATGATCTGGTCGTAGGCGCGCTGGAGGAAGGTCGAGTAGATCGCGCAGACCGGCTTCGCCCCCTGGATCGCCAGGCCCGAGGCGAGCAGTACCGCGTTCTGCTCGGCGATGCCGACGTCGTAGTACTGCTCGGGGACCTCGTCGGCGAGCTTCTGCAGGCCGGTCCCCCCCGCCATCGCCGCGGTGATCCCGATCACGCGCTCGTCGCGCTGCGCCTCGGCGACGATCGCGTCGCCGAAGACCTGCGTGTATTGCGGCGGCGCGCTCGGCGCCGGCGGCGCCTCCAGCCGCTCCGGCGCGATCGCCTCGGGCGAGTCGGACTCGCGCACCGCCACCGGCTTCGGTGCCGGCGCGCCGTTGACGATCGACTTCGGCTTGGCGGCGTGCCATTTCTCCATGCCCTCGAGGCCGCCCTCCTCGGCCGGGGCGAAGCCCTTGCCCTTGACCGTGTGGATGTGGACGATCACCGGCCGATCGGCGGCGAAAGCCTCGCGCAGCGCCTCGCGCAGGGCGTGCACGTCGTGGCCGTCGATCACGCCCATGTAGGCGAGGTCGAGCTCCTCGAAGAAGAGCCCCGGCGCCCAGTAGGCCTTGATCGCCGACTTGATCTCCGGCCCGAGCCGTTCGATCCGCCTGCCGAGGCCGAGCGGCAGCTTGGTCAGCCGGTCCTCGACCCCCTCGCGGGCGTGGTAGAGGCGCGGGTTGAGGCGGACGCGGTTGAAGTAGCGCGAGAGCGCGCCGACGTTGGGCGAGATCGACATGCCGTTGTCGTTGAGCACGATCACGATCGGCGTCTGCAGCCCGCCCGGCCGCGTGCAGCGCCTCGTAGGCGACGCCGCCGGTCAGGGCGCCGTCGCCGATCACGGCGGCGACCCTGCCGTCCTCGCCGATCCCCTTGCGCATCGCCTCCTTCAGCCCGACCGCGTAGCCGATCGAGGTCGAGGCGTGGCCGGCGCCCATGATGTCGTGCTCGGACTCGAAGACCGAGCAGAACGGGGCCAGGCCGTCGTACTGGCGGATCGTCGGCAGCGCCTCGCGGCGACCGGTGAGGATCTTGTGCGGGTAGGCCTGGTGGCCGACGTCCCAGAGCACCTTGTCGCGCGGCGAGTCGAGCACGCTGTGCAGCGCGACCGCCAGCTCGCAGGTGCCGAGGTTGGCACCGAAGTGGCCGCCGATCTCGCCGATCGTGTCGATGATCAGCGTGCGCATCTCCTGCGCCACCTGCTGCAGCTGCTCGTCGTCGAGGCCGTGCAGGTCGGCGGGGCCTTCGATGCCGTCGAGCAGGCGCTCCGCGCCCACCTCGTGCTCCGCTCCGTGTCCGTTGTCCGTCATTCGTCTCTGGTGAAGATGTAGTCGGCGACCTGCTCAAGTCCGCGGTTTCTCCGTCGCGCCTCGGCCAGCGCCGCCAGCGCCTTAGCGTGGGACTCGGCCGCGAGCTCGCGCGCCTGATCGAGGCCGAAGAGGCTGACGTAGGTGAGTTTTCCATGTCGCTCGTCGCTGCCATGGGGCTTGCCGAGCCGCTCGTCGCTTCCGGTCACGTCGAGGATGTCGTCAACGATCTGAAAGAGGACGCCGAGCTCGTCGGCGAATCGGCGAAAGGGAATTGTCTCAGGTTCCGCCACTCCCTCGAGCGTCAGCACCACGCCGACGCTGGCGGCGATCAGCCGGCCGGTCTTCAGTGCGTGCAGGGCGCGCAGGCCCTCGGCGTCGCGCTCGGCGACCGCAACGTCGACGTACTGGCCGCCGACCATGCCGTCGACCCCCGTCGCCGCGGTCAGCTCGCGCAGCGCGGCCAGCACCCGCGCCGGCTCGCCGGGCTGCTCGCAGAAGAGCCGCACGGCCTCGGCGAAGAGCCCGTCGCCGGCGAGGATCGCCACGTCCTCGCCGTACTTGACGTGGGCGGTCGGCAGGCCGCGGCGCAGCGCGTCGTCATCCATCGCCGGCAGGTCGTCGTGGATCAGCGAGTAGGTGTGGATCAGCTCCATGCGCGGTCGCGACCGGCAGGAAGCGCGCCGGCTCGGCGCCGAGCGCGCGGGCGGTGGACAGCGCCAGTACCGGCCGGATGCGCTTGCCGCCGGCGAGCAGCGAGTAGCGCATCGCCTCCTCCAGGCCGGCGGTCTGGCCGCGGCCGGGAAGCGCAGCCGCTCCAGCGCTGCCTCGACCAGCGCCCGCAGGTCTTCCGGGTAGCTCACGGCTTCCGGTGCGCTTTATGCCACCTATGACCACAAAAGGCGCACCGGAACGGGGTGGTCATGCTTGGGTCTCGGCCTCGCGCATGCGGCGGTTGGCCTCCTCGACCGCCTCCGGCAGAGAGCTCGGCGGCCTCGTGGGTCGAGCTCGGCGGCGCGGGCGTCGTCGGTCGCGTCGCTCTCGAGCTCGCCGGCGATCGCGCTGCAGCCGCTCGGAGATCTCGCGCAGCCGGCTCACCTGACCCCCTCCCGCTCGCGGGCGATCGCGCCGAGCACGCCGTTGACGAAGCCCGGGCGCGTCGGCGCCGCAGTACTCCTTGGCGATCTCGATCGCCTCGTCGATCGCGACCTCGGTCGGCACGTCGTGATGCTCGATCTCGTACAGCGCCACCCGCATCACGTTGCGCTCCAGCGGCGCGATCCGCTCCAGCTCCCAGCCCTTGGCGTGGGCGGCGATCGCCGCGTCGAGCTCTTCGCGGTGCAGCCTCCACCCCGGCCGCCAGCTCCTGGTGAAGCGGGCGCGAGTCGGCCACCAACTCGTCGAGCGGACGGCCGGTGACGTCGCGCTGGTAGCAGGCGAAGACGGCATCGCGGCGCTGGTCGGACCTACGCATGGACTCCCATTCTCACGCTTTCGCCGGCGGGAGCCGTCAAGCGCGGGAGACGTACTCGCCGCTGCGGGTGTCGACCCGGATCGTCTCGCCCTCCTCGATGAAGAGCGGGACCTGCACCTCACGCCGGACTCCAGCGTCGGCGGCCTTGTTGCCGCCGCCCGAGGCGGTGTCGCCCTTGACCCCGGGCTCGGTCTCGGTCACCTTCATCTCGATCGCGCTCGGCACCTGCACGTCGCTGGGCCGCTCGTCGACGAAGAGGACCTCGACCTCGGCGTTGGGCAGCACCCACTGCATCGCCTCGCCGGCGACGTCGCGCGGGATCTCGATCTGCTCGTAGTCGCGTGTGTCCATGAAGACCGCGGCGTCGCCGGAGTCGTAGAGGTACTGCATCTTGCGCGACTCGGTGCGCACCGGGCGGAACTTCTCGCCCGCCCTGAAGGTCTTGTCCTGCACCGTCCCGTCCTCGATCTTGCGCAGCTTGGTGCGCACGAAGGCGCCGCCCTTGCCGGGCTTGACGTGCTGGAACTCGATGATCTTGAAGATCTTGCCGTCGATCTCGATGTGGGAGCCGTTCTTGAATTGGTTGGTGGAGATCACGGCGGCGGATCCTAGAGAACCGCCGCTCGCTCGACTTCTCCGTAGCTCAACAGTGGCCGTCGGTTTCGATCGTTAACTGTGCAGGCAGGGATGAGGGGGAATGCTGCGACACTCGCCATTGCGGTCGCTGCCGCGACGCTGCTGCTTGCCGGCAGCGCCAGCGCCGAAGAACCGCGCGGCCGCCGACCCGGGCCGAATACGTCGGGCCAGGTCGAGCCGATCTGCCAGACGAACACCGAAGCCAACAAACGGATCCTCAAGGACGTCCGCAAGAAGGTCAAGGACGGCAAGCTGAAACAGGCCGGCGGGCAGTTCATCCAGCGCCTCGGCAAGCCTTCGGCTCGACCGTGGCGAAAATCTCCGAAGCGGTGCCGCGACCGCCCGCCGACGACGCCCGCCTGCTCAAAGTGGTTCAAGCATTCCTCAACATCATCAGACGAACCTGCGCAAACTCGGCAAGGCGCTGAAAGAAGAAGACAAGATCCGCGCCGCCCACGAAGGATCCGGGCCGAACGCAGCAGCAACGCCGCCAACAACGTCAGCTTCGTCTTCGGATTCCAGTACTGCCGGATCGCGCCCGGGCGCTTCACCTCCTCCTGAGCTCGCAGCCGGGCCGCTACTGCGAGTCGCCCGCTTCGGCGCCGGTGCTGGTGGTGAGGCTGCGGCGCCGCCGCCGGAGAGCACCCGGCGAACGAGGCCCGGCAGCAGGATCCGCGCGACCGCGGCGAGCGCGTAGGGGCGCGGCACGTAGCGCTCGGCCTTGCCGCCCGGGCCGGCCTCGACGATCGCCTCGGCGACGCGCTCGGGCTTGGAGACGATCCAGCGGGTCAGCGCTTTCTCGCGCAGCTCGGTCGCCGGGAAGCCCTCGGTGGCGATGAAGCCCGGCAGCACCATGCCGACGTGGACGCCGTGCGGGCGCTCCTCCGCGTAGAGCGCGTCGGTCCAGCCGATCAGCGCGAACTTGCTCGCCGAGTAGGCGCCGGTGCGGGCGCGGGCGACGCGGCCGGCGGTGCTGGCGACGTTGACGATCGCGCTCGGCGCCGAGGCGCGCAGCGACGGCAGCAGCGCCTCGGTCAGCCGGACGACGGCGTCGAAGTTGAGCTCCATGTGGCGGTGGACGTTGGCGTAGCCGCCCTCGGCGAAGCTGCCGCGCCAGGAGGCGCCGGCGTTGTTGACCAGCAGGGTGAGGCGCCGCCGCGGTGCTCGTCGACGTGGGCGCGCACGCGCTCGGGGCGCGTCGGCCTCGGTCAGGTCGGCGGCGACGTAGGTCGCCTCGCAGGGAAGCGACTCGGCGAGCGCCCGCAGGCGCTCCTCGCGGCGGGCGACCAGGACCAGCTCGGCGCCCGGCTCGCGGGCGAGGCGCCGGGCCGTCGCCTCGCCGATCCCGCTCGAGGCGCCGGTGACGACCGCGACGATTGGCTTGCCACTCACATCGCGAAAAGCTATTTGAATCTGCGTACACCGCGGACGTCTGTACGACTCGACATACTGCCCGCTCTCGTGGCCGAAACCCCTGGACTACTCGACAAGCTGCTCCGCGTCCGGCGCGCCCGTCCGGCTACGAGGGCCCGGCCGCCGCGATCTGGCGCGAGGCGGCCTCGTTCGCCTCGCTCTCCAGCGACGGCCTCGGCTCCTCGGTCGCCCGGATCGGCGAGGCGGGGCCGCTGCTCGCCGTCGTCGGCCACATCGACGAGATCGGCCTGGTCGTCACCCACATCGACGAGAAGGGCTTCCTCTGGTTCAGCCCCGATCGGCGGCTGGGACCCGCAGATCCTGGTCGGCCAGCGGGTCGAGGTCCGCGGCACGGACGGGCCGTGCCGGGCGTCGTCGGGCGCAAGCCGATCCACCTGCTCGACGCCGAGGCGCGCAAGAAGGTGGTCGAGCTGAAGGGCGCTGCACATCGACATCGGCGCCGCCGACCGCGACGAGGCCGCCGCGATGGTCCGGGTCGGCGACCCGGTGGTGATCGCCAGCCGAGCCGCGTGCACCTGGCCGGCGACCGGCTGGTCTCGCGCTCGATGGACAACCGCCTCGGCGCCTACGTCGCCCTCGAGGCGCTGCGCCGCTGTCACGAGCGCGGCTCGCTCGAGGGCGCCAGCTTCGCCGCGGTCGCCGCCGTGCAGGAGGAGATCGGCCTCTTCGGCGCCCGCACCTCGGCCTTCGCGGTCGAGCCCGACCTCGCCGTCGTCGTCGACGTCACCCACGCCACCGACGCGCCCGGGATCGACGAGAAGGAGCTCGGCAGCCACCCGCTCGGCAGCGGGCCGGTGATCTGCCGCGGCTCGACCCTCTCGCCGAAGGTCTTCGAGCTGCTGGTCGAGGCCGCCGAGGAGGCCGGGATCGAGCACACGGTCGGCGCCAGCGGCAGCTCGACCGGCACCGACGCCGACGCGGTCCAGTTCGCCCGCTCCGGCGTTCCCACCGGCCTCGTCTCGATCCCCCTGCGCTACATGCACTCGCCGGTCGAGCTGGTCGACCTCGCCGACCTCGAGGCGACGGTCGAGCTGATCGCCGCCTTCGCCGGCGCGGCTCGACGCAGACGATCGACCTCAGCCGCTGAGGCTACTCAGAGGGCGACCGCGACGCGGTCGCGGCCGCCGGCCTTGGCCGAGTAGAGGGCCGCGTCGGCGCGGGCGACGAGGTCGTCGGTGTCGACCGCGTCCGGCTTGGAGACGGCGGCGCCGATGCTGACCGTCACGTCCACTCCGGCGGGACGCCGCTCCCGCACCGCTTCGCGCAGGCGCTCGGCGATCGCGACCGCGTCCGCTTCGCTGGCCCCCGGCAGGACGACGAGGATCTCCTCGCCGCCGATGCGGTAGATCGAGTCGCCGGCGCGCAGCGCGGCGCGCATCGTGTAGGCGACGTCCTGCAGGACCGCGTCGCCGGCGGCGTGACCGAGCTCGTCGTTGACCTGCTTGAAGTGGTCGAGGTCGCAGAGCAGGAGGGCGTGGGACTGGCCCTCCTTCTCGCCGCTGGGCTGCCCGTCGAGATCGGCAAGCCGCTGCTCCAGCGCGTTGCGATTGAAGAGCCCGGTGAGCGGATCGAGGGTCGAGCTGCGGCGGTGGGCGCGGTCGGACTCGACCAGGGCACCGGAGAGGATCACGGTGCTGAGGATCAGGGCGACGGCGGCGATCAGGCTCTGGCTGTGCGCGCTCGCTGCCGCCGGGTCGACCGCGACGGTGCTGGCCAGGAAGACGAGGAGCAGATAAGCGGTGCCGACCGCCATCCCCCAGGGCTCGAAGCGGACGCCGAGCGTCACCGCCGGCAGGGCGAACCACATCAGCGCCGGGCTGGTCGGTCCGCCAGTGGCGATTACCGCGCCCGCGAGCAGCAGCGGCAGCATGCCCCAGGCGCCCGCCACCCAGAGCCACGGCCGCGGGCTCGCCTGCATGAAGCGGTCGGCGACGGCGAAGCCGCAGAGACCGAGCGCCAGCGGCGCCAGCCAAGCCCAGCCGACCTGCGGCCCGGCAGAGGCCAGCGCCAGGCCGAGGATCGCGAAGCAGGCCGTTCGGTAGCGCCGCACGCGCCGCTCCATGTCGAGCAGGCGTTCGCGACGGGCTTCTGCCCGGATCGCGGCGAGGGACTCGATCGAGCCCATCTCGCGTCCGCTGCGCATCGTGTCGGCCGTCGCCACCATCACTTCGGGATCGACGGGATCCGCCGAAACCTTGAGTCTGCATCTGCGGCACCGGGGTCAGTCGACGAGCTGCAGTTCCTTGGGCAGGCCGCTGAGGTTGGTGTGACCCTCCTCCGTCACGACCACCAGGTCCTCGATGCGGACCCCGAGCTCACCGGGCAGGTAGACGCCGGGCTCGATCGTCACCACTTCGCCGGCTGCCAGCACGTCCTCGGAGCGAGGCGAGACGCGCGGCTCCTCGTGCACCTCGAGGCCGACCCCGTGGCCGAGGCCGTGGCCGAAGCGCTCGCCGTGCCCGGCGGCCGAGATCAGCTCGCGGGCGACCCCGTCGACCGCCTCGGCGCGGGCTCCCGCCTCGACCGCGGCCAGCCCCGCGGCCTGGGCCTCGCGCACGGTCTCGTAGACAGCCCGCGCCTGCTCGCCCGGCTCGCCGCTGGCGAAGGTGCGGGTGCCGTCGGAGCAGTAGCCGTCGAGCTTGGCGCCCATGTCGAAGACAATCAGCTCGCCGCGGCCGATCTCGCGCTCGCCCGGCTCGGCATGGGGCAGGGCGCCGTTGGGCCCGGCGGCGACGATCGTCGGGAACGAGGGCTCCGCCCCCTGCTCGCGCATCCGCGCCTCAGCGGCCCGGGCGACGTCGAGCTCGCTGCGACCGGCGAGGCCGCGCTCGACCGACCAGCGCCAGATCTCATCCGCGAGCTCCGCGGCCGCGGCGATCCTGGCTAGCTCGGCCTCGTCCTTGACCCGGCGCAGCTTCTCCACCGTCCCCCCCGCGCCCTCGAGGCTGACGCCGTCCGGCAGCTTCTCCTCCAGTTTCTTCAGCGTCCGCACGGCCATGTGGTGGTCTTCGAAGCCGGTCCTACCGGAGAGGCGGCCAGCGATCCCGCCCAGCCAGTCGTCGCTGACGGTGACGACCTCCCAGCCCTCGACCTCCGCCTCGGCGCGCTCGCTGTAGCGGAAGTCGGTGAGGAAGAGGCGCGCCTCGGGACCGCAGACGCAAGCGCCGTTGGTGCCCCCGAAGCCGGTCAGATAGCGGACGTTGACCAGGTCGGTGACGAGCAGGCACTCGAGCTCACGCTCGGCCACCAGGGCCGCGAGGCGGTCGCCGCGGGACAGCATCAGGCCGAGCTGACGCCCAGCTCGCGAGCAAGCAGCTCGAGCGCATCGCGGTAGCCATCGGGGCCCTTGCCGGCGATCTTGGCCAGCACCAAGCCGTCGAAGACCGAGAGTCTGCGCCACTCGTCACGGGACTCGACGTCAGAGAGATGCACCTCGACCGCCGGCAGGCGGGCAACGTCGAGCGCGTCAGCGATCGCGCGACTGTAGTGGGACCAGGCGCCGGCGTTGACGAGCGCCGAGTCGGCCAGCTCGGGCAGGCGGTGCAGGTACTCGACGAACTCTCCCTCGGAGTTGGTCTGGAAGAAGATCGTCTCCAGCCCGAGCTCGCGAGCCCAGCGCTCAACCTTGGTCTCCAGGTCACGCAGGGAGAGCCCGCCGTAGACCTCGGGATCGCGGCGATCGAGGATGTCGAAGTTGACCCCGTGCAGGACGGCGACGCGGTTGTGGGCGGTGGTCATTCGATCAGCTCCTCCACGGCCGAGCGGACCTTAGCCGGGTCGACCAGCTGACCGTAAAGTGGATCGCCGGGTCGGGAAAGTAGGACGAAGCCGATGCCGGCGACGGTGCGCTTCTTGTCACCCTGAAGCCGGTCGATGATCTCGTCAGCTTGGAGGAAATCGCGGTGAATGGATACGGGCAGGTTGTGCCGTTCGAGAATCGCCTTGACCTCGTCGCGCAACTCCGGCGCGTCAGAGAGGCGAAGGGCCGCCAGAAGGCCGAGTCCGATTGCTTCGCCGTGACGGTGATGCGTGTATGCAGAGGCTGACTCGATCCCGTGACCGACCGTGTGACCGAGGTTGAGCACTGCACGCAGGCCTTCGTCGCGCTCGTCTTCGGCGACGACCTTGCACTTGTAGCTGGGCGCATGCAAAGACGAGCTCTCCAACCGTGCCGAGGTCCAGCTCTTCGAGCGCTCGCACCCGCTCCCAGAGCTCGCCGCCGGCCAGCAGGGCGGTCTTCAGCAGCTCCACGAAGCCGGAGCTCAATTCCCGGGGGGCAGCGAAGCGAGAGTCGAGGTGTCGGCGAGGACCGCGGCGGGCAGGTGATATGCCCCAACGTAGTTCTTGCCCGCCGGAAGGTCGACTCCGGTCTTGCCGCCGTAGGCCGAGTCGACCTGGGCCACGAGCGTGGTCGGAACGTGGACGACCGGAACACCCCGCTGATAGACGTGCGCGCAGAATCCAGCGAGGTCTCCGACGACCCCACCGCCAAGCGCGACCAGATGATCGTCCCGCCTCATCCCTGCGCGTGCCAGCTGTCGCAGCACCAGCTCGGCTTCGCGCATCGTCTTCGCCTCCTCTCCTGGCTCGACCTCGATCCGCGCCTCCACCGGCTCAACCTTCTCCCCGTAGAGAGAACCCACGGAGGTATCGGTGACGCAGAAGCGGCGGCTGTCGAGCGGCCACCAGTCCGTTTCGAACAATCCGGGGCCGACGAAGGCCGGATACTCCCCCGATTCACTCCAAGCCCAGAGCATCTTGGTGGTCGGTGGCAGCTCGGTCAGCGCGAGCAGCGAGGGCATCGCACGGGCGATCAGGCCGCGGTCGCCCGGCGGCAGCACCGCATCGGCGAGCTGCTCGTAGAAGGGCTGGCGCTCTTCCAGCAGGCGCTCGACGTCTTCGGCGCTGGTGGCGAGCGGCCGGTCGCTGCGGGCGATCCGTGCCCAGGCCTGCGCCGCGTCGACCTGCAGCCAGACGACGACGTGGCGCCCCAGCGCCGCGCGGATGCGCTCGGAGAGGACACTGCCGCCGCCGAGCGCGAGCACGCCGCCGTCGGCGTGCTCGAGCAGGGAGCCGACAACCTCCGACTCACGGGCGCGGAACGCCGCCTCGCCGTCCTCCTCGAAGGCGGCGGAGATCGACTTGCCGAAGGCCTCCTCCATCAGCGCGTCGATCTCGGTCGTCTCCAGACCAGCATCGCGCGCCGCGGCAAGCGCGGTCGACTTCCCCGCCCCCATGAATCCGATAAAGACCAAGGCGGGACGCTTCACCGAACGAGACGTCCTTTTTCCATCCCATACATGGGAAATGGACGTTTCATCCGCGGAAGTCGATGCGGGCCTTGTAGGCCGCCACGGAGGCGAGCACGTCGTCAATGTGGTCGCCGCCGAACTTCTCACGGTAGGCGCGGGCGAGGACGAGGCAGACCATTGCCTCGGCGACCACCGCGGCGGCCGGGACCACGGTCGAGTCGGTGCGCTCGCGCAGCGCTTGCGCGGGTTCCTTGGTCTCGGTGTCGACCGAGCGCAGCGGCTTGGTCAGGGTCGAGATCGGCTTGATCGCGGCGCGGACGGAGAGCGGCTGGCCGTTGGTCATGCCACCCTCGAGGCCGCCGGCGTGGTTGGTCTCGCGGAAGTAGCCGCGCTCAGGCGACCAGAAGATCTCGTCGTGGGCCTCCGAGCCGGGCCGGCCGGCAACGTCCCAGGCTTCGCCGATCGCGACGCCCTTGACCGACTGGATCGAGGCCACGGCGCCGGCGAGCCGCCCGTCGAGGCGGTCTTCCCAGGAGATGTGGGAGCCAAGGCCGGGAACGAGGCCGAAGGCGCGCACCTCGAAGCTGCCGCCGAGGCTCTCGTTCGCCTTGCGCAGGCGGTTGATCTCCTCGACCATCGCGGCGCTGGCATCGGCGTCGAGGCAGCGCACCGGATCGTCGTCGACCCCGGCGAAGTCATCCGGCCCGAGGTCCGGGCGCTCGGGAGCCTTGACCGAGGCGATCTGGGTGACGTGGCTGTGGACGCTCACACCAAGCGCGGTGAGGAGGCCGCGGGCAAGCGAGCCGGCGGCGACGCGCGCCGCCGTCTCC
Organism: uncultured Solirubrobacterales bacterium; assembly: GCA_963778715.1. Classification (GTDB taxonomy): domain Bacteria; phylum Actinomycetota; class Thermoleophilia; order Solirubrobacterales; family 70-9; genus VRUE01. The sequence goes on from CAVZVK010000001.1 coordinate 15,356, forward strand.
CGGGCGCTGGCCCGCTCGAGCACGTTGCGGATGTCGTCGTGGCCGTACTTCTGAGCGCCGACGAGGTCGGCGTGGCCGGGCCGTGGCAGATGGACCTCGTCCACCTCGGCGTCGACCGGCCAGGGGTTCATCCGCTCCTCCCAGTTGGCGTAGTCGCGGTTGGCGACGAGGACGGCGATCGGGCTGCCGAGCGTGCGTCCGTGGCGCAGGCCGGAGCGGACCTCGACCGTGTCGGTCTCGATCTTCATCCGCCCGCCACGCCCGTGGCCGAGCTGGCGCCGCGCCATGTCGCGATCGAGCGCCTCGCGATCGAGCTCCAGCCCCGCCGGCATCCCCTCGACGATCGCGACGAGCCCAGGCCCGTGCGACTCCCCTGCGGTGGTGAACCTGAACGCCGTCATCCGCGCAAGGCTATCGGCGCGCGGCGGTGCGCATGGTGTCGAGGGGAGCAGGGCGGGCGGTCCAGATTTCGAGCGAGCGGGCGCCTTGCTGGACGAGGATCTCCAGGCCGCCGACCACCTCAGCACCGGCAGCCTCGGCGGCGCGCAGGAGCTTGGCCTGCTCGCCGCCGTAGACCATGTCGACGACGGTCTGCTCCGCTGTGAAGCCGTCCGCCGCCAGCGGCAGTTCCGAGAACGGGTCCTCACCGCCGAGGCCGACTGCGGTCGAGTTGACGATCAGGTCGTAGTCGGCCTGAATCGGCGCCGCCACCGGTTCGCCGCCCAATTCCGCGCAGAGGTCTCGCGAGCGCAGCTCGGTGCGGTTCCAGACCGCCACCTCGACGCCCTCGCGCAGGAGGCCCCAGACGACCGCCCGCGCCGCGCCACCCGCGCCCAGCACCAGCGCCCGCTTGCCGGCCGGAGATGACGACAGGGCGCCGAGCAGCCCGGCGGCATCGGTGTTGTCGGCGCGGATCGCGCCCGCCTCGAAGCTGAGCGTGTTCGCCGCGCCGATCTCGCGCGCGGTCTGCGAGAGCTCGTCGGCCAGCGCCAACGCCGCCTCCTTGTGGGGGACGGTGACGTTGGCGCCGGCAAAGCCTTCGCCTGCCATCTCCCGCACCCGCGCCTCGAACGCGTCCGGCGCCACGTCGATTGCCTCGTAGCTCCACTCCTCCCCCAGCCCCAGCTCGGCCAGGGCCGCGCTCTGCATCGCCGGTGAGCGGGAGTGGCCGACCGGGTGGCCGAGGACGGCTAGCCGCGGCACTGCCTATTCCCCGCAGCTGTCGGGCGATTTCCCGCCCGCCGCTGCGCGGGCCGAGTCGTAGCGTTCGACGTCGGCGTTGAATTCGGCTTCGGTCGAGGCGAAGGCGAGCTTGTTGCAGGCGCCGGGCTCGGCCACGTAATAGAGGTAGTCGGCCTTCGCCGGGTGGGCGGCGGCTTCGATCGAGGCCAGGCCCGGGCTGTCGATCGGCCCCGGCGGCAAGCCGGCGTGGGTGCGCGTGTTGTAGGGCGATTCGACCGCCAGTTCGGATTCGGTCAGCGGCCGCGTGTAGTTGCCGGTGGCAAAGCGCGTCGTCGCGTCGATCCCCAGCGGCATCCCTTCGTGCAGGCGGTTGTAGATCACCGCGGCGACCAGCGGGCGCTGGCTTTCCACCCCCGCCTCGTGCTCGATCATCGAGGCGATCGTGACCACGTCGAAGACCGTCAGGTTCTTCGAGCGCGCGTAGGACATGTCCACGCCCTTGATCCGGCGCTTGAAGTCTTCGAGCTGGAGCTGGACCAGGCTGGCAGCGCTGGCGTGCTTCTCGAGCTCGAAGGTGTCCGGGAAGAGGAAGCCCTCCAGGTCCTTGGCGTCGGTGCCGCCGTACTTGGCCGGTTTGAGGTACTTGGAGCGCACGCTTGCCTGCTCGTAGCTGCCGCCCAGGCCTTCCTGCTTGGCGATTTCCGCTGTCTGGGAGCGGGTGTAGCCCTCGGGGATCGTCACCGTGATCGTCTTGATCACGACCGGCGGCGGCGTGCTGCGGTGGAAGTGGCGGTAGGCAAGGGCCGCGATCGCGACGATACCGAGGAAGACGGCACCGAGGGCGACGGCGACGCCTAGTCGCTTCCGGCGGGAGTGAGATGGCCCTGGCGTTTTTTTCTGCTTCTCCGGCTTGGGCTGCACCGCGACCCGGCGCGCTTCGCGCTCACGACGACGCTCCTCGCGCTCCGCGGTACTCGGGTCTTCACTCATCGTCAGGCTCCTCGATCGCGGCCTGACCCGCCAGGTAGGCCTGGAGGAGATGGGCGGCGGCGAGCGAGTCCGGCGCCGCGGCGGCACCCTCGCGGCGGCTCGCCTCGGCCATGCGCGTGGTCAGGCGCTCGTCGTAGGTCTCGACCGGAACCTCGAGGATCGCTTCCAGTTCCGTGCAGAAGGTGCGCGCCAGCGCCGCCTGGCTGCCTTCCTCGCCGCTGAGGTGGAGCGGCAGGCCGACGACGACCCGCTCGACCCCGTGCTCGGCAACCAGCTCGGCGACCGAGCGCGCCTCAGACGGTTCGATCACCGGCAGCGGCGTCGCCAGGGTGCCGCTGGGGTCGGAGATCGCGCAGCCGATGCGGGCGGTGCCGTGGTCGAGGGCGAGGACGCGCATCGCCCTAGCCGAGCCCGACCTCGATCGCAGATCGTGCCGCGGCGAGCGCCTCGTCGAGCCTGGACGGGTCCTTGCCGCCGGCCTGGGCCATGTCGTCGCGCCCGCCACCGCCACCGCCGACGATCGGAGCCGCCTCGCGGACCACGGCGGCCGCCGAGACGCCACGTCGACGACTGGTTCGAGTCAAGGACGACGAGGCCGACCTTCGCACCGTCTGCGCCGCCGAGCGCGATCGCCGAATCGCTGCCGAGCTTCGACCGCACACGGTTGGCGAGATCGAGCAGCTGCTTCTGGCCGGCCAAGGGCGCCTTTGCAGCGACCACCTTCACTCCGCCAACGTCGCTCGCCTCGCCGACCAGCCGCTCCGCCTCCTCGCCGAGCAGCTGACGCTGCGCCTGCTCCGCCCCCTTGCCGGCCTGCTGCAGGCGCTCGGCGGCGCGTCGGGCCCCGGCAAGCGGGTCCTGCGGGGAGCCGAGCAGGTCGCCAACCTCCTCCAGCCTCTCCTCGCGCTCGCGGAACCAGTCGATCGCCGCCGGGCCGCTGAGCGCCTCGATCCGGCGCACGTTGGCGGCGCTCGAGCCCTCCGAGGCGATCTTGAAGATGCCGATCTCGGCCGTGTTGGCGACGTGGGTGCCGCCGCAGAGCTCCCGCGAGACGCCGTCGACCTCGACCACGCGCACCCACTCGCCGTACTTCTCGCCGAACAGCGCCATCGCCCCCAGGCGCTCGGCCTCGGCCCGCTCCATCTCCAGCCAGCGCACCGGCCGGCTCGCCTTGATCCACCCGTTGACCCGGTCCTCGATCGCGCTCAGGTCCTCCGGGCTGAGCCCCTGCCCGTGGGTGAAGTCGAAGCGCAGCTTGTCGGGACGGACCGCCGAGCCGGCCTGGCGCACGTGCTGCCAAGGCGCTCGCGCAGCGCAGCGTGCAAAAGGTGCGTAGCGGTGTGGTTGCGCATCGTCGCGTGGCGGGTCTCGCGGTCGACCTCGGCCTCGACGTGGGTCGAGGGATCGTGGGCCCCCTCCACCAGCAGCGCCTGGTCGTCCCCGACGCGGTAGACGTCGCGCACCTTCAGCTCCTCGCCGTCGCGGCGCAGCACGCCGCTATCGGCGACCTGCCCGCCGCCCTCAGCGTAGAACGGGCTCTCCTCCAGCTTGACCAGGAAGGAGCCGTCCAGCTGCTCGACGGCGGCAACCCCGGTCTCCACCCGCAGCCGCTCGTAGCCGACGAAGCGGGTCGGCGCGGCCGCTGCCGCGAACGCGATCACGCGCTCGTGGCGGTCCTCGGAGCCGTGCGCGGTCGCCGCGCCGACCGCGAGAGCGCTGGCGCTGCTCCTCCATCAGCTCCTCGAAGCCGCCGTCGTCGACCGAGAGGCCCTCCTCGGCGACCAGCTCCTTGGTCAAGTCGTAGGGGAAGCCGTAGGTGTCGTGCAGCTCGAAGGCGTCGGCGGCGGCGATCCAGGAGGTCTCCGACTCCTTCGCTTCGGCGACCAGGCGCTCCAGCAACTCGGTGCCGCGCTCCAGGGTGCGGCCGAAGCTCTCCTCCTCGTCGCCGACCCAGCGGGCGATCGTCTCGCGCTCGGCGGCAACCTCCGGATAGGCCTCGCCCATGATCTCGATCGTGCGCTCGGCGAAGCGGCCCAGCCATGGCGTCTCCAGCCCCAGCGTGCGCCCCTGCTGGATCGCCCGGCGCATGATCCGGCGCAGGATGTAGCCGCGGTCCTCGTTGGAGGGGACGACGCCGTCGGTGATCAGGAAGGTGGCGCCGCGCGAGTGATCGGCGACGATCCGCATCGCCCGCGTGACCGCGCCGCCCTCGCCATACGAGCGCCCCGAGATCTCCTCGGCGAGGTCGATCAGCGGCCGGATCAGGTCGGTCTCGAAGACCGAAGGCACGTCCTGCAGGACCGCCGCCATCCGGTCCAGCCCCATGCCGGTGTCGATGTTGCGCATCGGCAGCTCGCTTAGCCCGCCGTCGGCGGAGAGGTCGTAGCTCATGAAGACGTGGTTCCAGAACTCGAGGAAGCGGTCGGTGTCGTCGCCAGGCCGCTCTCCAGCGGCGCCGAACTCTTCGCCCCGGTCGAGGTACAGCTCCGAACACGGCCCGCACGGACCGCTCGGTCCCGCCTGCCAGAAGTTGTCCTCGCGGCCGAGGTGGACGATGCGCTCGTCGGGCACGCCGACCCCGCGCCAGATCTCGATCGCCTCCTCGTCGGGCCCCAGCCCGAGCTCCTCGTCGCCGCCGAAGACGGTGACCCAGATCCGCTCCGGGTCCATGCCGAAGCCCTCGGTGGAGAGCTGCCAGCCCCAGGGGATCGACTCCTGCTTGAAGTAGTCGCCAAAGCTCCAGTTGCCGAGCATCTCGAAGAAGGTGAGGTGGCGGGCGGTCTTGCCGACCTCCTCGATGTCGGTGGTGCGGAAGCACTTCTGCACGTCGGCCAGGCGCGGCGCGGGCGGCTCCTCGCGGCCGAGGAAGTAAGGCTTGAAGGGCTGCATCCCCGCCGTCGTCAGCAGCACCGAGGGATCGTGGACAGAGGGCACCAGCGAGGCCGAGGGCAGGATCTTGTGCCCGCGCTCCGCGAAGAAGGAGAGATAAGTCTGGCGAATCTCGCTGGCCTTCATGAATTGCAGAGCCTAAGCGCCTGACGCGGGAGCCGCTCGACCGTTGCAACGGCAGGTGCGAATGGCCCTACCCTTGACAAATGGACTGGAGCGAGCTCGAGGCGGTCTACGAGCGCTACCACCAACAGCTCTACCGCTACTGCTTCTCGATCGTGGGCAACGCCGAGGATGCCCAGGATGCGCTGCAGAACGCCATGTTGAAGGCGGTGCGGGCGCTGCCGGGGGAGCGGCGCGAGATCCAGCTCAAGCCCTGGCTCTACCGGATCGCCCACAACGAGTCGGTCGAGCTGCTGCGCCGGCGCCGCGAGCAGGTCGAGCTCGCGCCGGAGCTGGCCAGTCCTGCGGGTGGCCCGGCGGAAACGGCCGGCCAGCGCGAACGCCTGCGGCGCCTGCTCGACGACCTCGATCGGCTGCCCGAACGGCAGCGTGGCGCCCTGGTGATGCGCGAGCTGGGCGGGCTCGAGTTCGAGCAGATCGGCGAGGTCTTCGAGACCAGCGCGGCGGTCGCGCGGCAAACCATCTACGAGGCGCGGCTCAGCCTGCGCCAGCTGGAAGCGGGGCGTGAGATGAGCTGCGAGAAGGTGATGCAGGAGCTCTCCGACGCCGACGGTCGCATCACCCGGCGCCGCGACATCCAAGCTCACCTGCGCGACTGCGCCGAGTGCCGCGAATTCGGCGAGTCGATCGCGGCGCGGCGCCGCGATCTGGCGGCGATCGCACCGCTGCCCGCCGCAGCGTCGACCGCTCTCCTGCACTCGATCTTGGGGTCCGGCAACGCGAGCGCCGGGATCGGCGGCAGCCTCGCTGCGGGGGTCGGCAAGACGGCCGCCGGCTCGCTGGCGCTCAAGTCGGCAGCAACGGTAGCCGTCGTCGCGGTGCTCGGCGCATCGATCGCGGACCGAAGCGGCCTCGTCGATATCTCGGGTTCGCACGGCGACGGCGCCAACGCCGGACAAGTTTCCGGCGACTCTGCGTCTGAGGGCTCGGATTCCGCCGGCACAGCCGTGCCAGCAGCTGAAGCACAGGGAAAGCCAAGCGGAAGCTCGAGCGTCGAGCGCCGGTCGGATCCGGCGGGTGGCAGCCCGACGAAGGGTGGCGGAGCAGCCAATCCAGGTGCCGCCCAAACCGCGCCCCCCACGACCCCTGGACCCGCCGCCAAGGATCTTCCAGCCGCGTCCAACCACGGCCAGGAAACCGCCGCCGCACATGGCGGCGGTCGGGCGCAGGCCGGCCGCAATGCCGGAGGCGGGGGCAAAGGCCGCTCGGCCTCCCACTCTCATGCCCCCGCCGGACCGCCTCGTCGTTCCCATGGCCATGCCGGCTCACAAGGGCCGGCGCACGGCAATCCCAAATCGCCGAGTGGATCAGTGGACCATCCGGAAGCTGGCGCCCATCCTTCACCACCGCCAAACCCCAGCCCGCCCCAAGACGTCGGGCCTGACAACTCCGCCGAAAGGCCGTTGCAGTCAGCGGAAAACCCACAGGGGCAAGGTCCGCCGCAAACGTAGGTGGGCCTCCCGTCGAAGGAGGCACGATGAAGCTGCAACTGAAGATCGCGTTGGTGGTCGGGGCTCTTGCGCTCAGCGCGGCCCCCGCCCTGGCCCTCGCGCAAGGCCAGCCCGAAGGCGTCCCGCCCGCCCACTCCCATGGCAACGGGAACGGGAACAACGGAAATGGGAACGGGAACGGCCCCGAATACACGCCCGCCGAACCCAAAACCCCGGGCCCCAAAGCCGGCCTGCCGGAAAAGGCGAAAGCGTACGGCCGCTACTGCAACGACCAGAGCCGCAAGCACGTCAAAGGCGAGAAGGGCACGCCCTTCAGCCAGTGCGTGACGGCGATGGCGAAAGCCGCCAACAACGACGAGCTCAGCCCCGGCCAGGCGTGCAAGGAAATGAGCAAGAAGCACGTCAAAGGCGAGAAGGGCACGCCCTTTAGCCGTTGCGTCTCTGGCGCCGCGAAGCTGCGCAAAGAACAGCAGGCCTAGGCGATTTGGCCGTGTCCGACGATCGCCTCGCCGGCAAGCAAAACGGCCGTTTGACCGGGCGAGACGCCGGCAAATTTCTCTCCCAGCCGGACGTCGAGCTCGTCATGCAGCCCGCTCCCCGTCGCGCCCACCGCGGCGGGGACGGGCTGCGAGCGATAGCGCAAGCGCACCGCGTCGACGCTCGCTCCCTCGCGGTGCAGGACGGCGTTGCGCAGATGGACTGAGCTCACCATCAGCTCGCTGCGCGGGCCGACGGTGACGGTGTTAGTGCGGGCGTCGGTGGCGAGCACGTACATCCGCTCGTCCGCGCCACCGCCGATGCCGCGGCGCTGACCGACGGTGAAGTTGTGGTGGCCGCGATGGCGGCCGATCGCCCGGCCCGCGGAGTCGACGACCTCTCCCTCGCGCTCGCGCAGGCCACCGTGGCGGCGCAGGAAGTCGGCCTTACCCTGGCCGGAGAGGAAGCAGAGGTCCTGGCTCTCGGGCTTGCGGGCGACGGCAAGGCCGTGGCGGTCGGCGATCTCGCGCACCTGCGGCTTGGTCAGCTCGGTCAGCGGGAACCGGACCCTGTCGGAGCAGCCCGGGCGGCAGCGCGGCAAGCATGTAGCTCTGGTCCTTGTTCTCGTCCGCCGCCGCGGCCAGCAACGGCCCATCGCCATCCTCGACGATGCGGGCGTAGTGGCCGGTGACGAGGTGGGTGGCGCCGAGCCGCTCGCGCCAGGTCGACCATCGCCGCGATCCGCACCTCGCCGTTGCAGGCGATGCAAGGGTTGGGCGTGCTGCCGGCGGCATAGCCGGAGACGAACTCGGCGACGACGCGACGCCGGAACTCCTCCTCCAGGTCAAGTGTCAGGTGGGGGATGCCGAGCGAGTGCGCCAGCGCCCGCGCCCCCAGCACCGCCTCCGGCGAGCAGCAGGCCTTCGCCCCGTCGGTCTCGGGATCGGCCCAGAGCTTCAGCGTCACCCCGACCACCTCGGCGCCGCGCTCCTGTTCGAGCAGCGCTGCGACGGCGCTGTCGACACCGCCCGACATCGCGACCAGCACGCGATCGCCCTCTGGCGCGGCAAGCACCAGGTCAGAAGCAGCCACCTGGGCCAGCGCCCGGTGCAGCGCATCCGCCGCCAGCTGCGCCGCATGCCGCTTGGCCGGCGTCAACCCTCCGATCGCCTCGTCGACCTCATCTGTCCCGACCCGGCCCGCATCGAGCACCGACTCTCCGTCAACCATCTCAGCAACCGCCGCCGTGGCAGCCCGCGTCGCCCCACAGCCCTCGGCATCGAAGCTGACACTTGCGACCCGACCATCCTCAACAAGCAGCGAAACCCGGGAAAGGTCGCCACAGGCCGCGCCTCCGGCAGCACCCGTAAAGGCGCCGTCGGCCGCCGGTCCCAGCCGGCTTGCGTCCTGCAGTAGGCCTCGAAGAGCTCTCGCGTCACCCACCTAGGGTAGAGCCCAAAAGAGGCTCCAGCCCGCCGGTACCGCCTCTGGCTTTGATCCCTTGAAGTAAAGGGTGGGCGCCTCCTCGCGATCCCACAGGACCGAGAGAGATCAGCTCCCGCGCCGTTTGTGTTGGGTCAAACGGTGAGACGGCTCTCGCACGGGCTCGAGCCTCCGGGCCAACCGTACCACCGGGCGGGCGTCGTGGCGAGGAGTCAGTCGTCCAGGTTGGAGAGCAGCATCTCGGCCTCGCTCCAGTCCTCGGGCTGGACCCGCAGAGCGATGTCGCCGCGGCCGTAGCGGTCGAGCGGCCAGTCGGCCGTGAGCACCGCCTCGATGCCGGCCTCTTTGAGCGCCTGGTGCCAGGCCCGGGCGGTCTTGACGTCGGCGAACTCGCGCACCACGTCCCAGCTGTCGAAGCGCGGGTCGTCGACGTGGACCGGGGTCGCGCCCGGGCCCGGCGGCCGGCCTCCGAAGGACCGCCCGGATCCGGCCGAACAAGCTCATCCCCCCGCAGGCGGGCGCTTGGCGCGGAGCTGCAGGCCGAGCTCGCGCAGCTGCGGCTCGTCGACCGGCGCCGGCGCGCCGGTGAGCGCGTCGGCGCCCGAGGCCGTCTTCGGGAAGGCGATCACGTCGCGGATCGAGTCGGCGCCGCAGAGGCGCTGGACGATCCGGTCGAGCCCGTAGGCGATGCCGCCGTGCGGCGGCGCGCCGTAGCGCAGCGCCTCGAGCAGGAAGCCGAAGCGCGCCTCGCGCTTCGGCCGCGTCGATGCCGAGCGCGGCGAAGACCTTGCTCCTGCAGGTCGGCGTCGCTGATGCGGATCGAGCCGCCGCCCATCTCCTGGCCGTTCCAGACCAAGTCGTAGGCGAGGGCGCGCGAGCCGCGCCGGATCGTCGGGGTCGAAGTCGCCAGCAGGCGCGGTGAACGGGATGGTGCAGCGGGTCCCAGCCGCCCTCCTCGTTCCGCTCCAGCAGCGGCCAGTCGACGATCCAGAGCAGGTCGTCGGCTGCCCTCGGGGATCAGGCCGAACTCGGCGGCGAGGTCGAGGCGCAGCTGGCCGAGCACCGCGTTGGCGACCTTCGGCTTGTCGGCGACGACGAGCAGCAGGTCGCCCTCCTCGGCGCCGAGCCGCTCGTTGAGCGCCGCCAGCTCCTCGTCGGTGAGGAACTTGGCGGTCGGCGAGCGCCAGCCCTCGCCCTCGCGGAAGGCCCAGACCAGGCCCTTGGCGCCGAGCTCCTGGGCGCGCGAGATCAGCCCGTCGAGGGCCGAGCGCGGCATCTCGCGCTTGCCGGCGTTGATGCCGCGCACGGCGCCGCCGGAGTCGATCACCGAGCGGAAGACCTTGAACTCGGTCTCGCGCCAGCGGCGTCGGCGAGGTCGACGAGCTCGAGGCCGAAGCGGGTGTCGGGGCGGTCGGTGCCGAAGCGCGAGATCGCCTCGTCGTAGGGCATCCGCCGCATCGGCAGCTCCAGCTGCGGCCCGCCGACCCGCTCGAAGACGTGGGCGAGCAGCCGCTCGTTGACCTCGATCACGTCGTCGACGTCGACGAAGGACATCTCGATGTCGAGCTGGGTGAAGTCGGGCTGGCGGTCGGCGCGCAGGTCCTCGTCGCGGAAGCAGCGGGCGATCTGGTAGTAGCGCTCGAAGCCGGCGACCATCAGCAGCTGCTTGAAGAGCTGCGGCGACTGCGGCAGCGCGTAGAAGGAGCCCTGCTGGAGGCGGCTGGGGACGAGGAAGTCGCGGGCGCCCTCGGGCGTCGAGCGGGTCAGGACCGGCGTCTCGATGTCGAGGAAGCCCTCGCCGTCGAGGAACTCGCGCATCGCCGCGGTGACCCGGTGGCGGAGCTCGAGCGCCTCGCGCATCGGCTCGCGGCGCAGGTCGAGGTAGCGGTGGCGCAGGCGCGCGTCCTCGCCGACCTCGCCGGCGAAGCCCTCGATCTGGAAGGGCGGCGTCTCGGCGTCGGCGAGCAGCTCGGCGGCGCCGACCTTGAGCTCGACCTCGCCGGTCGGCAGCTCGGGGTTGACCGTCTCCGCGCGAGCGCCGCACGACCTGCCGCTGGCGCTGAGCACGTCCTCGGCGCGCAGCTTGTGGCCGAGCTCGAAGGCCTCGCCCGACGTCGTCGGGGTGGAAGACGAGCTGGACGAGCCCGGTGCGGTCGCGCAGGTCGATGAAGATCAGGCCGCCGTGGTCGCGCCGGCGGTGCACCCAGCCGGCGACCCGCGCCTCGGGTCGACGCGGTCGCCGAGCACCTGGCCGCACCAGGTGTCGCGGTAGGCGTTCGGCCGCAGGGCCGGGAAGTCGAGCTCACGCCGCTCACGCGCCGGCTCGATCTCGGCGACCAGGCTCGCCGGCTCTCGACCTGCGTCGCTGCTCGCCGCTCTCCATGTCGCGCAGCTGACGGTGCCGTCCGGCCTCGAGGATCACGACGCGGCGGGCGCCGATGCGGTCGGCGTGCTTGAACTGGCCCTTGACGCTGCGCCCGGCGAGGTCGACCTCGGCCGCGAGCCCGGCCCGGCGCAGCTCGGACGCCAGGGCGAGCGCCGTCGCCCGCGCCTCGTGGCCGTCCTCGGCGAGTGACGACGAAGACGTCGCGCGCGCCGGCGCCTCGGCCTCCTCGCCGAGGGCGAGCAGGATCCGCTCGATCCCGGCCGCCCAGCCGACCGCCGGGGTCGGCGGGCCGCCGAGCTGCTCGATCAGGCCGTCGTAGCGGCCGCCGCCGCCGATCTCCGACTGGGCGCCGAGCCGGTCGCAGACGAAGGAGAAGATCGTCCGCGTGTAGTAGTCGAGGCCGCGGACCAGGGTCGGGTCGATCGCGTACTCGACCCCGGCGGCGTCGAGCAGCGCCCGCACCTCGGCGAAGTGCTCGGCGTCCTCGCCCTCGAGCCGCTCGACCATCTTCGGCGCGCTCGCCATCACCCCCTGCGTGCCCTCGTCGTCGGAGTCGAAGGCGCGCAGCGGGTTGGCGTCGATCCGCTCGCGCACGTCCTTGGAGAGCTCGCCCTCGTTGGCGCGCAGGTGGGCCTTCAGCTCCTCGAGGTAGGCGCTGGCGCGCCTCGAGCGAGCCGAGGCTGCCGAGGCGCAGCTCGACCCCCGGCACGCCGAGCTCGGCCAGCAGCTCGGCCAGCAGCGAGATCGCCTCGGCGTCGGCGAGCGGCGAGTCGCTGCCGATCGCCTCGAGCGCCGATCTGGTGGAACTGGCGGTAGCGGCCGGCCTGGGGGCGCTCGTGGCGGAAGAACGGGCCCGAGGTAGGAGAGCTTCACCGGCTGCGCCAGCTTCTGCATGCCGTGCTCGACGTAGGCGCGGCAGATCGGCGCCGTGCCCTCCGGGCGCAGGGTGAGGCTGCGCCCGCCCTTGTCCTCGAAGGTGAACATCTCCTTGCGGACGATGTCGGTCGAGTGGCCGACGCCGCGCTCGAACAGCTCGGTGTCCTCGAAGGCCGGCGTCGCGATCGCGCTCGTAGCCGGCCCGGGCGAAGATCGCCGCCGCCGTGGCTTCGACCCGGGCGCGGGCGCGGGCGTCCGCCGGCAGGACGTCGAAGGTCCCCCGCGGTGCCTGGTATTGCTTGCCCCTCGCCACGATGTGCCGCGACCTTACCTGCGCGGCGGCGGCCGGGCTGCCTCAGCTCGGGCCAGCTCGGCGAGGAAGGGGTTGGTCGCCCGCTCGGCGCCCGAGCGTCGTCGTCGCCCATGTGGCCGGGATAGACGGCGGTCTCGTCCGGGTGCGAGTCGAGCAGCTGCGGATCGACGCGATCAGCGTCGGCCCGTCGCCGCCGGGCAGGTCGACCCGCCCGACCGAGCCCTGGAAGAGGACGTCGCCGGAGAAGATCGCCGTCCTCGTCGCGCACCGAGTAGGTGACGTGGCCGGGGCTGTGGCCGGGCGTGAAGACGACGTCGAGCTCGAGCCCGGCAAGCTCGAGCGTCTCGCCGCCCTCGACCGTCTCGTCGGCCTCGTAGCTCTCGTAGGGCCCGAAGCCGTCGCAGGGGACGAAGGCCATGATGTCGGCGAGCATCGGCGGTCTCGATCTCCGGGCAGTAGACCGGCGCGCCGGTCGCCTTCGCCACCGGCGCGACCGCGCCGATGTGGTCGAAGTGGCAGTGGGTGACGAGGATCGCCTCGACCTTGCCGCCGATCTCCTCGAGCTCGGCGAGGATCCGCTCCGCCTCCTCGCCGGGGTCGACGATCAAGCGCCTGGTCGGAGCCCTCGCGGCGGAGGAGGAAGCAGTTCTCGGCGATCGGCCCGACCGTGAGCATGGCGGACCTCGAGGCTCACGGCACGCTCAGCTCGCCGGCGCGCATCCGCGCGCGCTCCCGTTTGCGCCACATCATCGTGTCGATGTAGTAGCCGGCCGGGATGTAGAAGACGAGCATGAAGGCGCCGAGGCCGAGCGCGGCGCCGACCGGGCGTTTGAAGATCACCAGGAGCAGGACGGCGAAGATCGCCGCCGCGGCGATGCCGCGGAGGGCCGAGCTGCGCCAGGTCGGCGGCGCGGTCGACTTTCGGCCGCCGCTTGGTGCCGCGCGAGCGGGCCTGGGCTTTCGCCTCTGCGCGGCTGCGCGGGCGGGCGGCCGGCGTTTGGTGTCGATGCGGCCGCCCTGGGTGCCGCGGTGCTTGCGGCGGCGCTTCTTCTTGGTCTGGGCCACGGCTCAAATCTAGTCGGTCGCGGTGCCGCTCAGGTGGCAGCCGGGAGGCGCGCCTCGATCGTCTGCCGGCCGGGGTCGAAGCCGCGGATCGGCACGTCGTCGGGGTAGCCGGCGAGCGCCGCCTCGCGGGACCAGGCCGACGAGCTCGGCCTCGACCGGCCGGGCGCCGAGCGGCGCCGCGAGCTGCCCGCACCCGCTCGACCACGTGCGCCAGCGGCGTCGGCGAACGGGTCGTGGACGTTGGTCGAGACCTGGGCCGCGGCCGCTGCCGAGGGCGAGGCCGATCGCCCGCACGCCGGGCAGGCCGCCGCCCGACTCGCGCAGGCCGGCGGCGACGGCGCGGGCGACCTCGACGTCGTCGCTGTCGAGCTCGACGTTGAAGGCGGCGAGCGGCGGGCGGGCGGTGACCAGGGTCGCGCCGGCGCGTCGGGTGCGGCAGCGGCGGGCCGTGGTCGGGGCGCAGCTCGCCGCTCTCCATCCGCAGCCAGAGCTCGGCGAGGCCGCCGTTGCGGAAGTAGGCGCGCTCGCGGCGCTCGGGGCGGCTCGCCAGCTCGCCGTAGAGGAAGACCGGGCACGCCGAGCGCGCCGATCTGCTCCGCGACCTCGACGCGCGCTCGGTCCGCGCGGCGTCGCGATCGCCGGGCTCGAGCCAGACGAGCGGGCAGACGTCGAGCGCGCCGACCGCCGGGTGCAGGCCCTCGTAGGCGGACATGTCGATCGTCTCGATCGCCGCCTCGGCGCCGGCGAGGAGCGCGTCGCGCAGCGCGCCGCCGGCTCGGCCGACGAGGGTGAAGACGGTGCGGTCGTGGTCGGCGTCGGAGTGGCGGTCGAGCAGCTCGGCGCCGCGCGCGAAGGCGCCCTGCAGGGCGGCGATGCGGTCGGCGTCGCGCCCCTCGGAGACGTTGGGGACGGCGAGCAGGGTGCGGCACGGCTCAGACGAGCAGCTCGCCGTCGCGGACGAGCGGCTCGCCGTCGATCTCGACCGTCGGTTCGAGGATCACGCAGTCGAGGTGGACCGGGACCTGGACCGTGCCGCCGATCGCCGCCGAGGCGCCGAAGGCGACGTGCGCGGTGCCGAGGATCTTCTCGTCCTCGAGGATGTTGCCGGTCAGGATCGCCTCTTCGTTGGTGCCGATCCCGAGCTCGGCGACGTTGGTGCCGTCCGGCGCCGTGGGCGGTGAGCAGCTCGAGCAGCGCCGCGCCCTCGGCGCCGGTCGCGTCGGTGAGGTGGCCCGTCGCGCACGGTCAGCGCGACCGGCGTCCTCGACCTGGCCGACGCCGGCGATCGAGCCGTCGACGACCAGCGTCCCCTCGCCGGTCCCCTCGAGCGGCGCGATGAAGCCCTCGCCGCAGGGCAGGTTGCCGAAGGCGCCGCGGCGCGTTGAGGTCGCCGGCGTCGACGATCGAGGCGCGGCCCTCGAGCCCGAGCCGCAGGTCGCTGCCGTGTCGCGCAGGTGATCCGCGCCTCGGCGCCGCCGTCGAGCAGCGCCGCCGATCGCCGCGCCCGCGCCGGCGCAGCTCGCCGCATGTCGGCGCCCATCACCCGGGCGAGCATCTCCTCGGTGACGCCCGGCATCGTCGCGATCCGCACCCCGGCCTCGCTCGGCCGCCTTGCGGGCGGCGGTGTGGGAGAGCGACTGGATCGTCGGCGCGAGGACCACGTCGGCGGCGAGCATCGCCGCCGCGACCGGCGCCGGCGGCTCGGCCGCGTGCGAGTCGCGCTCGGCGATCACCGCCAGCGTCGCGTCGGCCCCCTCGCCCTGGGCGACGATCCGCATCAGCGCGCCGAGCTCCTCGGTGACCGGGTTGCAGACGACCAGCACCTCCTCGCCGGGCGCCGACCGCCAGGCAGTCCCGGACCACCGTCCTCACCGCCCTGTCCAGCTCCTGCGCCACGGCCACAAGGCTAAGCCCTCGCCCCAAGGCGACCCCAGCCCCGCCGCTACCATCCCGTCCCCCGCCGGAGTAGCTCAGCTGGTTAGAGCAGCGGAATCATAATCCGCGTGTCGGGGGTTCGAGTCCCTCCTCCGGCATCGCAGCGCAGTGCGGAATCAGCGTCCTGCTGCGCCTTAGCGAAGAACGGTGCAATCGCGTTGTAGCTACAGCACCACCAGTTCACGCTCAGGATGCTTCACCGAGCCGAACTCAAAGCCGAGAACGGCGCGGGCGCCGAGGGCGTCAGCGAGCTTCTTGACGGTCTGGGGGCTGGTGGCGTGCTGGCCGCTCTCGATGCGGGAGACCGCTGAGGCGGTGGTGCCCATTCGGGCCGGTGCTAATGACCTCAGCGAGCGTCGTGGCCCGTGCGCGAGGAGGTTTCCGGGGTCGAGCGTCCCGCCCGTATTTCAAGGACAGTGGCCGACAGCTCAAGGAGCTGCTGGAGATTTGAGCCTGCGGATCGGCAGCGGGTCTTGCGCTTGCGCCGCGTACCAGGGGAACGGCTATCCAAGTAGGCGTGGCGTTTTCAATCGCCCCGCGAAGCGGCGGGCGGTAGCGGCAAAACCGGTTGAACCCTCAACCGGCGAGGCGGCTTCGATGATCTTCTCAACGCCGTCTGGGTAGACGAGAACAACGGGCAGACCCTCCCTCGCGTTGCGCACCAAGGCCGAACCCGCAAATGGAGCCTCGGCATCAACGAAGATCGCACCCTGCGGGTAGCGGCCATCGCCCTCAAGGGCGGCCTTGAAGCGTTCGAAGGTCAGATCCGCTGGATCTACGCTGCCTTCTGTCCTCAACTCCGGCGCCATCCTTCAATCATCTCCTGGTAGCCAGCTCGAACTTGCTGCAGAGCAATGTTATACCCGTCGCTTGCGGTGGCCTCATCAGTCTTCTCGCCATCCCGCTTGACCCCTGGCATGCGTGTAGCGATGCATGTGCGGCACGCCCAGGTGGTTGTCGTAGACCCGGACGGTCCTCCACTCACCTTCCTCGCGGGCGAGCAGGACGACCGAATAGCGGCCGACCTTGCCATGCTCGGTGATCAGCTCGACAACGATCTCCGCGTCGTGGGCAAGCAGATATCGAAAGCGCGCTTCGGGCATCGGGACCGGCTGGCAAGGCTAGTCCTGCGACCGGCGCTGTCGCTTCTTCCGCTCACGCCGCGCACCCGCTACGGCTGGGACTGTGAATAGAGCGATGCGAAGAGCCATAGCCAAGGCGTAGATCACAAGCGGTTCCAGCCCACTTCCAGGCGTGATCTGCGTCACTGATTGACTAGTCAGTCAACGGCTATAGTCGGCTCTGCGATGGCGTCTCACGGCAGCAACGGCAAGGTCGTTCCGGCTGATTTTCCGCCGCCGGTCGACGTTCGGGAGGAGTTCGTCAAGCGCTCGCTGGACGGCGAGGACGAGCGGATCGAGATCGGGGTTGCGATCGTCGGCGGGGGCACTGCTGGGCTCGCCTGCGCCAACCGGCTGCTTCAGCTGCTGGCCGACGATCCTGAGACGATGGAGAAGCTCGGCGAGGTGCCGGTCGCGGTGGTCGAGAAGGCGAAGACCTGCGGCGGCCACAACCTCTCCGGCGCGGTGATGCGGCCCGGGCCGCTGCAGGAGCTCTTCCCCGAGCTGAGCCGGGAGCGGTGGCGCCAGGAGGGCTTTGCCTTCGGCGAGGTGAAGAAGGAGGCGATCTACCTCCTGCCCAACGGCAGGAGCAAGGTCCGCATCCCGCCGCCTCCCCAGTTGCGCAACTACGGCAACGAGGTGATCTCGGTCTCCGCCCTCTGCCGCTACATGCAGGCCCAGGCCGAGGAGGCCGGCGCCTACTTGCTGACCGAGACGGCGGCGACGCAGCTGATCGTCGCCGACGGCGCCGTTAAGTCGGCGTGCGCTCGGGCGACAAGGGGCGCGGCAAAGAGGGCGAGGAGCTGGGCAACTTCGAGCCCGGCACCGACATCGCCGCCCGGGCAACCGTGCTCGCCGAGGGCTGCTGGGGCCACCTCACCGACGCCGCCGTGCGCGAGTTCGACCTCGACGAGGGCCGCGAGCCGGCGACCTGGGAGCTCGGTGTCAAAGAGGTCTGGAAGGTGGAGCAGCCGCTCGACCGCGTCATCCACACCGTCGCCGGCTGGCCGCTGAAGATCTCCGCCAAGTACCACCAGATCGGCGGCTCCTGGATTTACCCGATGATCGACGAGAAGACCGGCGAGGACCTGGTCTCGATCGGCTGGGTGTTGGACCTCGACTACGCCGACGCCACCACCTCCGCCCACGACCTGCTGCAGCAGTTCAAGACCCACCCGATGGTGCGCGAGATCCTCGCCGGCGGCGAGCGGATCGGCTGGGGCGCCAAGGCGATCCCTGCCACGGGCTACTGGGGCATCCCAAGCTCTCCGCGCCCGGGACCGTGCTGGTCGGCGACGCCGCCGGGATGATGAACTTGGCGGCACTGAAGGGCGTCCATTACGCGATCAAGTCGGGGATGCTTGCCGCCGAGGCGATCTACGCCGGCCTCAAGGTCGGCAGCGACGACTTCTCCAGCTATGAGCAGGCGATCGAGGACTCGCTCGTCGGCAAGGAGCTCTACGAGCAGCGCAACACCCGCCAGCCCTTCCAGAAAGGCCTGATCAAAGGCGGGCCGCTGGTCAACCTGATGATCGCCACCAAGGGGCGCTTCCCCGGCGGGCGCTGGAAGGTCGAGCGCAACGACGCCCAGTCGATGTTCCTCGGCGACACCAAGGACGGCTATCCCCAGCCCGACGGCGAGCTCACCTTCGACAAGCTCTCCAGTGTCTTCATCACCGGCAACGCGACCCGCGACGACGCGCCGAACCACATCCGGGTGCAGAAGCGGGTGCCGCGCGAGGTCGCCGAGACCTGGAAGTGGATGTGCCCGGCCGGCGTCTACGAGATCCCCGACGACGCCCCCGCGAGCGGCGACATCGACGTGATCGTCAACTACACCAACTGCGTCCAATGCGGGGCGATCACGGCCAAGGGCGGCCGCCTGACGACGCCCGAGGGCGGCGACGGGCCGCTCTACCAGAACACCTGATCGCCGACGCCCGGCGCTGCCTTTTACTAGAAAAAAGACAAGTGGTTTTATGCAGGAAAACTTGACTGTTTCAATGTAGGGCCTCTATAGTTTCAGCGATGGCAGCGGGAGGCTTGCCACACGATCCAGTCGCGCTTGACGAGGCCGAGAAGCAGTTCTGGAAGGGCCTCTGGGATACGGCCGTGGAGGACGCGGTCGTCGATCTCGGCATCGACATGGTCCGCTTCGGACCCGTCGTCGCGGCCGTGGTCAGCGAGGAACCCGCAGAGCTCGCGCTCAACTTCATCCTCGGCGCGGCCGCCCCCGGCGCGATGGAGGACGGCTACCTGCCGGCCGCCGTGCGCTGGATCGAACGCCATGACGTCGAGTACCGCGTCCCCCTCTCCCCCGCGCTGCCCGAGGCCCTTGCCGCCGAAGGCTGGCTGCGCGAGCACCGCTACCGACTGCTCGAGGGGCCGGCGAAGCTGCTCCGCGACGGCTCACCGCCGGACTTCCGGCCGCCGCCGGGCATCGACGTCTACGAGCGTGTCGATCCCTGGGAAGACGAAGGCTTTGGCGACCCGCTGGCGGAGAGCCTCGGCTTCGCCAACTGGGCGGCGACTTCTTCCTCGACCTGCCCGGTAGCGAAAACTGGCGCTGCTACTGCGCGGTCGACGGAGACGAGCCGCTCGCCTACGTCGCGATGCTGATTCACGAGCGAGTCGCCGTGCTCGTGCTCGCCTCGTGCCTGGTTGGCGAGCGTGACGGCCTCGGCCAGAGCGCCGCCCTGCACCGCTGCATCGCCGACGCCGCTGCCGCCGGCTGCACGACGATCGCCGTCGCCGAGGCCGGTCGCGCCCCGGCCGTCGCCGACCGGAAAAGCCTGCTGCTTGCCGGCTTCGTGGAGGGCTTTCGCACCTTCACCTGGCAGCCGCGGACACGCGTGCCGATGTGACATGACAGGTCCCGTCGAGCTCACCGTGCGTAATTACACAAAAAGACTTGACCGGTCCTGGCGAGTCTGTTATACGTACTCGTGCTGACGACCAAGCGCCTGCGGAGAGGTGGGAACCCAGTCAGGGGCGACTCGCCTTGCGATGGCAAAGGAGCATCTAGTCATGAGTCGAGATGTTGGCCGATTCAGGAGCACCAGGGAGGCGACGGCGCTGCCGGCGCTGCCCCACCTCCAGCCGGTATGCGCTGCCCGGTGCCGCGGCCACTTCGCCCTCCCGCCTCTTCAGCCAGGCCCCCGGAGAGGGGGGGCGGCCATGCAATAGGCCGCGGCGCTGTTATGTCGGAAGTTAGGCCCGCCCCCGCGGAAGCTGACACCGTCGGGGCGGGCCTAGTTTTGGAGTACTCTGCGAAGGAGATTTTGCCATGCTGAGCCCCGAGGACCGCACCCGCTCCTGCGCGACCGAATTGGTCTGCCGCGACTGCGGACGCCGCCTGCCCTTGCTCGACACGACCTCCAAGTGCCTGGGCTGTGGCCAGGGCCTCGACATCGACTATGACTACGAGCTGGCCAAAGCACGGCTGGGCGAGATCCCGCCCGGCGAGCGCGAGATCAATATCTGGCGCTTCGAGGAGCTGCTGCCGATCCTCGACGCGAGGGCGCAGGCCCGCGTCGGCCGCTACAGCGGTCGCACGCCGCTGATCCACGCCGACCGTCTGGGAGCCGAGCTCGGCCTGAAGAAGCTCTACCTCAAGGACGACAGCACCTCGCGCCCCTCCCTCTCCTACAAGGACCGCGTCGTCTCGATGGCGATCGCGCGCCTTGGAGCTGGGCAAGGAGGAGATCGGCTGCGTCTCCACCGGCAACGTCGGCACCGCGGTGGCCTCGCTGGCCGCCAAGGCCGGCGTCACCGCCTACGTCTTCTACCCGTCGAACCTCAAGAAGGGCAAGGCCCGCGCCTGCAGGGCGCTGGGGGCAGCCGTCTGTCAGCTCGACGGCAACTACGACCAGGCGAACCGTGCCTGCCGCGAGCTGGCGCTGACAAGCGGCATCCAGTTCGCCAACATCACCCTACGCCCGTTCTACGCTGAGGGCGCTAAGACGATGGCCTACGAGGTGGTCGAGCAGCTTGAGTGGCGCTCGCCGGACCACGTAGTCATCCCGGCAGCCGGAGGGACGCTCTCCTCACGCGTCCACAAGGGCCTGAACGAGCTGGAGATGGTCGGCCTCGCCGAGACTTCGCGAACCAAGATCAGCGTCGCTCAGGCCGACGGCTGTGGCCCGATCGCGACCGCGATTCTGGCCGGTGGCGGCGAGATCGAGCCCCAGTCCCCCCATACGGCAGCCCACTCGCTGGCGATCGGAGCCCCCGGCGACGGCCCGCTGGTCGTCGATGCCGTGATGTCCCGCGGCGGCTCCGCTGCGACGGCGACGGACTCCGAGATCTTCGACGCGATCGACTTGCTCGGCGCCACCGAGGGCATCCTCACCGAGCCCGCCGGTGGCACTACCGTGGCCTCGACGATCAAGCTGGCCAACGAGGGCAAGCTTGGGCCCGACGACACCGTCGTCGCCGTGATCAGCGGCAACGGCTACAAGACCCTCGACGAGCACCCCGACAAGCCCTGGGCCGAAGCGGTCTCCTGCGACGTCAACTCGATGAACGAGATGCTCGAAGAGTTCCGCCAGCACGGCGTCGGCGCAACGCTCGGCTGACGGCAAACGCGCTCCGTCCCGCCGTTGGAATGCGCAGGAAGAGGCAAGGGGGCGCGTCAGCGCGCACTGGGTGCGTAATCGCCGACCTCGCGACTCATGGACTGGACTCTCCCTTTGCCGTTGCCAGGCGAGTCTCCTGACTCGGAGGACCCCGCCTCTTCGCTGCGCGTGATCGTCAGCGGCCTATTCATAACATAGGAGTACCGGAGCAGTCAAGTCCGCTTTTCTATACGGGCAGCTTGGCCTCTTGCAACAGGGCCTCTCCGGCATGGGGGGCAAAGGGAACGAGCGCCTCGGCGAGTTGGGTCAGGGCGGTGACCTGCGCCTGCGCGTCGGCGCGGCTGAGCTGGCCGCGACGCTGGATCACCCGCTTCTCGAAGTCCTGGATGCGCTCGAAGAGCCGGGTGAGGTTGCGAACCGCCTTGTGCATCTGCAGCTCCTCGAGGTCCGCCTCGATGCGGGAGAGCCCGTTCTCAGGCCATTTGCGCAGGCGCTCCCGCATGAACTCGGTGTCGGCCGCTGCCTCGGCGTCCTCCGGAGCGTCGGCGAGGACAGCGAAACGCTCCCGCGAGTAAGCCCAGAGGTTATGCAGGAAGCGGCTGGCGAAGCGCAGGGCGCCGTCGTTCCAGTTCAGCGTCTTGGCCGGGCCGGCGGCGTAGAGGATCGCGAGGCGGATCGTGTCGGCGCCGTAGCGCTCGACCAACTCGTCGGGGTCGACGACGTTGCCGAGGTGCTTGCTCATCTTGCGACCGTCGGCGATCACCATCTCGTGGAAGAGGCAGCCGGAGAAAGGCTCGCCCTGCTCAAGGAACTCGAAGGGGCCGATGTCGCGCAGCGCCTTGGTGACCACCCGCTGGTCGAAGACGAAGCCGCCGCTGTCCGCGCCGGCGACCAGCCGCTCGGAGGGCAGCCAGTGGCGCAGGTCGGGATGGTTGAACATCTCCTCCGCCCGGGCCTCGGGGGGCACCGCGGAGGGCACCCAGAGCCAGAGGGCATCGAAGTGGCAGTCGAGGGTGTCGGTCTCCCGCTTGGCCGCCGCCCCACAGCGCGGGCACTCGACGTCGACAAAGTCGGGGCGCTCGGCAAGCGGGTTTCCCTCCCCGGTCGGCTCGATGATCCCGCGGCAGCACGACCGGCAGGTCGCTCTCGGGAACCGGAACCACGCCGCAGGCCTCGCAATGGATGATCGGGATCGGCGTCCCCCACATCCGCTGGCGGGAGATCGAGAAGTCGGCGGCGCGGTAGCGGACCGCGGGGCGCGGCTCGGGCCGGGCCTGGTCGCCCATGGCCTGCGGGGCGCCCTCGCCCACCCGCGGCACCCGTGCCGCGATCATCGCGTCGGCCTCGTCGACCGACGGAATGCCGAGGGCGGCGGTTGGCCCGTAGCGAGCGTCGACGAGGGCGAGACGAGAATCGGCAGCTCCTCCCCACTCCACGGCGACGAGGCGGAAACACCGGTGTCGACCAGGGGCACGGCCTTCGCGTCGCGGGCGCTGCGCTCCCAGCCTCCCGAGCGCATCTCGTCGAGCTCTGTGCCCACCGCCGGGTCGGCCACCCAGTCCTCGACCCCGGGTGGCGTGGCGAGACGGCGACGAAGCTGGCGGCTGCGATCGACTCGGGGTGTGGGGTGAAGACGGTGAGGTTCGCGCCGTCGCCGACCTCGATGTCCAGCTCGACTCCGTCACTGCGACCGAGGATGTAGCGCTGGGTCGAGAGCGAGATCTCGTCCCAGTCCTCGAGCTCGGCCAGCCGGGCGTCGTTCTCCTCGAGGTAGGGAGTGATTTTGAGGAACCAGGTCGGCCGGCGGATCAGCCGCACCTCGTTGTGGCAGCGCCAGCAGCGGCCGTCCTCGACCTGCAGCGCCGCCAGCGTCGTCTGGCAGTGATCGCACCAGTCAACCGTGGTGTCGTCACGGTAGATCAACCCCGCTTCGAGCAGGGTGAGGAAGAGCCACTGCGACCAGCGATACTGGGACTCGTCGGAGCTGTAGAAGACGCGCTCGTAGTCGAAGGAGAAGCCGAGGCGCTTCATCTGCTCCAGCATGCGCTCACCGCAGCTCTCCACCCACTCCGCCGGCGGCACCTTGCGCTCGATCGCCGCCATCTCGGCGGGCAGACCGAAGGCGTCGAAGCCGAAGCCGAACAGCACCGCGTCGCCACGGGCACGGCGGAAGCGCGCGTAGGCGTCGCCGATCGCGTAATCCCGCACGTGCCCCATGTGGAGCTTGCCCGAGGTGAAGGGGCTGGACGGCTTGATGTAGACGGCGCGCTGGCCCTCGGCCGGCACCGGCGTGGCGTAGGCGTCTTGCGCCGCCCAAGCAGCCTGCCGCTCGGCCTCCACCGCTCCGGGGTCGTAATTCGATCTCGCGCTGCTGCTCATCAGTATCTGGTCTTCCTCACCCGCGCCTGTGACTCCGGTTGCCTCACGAGCGAGATTATTTGACCATTGAGTGGCGGGCGCTTATCGTCTTGGTTCAAGTCTATATTCGCAGACTCTCAAAGCACGGCCCCGGCGGTGCTTGCGACACCCCGGGGCCTGGCCGAGACCTGAAGAGGAGGTCCCAACATGACAGAGGGTAGAGAACAGGGCGCGGTACTCGAAGGCGGACTGGACGAGCGGCTGGTCAGGCGAGCGCTCGAAGCTGCCGCAGACGGACCCCGCGCGGAGCGAGTCCACAACGCGGTGGAGACGGCACTTAACATCGTCGAAGCCGACCCGCAGGCGGCACGTGAGGCACTGTGCGAACTGCGGGGCGACCCGGTCAAATTGCAGCTGCTGGAGGACGGCGTCGGCATGAGCCGCGAGCGGGCCACGCTGGCGGTCGGCGCGGTGATCCAGCTTTCAATCGCCGAGCTCGGCTCGGCAAACCCCGACCTGCGCAGTCGCAAGGAGGAGTGGTGCGCTGGCTCGAGGGCGACTGGTAGGCGCCGGACGAATCGGCTTGTCGCTCTAGCGGGAAGGCAGCGCCTCGATCCAGTCCCATGGTCTGCCGCAGAGACTGGCAGCCCGGGCTGGATCAACCCGGACCAGGCGTGACCCACCAATGGCTCGCGAGATGACCAGCGGGCCGAAAAGGCCATCGGAGCCGGCACTACCCGGGTGGAGGTCGGGACCGCCAAGCGAGAACGCAAAGGTGTGGCTCCCCCGGCTCAACCGCACGGCACCGAAATCGAGGTAATTGCCGGGAGCGTTGAGCTGCTGGCGCAGGGTGCCGAGCGGCCGACCGTCGACCGAGAGGGTGGCGGCGGGACGCAGCGATCCCCCAAGCCAGACCTCGTGGAGACCGCGGTCTGGTACATCGACGTCGAGCTGAAACGACCGGCTCCCCGCGGGTCAAGGTAGGTCGCGCCAACGCGCAGAGGGCACGAGGCCGCCGGAGTGCGCGATCCTCCTGAGTGGCACAGCGAGCGGTTCGACCGTGTCCGTGCGACCAGTTGCCCCCCACCTCCGCGCCTTCCCGGCGAGCCGGAGACGTCAGCGCATCGCGGCACGCTGGCGGGGTCGACTTCGGTGCCGAGGGCAGGTGCTCGAGCGGCGGCGGAGCGCCGGGGTCGCTTACCCAGACGTCGTAGAAGCGGCCGCGCCAGGCGAGTCGATAGGGGGACGGTGGGCGGCTGGCGGCGGGAGAGCGGCGCAGGACCAGCGCCCGATAGGTGAGCACAGCGGGCAGCGAGATCCGGTCGATGTCCGCCGATTCGCCCTTCTAGCGTCGACCCGTCGCTCAGCGAAACCTGGCGGCGCCGCAACTCCGGAAGCCCCCTCCGGCGCCATGTCGCGGAGGAAGTGGCGGACGCCGTAGGGCTGGTATTCAGTCATCAGCGCCGGTTCGACTCCGGCGAAGCGCTTGCCGATCGTCTCCAGCTCCCCAAGCTGCTGGCGCGGTCCGAGGTTGACGCCGCCGTAACCGAGCGCGTTGGACCAGATCACGCCCGCGCCGAGAAGCAGAGCCGCGATCAGGGCTGCAGCGCGAGCGCCCGAACGAGCGAGGAAACCGAGGCCGACGAAGGCAAAGAGCAGGACAAAGGGCGAGACGATTGCGTAGGACTTGGCGGCGACCCAGGCGGAGCCGAAGATCGCGATCGACGCACAGCCGATCGCCGCACCCCCGAGCGCCACCACCAGCCCGGGGTCGCGCTCCCGCAAGCTGGCCCAAGCGCCGACGAGGGCTGCCATCGCCACCACGGCCATCAGCGCGCCAGCGAGGAAGGGGATCGTCGTTTCTTCGCGGAAGTCGTGCGCCGGCCAGATGCCGAGCAGGTGGGCAGGGCTGATCGGGCCGGCCAGGTTGCCGAGGTCGGTGCTGGCGCTGAGCAGAAATTTGGTCGATTCGGGCAGGAGCGGGTGGCCGAGTAGTCCGATCACGATCAGCGGGACCAGCCACAAGGCGAAGCGCCAGCTGCTCGCCCAGAGTCCCTCCCATCCCCACTCGGCGAGCAGCAGCAGCGCCGTCGCGCCGAGCAGCCCGACCAGCCAGGGTCCGGCGCCGAAGCTGACGATCCCGACCAGCGCGGCTGCGCCGACGGCAAGCGGCAGCATGCTCCTGAAGCTGGACAGCTCGTCCTCCACCGCCTGCGGCGCCAGGGCGGCGATCAGGCCGATCAGCGCCGCCGTCGCAAGCTCCTTGATCCCTCCCCACATCGCGTAGGCGAAGATCAAGGCGGCCTGCGCGGCGAGGAACACGGCCGCGGCACGCAGCGCAGCCGACGCTCGCACCCGCACACTGAGCTGCCAGAGCGTCAGCGCCGTGAAACTGGCCAACAGTGCCAGGTAGGGCTGAAAGACCCAGGCCAACTCCTGCCCGGAGAGCTTGGCGCCGGTGCCGAAGGGGATGAAGGCGCCGACCGGATACCAGCCAGCGAGGTTGAAGGCGAGCGTCGCCTCGTAGCTGGACGGCGGCAGGCTGGAGATGTCCCGGCCATGCTCCATCAGCCGGTCGGTG
This sequence comes from uncultured Solirubrobacterales bacterium, assembly GCA_963778715.1. Lineage (GTDB taxonomy): Bacteria > Actinomycetota > Thermoleophilia > Solirubrobacterales > 70-9 > VRUE01. Next base: position 41,183 of record CAVZVK010000001.1, read on the forward strand.
ATCGCGAACCAGGTGGCGGTGTCGTCGAGCTTGATGTAGCCGGCGAAGGTCGACTCGCCGGAGAGCACGACAGGGGCCGCGAAGGCGGCAAAGACCGCGAGGGCGACCAGCGCAGGCCAGGGGTCGGGGCGCAGGTTGCGGCGCTCGAAACCGGCGAGGGCGAAGCCGGCCAGTGCGAGCACCGCCGCGAGCGGCGCCGTCCAGCTCGCGGTTGTCGACGAGGCCGTCGTCGCCAGCCCGACGACGGTCAGGCTGGCCATACCCAGCGGCGCCAGCAGGGTGCCGGGGATGCGACGAGCGGCCAGGGCCTCGGTCAGCAGGCCGAAGCCGAGGCAGACGGCCAGCAGCAACAGGGGGAAGACGATCCAGGCGGCGAGCACGGGCTGCCTCTAGGCGGGCGGCTCCATCGCCGCGCCTAGGCGAAAGTCCAGAGCTTGTTGCCGAGGAAGTTGAAGGGCATCGCGATGGCGACGGCGATCGCCTGAGCTGGGAGGTCGCCCATCGCGGCCCCCTCCACCAGCAGCTCGAGCACGACGAGGTTGACCAGCAGTGCGGCGACGCTGACGGTGAAGAAGCGCGCCGCTTGGAAGCCTGCATGGCCATGGCCGGCGGCGAAGGTCCAGTGGCGGTTCCAGAAGAAGTTGCTGCTGACGGCGACGGCGAACGCACCGACCGCAGCGAGGATGTGGTGGACGCCGAGGTTGCCGCTGAGCAGGGCGAAGACGCCGAGGTTGACCAGGTAGCCGGAGACCCCGACCAGGCCGAACTTGATCAGCTGCCACCAGCTCGCCGGCCGTCGCGCCGCAGCGCCAAGCCGGTAGGCAAATTCCGTCGCGCTCACGACTGCCTCCCGTGAGGACTGTCGGCGACGAGGGCGTTGACACCAAAGCCGGTGCGCACGTGACTGAGCAGGTAGAAGGGGATTTCGTGGACGCGGTTCGACATGTAGCGGGTCAGGGTGAGGCGCTCGAACCTTATCCGGGCGACTGGGTGGAATGTACGTGGCAGGCCGGTTGGCTGTCCCACCGTGGACTTGCTGATCACGTCGATCTCTCGCATTGGAGTGTCGCCGCTGTAGATCCGCAGGGCATGGTCCTGGAGGTAGAAGCGAACGGGGTCTGCCGCGAGCTTCCAGGTGACGATCCCACGTGGGCCGCGCGCCGGGCCGAGCTCCGCGGTGAGGGCGCGGAAGTCGGGACGCTGCAGGTTGGGAGTCTGGGTGACGTGGACGTCGAAGGCGATCCAGTAGGCGCAGAGAACAATCGCCAGCAGCAGGCCGAGGCGCCGGGCGCCCTCGACGGCGAAGCCGATCGCCGCGGCGGCGGCAAGCGGCAGAAGGGCCGGCAGCAGGTTGCGCTCGACCACGTAGTCCTTGCCGACCAGGACGGCGGCAAGGGCCAGCGCAGCGACCCCGAGCCCGACGGCGAGGCCGAGGAGGGCGCCGCGCCGCTCCACCCTCGAGCCACGGACGGCGACGAGTGCCAGCGCAGCGGCGACCAGGATCACCGGCAGCAGCGCGTAACGCTCGCGGGGTGGCTCAGCGATCACGTGCCCGGTCTCCCCGACGAGGAAGCTGATCCCGGTCTGGAAGAAGCGGCTCGAGAGCGGCGTGAAGTCGATCCAGCCGATGTGGGTGGGGTTGACCTGGGCCGTGATCAGCGGCAACAGGGCGAGACCGACGGCCGCGACGGCGGCCAGCGCCGGCAAGACGACCCGCCATCGGGAGCGCAGCGCGATCAGCAGCCAGAGCGCCTCGATCGCGACCGCGAAGACCGCGAAGTAGTGGCTGCAGAGAGCAAGCGCCGACGCCAGCGCCCAGAGCGCCAGGTCGCGCCCGCTGCGGGTGCGCAGGGCGCGGGCGAAGAAGAGCAGCGAAGCGGCGCAGAAGAAGACCAGGACCGCGTAGGAGCGGGCCTCCTGCGAGTACCAGATCAGCATCGGGCTTACGGCAACCAGCGCCGCCGCGATCAGGCCGGCGCGGCGGCTCGCCAGCTCGGCCCCGATGCAATAGGCGAGCAGCACGGTCGCCGTGCCGAACAGCGCCGAGAGGGAGCGAAGCCCAACCTCGCCGGTCCCGAAGGCCTTGGCCCAGCCCCAGGCCAATACGTAGTAGAGCGGCGGGTTGGACTCACTTCCCTTGACCGCGTGCAGCATGTCGCTGAAGCTGTCCGGGATGACACGGGCGGCGGTGATCACCTCGTCGTGGTGGAAGCTCTGCACGTCGAGGCTGGCGAAGCGCAGGGCGGCCCCGAGCGCAGTCAGGAGTGCGAGCGCCCAGAGGGCGCCGGCGCGGCTCGGCGAGAGGGTCAAGGCGCGCAGAGTCCGTTCGGCATCTGCCGGCCGGGGCCGAAGGACGGAGGCGCGGCCGCGGCGGAGCTGCCCCAGCGGCGGTCGGGCTGGGTGCCCAGCCGGTAGTCGAGGCTGGTGCCGCGGGCAAGGTCGCAGTAGCCGATCCAGGGGCGAGCGTAGGCCCTGCCATTGACCTGCAGGCCTTGGATGTAGGGCGCGCTGCTCGGGGCGATCTCAATCTCGCGCTTGTTCTTGCCACGACCGCGGGTCGCCCGGGCGCTGGCGCCGATGACTATCCGTCGCCCGTGGGGCAGGACGATCGAGGTGCGGGCGAAGAGCGGGCTGCCGATCGCCAGCATGCCGACGCCCGGCACCGCCGGGTAGAGGCCGAGGGCACCGAAGACGTACCAGGAGGAGAGCGTGCCGAGGTCGTCGTTGCCGGGATAACCGGACGGCGAGGTGTTGTAGAGGCGCAGCGCCCGGCGCACAGCGTCCTGGGTCCGGTACGGCTGCCGCAGCCAGTCATAGAGCCAGGGGACGTGCAGGGTCGGCTCGTTGCCGAGCAGGGCGTGGTCGGTGTGCGTGCCGCCCGGGCCGCCGTTCAACTTGCGCAGGAAATGGCCGAGACGGGCGCTGGCCTTTGTCCTGCCGCCGATCATGCGAAAGAGCCCGGCGGGGTCGTGGGGGACCATCCATGAGTACTGGACGGAATCCCCCTCGACGAACCCGCCGCCGTGCAGGTTGTCGTAATGGGCTGGAAACTCGCCATTTTCATACCGCGGCTCGATCTGATCGCTGCGGCGGTTGAAGAGATTGCGCCAATTGCCTGAACGTTGCATAAAGCGGCTGTAGGTGGCGCGATCGCGCAACGCCCGGGCGGCGAACTGGGCGATGGCGAAGTCGTCGGCCGCGTACTCCAGCGTCGTCGCCGCCGAGCCCCAGACGCTGTCGGGGCTGCCGTAGATCGAGTTTGCGTTGCGGACGTTGGTGTCGAGGTCGAAGGGGACGTAGCCGCGGGCCAGGTACTGGGCGCAGGCCCTGGCGCTCGAGGTATTCGCCGTTGGCGCTGCTGCAGGGCTCGTCGGCGCCCTTCAGCATCGCGGCCAGGGCGCCCGCCCGGTCGAATGCGGTGGCGCCGAAGGCGGCCGCGCGAGGCGATCAGCGGATCGGCCGAGTCGCCGACCATGGTCATGCTCTGGCCGTTCGCGTAGGGCCAGCGCGGCAGGCAACCGCTCTCGGCGGCGTCGGCGAGCAGGGACTGGATCATCTGGCTCGCCCGCCGCGGGGCGAGGATCGAGAGCAGCTGGATCTGCGTGCGGTAGGTGTCCCAGCCGGAGAAGTCGGCGTACTGGACCCGGCCGCTCGCGCTGGTGCAGGAGGCCGTCCATGCCGACGTAGGCGCCGCCGACGTCGCTGAAGGTCCGCGGCGCCAGGCCGGCGTGGTAGAGCGCGGTGTAGAAGGTGTCGAGAAGGCGATCGGGTCCACCTCCGACGCGGATTCGCCCCAGCCATCTGTTCCAGTCCCCCTCCGCGCGCTTGGCGACCGTGCCAAAGCCGAGGCCCGGATTTTCCGCGGCGAGGTTGGCGCGGGCGTCTTCGACGCTGACGAAGGAGACGCCGACGCGGGCCACCACGGTGCGGTTGTGGCGGGTGTCGAAGGTCGCGTAGGCGCCGGCGTCGGCGCTCGTCTGCGGGTTGGACGGCGGCGCCTGGCTGTCGCTGGCCGCGGTCCCCCCGTCCACCTGCTTGTCGCCTTCCCAGGTGCCGAAGCTGGCGAAGGGCCTGGCGAAGACCGCCGCGATGTAGACCCGGTAGCGGGGACGCTGCCCGCAGAAGAGGCCACTCGACGCGGTGCCGTCGATCTCATGCCGGGCCGGGTCGACCTGGACGGCGGCGAAGTCGTCGGGCTGGGCGCTGCCGCCGGCGTTGACGAGGACGCTGGCGTGCGGGTTGCGGGGGAAGGTGAAGCGCGCCATCCCGGTGCGGGTGGTCGCGGTCAGCTCGGCGTCGATCGCGCCGCCGCGGACCGGATTGAGGCGGACCGAGTAGTAGCCGGGCCGGCCGCTCTCGTGGGCGTGGGAGAAGCCGGGCTGGAACTTGCCGTCGAGCGAGGCGCCGTCGCGCGGCGGGCGAGCCCTCGAGCGGCTCGGTCGTCGGCAGGAAGGGGAAGTCGCCGTAGAGCGAGCAGCCGGCGCCGGAGAGGTGGGTGAGGCTGAAGCCCTTGATGTGGGAGTCGCGGTAGTCGTAGCTGCCGCGCCCGTTGCGGTCGGCCGGCGTCGTGTCGGGGCTCCACTGGACCATGCCGAAGGGAGCGGCCGCGCCGGGGAAGTTGTGGCCGCCGCCGAAGGTGTCGTGGCCCGGCCTGGTGCCGGCGAAGACGTGCACGCGGTCGGCCAGGCCGGCCGCGGATGCGGTCGGGACCGACTGCTGCGAAAAGGGCGAACGCGGCCGCGGCGGCGATGCCTGCGCGTCGGATCAAGGTGTGAACGTTAGACGTGCGGTCGCATTTCCCTTCGCCTACCGGCACAAATGACGACCGCACGGTGATTGCGGGCTCACCTAGGGTTCCCGCGCATCGTGCGAACCCGAACCGCGATTCTCCTCGTCGGCGTCGTCGGCGGCCGTCGTCGCCGCGGCTGTTCTGGCGCTCGGCGGCGGCAAGGACAGCGACCACGCCGACGGCTGCCGCTCCACCGGTGCCGGGGGCGCCCAGCGTCGAAGTGATTTCGCCGCGCAGCGGCGCCCGCCAGAAGAGCCACGCGGTCGTGGTCAAGGTCAGGGTCCACAACTTCCAGCTCTCCTCGCGCCACTTCGGCGGCGAACCCCTGCTCGGCGAGGGCCACATCCGCTTCGGCCTCAACCGCGTGCCCGACTGCGTCGACCCGGTCAAGCTGCAGCGCGCGATCGACAGCCCGTTCGGCAACGGACGTCTGGTCGGCGCCTCCTTCGACTTCGCCGAATACGCGGGACCGAACGGCGTTCTCGCCGAACGGATCGGCTCGGCCGGCAGCTACTCGCCGGCCACCCGGCCGGAGATCTACTACCACGACCTCAAGCCCGGCTTCTACCGGCTCGTCATCACCCTCGCCCAGAACGACGGCTCGACCACCCCGTTCCACGCCGTGACCAACTTCCAGATCCTGCCCCAAGCCGGGCCACGGCCCGAAGTGCAGCGGAGGCAAGGTCCCCAGCGCCAAGGCCGCCGCCTTCGGCTAGCGCTCTGTTAATCCCAATACTTCACTTTGTATAGTGAGGCGATGGCGGACTTACCGTCGTTTGATGGGGTTTTTGCGCCCCTACCGCCGCCAGCTATGGGGCTCGCTGGTCTTTGCCTGGCTGGCGATGGGGATGACGGTGCTGATCCCGTGGCTGATCGGGCAGGCCGTCAACGCGATCCAGGACGGCGACAAGCCCGACCTGCTGCCGCTGGCGCTGGCGATCGTCGGCGCCGGGATCCTGCGGCTGGGGCTGACGGTGGTGCGGCGCCTGGTCGCCGGCAGGGTCTCACTCGCGGTCGAATTCGACCTGCGCCAGCGCTTCTACGCCCATCTGCAGCGCCTCGAGCTCGGCTTCTTCGACGGCCAGCAGACCGGCCAGCTGATGTCGCGGGCGACGGTCGACCTGCAGGCGATCCGCTTCTTCCTCGGCTACGGCCTGATCTTCATCACCCAGAACCTGCTGACGATCACCCTGGTCACGGTGGTGATGGTCGCGATCAACCCGCTGCTGGCGCTGATCGCCCTGATCCCTGCGCCGCTGATCGTCTTCACCGCCTCGCGCTACAACCGCGTCTCGCGCCCGGCCCAGCAGGAGGTGCAGCAGCGGATCGCCGAGCTGACCGCGGAGGCTGAGGAGAACATTTCCGGGATCCGCATCGTCAAGGCCTTTGCCCGCGAGGAATACCAGCTGCACCGCTTCCAGCGCTCGGTCGGCCGGGTCTTCGACCAGAGCATCTACTCGACCAAGCTGCAGGCGTTCTTCTCTCCGCTGATCGGCCTGCTGCCGCAGATCGGGATCGCGCTGGTGCTGCTGATCGGCGGGCGCATGGTGATCGACGGCAACCTCAGCCTCGGCAGCTTCACCGCCTTCTACACCTACCTGGTGATCCTCGCCGGGCCGATGCGGATGCTCGGCGTAACGATGGGGATGGCCCAGCGCGCGATCGCCTCCGGCAACCGCCTCTTCGAGATCCTCGACCGCGAGCCGCAGATCGAAAGCCCCCCGGGCGCGCCGGCGCTGCCGGTCGGCGGCGGCAGCGTACGGATGGAAGGCGTGACGCTGCGCTACGACGCCGCATCGGACATTGACCACCCTGGGGTCGGGTCAAGATCCGACGCGGCCCTGGCCGACGTCGATTTCAAGGTCTCGGCCGGGAGCACCGTGGCGCTCGTCGGGCCCTCGGGGTCGGGGAAGACCAGCCTCGTCGCGCTGATCGCGCGGCTCTATGACCCGAGCGAGGGCTCGGTCCTGGTCGACGGCGTCGACGTGCGCTCGGTCGAGGTCGAGTCGCTGCGCCGGGAGATCGCCTTCGTCGGCGATGAGAGCTTCCTCTTCAGCGCCAGCGTCGCCGACAACATCGCCTACCCGCGCTTCGACGCGAGCCGCGAGGAGATCGAAGCGGCTGCCCGCCGTGCTCAGGCCGACGACTTCATCAACGACCTGCCCAGCGGCTACGACACGGTCGTCGGCGAGCGCGGCCTCACCCTCTCCGGCGGCCAGCGCCAGCGGGTGGCGATCGCCCGGGCGCTGCTGGCCGACCCCCGCGTCCTGATCCTCGACGACGCCACCTCCTCCGTCGACGCCACCACCGAGGCGGCGATCAAGTCCGGCCTCCAGGAGGCGATGGAGGGCCGCACGACCTTCATCATCGCCCACCGACTCTCCACGGTCTCGCTCGCCGACGAGGTGATCGTGATGGACAGCGGGCGCATCGTCGACCGCGGCACCCACGCCGAGCTGCTCGAAGGCTGCAGCTTCTACCGCGAGATCGCCGAGCACGGCCTCGCCGACTCGGTCTTCCTGCAGCGCGACCTCGAGCAGCGCGAGGAGATGGCGCGACTGTGAGCTTCCGGTGCGCCTTATGCCATCTATGCCCACACAAAGCGCACCGGAAGGGGCTTCGGTGAATCGCTGGCGTGAGATCTGGCTACTGCTCGTCGCAATTGGGCGGCTGATCCGCGGCCAGGACCAGCGCACCCGCAAGGTGCGCTGGATGATCGGGCTGCTGCGCCCCTATCGCGGCAGGGTTGCGTTGATGTTCGTCGCGCTGCTGGTGGCGACCGGCGCGGGTCTCGCTCCCCCCGCCCTCGCCGGCAAGGCGGTCGACAACGGCATCATCACCGGAGACGTCTCCGCCCTCGACTGGATCGTCGCCGCCTTCGTCGTCGTCGCCACCCTGTACGCAGCCGCGACCTACCTGCAGACCTACCTGGTCGGCTGGGTCGGCACGCGCGCCCTGCAGGACCTGCGCGAGCGGGTCTTCTCCCACCTGCAGACGATGTCGATCGGCTTCTTCACCCGCCGCAGCCCCGGGGTGCTGATCAGCCGCATGACCAACGACATCGAGGCGCTCAACCAGCTCGTCACCGACGGCGTCGTGACGATGTTCTCCAGCGTTCTGACCTTGGTCGGCGTGGTCGTGATCTTGCTCGTGCTACGACGCCGAACTGGCGCTGGTCACCTTCATCACCTTCCCCCTGATCGCCGCCGCCAGCATCGTCTTCCGCATCGTCTCCCACGGCGCCTACCGCGAAACGCGAGAGCGGATCGGCGCGATCACCGGCTACCTGCAGGAGACGCTGAGCGGCATGCGGGTGGTGCGCAGCTTCGGCCAGGAGCCGCGCCACGTGAAAGCGATGACCGAGCTGAACGAGGCAAACCGCGAGGCGAACATGCGGACCGTCTTCCTCAACGCCTCCTACTTCCCGGGGGTCGAACTGCTCGCCGCGGTCGGCACCGCCGCGATCCTGCTCTACGGGGGTACCCAGGCGATCGACCACGCGATCCAGATCGGCACGATCATCGCCTTCGTCGGCTACCTGACGGTCTTCTTCGAACCGATCCAGCAGCTCTCCCAGCTCTACACGACCTACCAGCAGGGAATGGCCGCCCTCGACAAGATCTTCGACCTGCTCGACACGGCGCCGGACATGGTCGACTCCCCCGACGCAATCGACCCCGGCACCCTGAGAGGCGAGATAGAGATGGACGGCGTCTGGTTCTCTTACGCCGACAATGCTGACTTCGAGGTTAGTTCCGCTATGCGGAACGAAGGGCGAACTCAGCCCGATAGGGAGGGGGGCGAGTGGGCGATGCGGGGTATCGACCTGCATGTGCCGCCGGGGCAGACGCTGGCGCTCGTTGGCACGACCGGCGCCGGCAAGTCGACCTTCGCCAAGCTGGTGGCGCGCTTCTACGACCCGCAGAAGGGACGCGTCCTCGTCGATGGCCACGACCTGCACGGCGTGCAGCAGCAGGCGCTGCGGCGCCAGCTCGGCATCGTCCCCCAGGAGGGCTTCCTCTTCTCCGGCAGCGTGCGCGAGAACATCGCCTTCGGTCGGCCCGAGGCCACGCTGGAGGAGATCGAGGATGCCGCCGCCGCGGTCGGCGCGACCGAGTTCATCGCGGCGCTGCCGGAAGGGATCGAGACCGAGGTCGGCGAGCGCGGCGTGCAGCTCTCCGCCGGCCAGCGCCAGCTGGTCGCCTTCGCCCGGGCGCTGCTGGCCGAGCCGCGCATCCTGATCCTCGACGAGGCCACCTCGAACGTCGACGTGCGCACCGAGAAGACGATCGAGAAAGGCCTCGAGCGGCTGCTCGCCGGCCGCACCGCGATCGTCATCGCCCACCGCCTCTCGACCATCCGCCGCGCCGGCAAGATCGTCGTCCTCGACCACGGCCGCATCGCCGAGGCCGGCACCCACGACGAGCTGATCGACGCCGGCGGCCCCTACTCGCGGCTATACGGAGCCTGGCGCGAGTCCTCGGCAGCGTAAGGGTCATCTGGGGTCCTTCCCCAGGCCGCTTCGCGGGAGTTCCTGGGGAAGAACCCCAGATGACCCCTCGGCATCGACCGACTCAGGGGCCGATGCCGCCCGAGCCGCCGCCGGCGGTGCCGCCGCCACCTTCGGGAGCACCAGCCGTACCGCCACCTTCCGCCGTACCACCCGCACCGCCGGTTTCGGGGGCGGGTTCTTCGGGCACTTCAGCTTCCGGTTCGACCGCTTCGGCTTCCGGTTCTTCGGGTGCTTCAGCTGAGCCGGTTTCAGCCGCTTCGGGTTCGGCGCCGGCGGCGCTCGGTGCGCTCGGGCCTTCGCTGCATTCCTTGAAGCCGTACGCGCTTGCCGCGGTCTGGAACGAGGAGAGGGCGCCGGAAGCGCTCGACTCCGCCGTTTCCAGCGCCGCCGTGTCTTCGCGCTCGCTGGCCAGTTTGACTTCGTCCTCGGCCTTGCCCAGTTCGTCGGCGGCGGCGGAGAATTCGGGGTAGCCCACGGCTTCCTGCGGGGCGCCGAGGTTCTTCAGGCTGTCGACCATGCCGCTGTAGAGGTCGGCGGCCTGGGCGGCCGGGCTGCCGGTTTCGGCGCTGCTCGCGCTCGACCGTGCCGACAGCCGCGTTGACCTCGGCGCAGATCGCATCCCCCTGTTCGATCAGCTCGGCCTTGGTCAGGGCGGTGGTGGTCGCGGTGCTTACCGCCGTCGATTCGCTCGAGTCTTCCCCGCCTCCACCACAGCCGGCAGCGATCAGCACCACCACTGGCATGAACCCCTATCCATATTCGGCGCACACTCACGAGAGCGACGAAACTAGCAGAGCGATTAGACGACCCAGCAGACACGTTGAGTGGCATCGCTCCGAGCGCCGCCTGCCGCGTCCGCCCCAGTTATCCGTCTGGGCATGGCAGTTACCGCACAGCAACTGCAGGTTCTCCAAGCCGATTATCTTCGCCATCGCCGTTGACGTGGTGCAAGCTCCATGTTCAGCGGCTTGCCCCGCCACTCGGTGATCCCGCAGGCCTCGCACCGATTCTCCTTCAGGCCGGCCCTGAGCAAACGTCTCTTCAGGTGCGATCCTGCTTTTCGCGTCGGCCGACCACCAGAAGCTCCTCAATCGGGGTCATCGGCCGGTCGAGGCACAATCGCACCGCGCTTGACGGCCTCGAAACCACGTTGCCCTACAGAAGCCAAACCGACCAAGCACTGCCGCATCGAGAAATCTCGTCATCGATTGCCCGTTGAATCTCGACCAGTCGTATCGACGCGCAAAACGCTCGATCTGCCCGAACGGCCAAGTCTCCGGCAATGAAACGCAATCGTGGACTTCGGAGACTCCAAGCTCAGCAGCTATTTCGGCTGGATTCATGCCTTCCGCGAGAAGGTTCTCCACCAGATCTCTCGTCCGGATCCCGACTGTCCGCCACCTCGCGCCCTGGTGACTATTTCGCCTCGCGCTACCGCCTTGTCCCAGGCACCGTACGAGCATCCAAAACGATCGCGGCACTCGGCAATCGAGTACCCTTCGTCGTAGTACGCCTGGACCGCCTTCCAGTTGGTGGCAGAGGGCCTTGACTTGACGTCCGGATAGCCGAGATGGCGGGCGTGGCGCGTGACGGTCGAGGGGTCAACGTCGAGCTCCCGCGCAATCGCCGTCGCGATTTCCCTTCGCGCAGGAGATTGTCAATCGATCTCGCATCGAACGCATGTTCGCCAACGCCTCTGACAGAACATTGCGCCACCCGTTGGCGAGGGAAGCTGCCCGGTATGGATTCGAACCACCGTTCCCGGTCCAGACCGACTTGCCCTGACGACCGGGCACTGTGGACAAAAGCGCCAGCCGCAGGCTATCCGATCGACCGCGCACCGACCTGTCCGATCGATCGCGGAAAGATCGCTGGGTCGGCGATCCGGTCCTTGGCCGCTGAGACGTCGACGCCGTCGGCCAGCATGCGGCGTGCTTCGGCGAGGTCTTCGGAGCGCTCGACGCTGAGGCGCGCCGGCGACGCGGCCGTCCTTCAGGTACCAGACCGAGAACTCGCCGCTGTCGCGATCGCCGCGCCAGACCTCCTCGTCCCAGTCCTTGGCCGGGCCGACGTACTCGAGGCTGGCCCAGTCGGCGAGGTCGCTGAAGAAGTAGGGCACAACCTCGTAGTCGGCCGTCGTCGCCGAGCATGTTGCGGGCGGCGTGCAGCCCCTGCTGCATCGCCACGTCCCAGTGCTCGACCCGCAGCCGGCGGCCGTGGACGACGCTCTCGTACGAGCAGCAGTCTCCGGCGGCGTAGATCCCGGCGGCCGACGTCTGCAGCTTCGAGTCGCAGACGATCCCATCGTCGACCTCGAGGCCGGCGCGCTGGGCGAGCATCGCGTCGGGGCGCACGCCGGCGCCGACGACGACCGCGTCGCACTCGATCGCGCGGCCGCTCTTGGTCAGCACCGCCTTGACCCGGCCATCGCCCTCGTAGGCCTCGAGCTCCTCGCCGCCGTGGATCGTCACGCCCTTGGACTCGAGCAGCTCGTGGAACCAGCGCCCGGCGTCCTCGCCGAAGGTTCGCGAGAGCGCCACGTCCTCCATCATCACGATCGTGCACCTGGTGCCGTTCGCGGTAAGCGACGCGGCGACCTCGGCGCCGATGTAGCTGCCGCCGATCAGGACCACGTGCTCGGCCGCCTCGGCATCGGCGCGGATCGCGTCGGAGTTGCCGAAGGCACGCAGGTAGTGGATGCCCTCGTTCTCGGCGCCCTCGACGCGGAGGATGTTGACCATCGCCCCGGTGGCGATCAGGGCCTTGTCGAAGCCGATCTCGTCGCCGCCCTGCAGCTTCGCCGTCCGCGCCTCGGGATCGAGCGACATCACGTTGGTGCCGCTGAGCAGCTCCACCTCGTTCTCCTCGTACCACGAGGGCGGGTTGACGTAGGCATCGGAGCGCTCTGCCTCGCCGCGCAGGTACTCCTTGGAGAGCGGCGGGCGTTCGTAGGGCGGCTCGGGCTCGCGGCCGGCGAGCAGGACCGAGCCCTCCGCCCCGCGCCGCCGCAGCTCCGCCGCGCAGTGGGCGCCGGCCATGCCACCGCCGACGATCAGGAAGTCGACCGCCCGCTCAGCCACCGTTGCCCGCGCCGTTGCCCCCGGCGGGCCCGAAGAGGACCTTCAGCTGCTCCTCGTGGCCGGGGTCGAGGACGGCCAGCACCTCGTCGCCGACCTCGAGCACCGTGTCGGGGCCGGGGACGAAGCCCTTGCCCTTGCGCAGGATCGAGATCAAGAGGCTGCCTTCCGGCATTTCGAGGTCGCCGACACGTCTACCGGTTACCCCGCAGTCCTTGCCGAGCAACATCTCGATGATCTCCAGCTGCTCCTCCTGCAGGTCGAGCAGGTGGACGAGGCCGTACTCGGGCACCTCGTGCTCGAGCAGGCGCAGGATCAGGTCGGTGGCCGAGACCGAGGGCTTGATCCCGAGCAGGTCGAAGTGGGGCTTGTTGCGCGGGTTGTTGACCCGGGCGATGATCCGCTCGACCTCGTACTTCTCGCGCGCCACCTGGCAGATCAGCATGTTGTCCTCGTCGTCGCCGGTGACCGCGATCACCATGTCGGCGCGCTGGATCCCGGCCCGCTCCAGCACCCAGAGCTCGGAGGCGTCGCCGTAGGAGACGTTGTGCTCGAGCTCCTGCTCGACCGTCAGGTAGCGGCGCCGGTTGCTCTCGATCACCGTCACCTCGTGCTCCTTTTCAATCAGCTCGCGGGCGAGGTTCCAGCCCACCTTGCCGGCGCCGACGACGATGATGTACACGCGCCCTCCCGTCCCTTCCTACGCGGCTTCCGCCGGGCCGTCGGAGGGGCCGGCGCCGCCGCGTGGCGCGCCCTCTTTGACCGCCGCCTCGAGCATGTCGATCGCGACCCGGGTCGGACAGACGGTGTGCAGTCCCTGGCGCTCGTACCACTCGGCCCGCAACGGGTCGAGGATGCGGGCGATCACGGTCGGCACCTCGTAGCGGCGCTGGGCGATCTGGGAGATGACGATGTTGGTGTTGTCGCCGTCGGTGGAGGCGATGAAGGCGTCGGCCTTCTCGATCCCGGCGGCGACGAGCGCGTCGGTCTCCAACCCGGCGCCGACCGTGAACTGCCCGCCAAGGTCCTCCCAGCCCTTGTCGAGCCCAACCTCGAGCCGCGCGTGGGACTCGGGGTCCTCGTCAAGGCAGGACACTTCGTGCCCCTCGTTGAGCATCGCGCGGGCAACCGAAGAGCCGACGCGGCCGCAGCCGACGATCAGGATGAACATGGCCGTGAGTCTAGTCAGCGGCGGCCGGCTCGGTCAGCGGCTCGGCGGCACTCTCGGGCGGAGCCGTCAAGAGCACGCGGCATGGCGCTTTCTTCAGCACGTACTCGGTCGCGGCGCCGATCTCGGCTGGCTTGGCGGCGCCGATGCCGCCCAGCTTCGCGCCGCCCTTGATCCTGCTCGGTGGCTCGCCGCCGATCACGATCGCCTCGGCGCCGTTGCGCCGCGCCGCCTCGACGATGCCGGGGCCGATGCCGCGAGCGCGCACGGTTTCCGCCGTCACCCTCACGTCCTCGTACTCCTCCCCCACGTCGCTGGCCCGCCGCAGCGCCCGGCTCGCCTCCCGCTCGATCTCGATCGGCAGCTCGGCGTCGAGCGGCAGGGTCAGCGGCACCTCGATCACATATACGAGGGCCAGTTGCGTCTGCTCCTCGTCCCCACCGGACTCCTCCTGCTCCGCCGCGGCGAGCCGGCCGGCGGTGGCGACGATGTCGTCGTCGAGCTTGGTGCCGAAGACGGGCACGAGGATGTTGCGAAAGGCGACCTCGGGCACCTGCTTGGTCAGCGCCTTCTCGGTCACCGAGACCCGCTTGGTCAGCGTCGTCCCCTCGAAGACCTTGCGGTAGACGACGTAGAAGAGCAGGCCGAACGTCATCCAGCCGAGCCCGAGCCAGCGGGCGCGGTCGTGGTAGGCGAGCACGCTGACGAAGGCAAGGGCGCTGAGCACGCCGGCGAAGAGGGCCGGCAGCGGAATCTGCGCACCCCGCCAGGAGACGTCGAGCGGGACGCGGAAGGGCCGCGGCCGGTCAGGCTCGGTGATCCGCAGGCGGATGATCGAGAACTGGGCGATCGTGATCGCCAGCATCGCCCCGAAGGCGTAGAGGCCGGCCAGCAGCTTGACGTCGGTCGGCACGACAAGGCCGATCGCGATCACGCCCGAGATCGCGATCGCCACGTGCGGCGTCGCATGGCGGCTTCCCAGCTTGCCCAGCCAGCTGGGAATCTGGCGGTTGATCGCCAGTGTGTAGATGTGGCGCGAAACGCCGAGCATGGCCGTGGTCACCGCCCAGAAGAGGACGGGCGCCGCGACCAGGGCGACCAGCCAGCGCATCGCATCCGAGACCCAGACCGGGTGGTAGGCGGAGACCACCCCGAGCACCGGCGCCTCGACGAATTCACCGCCCAGCGCGGTGTGCGGGCCCTGCGGTCCTGCGATCACCGGTACCGCCATCAGCGCAATCGCCGCCATACCGGCGTAGACGAGCGGCACCGCGAGGGCACCGACGGAGACGATCCGCTTCAGGTCGCGCGGGCGCACGTCGATGTCGGGGGCGAGGTCGGAGGCGGCCTCGATCCCGGCGTAGGCGAGCATCGCGACCACCGCCGAGTAGACGATGTCGCGGAAGCTGGGGCTGGTGAAGAGGTGGATCTGGTCGGTGAGGCGGTCCGGGTGGAGGACCGCGAGCACGCCGACGACGATCACCGCCAGCTGCAGGGCGATGTCGGCGAGGGCGAGGATCGCCAGCGGCCGCTCGCGCCCGCGGCCGGTGATGTTGAGCACGTTGAGCACGCAGGCGGCGACGATCACCGCGCCGGCGACGCCGATCTCCCAGCCCGCCTCGGAGAGGTCGGAGGAGATCGGCTCGAGGTAGTGCGGGACCGAGATCGCCGCCAGCGCGGCGACGATCAGGTAGTCGATCAGGATCGCCCAGCCGGCGATGAAGGCGATCAGCTCGTTGAAGGCGTGGCGGGCGAAGCTGGAGGAGCCGCCGCGCTCGCGGAGCATCGCCCCACCCTCGACGTAGCTGAGCGTGGTGAGGACGAAGAGCAGGCCGGCGGCGAGGAAGATCAGCGGCGTCAGGCCGAGGCCGCGGTCGGCGACGACGCCGAGGGCGAAGTAGATCGAGAAGCCGACGGCGGAGTAGACGGCAACGAAGAGGCCGGGGACGCCGAGGTTGCGCTGGCAGGAAGCGGTCCTGGCGGGCTTTCTGCTCGCGGTCGGGCATCTCAGCGCCGCGCCAGCCAGAGGCGAGCGGCGCCAATCGCGAGGAAGGCCAGGCCAAGCAGGAAGCCGACCGAGAGCGGCCCGCCGCCGTGGGCCAGGGTGCTGACGAGGAGCGCTATGCCTAGGCCGATGAAGACGAGGGAGAAGGCGCGGATGGAGCCGCTGTAGATCCGGTCGGGCGAGCCCACGCCTGCGATTCTATGGCGGGGTCGGAGACGACGATGACGCGGCAGGGACGCTCGCCGAGCACCGTCTGCAGGGTCTTGTCGTAGAGCGGGCGGCCGCCGCGGTAGCGCAGGCCGACGACGACGGCCGCGGCGTTGATCAGTTTCGCCTCGTCGGCGATGTCGTAGCCCTCCTGGCCCGGCCGTACCCGCTCGACGTGGCCGGTCACCCGCTGGCCGCCAATCAGCTTCGCCTGCTCGATCTTGCTCTGCGCCTCCGCTTCGGACTCGGGCAGCTCGGCGTCCAGCGGCAGGTGGGTCGGCACGGTCAGCATGCGAGTGGATGTGGATGCCGCGGCGGCGCTTGGAGGCGAGCTTGGTCGCGGTCGCGACCATCTCCTCGGAGAAGGGCTCGCCGTCCTCGAAGGCGACCAGGATGCTGCGGTACTCGATCTCCTCGACCCCGAGCGGCTCGGGCGTCACCACCTTGACCGTCTCGGTCAGCGGCAGCTTCTGGTTGCGGCGGTAGAGCACGTAGACGCCGATCCCGAGCGCCATCCAGGCGGTGCCGGCGAACAGCGTGCGCGGGTTGAGCGCCATCACCACGATCCAGGCGGCGAAGGTGCCGAGCCCGCCGAGAACCGCGGTCAGCGGGACCTCGGTGCCGAAGACGCGGAAGTTCAGCGCCGGCTTCCAGGGTCGCTCGACTTCCCCGTGGCGGCGGCGCAGCTGGATCACCGCGACGTGGGCGATCGTGAAGGAGAGCATCGCGCCGAACGAGTACATCGTCGCCAGGAAGTCGGTCTGGCCCGGCAGCAGGGTGACGATCGCGATCGCGGCGAAGATCAGGATCGCGATGTAGGGCGTGCGGTACTTGGGATGGACCTGGCGCAGGACCTCCGGCAGCTGGCGGTGCTGCCCCATCGAGTAGGTGAGGCGCGAGACGCCGATCAGGCCGGCGTTGGTGGCGATCAGCAGGATCACCGCCGCCAGCACGCCGACGTAGTAGCGGAGGATTTCGGTCGGGCCCGAGGAGAGACCGAGGTTCTCGACGATGCCGAGGATCGGGTCGTCGGCGAAGGTCGAGCCCAGCGCGGTCGCGTAGTGGCCGGTCGCGTCCTTGACCACCGGCATCGCCGAGAGCGCGACGACCGGGATCAGCAGGTAGAGCCCGAGCACCGCGACCACGACGAGGCCGACGCTGCGGGGGATCGTCCGCGCCGCGTCCTTGGCCTCCTCGGCCATGTTGGAGATCGTCTCGATCCCGGTGTAGGCGATCATCCCGACCGCGATCCCGAGGGCGAAGTCGCTCCAGGTCGGGGCAACGCCGAGGTGGACGTTGTCGACCAGGACCTGCGGGCTGAAGACGAGCACGAGGCCGATCCCGACCAGCACGACCTGGGTCGCGAGGTCGGCGATCGCGAGGACGAGGTTGAGCCGGGCCGACTCCTCGGTGCCGCGGATGTTGATCAGCGCCAAGGCCGACGATCAGGACGGCGCCGCCGACGATGTCGCCGGGGCTGTCGCCGAGCCAGGGCCAGAAGACGGCCAGGTAGTGGGGCACGAAGAAGGCCGAGATCGCGACCGTGATCGTGTAGTTGAGCATCTGCCCCCAGGCGGCGATGAAGCTGACCAGCTCGTTGAAGGCGTGGCGGGCGAAGCTGGAGGAGCCGCCGGCCTCCGGGAACATCACCGTCGCCTCGGCGTAGGTGGCGGCGGTCGCGGCGAAGATCAGCCCGGAGATGACGAAGGCGACCGGGGTCAGGCCGAGGGCGAAGGCCGCGGTGACGCCGAGGGCGTAGTAGATCGAGGAGCCGACGTTGCCGTAGGCAGCGGCAAACAGGGCGCCGACGCCGTGGACGCGGCTCAGCGATTCGTCGCGGGGGATTCGCTGCGCCATCAGATCGTCGGAGGAGAGGTGCATCTCAGCCCGAATATACGGACGCCGGCGGTGCTCGCCGCACGTGCTCGCGGCTGAGCTCGGCCGGCGAGGCGCAGCCGCAGAGGGCGAGCGCCAGAGCCGAGCTCCTCGCGCAGCAGCTCGAGCACCCGAGCGGCGCCCGCCTCGCCGCCAACGGCGAGGCCCCAGAGCGCCGGCCGACCGACCAGCACGGCGTCGGCGCCGAGCGCCAGCGCGATCGCCGCGTCGGTGCCGCGGCGGATGCCGCCGTCGACGAGGACGGCGGCGCGGCCCTCGACCGCATCGACCACCTCCGGCAGGGCCTCGGCCGTGGGGACGCAGCAGTCGAGCTGACGCCCGCCGTGGTTGGAGACCACAATCCCAGCGGCGCCGTGCTCGACGGCGAGCGCGGCATCCTCCGCCGTCAGCACGCCCTTGACCAACACTGGCAGCTCGCAATCGCCCGCTAGCCGCTCAAGCGTGCCCCAGCTCAGCGCCGGGTCCATCAGCGCGAAGGTCTCCTCGATCGTCACCGCCCGGTCTGAGCCCAATGCCGCCTGCACGCTGGGCACGCCCAGTCCCTCGGGAATCTTGAATCCGGTCCTCAAGTCGCGCTCGCGCCGCCCGCCGCGCGGCGCATCCACCGTGACCACGATCGCCTCGAACCCCGACTCGACCGCCTCGTCCACCAGCGCCTGGGTAACGCCCTCGTCGCGAAAGCAGTAGAGCTGGAACCAGCGCCGCCCCTCCGGCACCGCGGCAGCCACCTCGCCCGGCCGAGCCGTCGCCAAGGTCGAGAGGCACATCACCGTCTCCGCCGCCGCAGCGGCGCGCGCCATCGCCAGCTCCCCCTCCTCGTCGACCAGGCGCTGGTAGGCGACCGGGGCGACCAGGATCGGCATCGAAGCCTCCTTGCCCAGCAGCTCGACCCGCGTCGACCACTCCTCGTGCCCCGCCAGCACCCGCGGCCGCAGGCGCCAGCCCCGCCAGGCCCCAACGTTCTCCCCCAGCGTCACCTCGTCATCGGCCCCGCCGAAGAAGTAGCCGGCGACCCCGGCGTCGAGCTTCTCGCCGGCCACCCGCTCGAAGTCGGCGACGTTGATCAGATCCTCGATCACGCAGCGCGACCCTAGCCACTCGGCGTGTCTGAGGCTATCCGCCACATTGGGTGGGTTAGCTCAGACCCGCCCCGTTCGGCTAGGGGGGAGAGTTTGGGGTTCCCTCGCCTTAACCCCTAGTGCCCTCCAGGTCAGCCATCGCGAAACCGCTCGACACCGAGGATCGAGCGGTTTACTTGGACTCTTCATGCACAGATGCGAGTTTGCCAGCGCGACCTGAACCGGCATGACGTCGAAAAGACAATCAGGGATCACCACGGGGAACGAGCCATCAATCGCGGCCGGGCGCAATGGCGCGTCACTGGACCAATCTCCCTCGGGCGCACACTCGTCGTGATCTACGACCATCCACATAGAGGCAACCCCCATGCAGCGCGGATTGTCAGCGCATGGCCTCTCTAGAACCTTCAGACATCCGGCGCTACCCTCCGAAAGCAATGAGCGTTCACTACGACCCTGATGTCGATATCGCCCTGATCGTGCTGGAGACCGGCAGCGCCGTCAGTGAGGAGCACGAGTGGGGCCTTATAGATCGCGACCCATCCGACGATCACCTGATGGGCTTCGAGATCTGGGAAGCAAGCCGCCGACTACCCCCAGAGCTCATCGCCGCCCTTCCAGCGCCCGCGCCAACCGCCGACGCCGCCTAGCAAAGGTCCCCGCTCTAGCAGCTACGCCACGAGTCGGCCTTCCGATCATCCCGAAGGCCCGCCTGCGACGGGTCCTGGCAGAGGGGCCGGGCGCCCCTCCCAAAAACACTCAAGCGAGGCTCCCGCCGAGCGTTTTTGAGAGGGGCGCCCGGCCCCTCCCCACGCTGACCCTCAGAAGTGAACGATCGGGATGATCAGGATCGCGACGATGTTGGCGACCTTGATCATCGGATTGATAGCCGGCCCAGCCGTGTCCTTGTAAGGATCGCCGACGGTGTCGCCGGTCACCGAAGCCGCGTGCGCCTCGGACCCCTTGCCGCCGTGGGCGCCGTCCTCGATCAGCTTCTTGGCGTTGTCCCAGGCACCGCCGCCCGCGGTCATCGAGACCGCGGCGAAGAAGCCGACGACGATGACGCCGATCAGCAGGCCGCCGAGAGCGTCGACGCTGAGCAAGCCGACGATCACCGGGACCACGATCGGGATCAGCGCCGGCAGGATCATCTCTTTCTGCGCTGCCAGAGTCACGATGCTGACCGTTTTGGCGTAGTCGGGCTTTTCCGTCCCCTCCATGATCCCCGGGTGCTCGCGGAACTGCTCGCGCACCTGTTCGACCACCTGGCCACCGGCGCGGCCGACCGCCTCGATCGCAAAGGCGGCGAAGAGGTAGACCATCATGCCGCCGATGATCAGGCCGATCAGCACGTCGGGGCTGGAGAGGTTGAAGAGTCCGTTGAGGTCGAACCCGGCTGGCGCCTCGCCGGCCAATTCGCTCTTGAAGGCGGCAAACAGCACCAGCGCCGCAAGCGCCGCCGAGCCGATCGCGTAGCCCTTGGTCACGGCCTTGGTCGTGTTGCCGACCGCGTCGAGCGGGTCGGTCACGGCCCGAACGTCCTCGGGCAGGTCGGCCATCTCGGCGATCCCGCCGGCGTTGTCGGTGATCGGCCCGAAGGCGTCGAGGGCGACGATCAGTCCGCAGAGCGAGAGCTGCCCCATCACGGCGATGCCGATGCCGTAGATGCCGGCGAGCTCGTTGGCGCCGAGGATCGCCAGCGCGATCACCAGCGCCGGGGCGGCGGTCGACTGGAAGCCCTGCGCCAGCCCCTGGATGATGTTGGTCGCGTGCCCCGTCTCCGAGGCCTGGGCGATCGTCTTCACCGGCCGGAAGCGGGTCGACGTATAAAATTCGGTGATCACGAAGAGCAGTGCGGTGACCGCCACTCCGATCACCGAGCAGAGCCAGAGGTCGGTGGTGGTGACGGCATCGGCACCAGCGCTGAGGCCCAGCCGCACCGGGTCGCTCATCAGCCAGTCGGTGATCGGGTAGAAGGCCGCGATCGAGAGGATGCCGGCGGCGATCACGCCGGTGTAGAGCGCTCCCTCGACCCGGTCGGTTTTGGTCCGTACCAGCAGCGCCCCGATGATCGAGGCGACGATCGCGACGGCGCCGATCACCAACGGGTAGATCGCCACCTCGCGCGAGAAGTCGCCACCGGCGCCGGTGAAGGTGAGCACGCCGAGCAGCATCACCGCGACCGAGGTGACCGCGTAGGTCTCGAAGAGGTCCGCGGCCATGCCGGCGCAGTCGCCGACGTTGTCGCCAACGTTGTCGGCGATCACGGCCGGGTTGCGCGGGTCGTCCTCGGGAATCCCGGCCTCGACCTTGCCGACCAGGTCGGCGCCGACGTCGGCGGCCTTGGTGAAGATGCCACCGCCGAGCCGGGCGAAGACCGAGATCAGCGAACCGCCGAAGCCGAGGCCGACGAGCGCGTCGACGGCCTCCTTGTCGGTGCTGCCGGTGATCACGAGGATGCCGAAGTAGCCGGCGACGCCGAGCAGCGCCAGGCCGACAACCAGGAGGCCGGTGACCGAACCGCCCTTGAAGGCGACGTCGAGCGCCGGCGGCACGCCACCGCGGGCCGCCTCGGCGACGCGAGCGTTGGCCCGCACCGAGACGTTCATGCCGATGAATCCGGCCGAGCCCGAGAGGATGCCGCCGAAGACGAATCCGATTGCGGTCTTGTAGTCCTGCAGCAGCCAGAGCACGATCGCGATCGGCACGGCGACCGCGGCGATGATCGTGTACTGGCGGTTGAGGTAGGCCTTGGCGCCTTCCTGCACCGCGCCTGAGATTTCCTGCATGCGGTCGTTGCCCGGCGACTTCGACAGCAGGCGCTGGGTGATGACGATTCCGTACAGGACTGCCGCCCCCGCGCAGACGAGCGCGACGACGACTCCGTATTCGGTCAAGAAGCTGGTCAAGTTGGTTCCTCCGGCTGGGTTCTAGGCGGCGCGGGAGTCTATATGCGCAGGCGGCGAATGCGCTTGCAGAGCCGCTGGGGTGTTATTTCGCCGCCTGGGGCGCGGCGGTGTAGGTGCGCTTGGTCTCGGCCACGGCGTCGCGGTAGACGTCCTCGATCGCCACCCCGGCGTCGAGCGCCTCGCGGGCACGCTGGGCGCCGTTTTGGGCCGGCAGCTCGACCTCGATGCCGAGCTGGGCGCGGGCCGGCTCGGTCCAGGCGAGCAGCCCCTCGAGCGCCGCCGCCGCCTCGACCTCCTCGCCGCGGCGGAAGTCGATCAGGCGACCGCTCATCCCGTGGCGGATCGCCCGCCAGAGGTTCTCCTCGATCTCGCGGTCGGCCAGCGGGCCGCCCGGCGCCCTCGTAGCCGTGCTCGTCGTAGGCGAGCGCGGTCTGGGCGATGCAGGCGGCGATCAGCCCGGCCAGGGCGAAGGACTCCTCGCCCCGCGTCTGGGCGTCGCAGATCCGCACCTCGACCGTGCCGAAGGAGTGGTGCGGCCGCACGCTCCACCACAGCTGCGTCGACTCGACCACCGAGCCGACCCGCTGCAGGGTGTCGATGAAGTCCGCATAGGTGGCCCAGTCGAGGAAGGGGCTGGGCACCCCGCAGCGGGGGAAGGTGCGGGTGAAGATCTCGGTCCGCACGGTGTGCAGGCCGCTGTCGCGGCGGTCGAGGAAGGGCGAGTTGGCCGAGACCGCGAGCAGCAGCGGCAGCAGCTCGCGCATCCAGTCGCAGACTGCGATCGCCCGGTCGGCGCCGCGCACGCCCATATGCACGTGCATGCTCCAGGTGTTGTTGCGCTGGGCGACGTAGCCGAGTTCGTGGCGCAGGCGGTTGTAGTGCGGGGTGTCGATGATCCGCTGGTCAAGGTAGTCGGCCCAGGGGTGGGTGCCCATCGCGCCCAGCGCTAGGTCCATGCCTCCGACCAGCTCGAAGAGCCGCAGGCGCCGCTGGCGCTGCAGCGCCACCGCCTCGGCGAAGCCCTCCGCCCGGCCCGAGCGGATCTCGATCTCCGAGGCGATCAGCTCGCCGGCGGCGGAGTCGGCCAGCAGCTCGTCGCGCTGGCAGGCGGCGTAGACCTCCTCGAAGCGGTGCTCGAGCTCCAGCGTCGCCGGGTCGAGGATCGCGAACTCCTCCTCGAGGCCGATCGTGAAGTCGGTCGAGGACTCGAACGTCTCCCGAGCGCGGTCGAGGTCCAGGGACAAGGGTCAGCGCCTAGGTCAGGTAGAAGTAGAGCGCGTAGAGCAGGTCGACCGCGGGGCTTGACGTGTGCACCGTCACCTCCGGCGGCACCTGCAGCAGCTGCTCGGAGTAGTTGAAGATGATCTTCACCCCGGCCTCGACCAGCCGATCGGCGACGGCCTGGGCCGCCGCGGCCGGCACGGCGAGGACGCCGACGACGATCTCCTGCTCGGCGACGATCGCCTCGAGCTCACCGAACTCGCGCACCCGCATCCCGCCGACCTCGCTGCCGACGACGCTCTCGTCGACGTCGAACATGGCGACGATCTGGAAGCCGTGGTCGGCGAAGATGTCGGAGCTGGCGATCGCCTGGCCGAGGTTGCCGGCGCCGAAGAGGGCGATGTTGTGCTGGCCCGAGGTGCGCAGGATCTTGCGGATCTCGGCGACCAGCGACTCGACGTTGTAGCCGACGCCGCGCTTGCCGAACTTGCCGAAGCCGGAGAGGTCGCGGCGGATCTGGGTCGGGTTGATGTGCGTGTACTCGGAGAGTTCCTGCGAGGAGATCGTCTCGCGGCCCATCTTGCGCGCCTGGGTCAGCACCTGCAGGTAGCGCGAGAGCCGCGCGGCGACCCCGAGCGAGAGCCGCTCGCCGTCGACGATCAGCCCGCCGGCCGCGTCCTGCTCTTCGATCGTGGCGCTCACGCCCCCACAGTATCGAGCCTCGCCTCGACCGCGCCGCGGTCGAGGATCAGCTCGGAGACGACCTGCGCCGTCCACCTCAACCACTGGAATTTTCTCCAGCATTCGCTTGAAGAGCAGCTCCTCGCTCTCGATGTCGACCTCATGCAGCTCGAAGCGATAGCCCTCCTCGTGCAATCCGAGCAGAGCCTCGATCGCCTGCTCGCAGAGGTGGCATTGCGGTCGCGAGTAGACGGTGACCTGGGTCACGCGGCGGCCCTCTCGCCTCTGGCGAAGGCGTCGTAGGCGAGGTAGTCGGGGTAGGGGATCGGGTCGGCGAAGCGGGCGGCGGAGCCGATCATCGCTGCGTTGTCGGTGCAGAGCTCGAGGCCGACGAGCTTGAGGCGTACGCCGCGGCGCTCGCAGAGCGCCCGCACCGCCTCGCGCAGCGGGCCGTTGGCGGCGACTCCGCCGCCGAGCGCGACGGCCTCCCACTCCCCTCGCTTCAGCGCCCGCTCCAGCTTCGCCACCAGCTGGCCGACGGCGGCGGCCTGGAAGCTGGCGGCGAGGTCGGCGCGGCGCTCCTCGCGCCCTGTCGGGACCGAGGTCGCGCGTGAGGTAGACGAGCGCCGTCTTGAGGCCGCTGAAGCTGAAGTCGAGGCCGGGGTCGCGGCTCATCGCCACCGGCATCGGGAAGGCCTCGGGGTCGCCCTCGCGCGCCAGCTTCTCCAGCGCCGGCCCGCCCGGGTAGCCGAGCCCCAGCATGCGCGCCACCTTGTCGAAGGCCTCGCCGGCGGCGTCGTCGAGGGTCTGGCCGAGCAGCTCGTAGCCGGCGTGGTCCCGGACACCGGCCAGCATGGTGTGGCCGCCGCTCGCCACCAGGCAGAGGAAGGGCGGCTGCAGCGGCTCGGGCTCGAGGAAGTTGGCGGCGACGTGTCCCTGCAGATGGTCGACCGGGATCAGCGGCAGCCGCCGCGGCGCCGCGATCGCCTTCGCCGTGCTGACGCCGACCAGCAGCGCGCCGATCAGGCCGGGGCCGGCGGTCACAGCAACCGCGTCGATCTCATCGAGGGCGACGCCCGCCTCCGCCAGCGCGGCCTCGACCACCGGCGCCGCCAGCTCGAGGTGGTGGCGCGAGGCCACCTCCGGCACGACGCCGCCGAACTGGGCGTGCGCCGCGGCCTGCGAGGAGATCACGCTGGAGAGCACGCGCGGGCCGTCCAGCACCGCCGCGCAGGTGTCGTCGCAGGAGGTCTCGATCGCGAGGATCAACCCAGGTGCAACGTTTTTCGGCTCCGCCTGGCGCCACAACGCGTTGCACCTCGGTCAGTCGAGCCACATGATCAGGGCGTCCTCGCCGTTGTCCTGGTAATAGCGAGGGCGCACCCCGGCGGAGCGGAAGCCGAGCCGTTCGTACATCGCGATCGCCGGCCGGTTGGAGACGCGGACCTCGAGCGTGAAGGGCAGCCTGCCGCCGGCCTCCTCGACCAGCCTCGCGATCAGCCCGCGGGCGATCCCCGACCCGGCGCCGCTCCGGCGCCACGGCGACGTTCATCAGGTGCCAGACCTGGTCGTAGCGCGAGCAGACCAGGTAGCCGAGCAGCTCTTCGCCGTCGGTCGCGGCCAGGCAGATCCCCGAGGGCTTGGAGAGCTCGAGCACGAACATCGCCAGCGACCAGGGGGTCGGGAAGGAGCGGCGCTCGATCGAGATCACCGCCGGCAGGTCGCTGTAGGCGAGCCGCCTGATCGCGGCGGCGCCGCTCAGCTCACTCGGCTCTCTGGGAAGTGTCTCGCTCACGCCATCGCTGCGCATCGGGAGGTCTGATGTAGATCGGGTCGAGCTGGCCGCCGCCCTCGTCCTCCACGGCCGCCGCGAGGGCACAGATGTGCCGCGCGGCGACGTGGTGCACGGGGTCGGCATCGTCGGGGACCTCTGCGCCCCGACTTGCCAGCTCGTCGCGGAATCGTACCGCGCCCGATCCAGCCGCCAGCGGGGGCTCGGGGAGCGAGGCGACGCGGTCGGCCAGCTCCGCCGGTGCGGCGACGAAGGGGTCCCAGAGCCGCTCCCCGCTCGCCGCGTAGAGCGCGGCAAAGGCCTCTCCTCGCCGTGCGTCGAGCACGGCCAGGCGCGCGCCGGAGCCTGCTGCGCCGATCCCCCGGCCCAGCGCGTCGAGCGTGCAGACGCCCAGCCGCCGGCAGGCCGGTGCTGGCCGCCAGCCCGCGCGCCGTGGCGATGCCGATCCGCACGCCGGTGAACGAGCCCAGGGCCGAGCCCGACCGCGATCAGCCCGATCTCGCTCCCAGCCGCCGGCCACGCCCACCGCCCGCTCGACCTCGGTCAGCAGCGCGGTCGAGTGGCGGGGGCTGCCGTCAGGGGCCAGCCCGAGCAGCTCCTCGTGCACGACGTCGTCGCCGCGCAGGACGCAGACCGCGGTGTCGGCGGTCGCCGTGTCGAAGCCGACGACCGCCATCGCCCGGGAACCAGGTCAGCCGGTGACCGTGAAGATGAAGGCGCCGACCTGCTTGCCTTCGACAAACCAGGTCACCCGGTGCTTGCCGGGGATGTTGGAGGTGATCTTGTTGACGTAGAGCGTGCCCTGGGTGGCCGGCTGCGCTTTGGCGCAGATGTTCTTGCCGGTCGGGAACTTGACGCAGACGCTGTAGCTGACGTCGCCGTTGAGACTTTTGAAGAAGGCGCCCTTCTTGCTTGCCTTGGAGCACTTGTGGTCCGGCTTGGCGTTCTTGGAGACGCCGCAGGCGACGTAGTGCTTGAACGCGGCCGCATCCGCGGAGGCGGGCGCCGTGCTGGCCAGCAGCGCGATCCCCAGCAGCATCGCGGTCAGCGTCTTCAATCCCTTCATCCGGCGTCCCTCCGTTAGACGACTAAGTTCGAGGCGATGCTACATGCACCACTCCCCGAACACGCCTATTTGCCGGTGGATGCGGCGAGAAGCTCGATCTCGCGGCGGTCGCCGCCGGCGTGGGCGAGCCGGACCTCGATCGGGCTGCGGCCGGCGAGCTCTGGGCAGGCCACGGCCGGCCACTCGACGAAGGCCACCGAGTCGGGCCCGAGGTAGTCGTCGAGCAGCGCCGGGTCCTCGTCGGCCAGGCCCTGCAGCCGGTAGAGGTCGAGGTGCGAGACGGGCATCCGGCCACCGCCGTAGCGATGGCCGATCGTGAAGGTCGGCGAGGTGATCGGCCCCTCGATGCCGAGCGCCCGGCAGGCGCCGCGGATCAGGGTCGTCTTGCCGGCGCCGACCTCGCCGCTGAGGACGACGACGTCACCGGGCGAGAGGCGCTCGGCCAACTCGGCGCCGAGCGCTTCGGTCTCCGCAGCGGAATTGGTCGTGTGCGTGGCGATGCTCACCCGAAGAAGCCGAGCTGATCGGCGGGGGGCTCGGGCGTCGCCTCGGTCTCCTCCGCCTCCTCCTCGAGCTCCTCGATCGGCTCGGCAGCCACCGGCGGGCCCATCGCCAGCAGGCTCGGCAGCTTCTCGAAGTCGGCCCGCAGCGTCTCCTTCACCGCCGGCGTGCGCAGCGCCGCCGCCGGGTGGAAGAGCGGCAGCAGGAAGACGGTGCGGCCGCCGAGCTCGTGCACCTGCGGCGCGCCGTGGACGCGGGTGATGCCGGCCGGGTTGCCGCTGAGCAGCTTGGTCGCGAAGTTGCCGAGCGTGCAGATCACGGTCGGCTCGATCAGGCGGACCTGCTCGAAGAGGTAGGGCTTGCAGGCCTCGATCTCCATCGGCTGCGGGTCGCGATTGCCGGGCGGCCGGCTCTTCAGCACGTTGGCGATGAAGACCTCCTCGCGCGAGAGCCCGATCCCCTCCAGCATCTGGTTGAGCAGCTGGCCGGCGCGGCCGACGAAGGGCAGCCCCTGGCGGTCCTCTTCGGCCCCCGGCGCCTCGCCGACGAACATCAGGTCGGCATTGGCGTCGCCGGCGCCGAAGACCGCCTTGGTCCGCGTCTCGTGCAGGGGGCATTTCTCGCAGGCCTGAACCTCTTTGTAGAGCGCAACGAGCTGCTCACGCCGCTCCTCCGCCGTCGCCGCCATCAGAGCTCGCCCTTGGCACGCTTGCGCTTGCTCTCCGCCAGCCGCTCCCCACGCGCCGCTTCGCGCTCGCGCCGCTGCGATTCGCCCGAGCGCACCTTCGCCCCGCGCGGCTGGCGCCCGGCGGGCGAGACCGGCGAGAGCAGCCGCCGCGTGCGCTCAGAGCCGCACGCCGGGCAAGCAAGCGCCGCGTCTCGGCCCCGGTCAGCTCCTCGAAGCGGTTGCCGCACTCCTCGCACTCGAACTCGTAGACGGGCATCGATTCGGCGAATCGTAGTTCGCGGGAAGAGAGAAGCAATCCACCGCGTCAGGCAGTTTCCTAAGAAAATCTTGACTTAATGCCCCGCGGAGTGGTAGAGAGACCTCTAATGCAAACGGTTCGGCTCGCTGGCCTCTTTGCTCTCGGCGCCCTGGTGGCAGCGATGTGGCTTGCCCCGACCCCCGCCTCCGCTGCCACCCTCTGCTCGACCAAAACCAACCCCTGCACGGGCACGGAATACAAAGCGGGCACCAAAATCGAAGCCACGCTGACGGCGGAATCGAAAGCCTCGTTCTCGTCGAGCGTCGCCACGATCACCTGCACCGGCGCGGTGATCGCGGCCGAAACGACCAGCTCCGGCGGCAAAGAAAAAGCCGTCGAAGCGAAAGTCAGCAACTTCAGCTTCAGCGGCTGCAAAACAGGCGAAACCGCCTGCACGTTCACCGCGGTTCACATCCCCTACACCGCCCTCTTCACCGCCATCGAAAACGTCGAACAGCTGACGATGGAACACGCGGAAGGGATCGGCGGGACGGCGAAATGCGGCGCTCTGATCAATTGCACGTACACGACGAAAGCCGCCGTGCTCAAACTCACGGGGGGAAATCCCGCGACTCTCAATGCCTCCGCCGTGCCGCTCGAAGGAACCGGCACTTTCTGTGGGACGAAAGCGACCTTCACCGCCCAGTACTCGGTCCAGACCCCCAAACCGCTCTTCGTGACGTCATCGGCGCCAGCCGAACGCTCCTTTGCCGCTGAAGAAGGCTACGGGTCCGGCAACGAAGCCGAGCCAAACGTTCTTCGCTCTCTCGTGGGCAGCGAAATCAACCTGGGCACGGGGAACCTGAGCGAGGAACAGAACGACCTGAACACCGGGGGCCGGGGGCCGGGGCTCGAACTGAGCCGCTACTACAACTCCCAGCTTGCCGCGAATGCGAAATCGCCCGGCATCTTCGGCAACGGGTGGACCAACACTTACGGCTCCAGCCTCACCATCGACGGCGTAGCGGGAACCGCCACGGTGCGCAACGAGAACGGCAGCACGGTCGTCTTCTATCTGGTCGAAGGCATATACATGCCGGCGCCGTGGGTCCAGGCCAAACTCGCGAAAGAAGGCACGAGCTACCTCTACACGCTGCCCAGCCAGGTCAAACTCCTCTTCAACAGCAGCGGACAGCTGACCAAAGAGACCGACCGGCACGGCAATGCGATCACGCTCGCCTACAACGCCAAAAGCCAGCTCGAAACCGCAACCGACAGCGCCGGTCGCAAACTAACCTTTACCTTCAACGCCGGCGGGCAGGTGGAAAGCGTCAAAGACCCGATGGGTCGCTTGGCCAAATACACCTATGAAGCGAGCAATCTCGTCTCGGTGACGCTGCCGGGAGAAAACCTGCGCTGGAAATTTGGCTACGACGCATCGCGCCAGCTGACCACCCTGACGGACGGTCGCAGCCACTCGACCATCTTCGAATACGACGCCTCCCATCGCGTCAAACTGGAAAAAGACGCGCTGGAACACAAACGGACGATCGAATACGTCAGCGGGACCGAAACCAAAGTCACCGAACCCAACGCCTCGATCACGGTCGAGCAGTTCAATGCCGCTGCGGAGCCCACCTCCGTCACCCTCGCGTCCGGTTCGGCGATCGCCGCCAAAACCACCTCCGAATACGACAGCGCCTTCAAGCTCAAAAAAGTGACCGACCCCAATAGCCATTCGACCGAATTCACCTACGACTCCGAAGGCAATCGCACGCTCGAAAAAGACGCGAACGGGAACGAAAGCAAATGGACCTACAACTCGACCCACGACGTGTCGACGGAAACCACGCCCAAGGGCGAGACGACGACCTACACCCGCAACGCCTCAGGCGACCCGGAAACGATCAAACGACCGGCACCGGGCGCCACGACCCAGGAAACAAAACTCGAATGGGCGACCAACGGCGATCTCAAATCCATGACCGACCCGCTTGGCCACAAAAGCAGCTTCGAATATGACTCCTTCGGCGACCGCAAAGCCGAAACCAACGCCGCCGGCGACAAGCGGACCATGGTCTACAACGAAGACGGGCAGAAGACCTCGGAAGTCAGCCCACGCGGCAACGAAGAAGGAGCAGAAGCGGCCAAATTCGAAACGAAATTCGAACTCGACGCCCAGGGCCGGCCGATCAAGATCACCGATCCGCTCGGCCACGAACGGAAATACAAATACGACGCCGATGGCGACCTCGAAGCGACGACGAACGCCAACGCCCATGAAACGACCTACGTATACGACGCGGCCGATCAGCGCATCGAAGCCAAATCGCCGAACGGAAACATAGTCAAAATCGCCTACGACAACATGGGAGGGATCAAAAGCAGGACCGACGGGAGCACCCATACGACCAAATACGAACACAACGAGCTCGAGCAGGTCAGCGAAGAAATCGACCCCCTCGAACGGAAAACGATCCGCAAATACGACGGCCTGGGATACGTCAAGGAACTGAAAGACCCCGAAGGGCGCACCACCACCTTCACCTACGATTCCGGCAACCGCCTGAAAGAAGTCAAATACACTGAAGAAGCTACGAAACCGGTCTCCTACGAATACGGCAAAGACGGCGAAGTTACGGTGATGAAAGACGGCACCGGAACCACTACGAACACCTACGACGAACTGGATCGCCTGACGGAATCCAAAAACGGCAATGGCGAAGTCGTCAAATACGAATACAACCTGGGCAATCAGCTGATCAAAATCACTTACCCGAACAGCAAAGCGATCACCCGTGGCTTCGACGCCGCCGGGCGCCTGGAAACGGTCAAAGACTGGCTCGGCGGGGAAACCAAATTTGCCTACAACCGCGACTCGATGCCCAAGACCACGACCTTCCCCGCAGCTTCGACAAACAAAGACGAATACGAATACAACGAAGCCGATCAGCTGACCAAAGCCACGATGCTGAAGGGCGCCGAAACGCTCGCCTCGATCACCTACACCCGCAGCAACGCGGGCCAGGTCAAAACCGCGACCCAGAAAGGCCTGCCGGGGGTCGAAAAACTTGAATACGGGTACGACACGAAGGAGCGGCTGACGTCCGCCGGCAGCTCGGCGTTCGAATACGACGCCGCCGACAATCCGACCAAATCCGGCGCCACCACCTTCAGCTACGACAACGCCAACCAGCTGAAAGAAGGCGGCGGCGTCAAATACGCCTTCAACAACATGGGCCAGCGCACCAAAGCGACGCCGAGCGTCGGCCCCGCCACCACCTACGGATACGACCAGGCCGGCAACCTGATCTCCGTCAAACGGCCCGAAGAAGGCAAAACACCGAAAATCGAAGACACCTACACCCACGACGGCAAGGGCGTCCGGGCCGCGCAGACGATCAACGGCACGACGACCCACATGGCGTGGGAAACAGCGGGCGGGGGGCTGCCCCTGCTTCTCTACGACGGCACGAACTACTACCTCTACGGCCCCGGCGGCCTGCCGTTCGAGCAGATTGCCGCGGAAGCCGCGACCTACCTGCACCACGACCAGCAGGGGTCGACCAGGCTCCTGACCAATGCGTCGGGCGAAGCCAAAGGCACCTATACCTTCACTCCCTACGGCGCCACCGAAGGCCACACGGGAACCGCGACGACTCCACTCGGATACGACGGTCAGTACAAGAGCGCGGACACGGAACTGATCTACCTGCGAAATCGCGTCCTCGACCCTGCCACGGACCAGTTCATGAGCCGCGACAAGCTGCCCGAAACGTGGCAGCCCTATGCCTTCGCCGAAGACGACCCCGTCGACCAGGGCGACCCGAGCGGGCTCTTCTCATCGCCATCCACGCTGCAGCCGCCCCCTGGCCCCCCCTATCCGTCTCGTCCTGACATGCCGTTGAGATTCATCGGCAACGCCTTCTCCGGCAACCTCGGCTGGTACGAGCAATGGCACGAGGGCTGGTACTTCGTGCGGCCCATCGTGGCCCTTGGTCCCAGGAGCGAGCACTTCCTCGGCGACGACTACTTCAAGCACACGGGCTGGGACAATGCTGGAAACATCATCTGGCAGAGGGTCCCCGCCGCGCTGCCTCCGCCCCCGCCCCCGCCACCCCCGCCGATGGTCGTTCCCCGCCGGCGCGGTGGGTTCTTCAGGCAAGTCTGGGAGAACGTGACCAGGCCCTCCCCGGGGCCGCCTGGCGGCCAGGCGGCGCCGTTCAGGCCGCCGCTCCCGGGGGACTCCCAGATCAACCCCACCTTCCCACCCCCCTGAGCGAGCGCCCCGCGAACGACCGGGCGCACGGAGAACTCAGGGCAGCGGCTCCAGTCCCAGGCCTTGGCCGAGGCGGTCGTGCCCGCGTCCTCCCGCTCAAATCCTAAAAAAAACTTGATCATTCGCGTCGATAGTGATAGAGACACTCTGTCGCGCCCGCCGGCAAGGGAAAGCCGGATCGATCGGATCGGGAGGAAACGATGCGGACAGCTCGGCTCATTGGCCTCGCAGCCCTGAGCGCCCTTGCGGCGATGGCATTCCTCGGCAGCACTGTCACCTCCGCCGCGACCCTCTGCTCGGTCAAAGAAAACCCCTGCCCGGGCGCGTTTGAATACAAAGCCGGCACCAAAATCGAAGCCACCCTCGCCGCGGGGACCAAAGCCACGTTCACGACCAGCCTCGGGACCGTCGTCTGCCTCTCCTCGACGTTCGGCGGCGAAACGACCAGCCCCGGGGGAAAAGAAAAAGCCGTCGAAGCCAAAGTCGGCACACTGACATTCGCCAGCTGCACCTTCTCCGGAACCGCCTGCACCCTGACCGCCGTCCACCTTCCATACGGCGCGCCCTTCACGGCCCTGGAAGGCGTCGAAGCGCTGACGCTTGAACATCCGGAAGGGGTCGGCGCCAGCGCGAAATGCGGCGCTTTCGTCAACTGCACCTATACGGCCAAAAGGGTGGAACTCAAAATGGTCGGCGGCAATCCGGCGACGCTCACCGTCACCGGTCTACCCCTCGAAGGCGCGGGAACCTTTTGTGGGACAAAACCAACGTTTACCGCCAAATACGAAGTCCTGCAGCCTAAACCCGCGTTCGTCGTCGCGCAGGCGCCCGCCGAACGCTCGTTTGCCGTCGAAGAAGGCTACGGGCGCAGCAATCCCGGCGAGCCGAACGTACTGCGGTCCTGGACCGGCCCGTCGGTCAACGCGGCCACCGGCAACCTGGTCGAGAGCCAAACCGACCTCGTCCTCGGAGGTCGCGGTCCGACGCTGGAAGTGACCCGCACCTACAACTCGCTGCTCGCAGCCGCGCAGGAAAAACCGGGCCCCTTCGGCTACGGCTGGACCGGCTCCTACGGCGCCTACCTGACGATCGACGAAAAAGCCGCAACCGCCACCGTTCACCAGGACAACGGCAGCGCCGTCGTCTTCTATCTGGTCGAAGGCAAATACTTCCCGGCAAAATGGGTTCAAGCGACGCTGGCGAAAAAAGGCACCTCCTACGTCTACACGCTGCCAAGCCAGCTTACGCTCGAATTCAGCGCCTCTGGCCAGCTGGTAAAAGAGACCGATCGCCACGGCAATGCGATCACGCTCGTCTACAACGCCAAAAGCCAGCTCGAAACAGCCACCGACGCGGCCGGGCGCAAACTGACCTTCACCTACAACGCCGGCGGCCAAGTCGAAAGCGTCAAAGACCCGATGGGGCACCTGGCCAAATACACCTACGAATCGAGCAACCTGGCCACGGTCACTCTGCCCGAAGAAAAACTTCGCTGGAAATTCGGCTACAACGCCTCACATCAGATGACCGGCCTGACCGACGGGCGCGGTCACACCACAACCTTCGAATACGACGCCTCGCATCGGGTCAAACTGGAAAAAGACGCCCTGGAACACAAACGGACCATCGAATATCCGAGCAGCAGCGAAACCAAAGTGACCGAACCCAACACCTCGACGACGGTCGCGGTGTTCAACAGCGCCTTCGAGCCGACCGCGCTCACACTCGCGTCCGGAACAGCAATCGCCGCCAAAACCACCTCGGAATACGACAGCGCCTTCAATCTCAAAAAGGTCACCGACCCTAATACCCATTCGACCGAATACACCTACGACGGCGAAGGCAATAGAACGAGCGAAAAAGACGCCAACGGAAACGAAACCAAATGGACCTACAACGCCACCCATGACGTGCTGACCACCACGACCCCCAAGAACGAGACGACGACGTTCACCCGCAACGCCTCCGGCGACCCCGAAGTGATCAAACGTCCGGCACCGGAAGCAAAAACGCAGGAAACCAAACTTGTCTGGGCCGCGAACGGCGACCTCGAAGAAGAAACCGATCCGCTCGGCCACAAAAGCACATTCAAATACGACAAATACGGGGACCAAGAATCAGCAACCGATCCTGAAGCCGATAAAGCGACGAGGAGCTACAACGAAAACGGGCAGCTCATCTCAGAAGTGAGCCCGCGTGGCAACGAAGTCGGCAAAACTCCCTCTGAATACGAAACCAAAATCAAACGGGACGCCCAAGGTCGCCCGGAAGTCGTGACCGACCCTCTCGGCCACGAAACAAAAATGAAATACGACGCCGACGGCAATCTGGAAGTTCGAACCAACGCCAACGGCCACGCGACCACCTACGTATACGACAACGTAGACCAACCCATCGAAGTCAAAGCGGCCAATGGCAACACGACCAAAACCGCCTACGACAACATGGGTGCCGTCAAAAGCAAGACCGATGGCAACAATCACACGGCGAAATTCGAACGCAACCTGCTCGAGCAGATCACCGAAATCATTGATCCGCTCGAACGCAAAACGACTCGCACATATGACACGGCGGGCAACCTCAAAGAAGTAAAAGACGCCGAAGGTCGCACCAACACATACACCTATGACTCGGGGAACCGGCTCAAAGAAGTCAAATTCTCCGCCGAAGAACCCAAAACGATCAGCTTCGAATACGGCAAAGACGGCGAAGTCACGGTGATGAAAGATGGAACCGGAACGACCACCAACACCTACGACGAACTCGACCGCCTGACCGAAGTCAAAAATGGCAACTCAGAAGTCAGCAAATACGAATATAACCTCGGCGAACAGATCACCAAAATCACCTATCCCAACACCAAATCGATCACCCGCGGCTTCGACCTCGCCGGGCGACTGGAAAAAGTGACGGACTGGCTGGGCAAAGAAACCAAATTCACCTATGACCGTGATTCAAGCCTAAAGACGACGACCTTCCCCGCCACCTCGACGGACAAAGACGAATACGAATACAACACCGCTGACCAGCTGACCAAAACGACGATGCTGAAGGGGGCCGAAACCCTCGCCTCGATCGGCTACACGCGGGACAACCTGGGGCAGCTCAAAACCGCGACCCAAAAAGGCCTGCCCGGAGCGGAAAAAACCGAATACGCCTATGACGAAAAGGAGCGGATGAGCAGCGGAGGCGGCTCCGCCTTCGAATATGACCCCGCCAACAATCCGACGAAACTCGGTTCCGCCACGTACACCTATGACGCCGCAAATCAGCTCAAAGAAGGCGGTGGCAACAAATACACCTTCAACAAAGTTGGCCAACGAACAACGCTGACGCCCGAAAAAGGGCCTGCCACGACCTATGGCTGGAATCAGGCCGGCAACCTGACCTCCGTGACGCGCAAAGGCGAAGGCGAAGTCAAAGAAATCAAAGATACCTACACATACGACGGTGGTGGGTTGCGCGCGTCAGAAACGGTCGGTGGCACCACGACTCACATGGCATGGAACACCACGACGAAGTCTCCACAGCTTCTTTATGACGGCACCAATTCCTACCTATATGGCCCGGAAGGCCTGCCATTCGAGCAGATCTCCGCTGAAACATCCACCTACCTGCATCACGATCAGCAAGGGTCGATCAGGCTTCTGACCAATGCATCGGGGGAAACAAAAGGCACATATACCGACACGCCCTTCGGCGCGGTGGAAGGCCACACGGGTACGGCGACGACTCCCTTCAGCTTCGACAGTGAATACACGAACTCAGACACGGGACTGGTCTATGGCGGCGCCAAGGTCTATGACCCGTCCACAGGACAGCTCCTGAGCGGGTCGGGCCCCACCGGGGAATCTTCGTATATCTACAGCCAGGACAATCCCGTCCAGGGTGGTTCCCCCAGGGCCAGCGGAGGATTTTCGGGTGGCGTCGGCGGGCCCTCTTCGTCTCCCCCACCGGTCTTCTTGCCGACAGCTCGGATACGCCCGGCGACGGAGGACACTCAGGTCAACCCGGCTTCCCCGCCGGTGCCGATCATCGGGGGCAACAGCAGCCCCTGGGGCTTCATGATCGATCTGGGCGTGCAGGTCAGAGGCAGCCAGCGGGGCGGATGGGATGGTTTGGTCTGGGAGTCCCTCGCCGGCCCGAGGGGATTTAGATTCGGTACAAATCCGCAACCGCCAAGCCTCACTGACCCAATCAGCCGATTCCCCTCAGACGCCGACCCCCCGAACACACTTCCACGCTATTGGGGAGTGTACGGATGGGGCGGGAGAGCGGGCCAGCGGGGCTACCTGGGCTTGGGCCTTTGGTTCGGCGCGGATCCCAATTATTCGCTGCCGCCGGGCCCGGTGGAGATCCCGCCGGGAGGCCCCCGTGGTTACCGTGCGATGCCGCCCGACCCGCTCCCGCCGCCGAGCTTGCCGGGGCTGCCGGGGCAGCCGGGACAGCCGGGGTTGCCGGGCAACCCCTAGGGCAGCGGCTCCCAGTCCCAGGCCTTGGCAGAGGTGAGGCTCTCCTGGTCGAGGTAGCGGCGGAACTCGGCTAGCTCGGCGGGCTCGACGCTGTAGACGTGATCGGGCTCGGGGAAGTGGCGGGTGCGGACCTCGTCGACGTAGCGGCGCACGCCGCCACCATCTCGCCGTGCACGTCGGCGTATTGCTTGACGAATTTCGCCATGCGGCCAGTGGTGATGCCGAGCAGGTCGTGGAAGACGAGGACCTGGCCGGCGGTGGCGGGGCCGGCGCCGATGCCGATCGTCGGGATCTCCAGCTTCTCGACGATCGCCTCGGTGACGGCGGCGGGCACGGCCTCGAAGACGATCGCGAAGCAGCCGACCGCCTGCAGGGCGAGGGCGTCCTCGCAGAGCTGGATCGCGCTCTGCGCGGTCTTGCCCTGGGCTTTGTAGCCGCCCAGCGCGGTCGCTGTCTGCGGCGTCAGGCCGACGTGGCCCATCACCGGGATACCTGAGCGGACGATCGCCCGGGCGCGCTCGACCGAGATCCCCCCCGCCTCCAGCTTGACCGTTTGGCAGCCCGTCTCCTTGACCAGGCGCTGGGCGTTCTGGATCGCGATCTCGTTGCTCGCCTCATAGCTGCCCATCGGCATGTCGCCGACCATCAGCGGCGTCCTCAGGCCACGGCGCACGGCTTTGCCGAGGACGAGCATCTCCTCCATCGT
Source organism: uncultured Solirubrobacterales bacterium (assembly GCA_963778715.1). Classification (GTDB taxonomy): domain Bacteria; phylum Actinomycetota; class Thermoleophilia; order Solirubrobacterales; family 70-9; genus VRUE01. Next base: position 78,470 of record CAVZVK010000001.1, read on the forward strand.
CACCGCCTCGGTGCCGGAGTGGCCGAGCACGACGTTGGCCGCCGAGTCGCCGACGAGGACGACGTCGACGCCGGCCTCCTCGGCCACCTTCGCCGAGGGGAAGTCGTAGGCGGTGACCATCGCGATCGGTTCGCCCTTCGCCTTCATCTCGGCCAAGCGCGGCAGGCTGACCGGCGGGCGCTCGGCCGGCGGCGGGGCGGTATGGGAGCGGGCGCCGGAACTCATCAGGCCATCTCCGCATCGGAGGCGTGTGCCGGCTCGGCGAGCAGCACCTCGGGATGGCTGTCGACGGCGACGATCTCGTTGTCGTCGTCGACGTGGACGACGACCGGCGAGTAGGCCTCGAGGTCGCTCTCGTCGTAGGCGCCGAAGGAGGCGACGATGATCTTGTGGCCGGGGCGGGTCAGGTGGGCGGCGGCGCCGTTGACCTGCATCGTCTTCGAGCCGGGCTCGCCGTCGATCACGTAGGTGACGAAGCGGGCGCCGTTGTCGATGTCCCAGACGTGGACCTGCTCGTTGGTGATCAGGTCGGCGCTGGCCATCAGCTCGGTGTCGACGGTGATGCTGCCGATGTAGTCGACGTCGCAATCGGTCACCGTGGCGCGGTGGATCTTGGACTTGAGCATCTGCCTCTGCATCGAATCTCCAGTCAGTGCTTGCGGTTGGTCGGTTCCAAGTTCGTGTTCATGGGTGGATCAAGACGTTGTCGATCAGGCGGGCGCCGCCGACCCTGGCGGCGAGCGCGATCAGGACCGGGCGCTCGCCCAGCTCGGCAACGGGTGTGAGCAGCTCGGAATCGCGCGCCTCGAGGTACTCGGGCTCGATCCCGGCGGCGCGCAGCTCGGCGCGGGCGGCATCGAGGCCGGCAGCGAGGCCGGCCGTCGCGAGCGCGTCTCCTCGGCCGCGCGCAGCGCCCGCGAGAGCGCCGCCGCCTGCTCGCGGGCGCGCGGGTCGAGGTAGGCGTTGCGCGAGCTCATCGCCAGGCCGTCGGCCTCGCGCACGGTCGGCAGCACCTCGATCCGCAGCGGGAAATCGAGGTCGCGGACCATCTGGCGGATCACCGCCACCTGCTGGGCGTCCTTCTGGCCGAAGTAGGCGACGTCGGGCCCGACCGAGTTGAAGAGCTTGGCGACGACAGTGGTGACGCCGCGGAAGTGCTCGCGGCCGCGCCGGGACGGATCGCCGTCGAGGACCCCGGCCAGCTCGCCCACGACCTCGACCTGGGTGGCGAAGCCCTCGGGATAGACGGCCTCGACGGCAGGCGCGTAGACGAAGTCGACCCCAGCCTCGCCGGCAAGCCGCAGGTCGCGCTCCTCGTCGCGCGGGTAGCGATCGAGGTCCTCGCCGGGCCCGAACTGGGCCGGGTTGACGAAGAGGCTCATCACGACCACGTCGCACTCGGCGCGGGCGGCGCGCAGCAGCGAGAGATGGCCCTCGTGGAGGAAGCCCATCGTCGGCACCAGGCCAATCGATTCGCCCGCCCGGCGCGCCGGCTCCAGGGCAGCGCGCAGCCCGTCCTTGTCGCGCAGGACCTTCGCTTCGCCTCTTGCGTCGGAGCGATCTACGAGTTCAATGAGGTTCATGGGTCCATGCCCTTCGGGTCACGGCCGTCTGCCGATTATAGGCACTCCCCGGTGACGATTAGCGCGGATTACGTCACACGAGCCCGGAATCCACCTTGCCGATCGGCTCTGCCGGCGCCCCGAGCGGCGATCGTGCCGGGCGGCAGGTCGCGGCGTGACGACCGAGTTGGCCCCGATCACGCAGCGGTCGCCGATCGTGACGCCGCTGGTCACGACGACGTTGACGCCGAGCCAGCAGTTGGAGCCGATCCTGGACCGGGCCCTTGGAGGTGAAGCCCTGCTGGGTGACCGGCTTGTCGGGGTCGTCGAAGCGGTGGGCCGAGTCGCCGACGAAGCAGCCGTTGGCGAACATCGTGTGGTCGCCGATCTCGATCGACTCCAGCGCCGCCAGCATCGTGTTGCGGTTGAGGAAGCAGTCGGCGCCGATCTCGATCCGCGCCTGCGGGCGCCAGGGTCAGCCAGCAGCCCGGCTCAAGCAGCGTGCCTTCGCCGATTCGCAGCCTGCCCTCCTCCAGCGCCTCGAGGATCTCGCCCTCGACCGGCTGGCGCACGAAGAAGCCGCCGCGGGCGGCGTGCCGCGCCAACCGCCAGCGCCGGGCCAGGCGGCGGTTGCGCTCATACCAGCGCCGCTTCGCGCACCACACCCGCCAACCCGTCTGCTCGCCGGCCACGCGCCTAGCTTTCCAGAGCGCCCGCGGGTAAGGTCGCCACGCAACCGGCGAAGGAGGAAGCGCGCGATGGGAATGTTCGAGATGAGCCCCGATCAGGTCGCCGAGTGGCGGCGGCAGTGCCAGGAGCTGGTGGCCCCGCGCATCACCGACGAAGAGGTGCTCGCCGCGGCCGGCTTCCGCCAGGGTGGCGCCAGCGCCAACTACGTCGCCTCCAAGGCGCAGATGGGCGGCCTCGTCTACGCCGGGATCAAGATGCTGCGCAAGAAGAAGGCCGGCGGGCTGCCGGAAAAGGTGATGCTCGCGGTCACACCGCAGCGGCTCTACGCCTTCAAGCTCAGCGTCGGCCGCAGCCATAAGCTCGGCGACGAGGTCGGCAACTGGGAGCGGGCCGGGTTGAAGGTGAGCAGCGACGCGAGCGGTGGCATGACGGCGCTGACGATCGAGTCCCCCACCGGCGGCGAGAAGGCGACGCTCGTCGGCATCAGCGTCAAGGACGATCCGGTCAGCCAGGAGCTGATCGGGGTGCTGCAGGGCGCGGCGCCGGCCGCATCTTGAATATGGCCGGCGGCGAGCTGCGCGGCGGCATCGACCTCGGCGGCACCAAGATCCAGACGGTGATCGTCGACTCCGGCGGCGGCGTCCACGGCGAAGCGCGCCACCCAACGCCGACCTCCGGCGGTCCCGCCGACGTGGCGCGGGAGATGGAGGACGCGCTGCGCGAGGCCGCCTCGGCCGCGGGGGTAAAGCCGGAGGAGCTGGAGGGCGTCGGCGTCGGCTCGCCCGGCGACGCCGACGGCAAGACCGGCGTCGTCAGCGGCGCCCGCAACCTGCCCGGCTGGGAGGGCAGCTTCCCGCTCGGCGAGACGCTGGCGAAGGCGCTCGGGACTGAGGTCCGGATCGGCAACGACGTCCAGGTCGCGGTCGAAGGCGAGTACCGCCTCGGCGCCGGCCGTCCCTACGACTCGCTGCTCGGCGTCTGGTGGGGCACCGGCGTCGGCGGCGGCATCGTCCTCGGCGGCAAGCCGTGGCTGGGACGGGGCGCGGCCGGGGAGATCGGCCACATCGTCGTCAAGCGCGGCGGCGCCCGCTGCCCCTGCGGACGGCGCGGTTGCATGGAGGCCTACGCGGGGCGCGCGGCGATGGAGGCGAAGGCGCGCAAGGAACACGCCGACGGGGTCGAGACCGACCTCTTCAAGATCATGGAGAAGCGCGGCCGCGACCGGCTCACCAGCTCGGTCTGGGAGCACGCGCTGCGCGAGAAGGACCCGCTGACGGAGAGCCTGATCCGGCGCGCCGTGCGCTACCTCGGCACCGGCATCGCCTCGGCCTGCAACCTGCTCGACGTCGAGGCCGTGGTGATCGGCGGCGGCCTCGGCGTCCGCTTCGGCGAGCGCTACGCGAGCGAGATCGAGCGCGAGATGTCCAAGCACATCTTCGTCGCCGACCACCCGCCGAAAATGCAGATCGCCGAGCTCGGCGACCTCGGCGGCGCAATCGGCGCCTCGCTGCTCTTCTGCGCAGGTAGCGGCGTCGCTAGACCCGGCCGGCGGCCTGGCGCTGCTGGCGCGCTATCGCGTCGACGATGCACGGCGATCAGCAGGACGCCGCCGGTGACCATGAACTTGACCGCCGAGGAGAGGGCGAGCAGGTCCATGCCGTTGGAGATCGAGCCGATCACCAGGGCGCCCAGGAGCGCCGTCCAGACCGAGCCGCGGCCGCCGAAGAGGCTGGTGCCGGCGATCACCGGCCCGGCGATCGCGAGCAGGAGCAGGTCGCTGCCGCCCGAGCTCTGGTTGACGGCGAGCAGCCGCGAGGCGGCCATGATGCCGCCGATCGCCGCCATCGTGCTGCAGATCGCGAAGACCGCGATGCGGACGCCGTTGAGGCGGATGCCGGCCCGGCGCGCCGCCTCGGCGTTGCCGCCGACCGCGTAGACGTGGCGGCCGAAGCGGGTGCGCTTGACGACGTACTCCATGCCGACCACGAAGCCGAGCAGGATCAGCACCGCCAGCGGCACGCCGCGATCGGAGTTGAGGATCGCCATCGCGACGACCGCGACGACCGCGACCAGGGCGATGCGGATCGCCAGCGGCGCCATCCCCTCGCCGGCGAGGCCGGCGGCGACCCGGCGCCGGTGGCCGACGAGGACGACCGCCGCGTAGGTGGCGATCACGAGCGCAGCGACGATCCAGCCGACCGCGTCGGAGTAGAAGGTGTTGGCGAGGCCGGTGATCTTGGGGTCGGTGATGTTGATCGACCCGGTCGACCCGAGCACCTGCAGCAGCGCCCCCTGCCAGGCGAGCAGGCCGGCGAGGGTGACGACGAACGAGGGGACGCCGAAGCGGCTGAAGACGCGAACCCTGGAAGAGGCCGATCGCGGTGCCGACCAGCACGCCGGCGGCGATCGCCAGGTAGGGGTTCCAGCCGTGCTGGACGTTGAGCACGGCCATCACCGCGGCGGCGAGGCCGCTGACGGCGCCGACCGAGAGGTCGATCTCGCCGAGCAGCAGCACGTAGACGATGCCGACCGAGATCAGCCCGATGGCGGTGATCTGCAGCATCAGGTTGGTCAGGTTCTCGGCCGAGAGGAAGCGGTCGTTCTCGAACTGGAAGATCGCCCAGATCACCGCCAGGCCGACGACGACGCGCAGCGAGGCGAGGTCGCCCTGGACGAAACGGCGCAGGGTCTCGCTGCGGGCAGCTCGTCACCTTCTCGGCGGTCGGAGCCGCCGTGGCGGCTCTCGACGCTCATCACTCGGCGCCTCTCCGTTCGCCAGCCGCCGAGCCGGTGATCGCCGCGACCACGTGCTCCTCGGTGGTCGAGCTCGGCCTCGAAGCTGCCGGCGACCTTGCCCAGGCGCAGGACGACGATCCGGTCGGCGACCGCGAAGACGTTGGCGAGGTTGTGGCTGATCACGACGACACCGAGGCCGCGCTCGCGCAGGCGGCCGATCAGCTCCAGCACCTGCTTGGTCTGGGGCACGCCAAGCGCCGCGGTCGGCTCGTCGAGCAGGACGACCTTCGGCTCGCCGAGGAGCGAGCGGGCGACCGCCACCTGCTGGCGCTGGCCGCCGGAGAGCGTCCCGACCTCGCTGCGCAGGCTGGGGATCGTCACCGCCAGGCCGGAGAGCAGCTCCCCGGCCTGGTGCTCCATCCGCGCCTCGTCGAGCTGCCGGGAGACGGTCCCGGGCCCCGGGCGAGACCTCCTCCTTGCCGAGGAAGACGTTGGCGACGACGTCGAGGTTGTCGCAGAGGGCGAGGTCCTGGTAGACGGTGGCGATGCCGAGCGCGGTGGCGTCCTGGGGCCGCGAGATCGTCGACCGCCTCGCCGCCGAAGCGGATCGTGCCGGCGTCCGGCGCCGTGGATGCCGGCGATCGTCTTGACCAGGGTCGACTTGCCGGCGCCGTTGTCGCCGACCAGGCCGACACCTCGCCCGGCTCGACCGCGAAGTCGACCCGGTCCAGATGCCTGGACCGGGCCGAACTTCTTGCTCACGCCGTCGATCTCGAGCAGAGCGGTCGAGGTCATCGCCTCACCTGACTAGGAGATGCCCGCTTCTTCGCAGGCCTTCACGTAGGGGCCGGTGCAGAGTTCTTCGGCCGTGATGAACCCGTCGGCGACCACCGTCTGCTTGACGTTGTCTTTGGTCACCGCGATCGGTTCGAGCAGCACCGAGGGAACCTTCACCTTGCCGTTGTTCGGTTCGTCGGTGATCTTGGACTTGCGGGAATTCTTCGCCTTCGGCGAGGGCGACGGCGATTTCCGCCGCGACCTTCGTCTCCGGTTGGATCGCCTTGTAGACCGTCATGTACTGCTGGCCGGCGAGGATCCGCTGGACGCCCCGCGACGGTGGCGTCCTGGCCGGTGGTCGGCTTTTCTGCCGGGTTGATGCCGGCCGACTTCATCGCCGCGATCGCGCCGCCGCCGGTTTCGTCGTTGGCCGCGTAGACGCCTTCGAACCCGTTGTTGCCGAGCGCGGTGATCGCCTGCTGCATCTCGTCCTGGGCCTTCGTCGCCGACCATTCCGGCGTGTCGTATTCCTTGGCGATCTGGACCCCGGCGGCGTCGAACCCGTTGTGCGCGCCTTCCTTGAAGAGCGCCGCGTTGCTGTCGGCGGGATCGCCGTTGATCATCACGATCGGGCCGCTGGCGCTGCCGTCTTCTTTCAGCTTCTTGGCCAGCGTTTCGGCCTGCAGTTCGCCGACTTTGACGTTGTCGAAGGAGACGTAGTAGTCGACTTCGGCGTTTTCGATCAGGCGGTCGTAGCTGAGCACCGGCACGTTCTGGGCCTTCGCCTTTTCGACGATCGCGGCGGCGGATGTGGCGTCGACCGGGTCGAGCGACCAGCACTTCGGCGCCCTGGGTCAGCGCCGCTTCGGCCTGGCTCTGCTGCTTTGAGGCGTCCTCGCCGGCGTTGCTGTAGAGGATTTCGCAGTCTTCGCAGAGTTCTTCGACGTTCTGTTCGAATTCGGGGCGATCGTGAGCTTCGTAGCGCGGCGTTTCGTTCTCCGGCAGCAGGAGGGCGATCTGGGGACCGCCGCCACCGCTGCTGCCGCCGCACCCGGCGGCAAAGACGACGATCGCAACAAGGGCACCTGCGGCGACTGAGAAACGCTTCAAGGCTGATAGGGACATGAGGCTCCTCCTTTCGCCCCTGCCTTACCCGCTTCCCGCAAATACCACTCCACCGTAGCGCCTGAAAAGCCCTGCGCGCCAGGCGAATCTTCTAGGCGGCGACCGGCTCGCGCCGCTTGCGCGCGGCGCGCTTCGGCTTCGCCGGCTCGACCAGCTCGGCGAGGAAGCGGCCGGTGTAGGAGCCCTCGACCGCGGCGACCTCCTCGGGGGTGCCGGTGGCGACCACCTCTCCCCCCTCTTCGCCGCCCTCGGGCCCGAGGTCGATCAGGCGGTCGGCGGTCTTGATCACGTCGAGGTTGTGCTCGATCACGACCACCGTGTTGCCGGCGTCGACGAGGCGGCCGAGCACGTCGAGCAGGCGCTGGACGTCGGCGAAGTGCAGGCCGGTGGTCGGCTCGTCGAGGATGTAGAGGGTGTTGCCGGTGGCGACCTTGGAGAGCTCGGTCGCCAGCTTGATCCGCTGCGCCTCGCCGCCGGAGAGCGTCGTCGCCGGCTGGCCGAGGCGGATGTAGTCGAGGCCGACGTCGTGCAGGGTGCGCAGGCGGCGGGCGATCTTCGGCACGTTCTCGAAGAACTCGACCGCCTCCTCGACCGACATCTCGAGCACGTCGGCGATGTTCTTGCCCTTGAAGCGGACCTCGAGCGTCTCGCGGTTGTAGCGCTTGCCGTGGCACTGCTCGCAGGGCACGTAGACGTCGGGCAGGAAGTGCATCTCGATCTTGATCTGGCCGTCGCCGCGGCAGACCTCGCAGCGGCCGCCCTTGACGTTGAAGCTGAAGCGGCCGGGCTTGTAGCCGCGGGCCCGCGCCTCCTGGGTCTGGGTGAAGAGCTGGCGGATGTGGTCGAAGACGCCGGTGTAGGTGGCCGGGTTGGAGCGCGGCGTGCGGCCGATCGGCGACTGGTCGATGTTGATGATCTTGTCGATCTGGCTGAGGCCGTCGACGCCGTCGTGGGCGCCGGGGCGCAGCTTCGCCTGGTGCAGGCGGTTGGCGACCGAGTGGTGCAGGGTCTCGTTGACCAGGGTCGACTTGCCCGAGCCGGAGACGCCGGTGACGCAGCAGAAGACGCCGAGCGGGATCGCCACGTCGATCTCCTTGAGGTTGTGTTCGCGGGCGCCGCGGACGCGCAGGGCGCCGCGCGGGCTGCGCCGCTCCGCGGGCAGCTCGATCCGGCGCTTGCCGGAGAGGTACTGGCCGGTCAGCGAGGCCGGGTTCTTGGCGACCTGGGCGGGCGTGCCGGCGGCGATCACGTGGCCGCCGTGCTCGCCGGCGCCGGGGCCGAGGTCGACCAGGTGGTCGGCGGCCATCATCGTGCCCTCGTCGTGCTCGACCACGATCACCGTGTTGCCGAGGTCGCGCAGGCGGTCGAGGGTGGCGATCAGCTTCTCGTTGTCGCGCTGGTGCAGGCCGATCGAGGGCTCGTCGAGCACGTACATCACGCCGACCAGGCTGGAGCCGATCTGGGTCGCGAGGCGGATCCGCTGCGCCTCGCCGCCGGAGAGCGAGCGGGCCGAGCGGCCCAGCGAGAGGTAGCCGATGCCGACGTTCTCGAGGAAGGCGAGCCGTTCGGAGATCTCGCGCACGATCAGCCGGGCGATCGCCCGCTCGGTCTCGGTCATCTCCAGGCCGTTGATCCACTCCGAGGCGGCGCGCGCCGATTTCTCGCTGAACTCGGCGATGCTGATCCCGCCGACCTTGACCGCGAGGCTCTCCGGCCGCAGGCGCGCGCCCTTGCAAGTCCGGGCAGGGCTGCTCGGCCATGTAGCCCTCGATCCGCTCGCGGTTGGTCTCGGAGTCGGTCTCCTCGTAGCGGCGCTGGAGCTGGTTGAGGATGCCCTCGAAGCGGACCTTGTAGGAGCGCCGGCGGCCGAAGCGGTTGGTGTAGGTGACCTGGTGGCGGTCGTCGCCGGTGCCGTTGAGGAAGATCTCTTTCTCCGCCTTCTTCAGCTTCGCCCAGGGCTTGTCGACGTCGACGCCGTACTCGTCGGCGACCGCCGCGATCAGCCGCCGCCAGTAGGCGGTGACGCCGCGGTTCCAGGGCTGCAGCGCCCCCTCGGCCAGCGAGAGGGTCTGGTCGGGGACGACCAGCTCGGGGTCGATCACCCGCTGGAAGCCGAGCCCGTGGCAGCGCTCGCAGGCGCCGTGGGGCGAGTTGAAGGAGAAGATCCGCGGCTCCAGCTCGGGGATCGAGGTGCCGCAGTTGAGGCAGGCGAACTGCTCGGAGAAGAGCAGCGGCTCCGCCTCGCCGTCGACCATCTCGACTTCGACCAGGCCGGCGGCGAGCCCGGCGGCGGCCTCGACCGACTCGGAGAGGCGGCGGCGCAGGTCGGGCTTCATCACCAGCCGGTCGACGACGACCGAGACGTCGTGTTTGTACTTCTTGTCGAGCACGATCTCCTCGTCGAGCCGGCGCAGCTCGCCGTCGACTTTGACCCGCGAGTAGCCCTCGAGGCGGAACTGCTCGAACAGCTTGCCGTACTCGCCTTTGCGGCCGCGGACGACCGGCGCCATGACCATGAATTTGGTCCCCTCCTCGAGCGTCATCAGCCGGTCGACGATCTGCTCCTGGGTCTGGCCGGTGATCTCCGCCCCGCACTCGGGGCAGTGCGGAATGCCGATCCGCGCCCAGAGCAGGCGCAGGTAGTCGTGGATCTCGGTCACCGTGCCGACCGTCGAGCGCGGGTTGCGCGAGGTCGTCTTCTGGTCGATCGAGATCGCCGGCGAGAGCCCCTCGATCGAGTCCACGTCGGGCTTCTCCATCAGGCCGAGGAACTGCCGCGCGTAGGCGGAGAGCGACTCGACATAGCGCCGCTGCCCCTCCGCATAGATCGTGTCGAACGCCAGGCTCGACTTCCCCGAGCCCGAGAGCCCCGTGATCACGATCAGCGCATCCCGAGGCAGCACCACGTCGACGTCCTTGAGGTTGTGCTCCCGCGCCCCAGAGATAACGATCTGCTCAGAAACAGCCACTGGGAACCGATTCTACGCATACGAACAGATGTTCCCGGGGGAGAACTCCGCTGACTTCGCCCTTAGTTCCGTTATGCGGAACGAAACACGAAGTCATCGGACTTTGGCAAAGCTTGCCGAGAGACAACACGGCGTCGTCTCGACGTCACAGCTGCGTGAGCTCGGTTATTCGAAAGCCGCGATCTCACGGGACGTCCTTGCTGGGCGGCTCCATCCAATTCACCACGCCGTCTACGCCGTTGGCCATCCCGGGATCCCGCGGGAGGGACAATGCCTCGCTGCCGTGCTCAGCTGCGGTCATGGCGCTCTGTTGAGCCACAAGTCCGCGGCGTGGCTATGGGGTTTGACTGCGAGATTCGTAACTCCGGTCGAACTCACTGCCGCAAGCCCCAGGCTGACCCGGGCGGCGATTCGGGTGCACAGCGCCGAGGCGCTTGTGCCCGAGGACAGGGCACGGTCTCAGGGAATACCGGTTACCGCGGTCCCGCGAACGCTCCTCGATTTCGCCGCCGTGGATCCGTGGTATCTGGGCCAAGCACTCGACAACGGAAGGCGACTGGGGCTGCTCGACCTAATCGACATCGATGCCCTGGTGAAGCGCAGCCGAGGATTTCGCGGGGTAGCGCGCTTGCGCGAGGCACTCCTCCTCCACCGGCCGACGGCCTTCACGCGCTCGGGCGTGGAGCGCCGCTTTCTCGATCTGGTCCGCCGCGGCGACCTGCCGGCCCCGTCGATGAATCTCTTCGTCGAAGGACACGAGCTGGACGCATACTGGCCAGCCGAGCGTTTCGCAGTCGAGCTGGACACCTACGACTACCACGGGTCGCCGACCGCCTTCGAGGAGGACCGGCTACGCCAGGAGAACCTGAAGCTGGCTGGAATCGAGATGACCCGGATCACCGGCGTCCGCATGGACCGCGAACCCCGCGCAGTCACGAACCGCCTCCGCCAACTCCTAACCCAACGCCGTCAAGACCTCGCAAAGCTCAATCAACACCCAAACCTCAGTTGACCTCGCCTTTTGTTCCGGTATGCGGAACTAAATGCGAAGTCAGCGAGTTAGCGGAGACTCGCAGCGACCGGCTCGTTGGGACGTCGCAGGGCTAGTAGAGGGCGGAGGCCAGGCGGCGGCGGTAGGTGCGGGCCGTAGCGTCGTCGGGAGGGGCATTGCTGAGGATGCCGACTATGGCTGTGCGGATCAGCTCGCGTGTACCCGGGTCGGCGCCTGACATCGCCTCCAGCAAGCTGTCGAGGCCTTTGTCGCGGTCGCCTCGGTCGAGGGATTCGAATGCTTCGAGACCTACGCCGACTTTGGCAAGCCGAACACGGGCGGCGATACCCGCGGCGGCGAAGTCCTCGATGTGGGGCTCAACCGCCTCCAGTGCCTCGTCTTCGGCTCCCCGCGCCAGCCTTGCATGAGCGAGCGCGACTGCGATGTCGGCACGGCGGGGCTCCAATTCGGAGGCCTCTCGCAGGGAGAGCTCGTCGCCGGCGGCGAGCAGCACGTCGGCGCGGGAGGGGACGAGACCGTCGAAGAAGGCGTCGACCTTCGGCTTGGGCACGGCGCCGACGAACTCGTCGACCACGGCGCCGTCGCGGAAGGCCTTGACCGCGGGGATGCCCTGGACGCCGAAGCGCGCTGCCAACGCCCGGTTGGCGTCGACGTCAACCTTGGCGAGCACGACCTTGCCGTCGCGCGCGCCTCCGCCGCTTCGAGCGCCGGGGTCAGAGTCCGGCACGGTCCACACCACTCGGCCCAGAAATCGACCACCACCGGCGCCGTGCGGGAGCGCTCGATCACCTCGCCCTCGAAGGTCGCATCGCTGACGTCTACGGCCACCGGCAGAGAATAGTTAAGGGTCCTTGTGTCGCTCGTCCCTCGCGAGTAGCTTGAACCCGAGGCGGGGTCGCAACGAAGGAGGAGACATGTCTAACGTCGATGCCGCCCGGTCCAGCTACGAAGCCTTCGGCCGCGGCGACCTGGAAGCGCTCAGGGAGATGCTGGCCGAGGACAGCACCTGGCTCACCTCGGACGAGCTGCCGCTTGGCGGGGAAACCCAGGGTCGCGACGCGATTCTCGGCAACTTCGCCCAGATCCCCAACTACTGGTCGTCGTTCAGCGTCGAGCCGGAGGAGTTCATCGACGCCGGCGAGTGGGTGGTGGTGCGTGGAACGCAGCGAGCTGGCAACGACAGCGGCAGCTTCGAGGCGCCCTTCGCCCACCTGATGCAGTTCGCCGATGGCAAGCTCGTCCGCGGCGAGTTCTACGCCGACAGCGCCAAGGCAGCGAAGGTCTTGGCCTAGGACCGGGCCGCCGGAGAGCCGTTGGGCGCCACCGCGGTGGCGCCCAACCCGGCTACCGCGAGCCGCTCCTCGACCACGGCGCGTTGCTCGGCGAGCGGGCGGCCGCAGGAGCCGGGCTCGCTGCCCTCGACGACGCGGGTCGAGCCGTCGCGAAGGCGGATTCGCAGGCGGCTGGGGAAGGTGACGCGCAGCGCCGCGGTGTCGAGGTCGTCGAGTGTGCCGCCGGGCTGGGTCGAGGTCGGGCCACGTCCCAAGCGACTCGACAGCCGGCCGCGCAGCGAGCTAGCCACCGCGCGGCGCAGGTCCCGGTCGGCGCGCAGGGCGCCCAGCACCGCCGGTGCGGGATTTGCCCCGTCCATGCCGGCGTCGCCGAGGCGGCGACGGATGCGCAGCAGGTCGCGGAGGCCAAGTGCGGGAGATGCGCCGGCCTCAATCGATCCTCGCAACGTCCTCGCGGTCAGCGACGGATCGTGGCTGACGCGGATGCGAGCCGCGAGCGCGCGGATCTCCGCCTCGTGCTCCGCGAGCCAAGTCGGTGCGAGCTCGGCCGGCGTCAACCTGCCCGCGATCAGAACGATCGCGGCAGTCAGGGTCGCGGAGAAATTGACCCGCACGGCAGAGAGGTCGGGGCCGGCGCCGAGCTCCTCCATCTCGCAGGTGAGCCAGCCGGCCTCGATCTCGACGCCGGCGACCTCCCGGCGCCGACCTCGGCCGCCAGGGCCGCCTCCCCCACCGACTGCAGGTAGGCGCAGCCCGGCAGCCGCTTGTAGGCGAGTGTGTCGGTCAGCCAGACCCTGCCCAGGGCACCCAGCATCCCCGGCTGTGGTGCGAAGGAGAGGCTAGCGAGGACGCCGCGGGGGTGCTCGATCACGTCGACCGCACCGGTGACCCCCTCGGCAGCGAGCAAGGCGGCCCGGGCGCCAACGGCGGCGGGCTCGGCCGCGGTGAGCAGCTTGCTCTGCGGCCCCATAAAACCCGGCCACATCCCGTAGGGCGGCTGATAGAGAGCGATCGCCAGGGCGTGCGCCGTGCGCTCCGCGTCGAGGCCGAGCCCGATCGAGGCCGCGACCGAGGCCGAGGCGCAGTGGATCGAAGCCCAGAACTGGCCGTTGTGGGGACCGAGGAAGAGCGCCGCTCCGAGGCGCCCAGCGACCTCGTTGGCGGCGACCTGGGCGAGCAGGGCGCGCTCGGCATCTGGCGCGAACGCCGCCGCCGCGGGCACCGCCGAGTGCCCGGTGTGGCCCATGAACAGATAGTCATCCCAGTCGTGGACGATCGAGGCGACGGCCGAGCGGTAGACCTCGCCGACCGGGCCGTCCGGCGCGCCCGCCGCGAACGGCGCGGCCGCCTCCTCCCCCGCCGCGCGCCCGGCAGCGACGCACAGCCTCTGCAACTCAGCCCGCTCCCGCACGCTCGCCGGCAGATCCTCGACCCGCAGTCCGACTGCCCAGCCGGCGATCTCCTCGCAGATCGTCATCCCGAGGATGCTCCCAGGAATCCGAGCGCTACGCGCCGGCGCGCATCCCGTCGAGATCCCGCCGCAGCTCCTTGATCTCGTCCCGCAAGCCGCCCAGCCTCCTCGAAGCGCAGGTCGTCGGCCGCCGCCAGCATCTCCTCCTCGAGCGAGACGATCGTGCGCTCCAGCTCGGCTGGGTCGGCGAAATCCGCGGCGCGCTTGCTGCGGCGCTTGCGCGGGGCCCGATCCTCCATCGCCAGGAACTCACTCATCTCGGAGATCCCCTTGCGCACCGTCTCCGGCGTGATCCCGTGCTCTTCGTTGTAGGCGAGCTGGATCGCCCGGCGGCGGTCGGTCTCGCTCATCGCCGCCCGCATCGCATCAGTCTCCTTGTCGGCGTACATCAGCACCCGCCCGTTGACGTTGCGGGCCGCCCGGCCGATCGTCTGCACGAGGCTGGTCTCGCCGCGCAGGAAGCCCTCCTTGTCTGCGTCGAGGATCGCCACCAGGGAGACCTCGGGCAGGTCGAGCCCCTCGCGCAGCAGGTTGACCCCGACCAGCACGTCGTACTCGCCGAGCCGCAGGTCGCGGACGATCTGGATCCGTTCCAGCGTGTCGATCTCCGAGTGCAGGTAGCGGACCTTAATCCCGTACTCGAGCAGGTAGTTGGTCAGGTCCTCGGCCATCTTCTTGGTCAGGGTGGTGACAAGGACGCGGTCGCCCGCCTCGGCGATCGCCTTGATCTCGTTCATCAGGTCGTCGATCTGGTTCTTCGTCGCCCGCAGTTCGATCTCGGGGTCGACGATCCCGGTCGGCCGCACGATCTGCTCGACGATCCGGCTCGACTCGGCCCGCTCGAACGGCCCCGGCGTCGCCGAGACCATGACCAGTTGCGGCACTCGTTCGAGGAACTCGTCGAACTTGAGCGGCCGGTTGTCGATCGCCGAGGGCAGGCGGAAGCCGTAGTCGATCAGCGTCTGCTTGCGCGAGCGATCCCCCTCGTACATGCCGCCGATCTGCGGGATCGTCTGATGGGACTCGTCGACGAAGACGACGAAGTCGTCGGGGAAGTAGTCGATCAGCGTGTGCGGCGGGCTGCCCTGCGGGCGGCCGTCGAGGATCCGCGAGTAGTTCTCGATTCCCGAGGTGAAGCCGATCTCCTTCAGCATCTCGATGTCGTAGGCGGTGCGCTGGCGCAGGCGATGGGCCTCGAGCTGCTTGCCCTCGGCCTCGAGCTCGGCCGTGCGCGAGTTCAGTTCGGCGCGGATTTCGTCCACCGCCCGGTCCAGCGTCTCGTCGCGGGTCACGTAGTGCGAGGCGGGCCAGACCGAGACGTGGTCGATCGTGTCGAGGATCTCGCCGGTCAGCGGGTCGAAGTGCTGGATCCCCTCGATCTCATCGCCGAAGAGGGCGATCCGGTAAGCCGACTCGGCGTAGGAGGGCATGATCTCGAGCACCTCGCCGCGCACCCGGAAGCTGCCGCGCCCAAGCACCGAGTCATTGCGCTGGTACTGCATCTTGATCAGCTTGCGCAGCACCTCGTCGCGGTCGATCTCCTCGCCGACTTTGAAGAGCTGCATTTTTTCGTTGTAGACCTGCGGCGAGCCGATCCCGTAGATGCAGGAGACCGAGGCGACGATGATCACGTCGCGGCGGGCGAAGAGCGCCGCCGTGGCCGCGTGGCGCAGGCGGTCGATCTCGTCGTTGATCGAGGAGTCCTTCTCGATGTAGAGGTCCTGCGCCGGGACGTAGGCCTCGGGTTGGTAGTAGTCGTAGTAGGAGACGAAGTACTCGACCGCGTTCTCCGGGAAGAACTCGCGGAACTCGTTGCAGAGCTGCGCGGCAAGCGTCTTGTTGTGCGCGATCACCAGTGAGGGGCGCTGCACCGCGGCGATCGTCGCCGCCATCGTGAAGGTCTTGCCGGTGCCGGTGGCGCCGAGCAGGGTCTGGAAGCGTTCCCTCGGCCTCGATCCCCTCGGCCAGCCCGGCGATCGCCTTCGGCTGATCCGCGGTGGGCGTGTAGGCCGGGTTGAGCGTGAACTCGGGCATGAGGACCACGATAGGGGCTGTGGCGGGTGGGGCAACGCCCTCTCTCGCCCGAAGCTCCTTAGACTCGCCGTTCGATGAGCCGATCGCAGAAGGCACTCGCAGGCTTCTTCGCATTCGCTGGGACGATGCACTTCGTCATCCCGCACAGCTACGAAGCGATGATGCCACCCGGGTTGCCACGCCACCGCGAGGCCGTGGTGGCGAGCGGGGTCGCAGAGATCGTCGGTGGCGCTGCGGTCCTTGCCCGACCGACGCGTCGCCTGGCCCGCTGGTGGCTGCTGGCCCTGCTCGCCGCCGTCTTCCCCGCCAACGTGCACATGGCGGTCAACCCGGAGCAGGTCCGCGGGCTCGACCTGAAGCGGGTCCCGCGCTGGGCGCTCTGGGCCCGCCTGCCACTGCAGCCGCTCGCGATGTTGTGGGTCTGGCGCGCAACTCGCGACTGAGACGTATTATAAACGTCTCATTTTGTCTGTGAATTGTTTTGGCTGTAGCGCTTCTGTCTTCGCAGACAGAGAATTGCCGGAATGAAACCACGAGAGCGTTTTGCAACCAATCTGCGCAAGGCGCGGCAAAAGGCTGAAATCTCCCAGGAGGAGCTCGGCTTTCGCTGCGATTTGCATCGCACCGAGATCTCACTGCTCGAGCGCGGCGGCCGCGAGCCTCGCCTCGGCACGATCGTCAAGCTGGCCGGCTCTCTCGACACGACGCCGGAACAACTCTGCGAAGGCATCCGCTGGTCGGCGGACAAGACCAAGTTCCTGATCAAGAAATAGGGCTCACTCAGGGCAGGAACTGTTCGAGGATGCCCTGGGCGGGGCCGAGGAATTCTTGAACGTTGTTGAGCAGGGATTCGGCGTTGTTGATCAGTTCGATCGCCTGGTTGAGCGGGATGTCCCGCAGGGTCGCGCGCAGTGGGGCGGCGAGCAGAGGGTTGAGGGCACCGGCATTTTCGGCATCGTCGACGGCGCGCAGCAGGCCGGCACGGACTGCCCTGGCCAGCTTGGCGTCGTCGATCCCGTAGCGCTTCGTGAAGCGTTCTCGTGACTGCTGCGTCGCCAGCGCTCGCGCCAGCGTCTCGCGGCTGACGCCGAGCTCGCAGGCCGCTCCGTCCAGCGCCGAAAGGGAAAACTGCTCGGCGATCTGCTGCAGCCCTTCCGGGTTGCGCCAGGGCCGGTGCTTGCAGGGATCCTGGGTCTTAGCCGGCGTGTAAGACGAGCCGCCGGCGGCGAGGTAGATGCCGACGAGGGCAACCGCGGAGATGATCGCGCCGCCGACCAGGAGCTGCGCTCGCAGCCCGGCGTTCAAAGCTCGACCCTCCGCGCCAGGCCGATCGGGATCAGCGCCAGCAACGCCAGTAGGGCTCCCAGCCCGAACGAGGGGCTGAAGGCGTGTGTGGCGCCGCGATTGAGCTGGTCCTGCAGTTCTTCGCGCAGTTCCAGTACAGCATCGCGTTCTTCGGGGTCGCTCGGCAGCGGATCGAAGGCGGGGCCGATCGTCGGCACCTTCCCTCGCTCGCCTTCCAGGCGGCTCTCGATCTTCTGCGCCAGGTCGATCTTGGTCAGCGGCGGCACGCGCGAGTCGAGGATCACCGCGGTGCCGGCGTCGATCGCGTCGTCGCGCTGGGTGGCGATGTCGTGGGTGAAGATCGGTGTCAGCGCGAGGAGGCCGATCACGACCCCAGCGTGCCGGGCGGAGATCGTCCAGCCCCCGTGGATCGCCTGCGGCGCCCGACCGCCGAGAGCGGTCTCGGTCAGCGCCGAAAGCACCAGGGCGAGCCCGATCCCGACCAGGATCTGCGGCGGCACGGTCAGAACCACCTCGGCCTTGGGCAGCAGGGCGAGGCCGCCCAGGCCTCCGGAGACGAGAATCGCCCCGGCGGCCGCCCGCGCTCGTGCACTCGGCACCTGCTTCCCCAGCGGGCTGCCGAGGAAGGCCGAGAGCGGCATCACGCTGACCACGATCGCGGCGCCGATCGGGCTCAGGCGCCAGCCTTCGATCAGGAGCAGCACGAGCAGGAAGAGGGCGGCGGCGATTGCCGCCGAGACCATCGCCAGGGCCAGGTTGGCGAGCAGGTGCGGGCGACCGGTCCGGCGCAGCTCGGTGGAGAGGATCCCGGTGGCGGCCTCGTGGCGGGCGACGGCGAAGATCGACACCGCGGCCGCAAGGGCAATCGGCACCTGGATCAGGAAGATTGACTGCCAGGAGACGAGCTCGGTGAGCAGGCCGCCGATCGCCGGGCCAAGCGCCGCGCCGGTTGCCCCCGCCGTCGCCCAGAGAGCCGCGGCGCGCTTCTCGGAGCCGACCGTGGCGGGCATCAGCTCGAGCACAGCGGTAACCGCCGCCGCGCCGCCAATCGCCTGCACGCTGCGCGCCGCGATCAGCGTGCTGAGCTGCTCGGACGCGGCACAGGCCAGACCCGCCCCGGCGAAGATCGCCAGGCCGACAGCAGCGGTGCGGCCGGGGCCGACGCGGCGGGCCAGGTGCGCGGCCGGCACGGCGGCGAACGCCATCACCAGATTGAAGGAGACCAGCACCCAGGTGACCCCGGCGACGCTGGTGTCGAGCTCGCGGTAGATCTGCGGCAGTGCCAGGACGACGATCGAGGAGTCGGCCAGGACCAGGCCGACGGCAATCGCCAGCGCGCCAGCGCGCGTGCCGTACCCCCGCGGTGCGCTTTGTGGGCGGGTCGGCGCGATCAGTAGCCCAGCTCCCGCGCGTACTTGTCGCGGTAGGCGCGCTGCTTGTCGAGCACCTCTTCGACGTAGGCGCGCGTTTCGGGGAAGGGGATTCCCTCCACAGTCAGCTCGCTGCCGCCCCACTTGTCGACGTTGCCAGGCCCGGCGTTATAGGCGGCGAGGGCGGCAACCGTGTCGCCGTCGTAGCGATCGAGCAGTTCGCGCAGGAGGTAGGTGCCGTAGCGGATGTTGATTTCGGGGTCGGAGAGGTCGCTGAACTTGAAGGTCGTGCCGCCGCTGTGGCGCTCGATGTCGGCGGCGGCTTCGCGGGTGATCTGCATCAGGCCGCGGGCGCCGGCACTTGAGGTGCGGTCGCTGAACTTGGACTCCGAGTAGATCACCGCCGCAATCAGCGCCGCGTCGACGTCCTTTTCCCGTGACTGCTGGCGGATCACGTCCTCGTGGCGCAGGGGCAGGGTCAGCTCCTGGATCGCCTTGTCAATGGTCCCCGCCAGCAACACTCCGGCGACGATAGCTGCGCCCAGCGCGACGGCGCCAATCGCAAGGCGTCGCCTTCTCCGTTTCCTAACCGGGCGCTTTCGCCCCGCGCTCATTCCCTCAGCTTCGCGATGAGGGCGGACAGGCGCCGCTCGAGCTCCTCCAGCGAGCCATCGTTCTCGATCACGTGCTCGGCCCGCGCCGCCTTCTCCTCCTGGCCAAGCTGCCGCGCCTCCCGCTCCCCGACCAGCGCATGTCCACGTGCCTCGGCACGGGCACGGCGCACCTCGTCGGAGGTGACGACGGCAACGGTTGTGTCGAATACGGGCTCCATCTCTGACTCGAAGAGCAGTGGGACCTCGACCACGGCGACCTCCGACCCATCGTCCAACGAACCCAGCCAATTCCCTATGCGTTCGCCGACGAGCGGATGGATCTGCGCCTCCAGCCACTTCAACTGCTCCGGGTCTGCAAACACGATTTCCCCGACCTTGCTGCGGTCGACCCGCCCCCCAGGCGCAATCTCGGCCCCCCACCGCTCCGTCAACCGCCCGAGCAGCGGCTCCGAATCGAGCAGCTCGTGCACCACAGCATCGCTGGAGATAGTCGCCGCCCCCAATCGCTCAAAAGCCGCAAGCGACTCGGACTTCCCAGCCGCAATCCCGCCGGTAAGCCCAATGGTCAGCGGCACGACGAACTAGGACTCGGAGGTTTCCTCAGCAGCAGGCTCAACCTCGCTCGGCTGGAGCCTCAACCTGATCTGCAGGAGCCTCCTCAGCTTCCTCTGCGGCTCGGCGCCTCCTCAGCCTCAGCTTCAGGTGCATCCTCGGCAGCAGGCTCCTCAGCCTCGACCTCGGCAGCGGGTGCCTCCTCGGCAGGCTCAGCCACCTCGGCAGCGGGCTCCTCGGTGACCTCAGCCGCATCGTCCGCGGGTGGCGGCGAGGCTGGCTCCTCGCCCGCAGCTTGCGAGGACGAGGAGTCTTCCTCGTCGACAGGACCCGCGGCACTGTGCGTCCGAGTCCTCGTCAGTTGTCTGCTGTCGCCGGCGGCCTCAATCTGCTCCCCGAGATCCCCCATCGCCATTTTGCCCTCAGCAACCTGCTTGATGCTGAGCGAGAGCCTGCGCCGCTCCTCGTCGATCTCAAGGATCTTGACGTTGAGCTTGGTCCCCGGCTCGACCACCTCGCTCGGGCTCTCGACGTGATGGTCGGCGAGCTCGGAGATGTGGACCAGGCCCTCGACCCCGGGCAGGATCTCGACGAAGGCGCCGAATGCGACCACCTTGGTCACCGCGCCCCTCGAGCACGTCGCCGGGCCGGTGGGCACTGATCACCCGCTGCCAGGGGTCCTCCTGGGTCTGCTTCAGGCCCAGTGAGATGCGCTGGCGGTCGCGGTCGATGTCGAGCACCTTGATCCGCACGGTGTCGCCGATCGCCACCACCTCGGAGGGGTGGTTGACGTGGCTCCAGGAAAGCTCGGAGATGTGGATCAGGCCGTCGATCCCGTCGAGGTCGACGAAGGCGCCGAAGTCGACGATGTTGGAGATCTTGCCGTCGACAACCTGACCCGGCTCGAGCCGGCCGAGGATCTGCTCGCGCACCTCCTTGCGCTCTTCCTCCAGCACCGCGCGGCGGGAGAGCACGACGTTGTTGCGGCTGCGGTTGAGCTCGATCACTTTGCACTCGAGCGTCTGGCTCATGAACTCGTCGAGGTTGTGGACGCGGCGGATGTCGACCAGCGAGGCGGGCAGGAAGCCGCGCACCCCGAGGTCGAGGATGAGGCCGCCCTTGACCACCTCGATCACGTTGCCTTCGACCGGTTCGCCCGACTCGGCGGCGGCCTCGATGCGGCGCCAGGCCTTCTCGAAGCGGGCGCGCTTCTTGGAGAGCACGAGGCGGCCCTCGGCGTCCTCCTTGGTGAGGACGAGCGCGTCGACCTCTTCGCCCTGCTCGACCTCGTCGGCCGGGTTGACCGACTTGCGGATCGAGAGCTCGTGCGAGGGGATGACCCCCTCCGACTTGTAGCCGATGTCGACCAGGACCTCGTCCTTGTCGATCCGCACGACTTTGCCCTTGACGACGTCGCCCTCCTCGAAGGAGACCATCGTCGCCGCGTAGTTGGGGACGATTTTGCCGTCGATTTCGAGCAGCAGGCCACCCGAGCCCTCAACCGGCGAGCCGGCGGGAGCATCAGAAGCAGGGGTCAAGGTCGTATCGGTCACGGACACAGCGGGGGATAATTGCAGGTGGATACTCTCTGCGTCGTGCCGATCCGAGCGACGAAACGCGGCGAGGAGCGGACTCCGCTGGACGGGAGCCGCGACGTGCTGATCTGCGGTGCCAGCTTCGCCGGGCTGGCGGTGGCACGGGAGCTGGCGGGCTCGGGCGCCGACGTCCTCGATGATCGACCGCTACGAGATCGGCGAGCGGCAGACCTCGGCCTGCGGCATCCCCACCGAGTGGATGGAAGCACTGGGCCTGATGGACGCCGAGCGCCAGCGCTTCGACTCGCTGCTGATGCACACCCCGCACGGCGACTCGCGCTTCCGCCTCCCCTTCACCTTCTCCACCTTCGACTACCGCGAGCTCTGCGAGCTGCTCTGGCGCGACTGCGACGCCACGCTTCGAGACGGCCAAGGTGAACGGACGGGCGCGGCCGGCGAACGGCGACGGCGCGATCGCGATCGACACCGACCGCGGCGTCGTCTCCGCCCCGCTCGTCGTCGACGCGCTCGGCTGGCGCCGCATGCTGGCCAGCGGCGACGGCTTCCAGCCGCCCGACGCGCCGCTCTCGCGCGGCCTCGAGGTCCACCCGCACGGGACCGGCGAGGATCTCGAGGTCTGGATCGACCGCCGCTACGTCCCCGCCGGCTATGGCTGGTCCTTCCCCGCCGGGGACGAGCTGCGGATCGGCGTCGGCTCCTTCGACCCGCGCTTCCACGTCCGCGAGACGACCGAGCTGCTGGCCGAGGACCTCGACGCCGACCGCGTCCGCTACCAGGGCAACTGGATCCCCCACAAGCTGCGCCGGGGGACCGAGGGCGGCGTCTTCTTCGCCGGCGACTCGGCCGGGCACTGCCTGCCGCTGAGCGCCGAGGGCATCCGCACCGCGCTCTACTTCGGCATCGCCCTGGGACGCGAGCTGCGCGGCGTCGTCGACGGCTGGCAGGACCGCGAGGCCGCCGCCGCCCGCTACGCCGAGTTCAACGACTCGCACGAGTGGAAGTTCCGCTGGATGCTGCGCGTGCAGCGGCTGGTGCCGAAGATCCCGCCGCGGGTGCTCGGCCCGCTGGTGCGCGCTGCTCGGCAGCAAGCGCTTCGTCGACTGGTCCTTCGCTCACTACCTGCAGATCGCGCCGCCGGAGTTCGCGGCCGGCTCAGCGAACGATCAGAACGGTGCCGGCCAGCAGCAGCACGACGCCGAGGACGCGCTCGGGGCTGAGCGGGACCTGGTCGAGGCCGAATAGGCCGAGGCGGTCGATCGCGACCGAGGAGGTGAGCTGGCCCGTGATCGTCGCCGCCGCCACTCCCCCGGCCCCGATTGCCGTCACCGCGATCAGCGCATTCGCAACGTAGACCGCGCCGAGCAGTCCACCGAGCAGGTAGTACCAGCTGACGTCGAAGGTCGAGCTCAACCCGCCGGCCTTGCCGCTGAGCACGACGATCGCAGCCAGGGCGACGGTGCCGACGAGGAAGGAGACCAGCGCCGCCGGCAGGCTCCCGGTCGCCCGTCCCAACCCGGCGTTGATCGGCGCCTGCAGCGCGATCAGGCCGCCAGCGCCGGCGGTCAGCAGTACGGCCAGCCCCCTATCCATGGCCCGGTGCCGCCCGCTGCGTGATTTTCGTCTCGATCATGTGTTGGGTTGGTGAACCATCAATGCCCTCAAGCCTGCTGAGTTCGCTTTTAGTTCCGGTATGCGGAACTAAAGACGAAGTCAGCGGCTGAACCGTCCCGTTGTCATATCAGTAACCCCGAAGGACTATCGAGCCGCAGATGCCACCACCCGCAGAGGGACTCGCCTCCCGCCTCTTCCTCGACCCGGCGCTGCGCACGCAGCCGGACCGGCGCTTGGTGACGCTTGTGCGCGAGGGCTACGAGACCGCTTTCGAGGAGATCGTGCGGCGCTACGGCAAGGCGCTCACGCGCTACGCGGCCGCGATCGTCGGCTCGCGCGGCGAGGACGTCACCCAGGACGCCTTCTCCAAGGCGCTGCTCGCCCTGCGCCGCGACGACGCCGAGATCGAGCTGCGCCCCTGGCTCTTCCGCATCGTCCGCAACACAGCCCTCAACGACCTGCGCGACAGCCCGCCGACACCGGAGCTGCTGGCCGAGGCGATCGCCGGCGGCAAGAGCCCTGCGGAGGAGCTGGAGAGGCGGGAGGAGCTCGCCGACCTGATGCGGCGCCTGCACTCGCTGCCCGAGAGCCAGCGTGCCGCGATCGTGATGCGCGAGCTGGAAGGGCTCAGCCACGAGGAGATCGCCGCCGCGCTCGGCCTCAGCGACGGAGCGGCCCGACAGGCGATCTACCGGGCGCGGCAGGCCCTGCGCGACGGCTTCGGCATGCTGCTGCCACTGCCGCTGCTGCGGCTGCTGGGCGACCATGGCGGCGACATGGCAGCGGCCGGTGCCGGGATGGGCGCGGGCGGGACGGCGATGGCCGGCGGCGCGATCGGCGGTGCCGGAGCGGGCGTGGCGCTGAAGGCGGCGACAGCGACCGTGCTGGTTGCCGGAGCGATCGGCGCCGGGGTCGCGGTCACGGTACGACCGGCACACCGACAAGGCAGACGCGCTCGTCCCGGCAGCGGCTGGTTCGCCGGGACACCGCCCCGGCACCCCGCCGGCGACTCGCGCGGCGGAAGCAGCGAGCTTCCACGAGAACGGCGGCGGCAACCGCCACCACGGCAGCCGCCGAAGACGGCGAGGACCGGCACGCGACGACGGCTCCGGCAGTTCCCACGGCGAGGGTTCCGGACCGCACAGCAGCGTCGTGCGCGCGCCGGGAGATGACGGTGGCTCCGCGGGGCAGTCCGGGCGCGGCGGCGGTGGTGGACTCAGGTGACGATACGCCGTCCTCCGACGGCGGCGAGAGCGGCTCGGGCGGCTCAGGCGGCTCGGGTAGCTCCGGCGGATCGGGTGGCGAGGAGTCCATCGAGCGGCAGCACGGCGACCAGGTTCGGGCGAAGAGCCGCCCGCCGAAGAATCGGATTCCGGCGATTCGCGTGATTCTCTCGACGGTGGCGGGTTCTCACAGCAGACGGAACCCCAAAGCCAGGAGGAACATGAGATCCGCCCGCCGATTCACCATCCTTTCCACCGCATTGGTTGGCGTGCTCGCGATGCTGGCGCTGCCGGGAGTTGCAGCCGCAAAGCACGGCGATCGCAACCACGACCGCATCCCGGACCGCTGGGAGAAGCGCCACCACCTCTCGCTGAAGGTCAGCCAGGCGAACCGCGACCAGGACCAGCGACCAGCTGGGCAACCGGCCGAGTTCCTGGCCGGTGACAACCCGCGCGACGACGACAGCGACGACGACGGGGTGATGGACGGCGACGAGAACGCCGGCACGATCGCGTCCTTCGACGCCGAAACCGGCCGCCTGACGATCGCCCTCTTCGGCGGCGAAACGCATGAGCGGGCTCGTCAGCAGCGAAACCGAGATCAAGTGCGAGCACGCGCAGGATTCGACGACCGCCTCCGCCTCCCACGAGGGCGGCGACAACTCCGGTCCGGGATCGTCCAACTCCGGCCCCGGCAGACGCCAACGACGACGAGGCGCAACTGCACCACCGCGGACCTGGTCCCGGGAGCCGTCATCGACGAGGCCGACCTGAAGCTCGCCAACGGCACGGCGACCTTCGAGGAGGTCGAGCTGGGCAGCTGAGCTACTTGGCGTCGAGCCAGTCCGCGCCGACGCCGACGTCCACCTCCAGCGCTGGGTCGAGCTGGTAGGCGGCGCACATCTCGCGCCGCACCAGCTCGACCGCGGCCTCCATCTCCGCCGGCGGTCCCTCGAAGAGCAGCTCGTCGTGGATCTGCAGGACCGGGCGGGTCGCCATCCCTGCCTCGCCCAGGGCGCGCTGGCAGCGCACCATCGCCACCTTGATGATGTCGGCGGCGGTGCCCTGGATCACCGTGTTGACCGCGAGGCGCTCGCCGAGGCGGCGCGTGTTCGGGTTGCCAGAGCGCAGCTCCGGGATCGAGCGCCGCCGCCCCATCAGCGTCGTCACGAAGCCCTCCTCCTGCGCCCGCTCGACCACCTGCTCGCGGAAGGCGCGCACGGCGGGGAAGCGCTCGAGGTAGCGCGAGACGAATTCCTCGCCCTCTTTGCGCGGGATGTTGAGCCGGTCGGCGAGGCCGAACCCGGTCAGCCCGTAGACGATGCCGAAGTTGACCATCTTCGCCTTCGAGCGCTGGCCGACGTCGACCTCGTCGCGGGAGATGTCGAAGACCTCGGCCGCGGTCGCGGCGTGCACGTCTTCGCCGGCGCGGAAGATCTCCTTCAGCACCTCCTCCTCGGCGACGTGGGCGAGCACGCGCAACTCGACCTGGCTGTAGTCGGCGGAGAGCAGTTCGGCGCCCTGCTCGGCGACGAAGCAGGCGCGCACCGGGCGGCCGATCTCGGTGCGGATCGGGATGTTCTGCAGGTTGGGGTTGGTGCTGGAGAGGCGGCCGGTGGTGGTCGCGGCCTGGTTGAAGGTGGTGTGGACGCGGCCGGTCTCGGCGTCGATCAGGTCCGGTAGCGAGTCGAGGTAGGTGTTCTTGAGCTTGGTCAGCTCGCGCCAGCTCTCGATCTTCTCGACGATCGGGTGCTCGTCGCTGATCTGGGCGAGGACGCGGGCGTCGGTCGAGTAGCCGGTCTTGCCGCGCCGTTTGCGGGTCAGGCCGAGCTTCTCGAAGAGGATACGGCCGACCTGTTGTGGCGAGCCGATCGTGAACTCCTCATCGGCCAGCTCGAAGATCTCCTTTTCCAGGGTGGCGATGCGCTCGCCGAAACCGGCGCCGACCTCGGCGAGGCGCTCGGCGTCGAGCTTCAGCCCCTCGCGCTCCATCGCGGCGAGGACGTGGACGAGCGGCAGCTCGACCTCGCGCAGCAGGTGCTCGAGGCCGAGCTCCACGATGCGTGGGCGCTGGGCCTCGGAGAGGGCTGCGACCAGGCGCGCTTCCTCGGCCGGGTCGAGCCCGGCCTCGCCCTCCTCGCCGTCGAGCGAGAGCTGGCCGTCATCGTCGTCCTTCGCCGCAGCCGCGCCCTCGGCGATGCCGATGCCGGCGTCGGCGGCGAGCTCGGTCAGCTCGTAGGTGCGGCGCTGCGGCTCGAGCAGATAGGCGGCAAGCATCGTGTCGTGGTCGAGGGTCAGCTCGATGCCTTTGCGCGTGGCCGCGGCGAGCAGACCGTGGCGGCCGCCACCGAGCGACTTGAGGTCGTGGGCGGCGAGCGGGCGCGTGGCGAACGCGACGGCGAGCTCATCCTGGGTCGAGCTGCCGGCGAGGATGCGCTCGCCGTCGGCGGCGGCCCAGCGCTCGCCGTCGATCGCCAGCGCCAGCGGCCCCCCTCCCCCGCTCAGGTCGCCGGGCTTTGCCTCCACGGCCTCGACCTCGAGCTCGGTCTCGACCTTGCGGCCCGGCACCGCGTCGCCCTCCGGAAGCGCTTCTTCGAGCCGCTCCATCACCGCCCGCAGCTCGAACTCACGCATGAAGTCGCGCAGGACGCTGCGGTCGGGCTCTGAGCCCATCACCTCCGAGAGGTCCACCCCGGTCTCGATCTCGTACTGCAGCGTCGCCAGCTGCTTCGACATGCGGGCGTCGTCAGCGTGCTCGACCAGGTTCTGCTTGCGCTTGGCGCCGGAGATCTCCTCGACCGCCGCCAGCACGCCCTCCAGATCGCCGAATTTCTGCAGCAGCTGGGTCGCGGTCTTCTCGCCGATCCCGGGGACGCCGGGGATGTTGTCGGAGGTGTCGCCGCGCAGACCCATCAGGTCGGTGATCCGCTCCGGCGGCACCCCGTAGCGCTCTTCCACCGCGGCCGTGTCGTAGATCTTGGTCTCGGTGATCCCGCGCGAGGTGCTCATCACCCGCACCCCCTCGCCCACCAGCTGGTAAGCGTCGCGGTCTCCCGTGACGACCATCACCGGGACCTTCTCCTCGCGGGCCTGGCGGACCAGCGAGGCGATTACGTCGTCGGCCTCGTAGCCCTCGACCCTGACGTTGGTGTAGCCGAAGGCCTCGACCAGCGGCATCAGGTGCGGCCACTGCTCGCGCAGGAGGTCGGGCCGCGGTTTGCGCTGCGCCTTGTAGAGGTCGTAGGTGACCTCGCGCCCCGACATCCCCGCGTCCCAGGCGACGATCACCCCGGCCGGATGATGCTCGTCGATCACCTTGACCAGCATCGAGGCCAGCCCGTAGATCGCATTCGTCGGCCGCCCGTCGCTGGTCCCGATCGACTCCGGCAATGCAAAGAACGCCCGATAGGCGAGCGAGTTGCCGTCGATCAGGAAGAGCTCGTGCGTGTCCTCGGCCATCGCCGCCAACTCTATGCGGCGGGGCGGAGTCCACTCGGGGCGGAGCAACGCCGAGTCTCGGCGTGGAAGGGCGGTAGGTGCCCCCTCCAAAAACGCTCGGCGGGAGCCTCGCTGGAGTGTTTTTGGAGGGGGCGCCTACCGCCCAACCAGGTCCGAGGCGGATGCCCTCCGTGGCTGAAAGCACCCGGCCAAGGTCGGCGACGACCTCGGCGCAGCAGCTTGGATGAGACGTGAAGCGGAATCTCGGGAGCAAGTGAAGCTGGACGGTCCGCTTCGGGCCGCCCAGCCCAAGCGACGTAAAGCATCGCGCCGACCGCCTTTCGTACGCTGAGGCTTCGAACCTGGAAGGGCGGTCCGAACCGCCTCCCAAAACACTCCAGCGAGGCTCCTGCCGAGCGTTTTGGGAGGCGCTTCGGACCGCCCACCCCGGCCCAAGGGCACAGCGTGCCTAGGCACGCGGCCCGAATCTGATTCGATAGCTACCCATGGCAGTCAGCGCCCAATACAGCGTCACGATCCGGGTCGAGCTCGATGCGCGGCAGGAGCCGCTCGGCAAGCTGACCGCGGCGATCGCCGAGGCGGGTGGGCAGCTGCAGGGTGTTGATCTGGTTCCCGGCGCCGGCGGCGAGGGCAAACGGGTGCGCGAGTTCACGATCGACGCCCAGGACCGCGAGCACTGGGAGCGGATCCTGCGTGGGATCGGCGCCACCCGCGGCGCCAAGGTGCTCGACTACGTCGACCGCACGATGCAGATGCACCGCGGCGGCAAGATCTCGGTCGAGAACAAGTACCCGCTGAAGACCCGCGACGACCTCTCGATGGCCTACACGCCCGGCGTCGCCCGCGTCTGCCAGGACATCCACGACGACCGCGCCAAGGCCTTCGAGTTCACGATCAAGAAGAACACCGTCGCGGTCGTCTCCGACGGCAGCGCCGTGCTCGGTCTCGGCAACATCGGCCCGGAGGCGGCGATGCCGGTGATGGAGGGCAAGGCGATGCTGTTCAAGGAGTTCGCCCAGGTCGACGCCTTCCCGATCTGCCTCGACACCCAGGACGCCGGCGAGATCATCAAGGCGGTCGAACTGATCGCACCGACCTTCGGCGGCATCAACCTCGAGGACATCTCCGCCCCGCGCTGCTTCGAGATCGAGGATCGGCTGAAGGAGACGCTCGACATCCCCGTCTTCCACGACGACCAGCACGGCACCGCGATCGTGACGATGGCGGCGCTGTTCAACGCGCTGAAGATCGTCGGCAAGCCGATCGAGCAGCTGCGCGTGCTGATGGTGGGATTGGGCGCGGCCGGGGTAGCGGTGACCAAGATGATGCTCGCCTGCGGGGTCACCCACATCGTCGGCTGCGACCGCCAGGGCGCCCTCTCGACCACCCGCGCTGACTACGAGTCGGGCGAGATGAGCGCGATCAAGCGCTGGTACGCGGAGAACTCGAACCCCGACAAGCTGAGCGGCGGCCCCAACGAGGTAATCGAGGGCACGGACCTCTTCATCGGCCTCTCCGGCCCCGGCCTGATCGAGGCCTCCTCTCTGGGCAAGATGAACGACGACGCGATCGTCTTCGCGATGGCCAACCCGAACCCTGAGGTGATGCCCGAGGACGCCGCCCCCTACGTGCGGATCATGGCCACCGGGCGCTCGGACTACCCGAACCAGATCAACAACGTGCTCGCCTTTCCCGGCATCTTCCGCGGCGCCCTCGACGCCGGCTCGCCCAGCATCACCGAGGAGATGAAGCTCGCCGCCGCACGGGGAATCGCCGAAACGGTCGGCGAGGACGACCTCTCCGAGGACTACATCGTGCCCAGCGTCTTCAACCGCGAAGTCGCGCCAAAAGTGGCTGCGGCCGTGGTCGAGGAGGCGCGGCGCGAGGGCATCGCCCGTCTCAGCGAGGAGACCGGCACCTTCTCCACGGTCGAGGTCACCTGACCCCGTGAAGGTCCTCGTCACCGGAGCCAGCGGCTTCATCGGCGAAGCGCTCTGCGACGCCCTGCTGGTTCGCGGCGACACCGTCGTCGGCCTGACGCGCGACCCGCAGCGGGCGCGCGGCACCAACCCGAGCGTCAGCTGGCACGCCTGGGAGCCGACCCTGGAACGGCCTCCGGCGGCGGCCTTCGAGGGCGTCGACGGCGTCATCCACCTGCTCGGCGAGAAGATCAACCAGCGCTGGACCGACGAGGCCAAGCAGCGGATCATGGAGAGCCGCCGCACCGGCACCCACAACCTGGTCGGCACGATCGCAGGCCTGGACCGCAAGCCGCGAGTGCTCGTCAGCCAGTCGGCGATCGGCTACTACGGCGACCGCGGCGAGGCGATCGTCGACGAGTCGACCGATCCTGGCGAGGGCTTCGACGCCGAGGTCGTGCGCGAGTGGGAGAAGGCGGCGCACGAGGTCGAGGGAACCGGCGTCCGCCTCGTGATCATCCGCACCGGCCACGTGCTCGACCCCCGCGGCGGCTTCCTCGCCCCGCAGCTGACCCCGTTCAAGCTGGGCGTCGGCGGGCCGCTGGCCGGCGGCAGCCAGTACGTCTCCTGGATCCACGTGCAGGACGAGATCGGCATCCTGCTCTGGGCGCTCGAGAACGACAAGGTGAGCGGGGTGGTCAACGCTACGGCGCCTAATCCGGTTACGAACAGGGTTTTCTCGAAGGCGCTGGGGAAGGCGCTCGGTAGGCCCGCGGTGGTTCCCGTTCCGGGGTTGACGGTGGATCTGATGTTTGGGAAAGAGTTCGGGAAGGTGCTTCGGGGTGGGCAGCGGGTGATGCCTAGGCGGGCGTTGGATCTTGGGTATGAGTTCGCGCACCCGGATCTCGACGAGGCATTGGAGGACTTGCTTTAGGCGGGGTGGAGGGCGGGAGACCCGGTCCCAAAACGCTCGGCAGGAGCCTCGCTGGAGTGTTTTGGGGACCGGGGTCTCCCGCCCCGTCGACGACTCAGGCAGCTCTCATGAGCTGAAAGCCCCAGGACTAGGTCTCGTGCAGTGCTTCTCGGACCGATTCGCGCAGGGAGCCCGAGTCAGCAGCTTCGATGGCTCGAAGCAGCTGAGTCATCGCGGCTGTTCCTGAGCTGCTGGAGATCCAGGCGATGCTCGCGGATTCGAGGATCGGGCGGGTGAAGCGCGACGCCTTTGGGTTTTGGGCTTCCAGGTAGCCAACCGTGGTCGAGTCTTGGGTGGCTTGCCGGGCATTGGCTCCAAGCTGTGGCCAAATCAAGCTTCCCGACCCTTGACGGGGCTTGGCAGACAGACAGCTTTAACCCGTATGTCGCCAGCACGCCCCCGCTCCGCCGCAAGCTGTTGCTTCGCTTCCGAACAAAGAGCAGCTTCCACGTAAGCGGTAACGGTGGCTCCGTTAGCCACCCCTTCGCTTTCCCCGCAGCCAGCGAACCCAACGAGCAGAACGCCAGCCGATACCGCGAAGAGAACGTAAGTAGCTAGTGCAGCGAACCCGGCCCCCAGCAGCTGCTCGCATGGCATTCCAGAAGCGAGGAGGGTCGGAGCCCCCTCCCAAAACACTCAAGCGAGGCTCCTGCCGAGCGTTTTGGGAGGGGGCACCCGACCCTCCCCCACCTTCCGGGTCAACCAAAAAAAACCTCAGCCTCCGAGTACAACGACTCCGGCACCGTCTTCAACTCCGCCGTCGCCTCGCTCAGACTCGACCAACTGGATGTCGGTCCCCCGCAGCGCAGTCATCTTGCCCCACTCACCAGCACTGGCCGCATCGATCGCATGCAATCCGAACCGCGTCGCCAGCACCCGATCGAACGCCGTCGGCGTCCCACCCCGCTGCACGTGCCCCAGCACCGTAGCCCGCGCCTCCTTGCCCGTCTTCCGCTCGATCTCCCCCTCCAGCCAATGGGCAATGCCCCCCAGCGCCACGTGGCCGAACTGGTCGAGCTTCTCGTTTTTGGTCTCCGGCATGCCCCCGACCGGCTGCGCCCCCTCGGCGACGACGAGGATCGGCGCGTAACTGGTGCTCGAAGCGGCGGCCGACGAACTCGCAGACTCGGTCGAGGTCGAAGGGCAGCTCGGGGATCAGGATCACGTTGGCGCCGCCGGCGAGGCCGGCGTGGAAGGCGATCCAGCCGGCGTGGCGGCCCATCACCTCGACGATCAGGACGCGGTGGTGGCTGTCCGCGGTCGTGTGCAGGCGGTCGATCGCCTCCATCGCGATGTTGACCGCGGTGTCGAAGCCGAAGGTGTAGTCGGTGGCGCCGAGGTCGTTGTCGATCGTCTTCGGCACCCCGACGACCGGCACCCCGTGCTCGGTGTGGAGGCGCGAGGCGGCGCCGAGCGTGTCCTCGCCGCCGATCGCGATCAGGCCGTCGACCCCGTCGGCCTTCAGGTTCTCGGCCAGGCGCTCCGGCCCGTCTTCCTCCTTGAACGGGTTGGTCCGCGATGCGCCGAGGATGGTGCCGCCGCGGGGCAGGATGCCGCGCACCTCGGGCACGCCGAGCGGGCGGCTGTCGCGCTCGAGCGGCCCGCGCCAGCCGTCGCGGTAGCCGACGAACTCGTGGCCGCCGTGTTCGACCCCCTTGCGCACGATCGCCCGGATCACCGCATTCAGGCCCGGGCAGTCCCCGCCACCGGTGAGCACGCCGATCCGCATGCCGTGAGCTTAGAAGGTGACGCAGCCCGGCTAAGCCGGAGTTCGACGAACTGCATCAACTTCCCCTCTGCGGATAGACTCGATGCAGTTCGGAAGCGAGTGGAAGGAGCGAGATGAGCGAGACGCCGGACTTTGCAGCGGTCACCCAGGTCCAGCAGACAGACCTGGTCGAAGGGCGACTTCTCCGTCGTCGCCAACATCGTCAACTACGTCAGCGAAGGGCTGGCGGAGGCGCTCGAGCTGGTTCCCGGCGAGCGGGTGATCGACGTCGCCTGCGGCAGCGGCAACGGCGCGATCGCGGCGGCTCGGCGGACGATGGGGGGACGTGGTGGGCAGCGACTACGTCCCGGCGCTGCTCGAGCGCGGCCGCGAGCGCGCGGCCGCGGAGCGCCTCGACGTCGAGTTCGTCGAGGCCGACGCCCAGGACCTTCCGGTCGGCGACGGCGCGTTCGACGTGGCGATGTCGATCTTCGGCGCGATGTTCGCGCCGGACCAGCAGAAGACCGCGGCAGAGCTGCTGCGCGTGGTCAAGCCCGGCGGCCGGATCGGGATGGCCAACTGGACCCCGGACGGCGCCGTCGGAGCGATGTTCAAGACGATCGCCAAGCACGCGCCGCCGCCGCCCGGCGTCGACTCGCCGCTGCTCTGGGGCACCGAGGAGCGCGTGCGCGAGCTGCTTCGGCGACGGGATCTCAGACCTGCGATCCGAGCGTCGCATCTCGCGCCAGCCGTTCCGCTCGGCCGACCACTACATCGAATACTTCCGCCAGTACTTCGGCCCCACCCAGGCGGCCTACGAACGGGTCGGCCCCGAGGGCGAGCAGGCGCTGACCGACGACCTGCGCGCCTTCCTGGAGGAGGCGAACACGGCGGGTGACCGCGCGCTGGTGCTCGAGGCCGAGTACCTGCAGGTGATCGCGACGCGCGCCTGAGCTAGGACTTCGGCTGGAATACGCGGATGGAGGCGCCGATCAGCATGATGGCGAAGAAGATCAGGCCGGCGACGGCGCCGCCCTGGCCGAGCACGCTGTAGGCGACCGCCGTCGTCGCCAGCGCGAGAAAGAGGCTGATCACCATTCCCATGCGGCCGGCATCCTAGCTGCCCGGGCGGTTGCGGCGGCTCTACGTCCCGGCGAGCGCCGAGCGCGTTTCGCGCAGGAAGGAGCCGACAGCCTCGGCGGCCGCCTCCGGGCTGCCGGCCTCCCCAGCCGCCCGGACCAGGCGGCTGCCGACGATCACCCCGTCGGCGACCTCGCCCGACCTCGGCCGCCTGCTCCGGCGTGCCGATCCCGAACCCCACCGCGACCGGCACCTCCGCCTCGTCCTTGGTCGCCCGCGTCAGCTCGGCAAGATCCGCCGGCAACGCCTCGCGCTCGCCCGTGGTCCCCACGGTCGAGACCACGTAGACGAACCCCTGGGCCGCAGCGCAAATGCGGGCGCGGCGAGCAGGCG
The DNA here is from genome assembly GCA_963778715.1 of uncultured Solirubrobacterales bacterium. Classification (GTDB taxonomy): domain Bacteria; phylum Actinomycetota; class Thermoleophilia; order Solirubrobacterales; family 70-9; genus VRUE01. Next base: position 111,901 of record CAVZVK010000001.1, read on the forward strand.
GCGTGGTCGGCGCCACCAGCGGCACCAGCGCCAGCCCGGCCTCGGCAAAAGCCTCCCGCACCGCCTCGGCTTCCTCCAACGGCAGATCCGGCACGATCGCCCCGGCAGCCCCAACGTTCCGCGCCCCGCTCGGCGAACTCGGCGGCCCCCCCATGCGCCAGCACCATGTTGGCGTAGACCATGAAGACGACCGGAACGCGGTCCGAGATCGCCTCGCAGATCTCCAGCGCCGTCTCCAGAGTCGCCCCAGCCTCCAGCGCCGCCGTAGCCGCAGCATGAATAGTCGGCCCATCGGCAAGCGGATCGGAGAACGGAATCCCAAGCTCAATCAGATCGGCCGATTCGGCATAGGCCTCAGCCACCGCCAGCGACGTCTCCCGGTCGGGATACCCAGCCATCATGTACGGCATCAGCGCTGCTCGGCCTTCTTCCTTCGCGAAGCCGTCGCGATCCGCTCCAGCGAGCGCCTCGGGCTGGGGGCCAGGGGTGACCGACGGAGCCTCCCCGCTGTTGCTCGCGAGTCGCCCCCACCACCCGGTCACCCCGACTCCAACACCTCAGCCAAGTCCTTGTCCCCCCGCCCCGAGAGACAAAGCACGTCGAACCCCTCCCCGCCGCCGTTCTCCAGCAGCCAAGCGATCGCATGCGACGACTCCAACGCCGGAATGATCCCCTCGAGCCGGCAGAGGTCGCCGAACGCCGCCAGCGCCTGCGCGTCGGTGACCGCAAAGTAGCTGGCCCGCCCACTGTCCCGCAGATATGCGTGCTCGGGCCCGACCCCGGGGTAGTCGAGCCCGGCCGAGATCGAGTGCGCCTCGAGGATCTGGCCCTCCTCGTCGGCGATCACCGAGGAGAGCGAGCCGTGCAGGACGCCGGTCGCCCCAGCGCCAAGCGAAGCGCCGTGGCGCCCGCTCTCGAGCCCCTCGCCCGCCGCCTCGACCCCGATCAACTCCACCTCGGGTCGTCGAGGAACGGGGTGAAGATGCCGATCGAGTTGGAGCCGCCGCCGACGCAGGCGATCACCCGCGCGGGCAGCGTCCCCTCGGCGGCCAGCGCCTGCTCGCGCGCCTCGTCGCCGATCACCCGCTGCAGGTCGCGAACCAGCGCCGGGAACGGCGCCGGCCCGACCGCCGAGCCGATCACGTAGTGGGTCGTCTCGACGTTCGCCACCCAGTCGCGGATCGCGGCGCTGACCGCCTCCTTCAGCGTCCGCGCCCCCGCCTCGACCGGCACCACCTCGGCGCCGAGCAGCTCCATCCGCTCGACGTTGGGCTTCTGGCGGCGGATGTCCTCCGAGCCCATGTAGACGACGCACTCGAGGTCGAGCAGGGCGCAGGCCGTCGCGGTGGCGACGCCGTGCTGGCCGGCGCCGGTCTCGGCGATCACCCGCCGCTTGCCCATCCGCTCGGCGAGCAGCGCCTGGCCGACCGCGTTGTTGATCTTGTGGGCGCCGGTGTGGGCGAGGTCCTCCCGCTTCAGGTAGACGGTGCGGCCGGCGCGCTCGGAGAGGCGATCCGCCCGGTAGAGCGGCGTCGGGCGGCCGATGAAGTCGCGGTGGAGGCCGCTGCAGACGCTCGCCGAAGGCCTCGTCGTCGCGCGCCTCCGCCCAGGCCTCGGTCAGCTCGTCGAGCGCCGCGATCAGGGTCTCCGGCACGTAGCGCCCCCCGTAGGGGCCAAATCGCTCCTCGACCGCGCTCATGCCGAGGTGACGCTAGCGCCCTTGGCCGCCTCGAAGAACGCCGCCATCGCCGCGTGGTCCTTGCGGCCCGGCTCAGCCTCGACGCCGCTGGCGACGTCGACCGCGTACGGATGGGTGACGGAGATCGCTTCGGCGACATTGTCCGGCCGCAGCCCACCGGCGACGATCGCCGGGATCTCAGAACGGTGCTCGCGCAGCAGCCCCCAGTCGAAGCTTTCGCCCGTCCCGCCCCAGAGCCCCTTGCCGCGCCGATCGAAGAGATGGAAATCAGTCCGAAACGCCTCCGCCCCATGCACCTCGGCGGCACTGGCCACATGAATCGCCTTGATCACCTTGACCCCCGTCCGCCGCGCCACCTCCGCACAGAACTGCGGCCCCTCGGCCCCGTTCAACTGCACCATCGTCAGCCCCGCCCCCTCCACAGCCTTCGCGACTTCCTCCAGCTCAGGATTGACAAAGACCCCCACCACCTCGCACTTGCGCCGGATAGGCAGCGCAGATCGCAGCAGCTTCGGCCGCCTCGACCGCCCGCGGGCTCTTCTCGTAGTGAATCAGCCCAATAGCCCAAGCCCCAAGCAGCACCGCCTCAGCGGCGTCATCCAGATTAGTGATCCCGCAGATCTTGACTCGCATCGCTTCCAGAGTACGGGAGCCCAGCCGCGCGGCATCCCAGGCGGAAGGAGAGGGCGCCGGGCGACACTTCCCAAAACACTCCAGCGAGGCTCCTGCCGAGCGTTTTGGGAAGTGTCGCCCGGCCACGGCCCGCCCCTATTCGGCAGAAGCCGGCCGCACTCCGAGCGTCAGCGTCACATGCTTGGTTTCGTTGTCCCCCCGCAGCAAGGTCAATTCCATCTTGTCCCCCGGCTGAGCCGAGTTGACCGCGTTGATCACGTCTTCCATCGACCCGATCGGCTTGCCGTCGATTTCGGTGATGATGTCGCCGCCGAGCTCGACCTGAGCGCCTTCGATCGTCGCTTCGGTGTCGCCGCCTTCGACCCCCGCCTTCTCGGCCGGCCCGCCCTTGACGACTTCGTTGACGAGGACGCCTTTTTCGACCGGCAGTTTCAGCGCCTTGGCGAGCGCCGGGGTGACGCTGCCGCCGCTGATGCCGATGAAGGCGTGTTCGACCTTGCCGTTCTGCTCGATCTGCTGGACCACTTCGCGCGCGGTGTTGATCGGCACGGCGAAGCCGATGCCGACGTTGCCGTTGCTGCCGCCGGTCTGGATCTGCGAGTTGATCCCGATCACGTTGCCGGCCGAGTCGATCAGCGGCCCGCCGGAGTTGCCGGGGTTGATCGCCGCGTCGGTCTGGATCACGTGCGAGATCGAGAAGCCGTTGGGCGCCTGGATCTGGCGCTGCAGGGCGGAGACGATGCCCGCTGGTCACGGTGCGGTCGAGGCCGAAGGGATTGCCGATCGCGACGACCGGATCGCCGACCTGGACCTTTGCGGAATTGCCGAGCGAGAGCGGGTGCTGCTGGTCGGCCGGGACGTCGACCTTGAGCAGGGCGACGTCGGTCGCCGGGTCGGTGCCGACGACTTCGGCTGTCGTAGGCTGACCTCGGAGGAGCCGAGCTTGACCTCGATCTTGGTCGCGCCTTCGACCACGTGGTTGTTGGTGAGGATGTGCCCTTCGGTGTCGATCAGGAAGCCGGAGCCGGTCGCGATCCCGCCGCCGCCGTTCTGCTTCGCCGAACGGGCTCGAAGCGGCGAAGACGTTTCTTCCGGGGCCTCGGTCGGCTTCGATGAAGGCGACCCCCTGGCCCGTCGTGGCTGTAGATCTGGTTGACGATGTTGGCGTCGCCGCTTTCGCTGTCGATCGACCGGCAGCGCGCGAGCGGCGCGGCGACGGCGGTCGTGCGTTTCGCTCTTGGAGTCGATCCAGCCGGCGGAGATCGCGATCCAGCCGAAGATGCGCGACGACGGCGCCGCCGAGCAAGGCCGAGCCGAAGGAGCTGCGGAAGAAGCTTGCGCTCATTGCAGGGCACTGTAGGACGGCTTCCTCAGCGATTCCTAAATGGTCGCCGAAGCGAGCCTAAATCGCGCCGCCGCTAGGGCAGAGCGGTGCTCGCGGGTGCCTTCGTCGTGCCCGGTCAGCTCGCGCGCCTTGGCCTCGGGGTCGGCCGGCGCTCATCAGCGCCTCGCCGATCAGCACCGCGTCGACGCCGACCCGCTCCAGCTCCTCCAGCTCGGCGCGCGTCGGAGATGCCGCTCTCGGCGACCACCGTCTTGCCGGCGGGGACGTCGGGCATCAGCTCATAGGTGGTGGCGACGTCGACCGTGCCCGTCGTCGAGGTCGCGGTTGTTGATCCCGATCACGTCGGCGTCGAGCTCCAGCGCCCGCTCGAGCTCCTCGCTCGTCGTGGACCTCGACCAGGCAGTCGAGGTCGAGCCCGCGGGCCTCCTCGTACAGCGACGCCAGCAGCTCGCGTCGTCGAGGGCGCGCGACGATCAGCAGCACGGCGTCGGCGCCGTTGACCGCCGCCTCGTAGAGCTGGTAGGGGTCGACGATGAAGTCCTTGCGCAGGATCGGCAGGTCGCAGGCGGCGCGCGCCGTCGCGCAGGTCGCTCGAGCGAGCCGCCGAAGTGGCGCTCGTCGGTGAGCACCGAGAGCGCCGCCGCGCCGCCGCGCTCGTAGGCGCCGACCTGCTCGGCGACGGTCGCGCCGGCGGCAGATGTCGCCGGCGCTCGGCGAGCGCCGCTTGAACTCGGCGATCAGCGAGAGGCCCGGGCCGGACCAGGGCCTCGCTGAAGGGCCGGTCCTCGCCGCGGCCGTGAAGCTGCGACTCGAGGTCGGCCTGCGGGACCTGGCCGCGGCGCTCCTCCACCCCTTCGCGCGCCGCGGAGATGAGCTGCTCGATCATTCCCACTTGACCAGGCGAAGCCTAGTCGGCCGACGGCCGCGGTCGCCGCAACAAGCCGCTCAAGCAGCTCGTTCGGCCGCGCCGGAGTCGATCGCCTCGGCGGCCTTGCTCGACGCCCGCCGCGAGGCTCTCGGCGACGCCGCCGACGTAGATCGCGGCGCCGGCGTTGAGCAGGACGAGGTCGCGCCGGGGGCCCTGCCTCGCCGTCGAGCACGGCGCGGGCGGCCGCCGCGTTCTCCTCCGGGCGTGCCGCCGGCGACGTCCTCGAGCTCGGCCTCGGCGAGGCCGAACTCGCCGGGCTCGACGAACCACTCCTCGGTGCGCGCCGTCGGCGACCTCGATCACCCGCGTGCGGCGCGGAGATCGAGAGCTCGTCGAGGCCGTCCTCGGCGGCGACGACCATCGCCCGCTCGCTGCCGAGCCCGACCAGCGCCTCGGCGATCGTCTCCTGGTAGTGGCGGTCGGAGACGCCGAGCAGCTGGCGCTCGGCCCCGGCCGGGTTGGTCAGCGGGCCGAGGAAGTTGAAGATCGTCCGCACCGCCGAGCTCCTTGCGGACCGGGACCACGTGGGCCATCGCCGCGTGGTGGCGCGGCGCGAACATGAAGCCGAAGCCGACCTCGTCGATGCAGCGCGCCGACCTGCTCGGGCGTCGAGCTCGATGTTGACGCCGAGCGCCTCGAGCAGGTCGGCGGAGCCGCACCTGCTGGTGCTGGAGCGGTTGCCGTGCTTGGCGACCGCGCAGCCGGCGCCGGCGGCGACCAGCGCCGCCGTGGTCGAGACGTTGAAGGTCGAGGGGCCGCCGCCGGTGCCGGCGGTGTCGACCAGGTCGGTCGCGCGCGGTCTCGACCGGCGTCGCCAGCGAGCGCATCGTCCGCGCCAGGCCGACCAGCTCGGGCACCGTCTCGCCCTTCGCCCGCAGGGCGATCAGGAAGGCGCCGGTCTGCACCTCGCTCGCGCGCCCCTCCATGATCTCGGCGAGCACCGCGGCGGCGTGGTCGGCGGTCAGGTGGTCGCCGGCGCAGACCGCGTCGATCGCCCGGGTGACGACGTCGTTGGGCATCACGCCTCACCTCGGTCGCTTTGCCGTACGCGAGGAAGTTCTCCGAGCAAGGCTGCTTGCCCTGCGGGGTGAGGACCGACTCGGGGTGGAACTGGACGCCCTCGGCCGGCAGCTCGCGGTGGCGGGCGCCCATCACCACGTCGCCGAGGCTGGCGCTGAGCTCGAGCTCGTCGGGCAGGTCCGGGTCGGCGACCAGCGAGTGGTAGCGGCCGGCGACGAGCGGGCTCGGCAGGCCCGCGAAGATCGTGCGGCCGTCGTGCTCGATCTCGGCGTCCTTGCCGTGGATCGGCTCGCCCTGCACGGTGCGGCCGCCGAAGGCCTCGACCAGCGACTGGTGGCCGAGGCAGACGCCGAGCACCGGCGTGCCGGCCTCGGCGAAGCGCGCGGACCGCCTCGACCGAGATCCCGGCCTCGGCCGGCGTGCAGGGCCCGGGCGAGACGACGAGGCGGTCGGCGCCGCGCTCGAGCAGCTCGTCGACCGTCGGCCTTGTCGTTGCGGACGACCTCGACCTCGGCCCCCAGCTCGCCCAGGTACTGGACGAGGTTGTAGGTGAAGCAGTCGTAGTTGTCGATGACGAGGACCTTCATCGGCTCAGGCCCAGTCCGGCTGCTCGCAGGCCAGCTCGACGGCGCGGAAGACCGCCTTCGCCTTGTTGACCGACTCGTTGTACTCGTAGGCCGGCTTGGCGTCGGCGACGGTGCCGCCGCCGGCCTGCACGTGGATCTGGCCGTCCTTGACGACGACGGTGCGGATGTGGATCGCGGTGTCGAGGTCGCCGTTCCAGGAGAGGTAGCCGATCGCGCCGCCGTAGGAGCAGCGCTTGACCGGCTCGAGCTCGTCGATGATCTGCATCGCCCGCACCTTCGGCGCGCCGGAGAGCGTGCCCGGCCGGCAGCGCCGAGCGCAGCACGTCCATCGCCCCGACCCCCTCGCGCAGCGTGCCCGAGACCTGGCTGACGATGTGGAGGACGTGCGAGTAGGTCTCGACCACCATCAGCTCGTCGACCGCGACGGTGCCGTACTCGCAGACCCGGCCGAGGTCGTTGCGGCCGAGGTCGACCAGCATCACGTGCTCGGCCCGCTCCTTGGGGTCGTTGACGAGGCGCTCGGCGAGGCGGCGGTCCTCCTCCTCGTCGGCGCCGCGCGGGTAGGTGCCGGCGATCGGCCGCGTCTCGACCCGGTCGCCGGTGACCTTGACCAGCGGCTCGGGCGAGGCGCCGGCGATCTGGAAGTCGCCGAACTCGAGGAAGTACATGTAGGGCGAGGGGTTGACCGCGCGCAGGCCGCGGTAGATCGAGAAGGCCTCGACCGGGGCCGGCGCCGAGAAGCGCTGCGAGGGGACGACCTGGAAGGCGTCGCCGGCGTGGACGTACTCGACGATCCGCTCGACCGCCGCTTCGAACTCCTCGCGCTCCATGTTGGAGGCGAAGCGGGGCGGCTCGGCGACGCGACGGGCTGCTCGGGCGCCGGCACCGCGCCGCGCAGGCGGCGCGCGCGACGTCGGCGATCGCCGCCGCGGCGCGCTCGTAGGCGGCGTCGATCGCCGCCCTCGTCGTCGGCGAAGGCGCAGGCCATGATCGTCAGCTCGTGGCGCAGGTGGTCGAAGACGAGCAGCACGTCGGTGACCATCAGCGCCATGTCGGGCAGGCCGAGCGGGTCGGGGTTGGGCTCGCCGAGCGGCTCGACCGTGCGCACCAGGTCGTAGCCGAAGAAGCCGACGGCGCCGCCGGCGAACGGCGGCAGGCCCTCGACCGGGGCGGGCCGGAAGCGGGCGAGGTACTCGGCGACGGCGGCGTAGGGATCGGGCGCCTCGACGTCTCGCCGCCGCCGCTCTCGGAGAGCGACGCCGTCGCTCCAGCGCAGCACCGAGCGCGGGCGGATGCCGACGAAGGAGTAGCGGCCGACCTGGCCCTGCTCGGCCGACTCGAGCAGGAAGCAGGGCGAGCCCTCCGGCTCGCCGGCGCGCAGCTTGAGGAAGGCCGAGACCGGCGTCTCGCAGTCGTCGACGAAGCGGGCGCGGACCGGCACGACGTTGCCCTGCTGCGGCAAGCGCCCGGGCCTCCTCGAGGCTCGGCTCGAGCCGCAGCTCCGAATCAGCGGCGACGGCCATTGAGCACCTCCATCGCGGCCGCCTGCGGGACCTCGCGCGAGGCCAGCAGGACGCTGAGGTGGTAGAGCAGGTCGGCGGCCTCTTCGGCGACCCGCTCGTCGGACTCCTCGCGCGCCGCGCGCACGACCTCCTCGGCCTCCTCCTCGACCTTCTCGCCGATCAGCTTCGGGTCGTCGAGCAGCTGCACCGTGTAGCTGCCCTCGGGCCGCTCGGCGGCGCGGCTGCGCAGGGTGCGCTCCAGCGCGGCCAGCGCCTCGTGGGCGACCGGCGCCGGCTCGCCGTCGCCGTCGAGCTCGCGGTAGAAGCAGGTCCGCTCGCCGGTGTGGCAGGCCGGCCCGGTCGGCTCGACCAGGGCGACGATCGCGTCGCCGTCGCAGTCGTAGCGCAGCTGGCGCAGCTTCAGCACGTTGCCCGAGGTTTCCCCCTTGCGCCAGATCTCCTCGCGCGACGTCATTTAGGCAGCAGGCTCGCCGTTACGTCGAGCTCGCGGAAGAAGCAGCTGCGCTCTCCCGTGTGGCAGGCGGGGCCACTCGGCTCGACCAGAGCGACGTCACGTCGCGGTCGCAGTCGTCAGCGCAGCTGCCTCAGCTTCAACACGTTCCCGGACGTTTCCCCCTTCCTCCAGATCTCCTCCCGCGAGCGGCTGTAGAAGTGCAGCTCCCCGTCTCGACCGTCAGCCGCAGCGACTCCTCGTTCGCGTACGCCAACGTCAGCACCTCACCGCTGGCGTGGTCCTGCGCCACCACGGACCAGACCCCGCTCGTCGAATTTCAGCTGATCGAACATCGGCTCCAATCGTATGCGAGGAGATGGGGATGCCCTCGAACGGGCGGATACTCAAAGTCGCCGAGTCTCATTAGCTCGGCACTTGTCGACGGGCGAGGGCATCCCCATCTCCCTCACTCGATGCCGAGCCGATCCAGCAGGTCCTCGTCGCGGCGCCAGTGGCTGCGCACCCGGACCTTGAGGTCGAGGTGGACCTTGGCGCCGAGCTCGGCTTCGAGCGAGCGGCGGGCGCCGCTGCCGATCTCGCCGACCTTGGCGCCCCCCTTGCCGATCAGGATGCCCTTCTGCGACTCGGTCTCGGCCCAGACCTCGGCGTTGACGGTGACCAGGCCGTCCTCGCGCTCGTCGACCTCCTTGACCGTGACCTCGACCGAGTGCGGGATCTCGTCGCGGGTGCGGTTGAGCACCTGCTCGCGGATCAGCTCGGCGAGCAGCAGCTCGCTCGACTGGTCGCTGTGGTCCTCCGGCGGGTAGAGGTAGGGGCCCTCGGGCATCAGCTCGGCCAGGCGCTCGACCAGCGCCTCGAGGCCCTCGCCGCTGCGGGCGCTGATCGGGAAGACCTCGTCGACGCCCTCCAGCTCGGCCGCCTCGGCGAGCACCGGCACCAGCTCGTTCGGCCCCAGCCGGTCGATCTTGTTGACGGCGCAGATCGTCGGCAGCTTGGCGCCCGCCCCGAGCAGGGCGCGGGCGATGAAGCGGTCGCCGGGGCCGACGCCCTCCTCGCCGTTGATCACGATCAGAGCGCCAGGTCGGAGTCGGCGAGCTCGCGCTCGACCCGGTTCTGCATCCGCTCGGTGAGCACGTCGCGCGGGCGCTGCACCCCGGGCAGGTCGACGAGGACGAGCTGGCGGCCGGCCTCGACGTCGGTGTGGATGCCGCGGATCGCCCGCCGGGTCGTCTGCGGCCGCATCGAGACGATCGCCACGTGGCTGCCGACGATCGCGTTGACCAGGGTCGACTTGCCGACGTTGGGCCGCCCGGCGAGCCCGACGAAGCCGGAGCGGGTCACGCCAGGCCCTCCAGCACGCGGGCCTGCAGGGCCAGCATCTCGCCCTCGTCGCTCTCGTGGTCGTAGCCGCAGAGATGGAGCACGCCGTGGACGGCGGCCTCGGTCACGTCGGAGCAGTGCTCGGGGCAGATCGCCACGTCGCCGAGCTCGCGCGGGCCGGCGGTCGGCCCGGCGCCGTCGATCGGGAAGGCGAGCACGTCGGTCGGGGCGTCCTTGCCGCGGTGCTCGCGGTTGAGCTCGCGGATGCGCTCGGCGTCGACCAGCTCGACCGCGAGGTGGCCGTCGCTCGACGCCGGCCGCGGCCGAGCGCAGCGGCCACCGGCTCGCGCAGCTCGGCCGGCACGTCGGAGAGATCCAGGCTCAAGAGCTCGGCGTCGGCCCGTGTTCGGCCCGGGCGGCGCGCTCGCGGCTGCCGTGCTCGTCGTAGGCGGCGACGATGCGCTGGACCAGCTTGTGGCGGACGACGTCCTCGCCGCCGAAGTGGACGAAGGCGATGTCCTTGACCGAGTCGAGGATGTCGCGCACGACGACCAGGCCGGAGCGCTGGTCGGTCGGCAGGTCGATCTGGGTGACGTCGCCGGTGACGACCATGCGCGAGTTGAAGCCGAGCCGGGTGAGGAACATCTTCATCTGCTCGGGGCTGGTGTTCTGCGCCTCGTCGAGGATGACGAAGGAGTCGTTCAGGGTGCGGCCGCGCATGAAGGCGAGCGGCGCGACCTCGATCACGCCGCGCTCGAAGTAGCCGTTGACCCGGTCGGGGTCGAGCATGTCGAAGAGGGCGTCGAAGAGCGGCCGCAGGTAGGGGTCGACCTTGGCCTGGATGTCGCCGGGCAGGAAGCCGAGCCGCTCGCCGGCCTCGACCGCGGGCCGGGTGAGGATGATCCGCTGCACCTGGCGCTCGGCCAGCGCCGCCGCGGCCATCGCCACGGCGAGGAAGGTCTTGCCGGTGCCGGCCGGGCCGATGCCGAAGGTGATCGTGTGGTCGCGGATCGAGTCGACGTAGCGCTTCTGGTTGAGCGTCTTCGGCGAGACCTTGGTGTTGCGGTGGCGCCAGACGACGTCCTCGAGGATCTCGGCCGGGCTCTCGTGCGCGTCGAGAGCGCCGGTGACCGCTTCGATCGTGCCGGGCGCGACCTCGTGCCCCTGCTCGATCAGCTCGACCAGCTCGTCGACCACCGTGGCCGCCGCCTGCACGTCGGCGGGTTCGCCGTCGAGGGTGAGCACGTTGCCGCGCAGGTGGAAGTCGCAGTCGAGGTGGCCGCGCAGCTCGCGCAGGACCGCGTCCTCGGAGCCCGCCAGCTCGGCGGCGACCGTGTTGTCGAGGGTCAGCTGCCTACGCGCCAAGCCGCTCACGCACCGCCGCGCTGACCCGCTTGCCGTCGGCGCGCCCGCCGAGCTTCGGCATCAGCGCCGCCATCACCTGGCCCATCTGCTTCTGCTCGCTGGCGCCGGTCTCGGTGACGGCCGCGTCGACCAGCTCGGCCAGCTCCTCGTCGGAGAGCTGCTTGGGCAGGTAGCCCTCGATCAGCTCCGCCTCGAAGTGCTCGCGCCCGGCCTGCTCGGCGCGCCCCGCCTCGTCGTAGGCCTCGGCGGCTTCCAGCCGCTTCTTGCGCTCGCGCTGCAGCACCGCGACCTCGTCGCCGTCGCCCAGCTTGGCGTCCTTCTGCAGCGAGTCGACGATCATCCGCAGCGCGCCCGCGCGCTCGCGGTCGCCCGCCTTCATCGCGGTCCGCACGTCGGCCTGCACCTGCTCGAGAACGCTCATCGCCCTAAGGGTAGTCGCCGCGAGCGCGGAGCCTCCCGGCCGGAAGTCAGTTGGTGAGGAAGAGCGCTTCCGGAGAGGGCGAGTTGTAGTCGGCGCTCCATTTCAAGACGGTCGCGCAGAGGGGGCTGCCTTCGAATAAGGGAAGTTGCTGTTCGAACCGAACGTGGGTCTTGCCAGAGACGACGGGCATGCCGGTTTCGACTTTGAACAATCCGTAGGTGCAGGAGAACCCGGCGCAGCCCAGACCCCGACGGCCATGGCGCAGGCCACAAGTGCCACCAGCGTGCCCAGCAAAGGAAGTCCCCGCATGGCCTATGCGGTACCACAGCCCAAACCCCAGTCAATTATTCTCGACTATTAGGGGATTTAGCCGACTCCAGGTCGACGTGCTCGATTTCACCCAGGGGCATCTGCAGGAACCGGGTTCCCAGCTCGCGGAAGGAGCCGACCTCGCCGCTGCAGAGGAAACGGTAGGCGCCCTCGCCCTCGGGCTCGCGGGCGAGGCCTTGGCGCTCGAGCGTCCGCTGGGCCGCCGCGGCAACCGCGTGCCCACCGCTGACCAGGCGCACGTCGCGGCCGAGGATCCGCTGGAGCATCGGCGCCACCAGCGGGTAGTGGGTGCAGCCGAGGATCAGGGTGTCGACCTCGGCCCGCTTCAGGGGGGCGCAGTAGGCGCGGGCCATCTCGAGCACGCTCTCGTCGAAGGCGGAGCCGTCCTGGATGAAGGGGGCCAGATCGGGCGCCTCGACTTCGGTCACCTCGAGCGCCCGGCCCTGTGTTTCGAGCGCGCGCCGGTAGGAGCCGCTCTGGACCGTGTTCGGCGTCGCCAGCACGCCGACCCGCTCGTTGTCGGTGATCGCCGCCGCGATCTCGGCCTGCGGCTCGACCACCGGCACGACCTCCACCCCGTACTCGGCCGCCACCTCACGGGCGACGTCCTCGCCGATCGCCGTTGCCGTGTTGCAGGCGATCACCAGCAGCTTGGCGCGGCCGCCCAGCAGCAGCTCGGCGATCGAGCGGATGCGCGCCCGCAGCGCATCGGTGTCCTTCGTCCCGTACGGAAACCACTCCGTGTCGCCGAGATAGACGAAGTCCTCCTCCGGCAGCGAGACGAGGCACTCGTGCAGCACGGTCAGCCCCCCACTCCCGAGTCGAACATCGCGATCGGCAGCGAGGCGTCGAGCGCGCTCCGGTGGCAGCCAGGCCCGTCAGAGCGATGCTCTAGAGGAAGGGCTTGTAGGCCATGAAGAAGACCGTCACGACGACGATCAGCGCCAGCGAGTGTGCCGACCTTGCTGAGCTGCTCCGAGACAGCCTTCGTACTCGTCGCTGAGCGATGTCCCCGACTCCAGATCGCGTTCGGCCAGCTCCCGCGCCCGCTTGGCTGGGGCGGAAGAATCCGTGCGTGCAGGCCGAAGAGGACGATGATCGCCAGGAAGCCGATGCTGACGAACGCGTCGCTCGTCGTCCCAGGGACCGTCCGCAGCAGGTAGATGCCCGCCAGCAGCAGCACGATCATCCCGGGCTGGACCAGATAGCGATCGATCTTCTGGATCCCGCTCAGGACCGCCGGCGTCGCTGCGCGGGAACTGCGGCGTCACCGAGAGAAGAACGCGTAGCCGAAGGTCGGCCCGAAGGCCAGCACGACTGCGAGGATGTGCAGGAAGAGCGCGATACTTGTAGCCGGGGTCGACGATCGTCGCGAGCATCGCGGGAAACATATCGGCGCGCTCGGCGGCGCGTGTGGCGAGTTACCCGTCTATACGACGGGAAAGTCGCCACACCCCCGCAGGAGGAGTGCGGCCCAGTCGCCCTCGCTGGCGTCGGTCGGCCTCCTCGAAGCCGATCACGGCGAAGGCCGCGGCGGTCTCATCGAGCTCGCTTGGCAGCAGACCGGAGCAGGATGAGGGTTGTGGGAGCCGGGGGAGGGTCTCCCGGAGCAACAGCGCGGAGGCTCCGGGAGACCCTCTCTCGGCTCCCCCCACCGTCCAGCTGCTCGGCAACCTCTTTGAGGACCGGCGCGGTCATGTTGGCGACCGTCGTGGAGGCCGAGATCCGGAAGGCCCTCGCGCAGATTCCTGCGTTCGAGCTCGATCTTCGACGCCGTTCGCCTCGGCATTCGCAGTTGCTGCCTCGATCGAGGGCTGCCTCGTGGTCGTAGCCGCGCACCGGGCTCCAACCGAGCTTGGCAGCTGCGATCGCAAGGACGCCGGACCCGGTGCCGAGATCGGTCAGCGGCCCGCGGGCCTCCCCCGCCTCGGATAGCTCGAGCAGCAGCTCGAGACAGAGCCGCGTGGTCGGGTGGGCGCCGGTGCCGAAGGCCGGCCCGGGATCGACGACCACGTCGATCGGTGCCCTCGCGCGGCTCCTCCCAGGACGGCCGCAGCCAGAGCCGCTCGCCGACCAGGAGCGGTTTGTGGAAGTCCTGCCAGCGGTCCGCCCAGTCGTCGGGGACCTCGGTGGCGACCACCTCGACCAGGCCGTCCCCCGCCGCGACCTCGATCTCGCCCAACTCCGGCAGCTCGCCCTCGCCGCCGTAGATCGCGTACTCGACGTAGCCGGGGCCTTGCTCCTCCTCGACGCCGTTGGGCGCCAGGACCGTCAGCTCGGCGAGGACGATCTCGGCCTGCTCGGGCGCGCAGCGAACCGCGAGGCGGATCAACCGAAGGCCCGGCGCATGCGCGAGAGGAAGCCGTCGTCGTCGCCCTGGCCGCGCAGGTTGCGCGGCTCCAGGCTCTGCTCGAGCTTCTCGGCCAGCTCGCGCTGCTCCTCGGAGAGGTCGGTGGGGACGATCACGTGGATGACGATCCGCAGGTCCCCCGGCGGCCCGCCGCCCGAGCCGGGCAGGCCGTGGCCGCGCAGGGCGAACTGGGTGCCATGCTGGACGCCGGGCGGCAGCTCGATCTCGCGCTCGCCCTCGTGGCTGGGGATCTTCACCGTCGTCCCGAGCATCGCCTGCGGCGCCGAGATCTCGACCGCGTGCATCAGGTCCTGGCCGCGCATCGGCCCGCGCCGCACCTCGAATCCGAAGGCACCGCCGAAGACCGCCGAGAAGATGTCCTCGACCGAGCTGAAGCCGGCGCCGCCGGGCGGGAAGCCGCCCGAGCGCAGGCCGTCGTGGCCGAAGCGGTCATAGGTCTGGCGCTGCTCTGGATCGGAGAGCACCTCGTAGGCCTCGGCCGCCGCCTTGAACTTCTCCTCGGCCTCGGGATCGTGGGCGTTGACGTCGGGGTGCAGCTCGCGGGCGAGCTTGCGGAAGGCGCGCTTGACCTCCGCCTCGGAGGCGCCGCGCTCGACGCCGAGGGTCTCGTAGTAGTCGCCTGGCATCGTCAGCCGTCGTAGACCGTCTCGCAGTAGCGCGAGAGCTCGCGGGCGGCGCCGCGCACCGAGGCGATCGCGGTGGCGTAGTCCATCCGCAGCGGGCCCGACCACGCCGACCGCGCCGAGGTTGCGGTGGGCGAGGCCGTAGTTGGCGCCGACGACGCTGACCGAGCGCAGCGCCGGCTGCGGGTTCTCGCCGCCGATCCAGAGGAAGACCGAGCGCTCGCTCGAGGGCCGAGCGCAGCATCCCGAGCAGGCTCGCCCGCTCCTCCAGCGCCGTCATCAAGCGGTCGACCCGCGGCAGATCGGACGAGTGGGCCTCGGAGAGCAGGCGGGCGACGCCCTCGGTGTAGAGCGTGTCGGCGCTCTCCTCCTCTTCGAACTCGGTGAAGGCGGCGCCGAGGATGGCGATGAACTCGGCCTCGACCGGCCCCAGCTCAGGGTCGGCGAGGCGGCCGGCGATCATCCGGGCGCCCAGCGCCCATGCCGGTGAGCGACTCGTTGAGGTAGCTCGAGGCCCACTCGACCAAACCGGGGTCGACCGGACCGGGGAAGTCGAAGATGCGCTTGGCGACGGCGCCGTTGGAGGCGATCGCCACCACCATCACCCGGCTCGTCTGCAGCCGCAGCACCTCGACCCGGTGAATCGTCGCCGCCACCGTCTCCGGCGGCGCCGTCACCACGGCCATCAGGTCGGTCACCTGCGCCAGCGCCGCCGTCGTCTCCCGCATCGCCGCATCGATCTCCCGCCGCAGCTCCAGCTCAACCGAGGCCTCAGCCGGCGGCCCCACCAGCAGCCATCATCAAATCGACGTGGTGCCGATACCCCAGCTCGGTCGGAACCCGGCCGGCCGAGGTATGCGGATGAGTCAGATACCCAGCCGCCTCGAGCGCCGCCAGCTCCGCCCGCACGGTCGACGGCCCGGCCTCAACCTCGCTCTCCTCAGCAATCTCCTTCGAAGGCACCGGCCGTCCCGACGCAAGGTACGCGTCGACGACCAGCTTGAGAATGAGCTCCTGGCGCGGCGAAGAGCATCCCTCAAGTCTAGGAGGAGAGCCGGGTGGCCCCTCCCAAAACGCTCGGCAGGAGCCTCGCTTGAGTGTTTTGGGAGGAGCCACCCGGCGCTCCCCCACCACTTAGAGCTGGATTTCCGCCTCGGCGTTGCGAATCGTCTGGTTGTCGCCCTGCGCGGCGACGGTGTCGATGACGACCGTGTCGCCGTCCACGCGACTTGACGGTGCCGCTGACAACGATCTCGGTCTCCGGTGCGCCCATGCCGCGGAACTGGACCGAAAGCCGTTTCAGGGCCTGCGGATCGCCGCCGGCGACATCGGTCGCGGCGCGGGCGACCAAGCCCATCATGTAGAGGCCGTGCAGGATCGTGTTCGGCAGGCCGACGGCTTTGGCGAACTCGGGATCAATATGGATCGGGTTGAAGTCGCCCGAGGCGCCTGCGTAGCGGTGCGGCAGGTACTTGTCGGGGGTGACCTTCAGCTCCGGGATCGCATCGCCTACGTTCAGGTCGGCCATCTCAGACTCCTCTCACGATCAGGGTCCAGGTGCCGCGCACGACCTGGTCGCCGTTCTGGTTGACCGCATTGGTCTCGAAGATGTAGAAGCCCTTGCCGTCTTTCTCGGAGATGTCCAGGCACTTGGCCGTGGTGGTGATCTCGTCTCCCGAGCAGGCCGGCTCGTCCCATTCGAACTCCTGGCCGCCGTGCACCATCGCGGCGAAGTTCATGCCCACATCGGGGTCGAACATCGCCGGCGCCATCGCCGGCGAGCTGTAGACAACGGCGAACATCGGTGGCGCGACGACGTCGCGGTAGCCGGCCGCCTTGGCGGCCTCGCGGTCGAAGTAGACCGGGTCGTCGAACCCGATCACCGTCGCGTACTCGCCGAATCTTCTCCCTGCCCACCTCATAAGTAGTGGCGGGCCATTCCTTGCCAATTGCATCTGTCTTTACGCTCATGGCCGCGGCAGTCTAGAGACGCCGCCCGGTCCTGGTCGTCTGGCTAGCTGGCGTCTCGCGCGGATGGCATGGGGCGACCGGAGCCGGGCCGGCAAATCAGGAGCTCCCAGCCAGGGAGTCGAGCTCCCCCTACTCGTCGATCTCGAGCACAGCCAAAAATGCCTCCTGCGGCACTTCCACCCGCCCGACCGACTTCATCCGCTTCTTCCCCGCCTTCTGCTTCTTCAACAGCTTCTGCTTGCGGGTGACGTCGCCGCCGTAGAGCTTCGCGGTGACATCCTTGCGCAGCGCCTTGACCGTCTCGCGGGCGAGGATGTTGGAGCCGATCGCCGCCTGCACGGGCACGTCGAAGAGCTGGCGTGGGATTGTTTTACGTAGCCGCGCGACCAGTTTCTTGCCCTGCTCGTAGGAGAAGTCGCGGTGGACGATGATCGAGAGCGCGTCGACCCGGTCGCCGGCGAGCAGGATGTCGACCTTGACCAGATCGGAAGCGCGGTTGCCGATCGGCTCGTAGTCGAGCGAGGCGTAGCCCTTGGTCGAGGACTTCAGCAGGTCGAAGAAGTCGAGGACGATCTCGGCCAGCGGCATGTCGTAGCGGATCTGCACCCGCTGCGGGCTGAGGTAGTGCATGTCAACGTGGGTGCCGCGGCGCCCCTGGCAGAGCTCCATCACCGCGCCGACCTGCTCTGAAGGGCAGATGATCGTGGCGCGGATGAACGGCTCTTCGATCGCCTCGATCGTGCCCGGGTCGGGCAGGTCGGTCGGACTGTGGACCTCGACCTCCTCGCCGTTGGTGAGCTGGACCTCGTAGCGCACGTTCGGCGTCGTCGCCAGCAGGTCGAGCCCGTACTCGCGTTCGAGCCGCTCGCGCACGATCTCCATGTGCAGCAGGCCGAGGAAGCCGCAGCGGAAGCCGAAGCCGAGCGCCTCGGAAGTCTCCGGCTCCCAGGAGAGCGCGGCGTCGTTGAGGGCCAGCTTCTCGAGCGCGTCGCGGAGGTCTTCGAAGCGGTCGGTGTCAATCGGGAAGAGGCCGCAGAAGACCATCGGCCGCACCTCGCGGTAGCCCTCCAGCGGCTCGGTGGCGGGGCGATCGAGTGCGGTCACCGTGTCGCCGACGCGCAGCTTGGCGACGTCCTTGATCCCGGTGATCAGGTAGCCGACGTCGCCGGCCTCCATCCCCTGCACGCCGGTCATCGTCGGCCGGAAGAAGCCGATGTCGTCGATGTCGGCCTCGGTGCCGTTCTGCATCGCGAGGATGCGACCGTGCTTGCGGAAGGCGCCGTCGACCATCCGCACGTAGGCGATCACGCCGCGGTACTGGTCGAACTCGGAGTCGAAGATGAGGGCGCGTGGCGGCGCGACGAGGTCGCCGGTGGGCGCCGGCACGCGGGCGACGATCGCCTCCAGCACGTCGACCACCCCCTCCCCGGTCTTGGCCGAGATCGGGATCGCGTCGCCCGCCTCGCCGCCGAGCAGGTCGGCGATTTCGCCGGCGACCCGCTCCGGCTCGGCTCCCGGCAGGTCGACCTTGTTCATCACCGGGATCAGCTCCAACCCGTTCTCGATCGCCAGATAGGTGTTGGCGACGGTCTGGGCCTCGACCCCCTGGGCAGCGTCGACGACGAGCAGGGCGCCCTCGCAGGCGGCGAGGCTGCGCGAGACCTCGTAGGAGAAGTCGACGTGGCCGGGGGTGTCGATCAGGTGCAGGTGGTAGGTCTCACCATCGGCGGCCCTGTACTCGACCCGCACTGCCTGCGCCTTGATCGTGATCCCCCGCTCGCGCTCGAGGTCCATCGAGTCGAGCACCTGGGCGCGCATTTTCTTCGGGTCAACGGCGCCAGTGAGCTCGAGGATGCGGTCGGCCAGGGTGGACTTGCCGTGGTCGATGTGGGCGATTATTGAGAAGTTGCGGATGTGGTCCATCGGGGCTGCGGAGTATGGAGGAGAGACGGAGTCGACCACGGGCTCTTGGGTTGTCAGCCCGCGGGTCCTGTCGCGGCGGCCCTCCCCCACATGCTCAGACGCCGCTTCGCGGCGCCTTCCGCTGCGGGGGACCCCCGCCACCGCGCCACCCGCGTGAGCAACCGAAGAGGCTGCACGGGCTGACTGCGAAACGCATTCAGCGACAGCTCGATGGATCCAGCTTGCCCCTCAGCTTGAAGACGATCGTGGGGGGCTTGCGCAAGATCACGGTGGCGTTGGGAGCTGCGGTCCAGCGGGACGTCGGTGGATAGGTCGGCTTGCCCGGTTCGATTCGGTCTCGGGTGGTTACTGCGTAGTCGTAGTCGCCCTCGTTGAGGAGGTGGCGCCATTGGGGGCAGGTGGTAGGGGCGGTGAAGCCCCCATGCGGTTGTTCGCTGCCGACGTAATCGACGTGGTTGCTCAGGTCGCGGCCGTAGAGGGGGTACTGGCGGGTGCTGGTTGTGGCGATGCGGGAGTCGGTGATGCCCTGGGCCCATTTGAAGGTGGCGTTGAGGCCCGGGGTGGTGAAGGCGGGGTTGGCGTAGCGGTTCTCCATGTAGTGGCGTTGCACTGGATACCCCGCAATCACCGCAAGCGCAATCAGTCCTCCCCCGGCCGCAAGGGCAGCCCGCCGCCCAAACCGAGGGCTGACTTCGTCTTTTGTTCCGCTATCCGGAACTAAACGCGAAGTCAGCGTCCGTTTGGCTAGCCACGAATGCAGTGCTGGGGCGGTTGGGAGGAGGGACAGGCCTAGGGCCAGGGCCGGGGCCAGGTAGCGCAGGCCGGACTCGAAGCCGTGGGGCATGCCATCCGGGCCGGAGGCTGAGGTTGGGGCGATCAGCCAGACGAATGCGGCGGCTACCCCGACGGCGCCGGCTACGCGAAGCATTGGATCTGTTCGGCGACCCAGGGACATGAGCAAACCCACGAGCGCAGCCACGAGCATCAGCGGCCAGAAGATCGTCAGGCCGTAATGGAGGCCGGGCAGGAACCAATCGGACCAGACCGAGCCGTCGGTGAGGTAGCCGAGGACGCCGTGCGCTTCGCGGCCTCCCAATGCCTGCTCGGGCGCCGGCAGCGTGATCGGGCCGAGGTGCTTGACCCAGGGCAGCGGGTTGCCGGCATGAGCGAGGTTGCGCAGATACCAGTAGCCGCCGCCGGCGAGCGCAGCCAGGCCGCCGGCAGCTAGTGCCTTCCCCCTCCCGCCCCGCGGCGCTATCACGACCATTCCGGCTACGAGCACCCCGGCAGGGAAGAGAAAGTTGAGCTTCGTCCCAGCGGCAAGCCCGGCCGCAAGCCCAACAACACCGATCGCCCCAATGGACATGCCTCCCGTGACCGCGGAGCCGCCTTCCTCGATGCTGCCTTTCCGAGGTCTCCCGGCATCTGGGCCAACCCAGCCGTTAAGTGCGATGGCAACAGCAGCAAGTAGGAAGAAGACCCCGACGATGTCGTTCCGCGCCTCGCCCGCCTGGTCGTGCAACGCCGGAACGCTCAGCGCAACTGCGGTCAGCGCCAACGAGAGCCAGGCGACCTTGTATGCCCTTCCGATGCACCAGCCAGCAACCAGGCAGCCCACGAACCAGCCAAGGTTCAGAAGCGGCGAAAGAAGGTCCCGGCTGAACGCCAGCATCCCCACCGCATGCAGCACTTCCGAATTAGCTGGATAGAACCAAGCCAGGAACTGCGGCGCGATGAAATGCAAGCTCCACGTGTCCCCGCTCTGAAAGAACCCCGCCGCAAACGGCCCGTGGTACCAAGTCGAATCGAACCCGGTCATCCCTGTCGAGAGCCGCAGCTTGACCCCCGCGGCGAAGTGCACAACGGCCACCGCAGCAATCGCCAGAGCAACCAAGGCGGCCGACGAAGGCCGGTGGGGGGGTCCCTCCGGCGCAGCGGCGTCCTGTTTTTCGCCCGACCCCCGCTCGCCCGCCCCCGCAGGCTCTCCAGGCGAAAAACCCAGCAAGCCGGAGGGACCCCCCCACCGGCCTCCCATCACCCACCAAAGGGCAACCCCCACGATGACCACGCCGACGACGTACGCCCCCGCCTCGAACGCCCCAACGGTCCCAAGCAGCTCAGCCGTCCACAGCAACAGCGCGATCGCCAGATCACGCGTCGCCATTTGCCCAACCACGCCCCGGAGCTCGGGCGCCAGCTTCCTCCGCACCGCCCCAGCCCCGAGCCAGGCAACCCCGACGATCAGGCCCAGCTCGGCGACCCCAAGCAAGTAGCGGCCGGCACTGAGCACTAGCGCCGCCGAATCAGGCGCACGATCTGGTCAAGCTCGGCAATTCGCAGCAGGCGCGCCACGCCGAGGTAGACCGAGCCGCCAAGCCCAGCGCCACCCCAAGCGAGACGATCTGCCCAGCAAGCCCGCGTCCCAGCTGGTTGTCGAGCACGTCCCAAACGCCGTAGGACACAGCCGCCAGCGCCGCCGAGGCGACCACGATCTTGCTCGCCGGTGATCGAACAGCCGCCGCAACTCCAGCCCGTCGAACTCGCGGCGCAGGATCACCGCCTGCGCGACCACCGCGACCGTCGTTCCGATCCCGGTGCCGGCGACGATCCCGCCGGTCCCGAACGGCTTGTAGAGAAGGAACGCGGCAAGCGCCGAGACGACCAGGTCGATACCGGCCAGCCCGGTCGCCATCCAGGGCCGCTGCAGGCTGAAGAAGGTCCGCGTCTGCAGCAGGTAGAGGCCGTTGGTCGGCAGCGAGAAGGCGAACCAGAAGAGCGCCGTCGCGACCAGGGTCGTCTGCTCGGGGGTGAATTCGCCGCGCTGGTAGACGAGGCGGATCATCGGCTCGGAGAGGACGAGGACGGCGGCGGCGGCGGGGATCAGGACGAAGAGGATCTGGCGCATGCCGTTGGCCATCGTCGCCCGCAGGTTCCCCATCTCGCCGCGGGTGGCGAAGCGGGCCAGGGTCGGGAAGAGGACGGTCGCGATCGCCACCGAGAAGATCCCCTGCGGCAGCTGGTAGATGCGGAAGGCCTTGTCGATCGCCGCCGGCGACTGGTCGCTGACGAGGCTGCCGAAGAGGCTGTTGATCAGCATGTTGAAGTTGATCAGGCCGAGGCTGATCGTCACCGGCAGCATCAGCAGCAGCACTCGGCGCACGTCGGGGTTGCGCCATTCGAAGCTCCACTCGAACTTGAACGGCGTGTTGCGCAGGTCGAAGACCGGGATCAGCAGCTGGACCAGGGTGCCGAGCAGGATGCCGATCGCGTACGCGTAGATCCGGTTCTGGCCGTGGAAGGCGGGCGTGAGCGAGACCGTCACCGCGATGATCGTCAGGTTCCAGAACAGCGGCGAGATCGCGAAGGCGCCGAAGCGGTCGTAGCTGTTGAGGATGCCGACGACGACGCCGCTGATCCCGAGCAGGATCAGGATCGGGAAGAGGACCTGGGAGAGGGTGACGGTGAGGTCGAGGATCTCGCCTTCGAAGCCGGGGGCGAAGAGCGGCATCACGACCGGGGCGAGCAGGACGAAGAGCGCCGTGATCGCGCCCAGCACGAGGGTGATCAGCAGCAGCAGGGTCGAGGCGAGCCGGAACGCCTCGCGGTAGTTCTTCTTCTCCAGCTGCTCGGTGAAGATCGGCACGAAGGCCGGCTGCAGGGCAGCGTCGGCGAAGAGGGCGCGGACCAGGTTCGGAACCTGGAAGGCGATCGTGAAGGCCGACATCGGCCCGTAGATGCCGTAGTAGGAGGCGGCGACGATCTCCCGCACCAGCCCGGCGATGCGCGAGGCGGCCGTCGCAACCGAGAAGAAGGCGGTGAAGAGCGGGCCAGGCGACCGCGCTGCACTGGTTCCTCCCCTGGTCGAAGCCTCGGCGGCGCGCAGCGCGGCGTCGCATCGATGTCGCCTCATCCGGCGTTCCGGGGGTCTCCAATACTTCTATCTCACTCGCTATAGTCGGCCGCCGCGAATGGCCAATCATCGCCTCACAGAAGAAGCGGATCCTACGCAGCGAGCGGGAGCGAACCGAGAACCGGTTGCTCACAAGCACTGTGAAGACCTATTTCCGCCGCCTCGAGGCAGCCGTCGAGGCGGGCGACGCGGGCAAGGTCGAGGCCGAGCACAAGGCGCTCGTCGCCAAGATCGACAAGTCGGTGCAGAAGGGCGCCATGCACAAGAACACCGGCGCCCGCAAGAAGTCCCGAGCCGCACGCCTCGCCGCCGTGCCGCTGCAAAGTGGCTCATGTCGGCGGCCCCGCGGCGTGTCCTGAGCGCCAGCGTCAGCGCCAGCTCGTCGCCGTAATCGGCACCGCCGCGGCACCAGACCTCGAGGTCGGCAAGGGCCATCGTCGCGTCGTGCAGGTCCTCGACGCTGGTCTTGCTCAGCCGGGCGACGAGCTGACGGGCGGCGTAGGGGTGCATGCCGAGGCTCGACTCGACCTGCTTCGGCGGCACGCCCTGCTCGATCTGGGCGGCGGCCGTGCAGGCTTTGCGCAGGCGCGAGGCCAGCCCGTAGATCAGACCGGTGACGTTCTCACCCTGGGAGACGAGGTGCTCGGCGATCGAGGCCGCCTTGGCCGGATCGCGTTCGAGCAGGGCGTCGGAGAGCGCCCAGACCGCGGCCTCGGAGGTGTCGGAGATCATCTCTTCGAGATCGGCCTGCGTTACCTCGTCCCCCGTCCCCCGCCCAGAGCGCGAGGCGCTCGAGCTCGTTCCGCAGCCGCACCGGGCTGGCCCCCATGCGCTCGACCAGGATGCGAGCCGCCGCCGGCTCGAGGGCGAAGCCGAGCCGCTTGGCGTCGCCGACCAGCTGGCGCGGCATCTCGCGCGCCTTCGGCGCCTCGAATTCGTGGACCTCGCCCTTGGCCGCCTTGACCGCCTTGGCCAGCTTCGCCGGCGCCTTGGCACGGGCGATAAGGACCACCGTCAGATCCGGGGGCAGCGACCCGAGCGCCTCGACCACCGCCTCCAGCTGCTTGTCGCGCCAGCGCTCGACGTTGTCGGCGAGCAGGTAGCGGCGGGTCTCCGTCAGCGACATCGCTGGGATCGCCGTCAGCAGCGCCTCGTGATCGGGGGCGCCGCGACCCTCGCTTGACTCGAAGACTTCGAGCGCACCGGCGCCGCCGTCGCCTTCCGCGCGCGCCCGCAGGCGAGCCCGTGTCGCGTCGATCTTGGCCTCGTCGGTGCCGGCGATCAGGTAGAGGGATGCCAGGGCTTCGGCCACCCGGCCGAGTCTAGTGGCGGTGCCAGCCCGACTTGCCGGGGCCGCCTTCGTCCTTCGCCTCGCCGTATTCGGGTGCTGCGGCGCGGTGCCGCAGCCGGCGGGAGCCGAGGGCTTGGGCGGTGCGGGCGGCGGTTCTGGCGCCTTCTGCGGTCGGCCGCCGCGTTCTTCGCCGGACTTGCCCGGCGAGCTGCCTTCTGGCTTCTTCGAACCCGCCGACGTCGAGCTCGAGCCATGGGACTTCGACTTCGGGGCCGCGTGCCGCCTCGTCGTCGTCTTGGCATCGGACCTGGACTTGTCAGTGCTGCCGGATGTCTGCGAGCTGATCTTTGGAGTCGAAGAGGTGGTCGGGCCGGGGCTGCTGGCGGTCGTTGTCGCCGGCTGGCTCGTGGCTTCGCCGGCCGGTGCAGGCGACTGGGGCGCTGGTTCCGCGGCAGGAACCGGCACGGGGGCAGGCGGAGAGCGCGGGAGTGGTTGTCTCGCCGCGCGGTCGCGGCGAGCTGACGGGACCCACCGACTGCCGGCGCGCCGCCTGGAGCGGGTCCGCCTCGGTGTCCGTGCACGGCTCGACGCACCGCGGCTCGCGAGACCACGTGGGTGGCGTTGGAAACGCCGAGAACGGGGGCGGGCCGGGTCAGGGCGATCGCGTCGTGCACGCTGCCGGCCTCGCTCGGTGAGCCGGGGATCGGCTGGCTGAAGACGCCCGGCCAGCCGAGCTGGGAGATGAAGGCGATCAGGCCAAGGCCGACAGCCGCGACCAGGCCCAGCAGCCCGATCGAGGTGCTGCGCAGCCTGACCAAAAGGCCGTCGCCTGCCAGGCTCGAGCCGAGGATCGAGCGGGACAGCAGCTTGCGTGCGCTGGAAAGCACCAATACGTCCATCGGCCGCGGCGACGGCCAGACAAGCGCCGGAGCGGGAAAACCCAGTATTGGGTCGACGATTCGTTTAGGCCTCAGCCGTCGTGGCTCGACTTCGAATGAGGAGCGGCGGACGTCGAGCACGATCGTGCCGTCGCGATCGGTGCACAGGGTCGGCACCCGTTGGGCGCTGAGCGAAGCAAGCGTGGCGGCGGTCGGGTGCCCGTAGGAGTTGCCGGCGCCGACCGAGATCAGGGCGAGCTTGGGGCGTGTGCGATCGAGCAGAGCGTCGAGGCCGGGGTCCTCGCTGCCGTGGTGGGCGACCTTGAGCACGTCGATCGGGCCCGGGTCGATCGGCACTTCCCCGGCCTCGGCGTCGGCGGTGAGCAGGATCGAGAACGAGCGCCAGCGGGCGAGCAGGACGAGTGCCTGCGAGTTGGGGTCGGCGCCGGCGAGCGGCGACGCGAGCAGCGCCGGTGGCGGCCAGAGGACTTCGACACGCAGACGCCCGGAGCGCAGAACTCCACCCGCCACGAGCCGAACCGGCTCTGCTCCGGCGGCCGCGGCCTCGCCCCGCAGGCGGCGACTCAGACGGGCATAAGCGAGCCTGGCGATCGGGATCCCGCCCAGCGCCTCCTCGATCCCGCCCGCGTGGTCGGACTGTTCGTGGGTGACGACGGCGACGCCCAGGCGTTCGACGCCGGCTGAGTGCAGCTTCGCGACCAGGTCGTCCCCCGGCGGCCCGCCGTCGACAAGCACCGCCGGAGCGTGCGCTGGCTGCAGGAGGATGGCGTCGCCCTGGCCGACGTCGAGAATCGAGACACGAAGTCCGGCGGATCGGCCCTCCCGCATCCCCGCCACCCCTGAGAGAAAACAGCCCGGCCAGCAACCACAACGCCGCCACCACAGCCATAACCGCCCCCGCGGCTCTTGTCCGCATCGGGTGCAACGCCTTGTCCGGGTATCCCACGGACAAGGCGTTACGCCACGAGATAGGGCGCCTCATGCCGGCGAGACGGCGGCGACGCAGGAGAAGCGGGGGTTCCCACCGCTCCTGCGACCAGCACGACGTAGGCGATGGCAAGGCCGAAAATGCCAAGCCGGACGTGTACATAGGCCCAGCCGGGCCGACCACACCAAGCCGCCACCTGGGCGATGTAGGCGAGCAGCGGGGCGGCGAGGGTATTGAGAGCCGCGATAGGGAAGCCGGGGATTTGGCCGGCCAGCGCGGTCAGCATCCCCAGCCACATCGCCGGGGCGACCGCGGGCAGCGCCAGCAGGTTGGCGACCAGCGTCGCGGTCGAGACCGCTTCGAAGTGGAAGGCGATCAGCGGTGCGGTTGCCAGGGTGGCGGCGGTGGTCACGGCCGCTCCCTCGGCGAGCGCGCCGCGCCAGCCTCGCCTGCCGATCCACGCGGCGATGGCGCGCCGCAGCGGCTGCGCCAGCAACAGGATCCCCAGCACCGCAGCGAAACTGAGCTGCCAGCCGACGTCGGCGGCGATGCGTGGGTCGATCGCGAGGGTGACGATCGCCGCCACGGCAAGTGCGTATAGCCGCGACGACCTGCGTCCGGCCAAGGTCGCCAGGACCGTGATCGCGCCCATCACACCGGCACGAACGATCGAGGGGCCGGCGCCGGCCAGCGGCACGTAGACGACGATCGCGGCGAGGATCCAGACCAGGCGGATGTGGAGCGGCAGGCCCAGCGCCGCCAGCAAAGGCATCGCCAGCAGCGCAAGCAGGGCGACATTCTGACCGGAGACGGCGAGCAGGTGACTGAGCCCGGCGCGGCGGAAGTCTTCGACCGTGGCGGCGTCGATCCCGTCGTCCTCGCCGAGGACGAAGCCACGGGCTAGCTGCGCCTCGCGAGGCGGCATGCCGGTCCCCAGGGCCCGCTCGGCGCGGCCGCGAATCGCATCGCGGTGCGCGAGGGCGAGGACCGCGACCGCCGCGACAGCGACCACGACGAGCCACGGCGGCCGCCCCTCGCGCACGGCGCCGCCTACGGCTGCAGCCGGGCGCGCAGCGACTCCATCGTCGCCGGCCCGATCCCGCTCACCTGGTCGAGCTGGTCGACCGAGGAGAGACCGCCATGCTGGTCGCGGAACCCGATGATGTCTTCCGCCGTGACCGGCCCGATCCCGTCGATCGTGTCGAGCTGCTCAACCGTTGCCGTGCCGAGGCTGATCGGCCCTTCTTCAGCTGCCGATCCTGCCGTAGCGAGCGGTGCCCCCGCCGGTCCCCGCTTTGGCACCACCACCTGCTGCCCGTCGGCGAGCCGGGCAGCGAGGTTGATCGCTTCCAGCAGCGCTCCCCCACTCGCCCCTCCCGCCCTCTGCACCGCGTCGGTCACCCGCGCGCCCGCGGGCAGCCGGTAGACGCCCGGCCGGACCACCGCTCCGGTGACGTCGACGACGACGTCGCCCCCCGACCCGCTGCTGTTGATCGCGAATCCTCCACCATCGGACGAGGAGAACGAGCTCGTCTGGCCATCGCTCCCCTCGGCGCGGATCGCCCGCGCGCCCAGCAACAGCAGCGCCACGGCAACGGCGCCGTAGACGGCGATCTGCGATCTGCTCAGCTCGGGCATCGCCCAAACCGTTCAGGATCGCGGCGCGCGCGTGGCGCGCACAATCACACGATTGCGTTACAAGTCTTCGTCGTCGTAGCCGGCGACCTCAGCCAATTGGTCGCTGTACAGCTCCGAGGCGGCCACGGGCGGCGACTGCACCGATACGCAGGCCAGTTCAGCGTCGCCGTCGTTGGCGATCGAGTGGTCCGTCGCCGGTGGGACCAGGATCAGATCACCCTCGGCGACCTGCTGGGTGTCGCCCGCGACCGACATCGTGCCGCTGCCACGAACCACCACGTAGACCTGCTCGGCCTCCTCGTGCGAGCGCAGCGTCTGCTCGGCGCCGGAGGGCAGCTCCAGCCAGGTGACCGAGAGGTTCCGCGAGCCGAGTTCGCCGGCATCCATGAGCACGTGCGTGCGCAGCCGGTGCCACTCCTCGACCGGCGCTTCGGTGAGTCTCCTGACCAGCACGGCCGCTTTGTACCAGAACCCGGTAGGCCGCGACACCGTCGCATCTCGGCGTCCTCGCTCGCTCACGTGCAGAGCACGCTTCGCTCCCTGCGTCCTCATATGGAGAGCAGTTCGTCAAGTGCCCAGCGTCGACCGGAGCCCTGAGTGCCCGAGACCACAGCGCCCTGGGGCTCTCGGGGCGGCACGAGCGGATTCCAGACACATCGACTGCATCGTCAGCCTCATATGCGGGGCTGGCTACCCCATGACCGCCGATTCGTCGCGTGGCCTGCAGTCTTGAAGCGGGCGCGGCCGGCTGGAACTCCCGCCGGTTGCCCCAGGACGCAACGCAGGCCGCCCTGCGGCGACGTGCTGGCCTTCGTTGACCTCGTGCCGCCCCGACAGCGTCGGGCGCGCGCTGTTTTCTTCCGCCGCTCAGCCCAGCTGCCCCACCTCCCACACAAAGCAGCCCAGCTCACGAGCCAGGGCGATCCTGACCACGTTGGCGGGCTTGCCCCGCTCCAACCGCAGCCGCTGCCAGCGGCGATGCAGGCGGCGCTGGGCTCGCCAGCCGATCTCGCAAGCACGCGGGTCCGCGCCCCGCTGGCGGCGCTCGAGCGCCGCCCCCACCAGTGGTGCGTGGCGGTAGTGATGAGCGGCCTCGACCAACAGGCGGCGGGCATGCGCCGATCCCGCCTTGGTGATCGGCCCGCGCCGGCGCTGCTCGCCGGAGGAGTACTCGGAGGGCACGATGCCGAAATAGGCCATCAGCGAGGCTGGGTGCGCGAAGCGCCGCAGGTCTCCAGCCTCCGAGCAGAGGCCTATGGCCGTCAAGGTGTCGATACCGCGCAGGCAGCGCAGGCGGGCGATCGTCTCGGCCCAGGGCGATTCGGGCCAGCCCTCCTCGATCGCCAGCTCAGCTGCGCCACGGCGCTGTTCGAGCGCTCTCACCGCGCTCAGGTAGTCGGTGAGCACGGCGCGCGACGCGTGATCGGAAAACTCGATCCCACCCAGCCAGCGCCAGTGGGCCTGGGTCCAGGAGGACCCCGGCCCCTCCCAGCGCAGCTCGCGGCGCAGCAGGAACTTTCCGACGCGGTGGCGGGCGCGCATCAAATCGGCGCGGATCGTCTCGCGGCAACGGGCGAGGTCGCGAAAGCACTCCTCCTCGGGGC
This sequence comes from uncultured Solirubrobacterales bacterium, assembly GCA_963778715.1. Lineage (GTDB taxonomy): Bacteria > Actinomycetota > Thermoleophilia > Solirubrobacterales > 70-9 > VRUE01. The sequence continues at coordinate 140,684 of CAVZVK010000001.1, forward strand.
TCGGCACGCGCACGAAGGACAGTTCCCCGGCCAAGCACAGGCGCGCCAGGCGCTCGGCATCTCGGCGATCGGTCTTGATTCGGTCGCTCGGCGCCTTGGGGATCGATCCGGGTGCGCAGACGCGGACGTCGAGGCCGCGCTCGGCGCCTCCACGCGCGAGGCCGTAACCGGTCGGGCCCGCCTCATAGACGGCGAGGGTCGGGGCCTGGAGCCCCTCCAGGTAATCGAGCGCTCGTCGCGGCGGGCCGCTCAGGCGCTTTGCGCGAAGCTCGCCCGTCTCGGGCGAGAGAACGCAGGCGTGGGTTTGCGTGGCGTGGACGTCGAGGCCGACCACGCTTTTAGGCTGAGCCATGTCGGCGCCTCCCATGATTGGGGTGTCGGCCGCAGGCCTGTCCTGCGGCCCAGTCCCCGCACCGTCATGCGCGGGGTGCCGACCTACCTACCGCTGGAGTCGGTCAGCACTCCATACGGTCTTGATCTGCTTGGTCTCGCGCCCTACCGGGCAACAAAGTTGACCAACTTGCCTGGCACGACGACCTCCTTGACGACCTCTTTGCCATCGAGGAAGGTGGTGACCTTCGCACTTGCGTAGGCCAGGCGCAGCAGCTCCTCTCGTGGCGCCTCGGCGTCGGCCTCGATCCGGTCGCGCAGCTTGCCGTTGACCTGGACGACGAGGGTGACCGTGTCGCTGACCAGCAGCTCCGGGACGGCTTGCGGCCAGGGCTCCTCCCAGACGCGGCCGCCCTGCAGCCGCTCCCAGATCTCGGCACCGAGGTGCGGCGCGAAGGGGAATATGAGGGAGGCGGCCGTCGCCGTTGCGAACCGCACCGCGGCCGTGCCATCGGGCGTCGCGTAGAGGCCGTCCTTGAGCCGGTAGGCGTCGTTGACCAGCTCCATCACGGCGGCGATCGCGGTGTTGAACTGGAAGCCGCGCTGGAAGTCGCGGGTGCATCTTCTCGATCGCCCAGTGCGCCTTGGCCAGAAGCGTGCGCGCATCGCCCTCGGCCGCGGCCTGGTTGAGCTCGGCCGCCTGCCTGTCCTCGACCTCCTCGCGCAGGCGCCAGAGGCGGGAGAGGAAGCGGTTGACCCCCTCCACTCCCTCGTCGGCCCAGTCGGCGTCGCGCTCGGGCGGGCCCATGAAGCAAATGTAGGTGCGGGCGGTGTCGGCGCCGTAGCGCTCGACGTAGTCGGCCGGGCTAACCGTGTTGCCGCGCGACTTCGACATCTTGGCGCCGTCGCGGGTGATCATCCCCTGGGCGAAGAGGTTGGCGAAAGGCTCCTGCACGTCGAGCTGACCGCAGTCGGCCAGCGCCTTGGTGAAGAAGCGCGCGTACATCAGGTGCAGGATCGCGTGCTCGACGCCGCCGATGTACTGGTCGACCGGCAGCCAGTGGTCGGACGCGGCCCGGTCCCAGGCGGCGCTCTCGTTGCCCGGGTCGAGGTAGCGGATGAAGTACCAGGAGGAGTCGACGAAGGTGTCCATCGTGTCGGTCTCACGGCGGGCAGGCTTGCCGCAGCGCGGGCACTCGGTGGCGACCCAGTCCTCGGCCGCGGCCAAGGGGCTGCGGCCCTGCGGCGCGTAGTCGTCGACCTCGGGCAGCTCGACCGGCAGCTGCGCGTCGGGGACGGGAACCATGCCGCACTCCTCGCAGTAGACGATCGGGATCGGCGCGCCCCAGTAGCGCTGGCGCGAGACCAGCCAGTCGCGCAGGCGGTAGTTGACGGAGGTTTCGCCGCGGCCCTCCTCGGCGAGCCAGGCGACGATCTCCTCGTAGGCCTCGCGGTTGCCCTTGCCGTCGAAGCGCCCGGAGCCGGTCATCGGGCCGTCGCCTGGATAGGGCAGGCCCTCGTCGTCACGGGCGACCTCGGGGTCCTCACCCTCGATCACGCGGCGGACTGGAAGGTCGAAGGCCTTGGCGAACGCGTAGTCGCGCTCATCGTGGGCGGGCACGGCCATGATCGCGCCGGTGCCGTACTCCATCAGCACGTAGTCGGCGACGAACATCGGTATCTGCTCGCCGTTGACCGGGTTGACGACGCTGCGCCCCAGCGGCACGCCGGTCTTCTCGCGGTCCTCGGCGCCGCGCTCCTCGGCCGACTCGCGGGCGGCGCGGTCGACGTACTCGCGCACGGCGTCCTCGGCCGGCGTGCCGGCCACCAGCCGCTCCAGCTCTGGGTGCTCGGGGGCGAGGACGAAGAAGGTGGCGCCGAAGAGGGTGTCGGGACGGGTGGTGAAGACGGGGAAGTCGAGGTCGACCTCCTCGCAGCGGAAGGTCACCTCGGCGCCCTCGGAGCGGCCGATCCAGTTGCGCTGCATCGTGATCACGTGCTCGGGCCAAGAGTCGAGCCGCTCGAAGTCGGCGAGCAGGCGCTCGGCGTAGTCGGTGATCTTGAAGAACCACTGCTCGAGCTTGCGCTGCACGACCTCGGTGCCGCAGCGCTCGCAGCGGCCGTCGACGACCTGCTCGTTGGCGAGCACGGTGGCGTCCTTGGGGCACCACTGCACCGGAGCCTCAGCCCGGTAGGCGAGGCCGCGCTCGAACAGCCGTAGGAAGATCCACTGGGTCCAGCGGTAGTACTCGGGCGTGTGGGTAGCCAGCTCGCGCGACCAGTCGATTGAGATCCCCCACTCGCGGAACTGGCGCTGGAAGGAGGCGATCGAGCGCTCGGTCGCCTCGCGCGGCGGCTCTCCGGTCTTGATCGCGTTGTTCTCCGCCGGCAGGCCAAAGGAGTCGTAACCCATCGGGTGGATCACCTCGAAGCCGTGGCGACGGCGGAAGTGGGCGATCGCATCGCCAACCGCATAGGTCTTCAGGTGTCCGACGTGCGGTTCGCCCGAGGGGTAGGGCAGCATCTCGAGCACGTAGGACTTCGGCTTGGAGTCCTCATAGCCGGGCTGTCCCGGGTTGGCGACCTCCCAGGTCTTCTCCTCGGCCCAGACCCGCTGCCACTTGCGCTCGATCTCCTTGGGGTCGTATCCGGCCACGGCGGCCGATCTTGTCAGACGACCGGGGAGAGAGCTTCGAGGATGTGGGGCCAGACGTAGACCTCGATCGTCGCTGCAACGACGAGGCACGGGATCGCAATCGCGACGGTGACTAAGGTGGCGGCCAGCAGCTGGCTCCACTCGCCGCGACGGCTGGCGATCAGCCAGGCGGCGAGCGGCAGGAAGAGGGCGGTGAGCTCGAGCAGGGCGTGCGGAAGCACGCTGAGCAGCAGGGCCGCGATCGAGATGTGCAGCTGGTAGGCGATCGTCGAGCCCTGGAAGCCGAGGTAGAGCGCCTGGGTCGAGAGCGAGAAGAGGGTGACGGCGCAGACGAAGAGGATGGCCAGCTCTCCGGCCTTGACGTGAATCCAGCGGGAGATGCCGCTGCGCTGGGCGGCGGCGATCGGCATCGAGGCGCCGGCGATGAAGCCGGCGACGCAGGCGGTGGCGTGAAGGGCAAGGACGAGCGAGTTGCGCCAGAGGATCGGCAGCAGGTCGCCGGGCTCGGAGGGTTCGGTGAGTCCCGGCAGGTGGATCGGCGTGATGTCGGGCGTCAGCAGCCCGGCGACGACCCAGACCGCGCCGAGCAGCGCCAAAGCGATCGCCAGGCTGAGCGCCACCCAGCCCCGCAATACCGCCCAGTGGCGGTCGCTCCAAGTATCCAGCGCCAACCGCGTGTCCCGCATCCCGTGCGAGAAGACATGCGAGTTGGCGGCGCTCATCGCTACGTCATCGGCAGGCCATGCCAGCCAGTTGAGCTATGCCGGTCCAAGCCTCGCATAGGGCTTTCCGTGGCGGCGGATGAGGATCTCCGATCCCGCCGCGGCCCGCTCCATGTAGTGGCCGAAATGGTTGCGAAAGAGGTGAGCTCCAACCTCTTCAGCGGAGGGGTTGGCCGACTCCTCCAATGAAGTGGAGCTGAGGGGAATCGAACCCCTGACCTTTCGGATGCCATCCGAACGCTCTGCCAGCTGAGCTACAGCCCCACGAAACTCATACTGCCGTGCCCAGTTTAGCGCCGCACGCTGGTTGTTCCGCGTCGGCTCCACACGGAGGAAGACCATACTCCGCCCAGCGAACAGCCTGGCTGGCAAGAGGTAGCTGCGGTCAAGGTCTCCGCAGTAAACGGCGACCAAATCCACCTCAGTCTCGTTATAGGTCGCGATGACGTAGCCCCTCGTCGGCGAGTGGTATGACGACCTGAGCCGGACCTCGATGCCTCCTTCGCACCGTTTCCCCCACTTGCACTGAACGCGATGGAAGCGACCGCCGATCTCAAGCACAAGGTCGAAACGCTCGTGCTCAGTCAACGGCTTGAGCACCGAGAGACCAAGGCGAGCCGCCTCGGTCGCAATCGCCAACTCGGCGACATTTCCCTTGTGATTGGGATTGTCCACGCGCCTGATCCTTCAGAGCCGGAGCCCCCGGATCAAGGTTCAAATGTGCCAATAGTGCAACGACTTCGTGAATTTTCTCAACGGTCCGATGGCTCGACCACGCGGAACTCGATACCAGCGGTTTGCAGGCGTGCAGTCAGTGGGTCGCCCATCGCTTGGGCCGTGGTGACCTGCCCGGCGGTCTCCGGCAAATCGTCGAAGGCCAGGCAGAGCGCCGACTCGGCCAGCATCTTGGCGGTCTCGGTGTAGCCGGGGTCGCCGCCGGTGACCTCGGTCACGACCCGCTTGCCGCCGCCCTCGCCGACGAAGGTGACCTTGAACCAGGCATTGGCGCGGGTCTCTTCGCTCGGGTCCCTCGCCGGGAGCCGGCACCTTCTTCAACAGCAGCTTTCGCGTCGGCGGCAGCTGCGCCAACGCAAAGGCCACGCTGGCGCCGCCAGCGACGGCGGCGACGGAGCTCAGGTGCTTGGCGACGGCGTTGTGTCCGTATCTGAAGTCCGGGCCGTAGCGATCGAGGGCCGCCGCCGAACGCCGCACGACCGGCCCGTCGATCGTCGGCAGCGGCACGACCCAGCCGCCGAGATCCCCGTCCCGGCGCACGCGCACGGGCGCCAGGCCGACCTTCCGACCGACCGGTCGTTGCTCGCGCTGACGACGCTGCCTCGCCGCGCTCACTGTCTGCCGTGCCCGGGCAAAGCCGTTGACGGCAGAGTGATAGGAGCCGCCGGAGAACTGGCCGCCGACCCGCGCATAGCCGTTGACCATTAGCGGCACACCCTCGGGCAGCTGCTTCACCGTGAAGTAGGCGCCGAGGTCGTGCGGGATCGAGTCGAAGCCACAGCAATGGACCAGTCGCGCGCCGCTGCGCTTTGCCTCCTCGTCGTAGCCGAGCCACATCCGATCGACGAACTCGGGCTCGCCGGTGAGGTCGACGTAGTCGGTGCCCGCGGCGGCGCAGGCCGCGACCACCGGCTCGCCGTAGAGCGCGTAGGGCCCGACTGTGGTCGCCACCACCTTCGCCGACTCCGCGACCTTCGCCAGTGCGGCCGGGTCGGCAGCGTCGGCGACGACCAGATCGGGCAGCGACACCTCTGCTGCCCGCACAGTCTCGAGCGCGTCGCGGACCGCCTCGAGCTTGGCCTGGTTGCGCCCGACCAGCGCCCATCGCAACCCGGCGGGACCGTTCTCAGCCAAGTAGTGAGCCGTCAGACCACCGGTGAACCCCGTCGCGCCGAAGAGCGCCAGGTCGTAGTGACGCTCGCTGGCCATGGCCGCGCATTCTTGCGCAGACCGCTCGATCTTCCCAACACACCAAATCAGCGACCCGGAGCGGTACGGTCCCGCTCATGTCCCGGCCCGTCCTCCTCGCCGTTGACGAGAACGAGAGCTCGCTCCGCGAGATCGAACGCGAGCTGCGCGATCGCTACGAGCGCCACTACCGCATCGTCTGTCTCAACTCAGCGCCTGAGGCCGAAGCGGAGCTGGAGCGGCTGGCCGACGCAGGCGAGGAGGTGGCGCTGGTCTTCGCCGGCCACTCGCTCGGCGGCGCGCCGGGAAGCGAGCTGCTCAGCGGGGTGCGAAAGCACCATCCGCGGGCGCAGCGCGGCCTCTTGATCGACTACGCGAGCTGGGGCGTAGGCGCAATCGGGGAGGCGATCTTCACGGCGATGGCGCGCCGCCAGATCGACTACTACCTGATTCGCCCCACCCGCAGCCCCGATGAGCTTTTCCACCAATCCGTCTCGACCTTCCTGCTCGAGTGGGCGCACGCCCAGAGATCCTCCGCACACACCGTGCACATCATCGGCGAGTCGTGGACGGGGCGGGCCCATGAGCTGCGCGAGGTTCTCGGCAGGTGCGCCCTCCCCCACACCTTCTGCCTAGCCGACTCACCGGAAGGCCGCTCGCTGGTCGCCGAGGCCGGCGACGGGGAGCCGCTGCCGCTGGTGGTGTTCCCCGACGGCCAGGTCCTCGCCGATCCGAGCAACACCGAGCTGACGCTCGCCGCGGGCGGACCCGTGGAGCCGCCGGGCCACACCTTCGACCTGGTCATCGTCGGGGCCGGGCCATCGGGGCTCTCGGCCGCCGTCTACGGCGCCTCCGAAGGCTTCACCACCCTCGTCATCGACCAGGGCGGGATCGGCGGGCAGGCGACCCTGAGCTCGCTGATCCGCAACTACCTGGGCTTCCCGCGCGGCATCAGCGGACGGCGGCTGGCCGAGGACGCCTATGAGCAGGCCTGGGTCTTCGGGGCGCAGTTCGCCTTCATGCAGAAGGCGACCAGCCTGAGCCGCGACGGCGAGCGCATCGTCATCGGCCTTTCCGGCTTCCACGACATCAGCGCCCGCGCAGTGATCCTCGCGACCGGCGCCGAGTACCGCCGGCTCGAGGTCGAAGGTCTCGACACCCTGGCCGTGAACGGCGCCGGGGTCTTCTACGGCGGGCCCGCCACGGAGGCGCCGGCGATGATGGACCGCGAGGTCTTCGTCGTCGGCGGCGCCAACTCGGCGGGGCAGGCCGCCCTGCACCTGGCCGAATACGCGCGACGGGTGACCCTCGTGGTCCGCGCCGACTCGCTCGGCGCCGGCATGTCCCACTACCTCGTGCAGCAGGTCGAGGCGGCGCCGAACATAGAGGTCCGGCTGGGGACCGAGGTGGTCGGCGGCGACGGCGGGGACTGGCTCGAGCGGCTGACGCTGCGCGACCGCGACGGCGCCGTCGAAGAGGTCGACGCCGACGCGCTCTTCCTGATGATCGGCGCCCGGCCCAACACCGACTGGCTGCCAGACGAGGTGCTGCGTGACGGCGGCGGCTTCATCCGTACCGGCGTCGACCTTGCCGAGACCGGCGCCTGGCCGCTGGAGCGCGCTCCCTTCTCCCTCGAGACGAGCATGCCGGGAGTGCTCGCCGTCGGCGACGTTCGCGACGGCTCGATGAACCGGGTCGCCTCGGCGGTCGGCGAGGGCTCGATCGCGGTCCGACTGGTCCACGACCTGTTTGCGGCCGAGCGACGCGCCTCGCACAAACCTCCCCTCAGCCGATCTTCTCGGCCAGCTCGACGATAATCCCCGCCGGGCCGCGGACGTAGCAGAGCCGGTAGCTGTTCTCGTAGCGCACCAGCTCGCCGACGAGCTCGGTGCCGCGGGCCCGCAGGCCGGCGACCATCGCGTCGATGTCCTCGACGAGGAAGGCGAGATGGCGGAGGCCAGGCGCGTTCGACGGCGCCTGCGGATCGCCGTCCTCGGTCGGCGGCGAGTGGAACTTCACCAGCTCGATTTCTCCCTGCCCGTCCGGGGCCCGCAGCATCGCGAGCTCCGCCCTGACCCCGTCGAGCGCCACGATGCGGTCCACCGACTCGCCTTCGACCTGGCCCGTGCCTCCCGGCTCGAGCCCGAGCTCGACGAAGAACTCGACTGCGGCCGCGAGGTCGTCGACCACGATGCCGACGTGTTCCAGCCGTTGGATCGTCATCTGCTCGATGGTAGTCCTCGGCCTCGTCGCTAAGAGCCCGCCGCGGGCGGAAACCGATGGCGAGTGTGGCTGAAGCCGCCCTTTCCAAAAGCAAGGACCTTGGCCGGCCGCACCGCGAAGACGTAGGCGATGCCCTCACCCTCGGAGTGGCGGAATCCCTCGGCAACCGGCTCGAACTTCCAGGAGCCGTCCCACTTCTCCGCCCAGGCGCGTGCCAGGTCGACCAGCCTTGCCTTGTCGGTCACCCGCTCAGCTTCTCCCTCGACGACGACGTCGAGACCCTCCTGCCAGCCGTTACAGCCGGTGTTCAGGGCCACCTTCGGGCTGGCTTCAAGGTTGAGCGCCTTCTGCTCGCCCGGACCGGTGCAGAAATGCAGTGCGCTGCCATGCCAGACAGCCACCAAGGGCGTCACGTGCGGGCGACCATCGCGGCGCACGGTCGAGATCCAGAACAGCTGCGCCTCGCGCAACGTCCGTTCGGTCTGCGCCCAGGGAGTCGGCTCGGCCCCGGGGTCGCTGAAGCGCCCGTCCAGTTCGGTGGTCACGTTCTCCATCGTCTCCTCCTCAGGTCTCTTCCTTGACGATCCGGTCGATCGCGGTAACCGCTGTCGGTCGAGTCGAAGCGATTCCGCATCACCGCCACAGCTACCCCGGAATCGATGTCCGCATCGCTTTTCTGCATGCGCGAATATGCCCCGATATGCAGCGTTTCGGGCACTTCTGGAAGAAGCCCGAAACCAAGAGAGACGGTTCGATCGGCCCGCAGGTCGGAGGAAACCGACTATGGTCGAATCCCAAGACAACCGAGGAGGATGCCGTTATGTATGTACGCGTCGTCAGGTTCACCGACGTTTCTGCCGAGCGGATGCAGGAGCTCCTTGCCCGCATCGAGGAGTCCGACGGGCCACCCCCCGGCGTGCCTGCCAAGGGCCTCAAGATCTTGTCCGATGGCTCACAGGACACGGCAGTCGTCCTTCAGTACTTCGAGAGCGCAGAGGACATGGAGGCGGGGGCTCAAGTGTTCAGTGCGATGGATCCCTCGGAGACGCCCGGCACCCGAGCGTCAGTGGACATGTGCGAGGTGAAGCTCGAGCGAACGCTCACCTGAATCGTCCGCCCCCGCACCGGCTAGCCGCACTTGCGGCGCTTGCAAGCGTGGCCGTCCTCGCGGTCCTCAGCATCGACATCGTTATTTCTCAGTTTCCCCGCGGGCTGATCGTCCTCGCCTGCCTCGTCCTCGCGTTCGCGGCAGCCTGGTATGGCCTGACCCGTACCGGAGGCGCGCGGCTTCTGGGATCTGGAATCGCGATCCTGGCAGTGGCGTTGACCGTGGTGGTGTTGATCGCCGACGGCGATCACCTCGCGCAGGCTCTCGTGATCGTGGTGGGCCTCGGGCTGATGCTCCTTGCGACCCGATCGGCCTTCAAGATCAACGTGCCGCTCCACCGGGCGCCGGATCCCCACCACCCCGTGCTCTTCTACAACCCCAAGTCGGGCGGGGGGAAGGCCGAGAAGTTCCACCTGGCCGAGGAGGCGCGGGCCCGTGGCATCGAGCCGATCGAGTTGAAGCTCGGCACCGACCTCGAGCAGCTCGTGCGCGGCGCCGTCGCCGATGGAGCCGACGCGCTGGCGATGGCCGGCGGCGACGGCTCCCAGGCCGTCGTTGCCATGGTTGCCGCCGAGCAGGACCTGCCCTATGCCTGTATTCCGGCCGGGACCCGCAACCACTTCGCTCTCGATCTCGGCGTCGACCGCGACGATGTCATCGGCGCGCTTGGCGCCTTCGTCGGCGGGCGCGAAAGGCGGGTTGACCTTGCCGAAATCAACGGCCGGGTATTCGTCAACAATGTCTCGATCGGCCTCTACGCCGAGGCCGTCCAGCGCGAGGGTTATCGGGAGGCGAAGCTGCGGACCATCCTCGACACCCTGCCCGAGGTACTGGGGCCTGAGGGCAAGGGGCTGGACTTGCGCTGGACTGGGCCCGGGGGCATGAGCATTCCTCCGGAGCGGCGATCCTCGTCTCCAACAATCGCTACCGCCTCGGGCGCGCGGTCGGCTCGGGCACCCGGCCGAGGATCGACGACAAGCTGCTGGGCATCACCGTTGCTTCCGCGCCGGTTGCAGGCCGGGGCCTCTTCCAGCGGCCTTGGCGAGAGTGGTCTGCACCTGCCTTCGAGGTTGACGCAGACGGCCCGATCGCCGCGGGAATCGACGGCGAGGCCGTCACTCTGGACACGCCACTGCGCTTCAGGATCTTGCCGGCGGCGTTGGGGGTGCGGATCGCCGCCGCACATCCCGGGGCCTCTCCGTCCGCGGCGATGCCCGAGGGCGCCTGGGAGACCGTTCTCGCGCTGGTGCGGATCGCTGTATGGGGGACGCCGAGACGCTCGAGAACATCGTCCCGATGAGCGGGTGGCTCAATGAGGCAAAGGCAGTCGATGCCGCCGTCTATGGAGCGATCGCTGCCAGCGATACCCCTTCGTTGGACGTTGCCATGCGCGGTCTCTCCCGCGCTGCCGATCACAGCAAGCTCTGGTTAGCCACCGCGGCCGCGTTGGCCCTCCTTGGCGGGCCCAGCGGCCGGCTGGCGGCTCGGAAGGGCCTCGTCTCACTCGGCATCGCCTCCGGCTTCGCCAACCTCGTCGCCAAGCCGCTGAGCGCCCGGCGGCGCCCGGCGAGGAAGGAGGCCGAGGAGCTCGCGAGACGCCACGTCCAAATGCCGCGCTCAAGCTCCTTCCCCTCCGGCCACGCCGCCTCCGCCTTTGCCTTCGCTACCGGTGCCGCCAACGCGCAGCCGATGCTCTCGGCGCCGCTGCGGGCCCTGGCAACACTGGTCGGATACTCCAGAGTCCATACCGGTGTCCACTATCCGGCAGACGTGCTTGCCGGCGCGTTCATCGGGGTCAGCGCGGCGGAGCTGACTGACCGCCTGTTCGACAGCTAAGCGCGCAAACAGGGGCACGCTCATCCAAACAGGAACCCCCACGACGCTCAGGTTCGCGGCGGCGTTCGGGTTGACCGCTGCCTACGTGGCATTCGCCGTCTGGGCGTCATCGCCATGGCGGGCAGAGCTGCGCGATGCGATCGGTCCAGTGATGTCCTGGGTGATCCCGGTCTTCCTCGCCTACGTCCCGGCCGTGCTCGTCGGCTTCATGGTCTTCACGCTGATCACGCTGCGCTACCGCGTCTCATCGCTGGAACCGCCCAGTGGTCCATGGCCGGAGGGTGAGTGGCCTCCCTTGACGGTCGTGATCGCCGCTCGGGACGAGGAGTCCGCCATCGGGCCGACCTTGGAGCGGATCGCGGACCTCTCCTACGGCGGGCCGCTCACGGCGATCCTCGCCGACAACAACTCGACCGACCGCACCGCTGAGGTTGCCGAAGAGACGGCGCGGCGCCGTGGGCTGGAGCTGCGGCGCATCTTCGAGCCGGACGCGGGAAAGTGGCGAGCGCTGAACAGGGCGTTGGAGAGCGTCGAGACCTCGATTGTGGTCACCGTCGACGCCGACACCCGCCTGCACCCCGACGCCCTGAGGTATCTGGTTAGCAGGCTGATGTCCGAGCCCGAAGGGCAGCATGTGAGCGCCTGCGCGGGCGCTCTGGTGGTCGAGAACCCGACGCGCAACCTGCTGACCAGGATGCAGAGTTGGGATTACCGGCTCGGCATCAACGGGATCAAGAGAATGCAGTCGGCCTACCAGAGCACCCTGGTCGCCCAGGGCGCCTTCTCCGCGTACTGGACGGAGGACGTTCGCGCCGTCGGGGGCTGGCCCGACGCGATCGGCGAGGACATCGTCCTCACCTGGTCGATGATGGGATCCCGCGGGCTCGTCGAGTACGAGCCGTGCGCGCTCGGTCGCCACTGCCGCGCCAGAGCGGGTCTCTCAGCTCATGCGCCAACGATCGCGCTGGGCGCAGGGGATGCTGGAGGGCCTTCGGCGCAACCCGCCCGCCGAGCAGCCGAGAGCCTTGGCCAGATTCATCTGCGGGCTCGACTACCTCGTGCCGTTCCTCGATGTCGGCTATGTCTTCTTCTGGATTCCGGGCTTCGTCCTCTTCATCGCGGGCTATCCACTCCTGTTCTCGTGGTGGTCGATGATGGTGCTGCCGATCACCCTCCTCATCTATGGGCTGCTGCGCAGGTGGCAGGAGCGGCACGTCTTCCGCCGCCTCGGGTTCCATCCCCACCACGACGCCTTGGGTTTCTGCGGCTACCTGTTCGGCTATCGGGCGCTGGTCTCGCCAGCTGCCCTGCGCGGCTACACGGAATACCTAGCCGGGGCGCCACGACGGTGGAAATAGCGGACGGCACCGCAACCAAGCCGACGGGGAGGCCGACCGCCAACGTGCAGGGGATTCGCGAAAAAGCGGCTGATGGGATTCGAACCCACGACCTTCTGCATGGCAAGCAGACGCTCTAGCCAGCTGAGCTACAGCCGCACGGATTGGCGAGTATAGCTGTGGGGTATCGGGTCGGTGCGGCAGGGGCTCTCCTGGGGGGAGTACTTAAAATTTGGTAGGGTCTTCTCATTCTCGGTGGACGGTCGCCGGTCCCGCGAACAAAGGAGAGGCTCGATGTTGTCCCGGTTGAAGATCCTCGTTTTGTTGTCGGCGTTCCTCGCGGTGGCGGTCCCTCCCTCCGTCGCTTCGGCGTGGGCGCCGGCCGGGCACGGCGACGGTCCATCCGGGCGTCCAGGTCTTCACCGAAGGCGCCCAGTGCACCGTCGAACTTCGTCTTCGAGGAAGGCACCGACGTCTACCTGGGCCAGGCGGCGCACTGCTCGGGCACCGGCGGGCAGACCGAAACCGACGGCTGCACCAGCGGCTCGCTGCCGATCGGCACGCCGGTCGAAGTGACCGGCGCGAGCAAGCCCGGCACCCTCGCCTACAACTCCTGGCTGACGATGCAGGCCAAGGGCGAGACCGACGCCGACACCTGCGCCTACAACGACCTGGCGCTGATCAGGATCGACCCGGCCGACGTCGGCAAGGTCAACCCCTCGGTGCCCGGCTTCGGCGGCCCGACCGGCGTCGGCCGCGGCCGGCGACCTGGGCGCGACCGTCTACTCCTACGGCAACTCCGAACTGCGCGGCGGGGTCACCAAGCTGAGCCCGAAGCAGGGGGTCGTGGTCCAGAACGAAGGCAACGGCTGGAGCCACATCGTCGCCACCCTGACCCCGGGCATCCCGGGCGACTCGGGCAGCGGCTTCCTCGAACGAATCGGGCGCGGCGATCGGCGTGCTCAGCACCCTGCAGATCGCGCCCCTGGCCGGCACCAACGGCGTCGGCGACATCGCCAAGGAGATCGCCTACCTGCGCGCCAAGGCGGCTTCCCGAACATCCAGCTGGTGCCCGGGACCGAGGCGTTCAACGGCCAACCTGCTGGAAGCGATCCTCGGCGCCTAGCCCAGCGGCTCGCAGCTCGGCGAGCAGGCCGGCGAGGTCGAGGGGGCGCGTCGACATCGCGACCCCCTCCTCCCCGCCTGCGGCCGCGGCCACTCCTCGCGCGGCCGGTCCCAGTAGAGCTCGATCCCGTTGCCGTCGGGGTCGTCGAGGTAGAGCGCCTCGCTGACGCCGTGGTCGGAGGCGCCGCCGAGCGGCACTCCGGCCTCCGCCAGGCGCCGCAGCGCGTCGGCCAGGGCCCGGCGCGGCTCGGGTAGCGGATCGCGAAGTGGAAGAGGCCGGTCGTGCCCGGCGGCGGCGGCGAGCCGCCCTTCGAGTGCCAGGTGTTGAGGCCGATGTGGTGGTGGTAGCCGCCGGCCGAGACGAAGGCCGCGTCCGTCGCCGAAGCGCTGCTGCAGCTCGAAGCCGAGCACGCCGCAGTAGAAGTCGAGCGAGCGGTCGATGTCGGCGACCTTGAGGTGGACGTGGCCGATGTCGACGCCGGGGTCGATCGGGCGGCCGCTCAGGCCATCGAGCGCCTCGTTGACGAGGCGGTCGGCCTCGGCGTTCTGCTCGCGGCGGACGTGGCGGATCGACCAGCCCTCGAAGCCGGCAGGGCGCCTGCTTCACCTCGGCGTGCAGCTCGCGCATCGTCGCGTCCTTGACCTTGTACTCGCCCTTGACCTGGCGCACGATCAGCTCCGAGTCGCCGACCAGCTCGAGCTCGCTGGCGCCCAGCGCCGCCGCCCGCTCGATGCCCAGCAGCAGCGCCCTGTACTCGGCGACGTTGTTGGTGGCGCGTGCCGATCCGCTCGCCGCGCTCCTCGAGCACCCCGCCGCCGGCGTCCTGCACGACGGCCGCGATCGCCGCCGGGCCCGGGGTTGCCGCGGGCGCCGCCGTCGACGTTGACGACGAGCTTCACCGAGGCTCGCTGCAGCGCTCAGCCGGCTCGCCGGCGCCGGCTCGACGCTGCCGAGGTAGAGCGCCCGCCCTCGGCGACGCCGCCGTTCCACTGCCGGGCCGAGCCGTCGAGCTCGGCGAGCTCGCCGCCCTGGCGAGCTCGAAGACCGGCCGCGAGTCGTCGCCGATGTCGACCCCCCACTGGTACCAGCAGAGCTCCCAGGCGACCGTGATCCGCACCTCGCTCGGCGAGCCGGCGGCGGCGCCGATCGAGACCCGCGGCTGCCCAGGCGTGCGCGTCAGGCCGGCGACCGTGCGGGCCGGCTCGCTCGCGTTGAAGCGGGCGATCGCGTCGGCGATCCTGCTGCTCGAACGCCCGCCTGTCGGCTCCTGCGCCGGCCGACGTTCGCCCCGGGCGCGGCCGGATCAGCGCTGGTACGATGCTCACACGGCCAAGCTAGCGCGGTCTCGCGCCGACCGGGGCTGCAACGCACCGCTGCAACGACTTTGGCGGCAAGATGTGCGGGCACCTCCTCGTAGCGCTCGAACTCCATCTCGAAGTCGGCGCGGCCGCCGCTGATCGAGCGCAGGTCGGGGGCGTAGTCGAGCACCTCGGCCATCGGCACCTCGGCCCTGACCTCGGTCGCCGTCCCCTTCGGCTCCATCCCCAGCGGGTGGCCGCGGCGCGAGTTGAGGTCGCCGATCACGTCGCCGACGACGTCGTCGGGGCAGCTCACGGTGAGCCGCACGATCGGCTCGAGCAGCACCGGGTCGGCTTCCTCCATCGCCTGCTTGAAGGCCATCGAGCCGGCGATCTTGAAGGCCATCTCCGAGGAGTCGACGTCGTGGTGCTTGCCGTCGACGAGCCGCACCCGCACGTCCTTGACCGGGTAGCCGGCGACGGTGCCGTGCTCCATCGCCTCTTCGACCCCCTTCTCGACCGCCGGGATGAAGCCGCCCGGGATCGCCGCGCCCTTGATCTGGTTGACGAAGTCGAGGCCGACGCCGTCCTCGGCCGGCTCGATCTCGATCTGGCAGTCGGCGAACTGGCCGCGGCCGCCCGACTGCTTCTTGTAGCGGGCGTGGGCGCTCGGCCGGGCTGCGGATCGACTCCGGTAGGGGACGCGCGGCGGGTGCAGCTCGATCTCGACCCCGAAGCGGCTCTTCATCCGCGCGACCGTCACCTCGACGTGGACCTGGGTGAGCCCGGCGATGATCTGCTCGCCGGTCTGCGGCGTCGCGGTGGACGTCGAGGGTCGGGTCCTCCTCGGTCAGCCTCCGCACCGCCGCCGCCGCCTTGTCCTCGTCGCCCTTCGACTTCGGTCTCGTAGGCGAAGGCCATCACCGGCGAGGGCAGGTCGAGCGGCGCGAAGCCGACCTCCTCCTGGCCGCTCGCAGAGCACGTCGCCGGCCCGCGTCTCCTTCAGCTTCGCGATCGCGCCGATGTCCCCGGCGCCCAGCTCGGTCGCCGGGCGCAGGTCCTTGCCGAGCGGCTGGCCGAGCTGGCCGATCCGCTCCTTCTCGCCGGCGGTCGACGTTGACGCCTGCGAGTCGGAGCGCGATCGTGCCGCGGAAGACGCGGAAGAGGTTGATCCGGCCGGCGTAGGGGTCGGCGAGGGTCTTGAAGACGTAGGCGACCAGCGGCCCGTCCTCGTCGGGCTCGATCTCGACCGCCTCGCCGCTCGGCGCCGATCGCCGCGCAGCGCGCCGCGCATCGCCGGCGAGGGCAGGTCCTCGACCAGCGCCCCGAGCAGCCGGTCGGTGCCGAGGTTGCGGGTCGCCGCGCCGCAGGTGACCGGGAAGATGCTGCCCCGCGGTCACGCCCCGCTTGAGCGCCGCGACGATCTCCTCGTGGTCGATCTCCTCGCCCTCGAGGTAGCGCTCCATCAGCTCGTCGGAGTTCTCCGCGACCTCGTCCATCAGCTTCTCCCGGTACTCCTCGGCCTGCGTCGCGGAGCTCCTCGGGGATCTCGACCTCCTCGGCGGCCGCCCGGCCCGTCCCCCTCGTAGACGAAGGCCTTCAGGTCGATCAGGTCGACCACGCCGCGCAGCTCCTGCTCGGCGCCGATCGGGATCTCGGTGGCGACGACGTGGGGGCCGAAGGCGCGCCTTGAGCGAGTCGAGCGCGGCGAAGAAGTCGGCCCGCTCGCGGTCGAGCATGTTGACGAAGACGAGCCGCGCCAGCCCCTCGGCGTCGGCGCGGCGCCAGAGCCGCTCGGTGCTGACCTCGACGCCCATCGACGCCGTTGACGACGACGACGGCGGCGTCGGCGACCCGCAGCGCGGCGATCGCGTCGGCGACGAAGCTCGGCTCCCCCGGGGTGTCGAGCAGGTTGATCTCGCGCCCGCCGTACTCGAAGCAGGCGAGCGAGGCGTCGATCGACATCTCCCGCTCCTGCTCGTCGGGCTCGTGGTCGGAGACGGTCGAGCCGTCGGCCACGGTGCCGAGCCGGCTGGTCGCGCCCGCCTCGAACAGCATCGCCTCGTGCAGGCTCGTCTTGCCGCTGCCCCGGTGCCCGATCAGGGCGACGTTGCGAATCCGGTCTGCGGCCTTGTGAGGCACGCCACGAACGCTACACCCCGCGCGGCGGCCAACTCAAACGAGTCTCGAGTCGAATCAGACGGCCTGCAGGCCGGACTTGAGCCGCATGACCGCCTTGGTGTGCAGCTGGGAGACGCGCGACTCGGTGACGCCGAGCACCTCGCCGATCTCGCGCAGGGTGAGGTTCTCGTAGTAGTAGAGGGCGACGACGAGCTGCTCGCGCTCGGGCAGCGAGGCGATCGCCTCGGTGAGGCGGTCCTTGATCTCGCTGCTGGCGAGCGATTCCTGCGGGTCGTCGGCGCGCGGGTCGGAGATCGTGTCGAGCAGCGAGACCTGGTCGCCGGAGGAGTCCGAGACGGTCCAGAGCTCGTCGAGCGCGTAGACCGAGGAGTTGGCGATCTCCAGCAGCGAGGTCTGCAGTTCGTCCTCGTCGATGCCGAGCTTCTTCGCCAGCTCCGCCTCGGTCGGGGCCCGCTGCAGCTCGTGCTCGAGCTTTGCCTGGGCGGCCTCGATCTCGCGGGCGCGGGAGCGGACCGAGCGCGGCACCCAGTCGAGCGAGCGCAGCTCGTCGATGATCGCGCCGCGGATCCGGGTCATCGCGAAGGTCTCGAACTTGATCCCGCGCTCGGGCTCGAAGCGCTCGATC
Organism: uncultured Solirubrobacterales bacterium; assembly: GCA_963778715.1. Taxonomy (GTDB): domain Bacteria; phylum Actinomycetota; class Thermoleophilia; order Solirubrobacterales; family 70-9; genus VRUE01. Next base: position 158,010 of record CAVZVK010000001.1, read on the forward strand.
GCGCCGATCAGGCCCATCAGGCCGTAGGAGATCAGGTCGGCGTCGTCGACGTGCGAGGGCAGGCCGGCGCCGAGGCGGCCGGCGACGAATTTGACCATCGGCGAGTAGGCGACGACCAGGCGCTCGCGGGCGCTGGCGTCCCCGTCCTCCTTGTAGCGGCGCCAAAGGTCGCGCAGCTCGATCTCTTTTACGCCGGTTTCCATGCGACTTCCTGCAATTCTACGGTCGCTGACGATTTCTTGCCGCTCAGGCGCGCGGATGGGTGGCCGCATACGCGTCGCGCAGGCGAGCCGCGTCGACGCGCGTGTAGACCTGCGTGGTCGAGATCGAGGCGTGGCCGAGCAGCTCCTGGATCGTGCGCAGGTCGGCGCCGCCTTCGAGCAGGTGGGTGGCGAAGCTGTGGCGCAGCGAGTGCGGCGAGACGCCGCCGGCGAGCGCCGCCTCGCGCACCCAGAGGCCGAGCCGGCGGGTGACGTCGGAGTTGGAGAGGCGGCGGCCGCTCTTGGAGAGGAAGAGGGCCTGCTCGCGCCGGGTCGGCGGCGAGCGACGTGGCGGCCCTTCGCTCGCGTAGCGCTGCAGCGCCCGCTGCGCCGGCTCGCCGACCGGCAGCAGCCGCTCCTTGGAGCCCTTGCCGAGCACCCGCAGCTGCTCGCTCTCGAAGTCGAGCGCGCCGAGGTCGAGGTTGACGATCTCCTCGCAGCGCAGGCCGCAGGAGTAGGCCAGCTCCAGCATCGCCCGGTCGCGCAGCTCCAGCGGCGTGCGCGCCGGGATCTCCTCGAGCAGCCCCCGCACCTGCTCGGCGCAGAGCACCCGCGGCAGCTTCTGCTCGCGCTTCGGGCTGGAGACGAGGTCGGCCGGGTTCTGGCCGACCCGCTCGGTGCGGACGAGGAAGTCGAAGAGGCCGCGGATCGCGGCGAGCTTGCGGGCCACGGTCGCCGGCGCGGCGCCGTCCGAGGAGAGGCCCGCGCCGTAGCGGCGCACGTCGCGGTGGCGAATCTCGCCCGGCGACCGCTCCCCGCGCCCACTCGACGAACTGGCCGAGGTCGACGCCGTAGGCGCGGCGCGTGCGCTCGGCGACTGCTGCGCCCTCGCAGGTCGCGGTCGTAGGCGGTCAGCGCCTCGTCCCAGGTCACAGGACAGCATTCGCGCTAGTTCAATTTCGTCCTGCGAGACGGGCGAGGACCGAAGCAGTCAAGACCGTATGGAGTGCTGAGACTCCAGCGGTAGGTAGGTCGGCACCCGCGCATGACGGTGCGGGGACTGGGCCGCAGGACAGGCCTGCGGCGACACCAATCATGGGAGGTGCGACATGGCTCAGCCTAAAAGCGTGGTCGGCCTCGACGTCCACGCCACGCAAACCACGCCTGCGTTTCGCCCGAGACGGGCGAGCTTCGCGCAAGCGCCTGAGCGGCCGCCGCGACGAGCGCTCGATTACCTGGAGGGGCTCCAGGCCCCGACCTCGCGTCTATGAGGCGGGCCCGACCGGTTACGGCCTCGCGCGTGGAGGCGCTGAGCGCGGCCTCGACGTGCGCGTCTGCGCACCCGGATCGATCCCCAAGGCGCCGAGCGACCGAATCAAGACCGATCGCCGAGATGCGAGCGCCTGGCGCGCCTGTGCTTGGCCGGGGAACTGTCCTTCGTGCGCGTGCCGAGCCCCGAGGAGGAGTGCTTTCGCGACCTCGCCGTTGCCGCGAGACGATCCGCGCCGATTTGATGCGCGCCGCCACCGCGTCGGAAAGTTCCTGCTGCGCCGCGAGCTGCGCTGGGAGGGGCGGGGTCCTCCTGGACGCAGGCCACTGGCGCTGGCTGGGTGGGATCGAGTTTTCCGATCACGCGTCGCGCGCCGTGCTCACGACTACCTGAGCGCGGTGAGAGCGCTCGAACAGCGCCGTGGCGCAGCTGAGCTGGCGATCGAGGAGGGCTGGCCCGAATCGCCCTGGGCTGAGACGATCGCCCGCCTGCGCTGCCTGCGCGGTATCGACACCTTGACGGCGATAGGCCTCTGCTCGGAGGCTGGAGACCTGCGGCGCTTCGCGCACCCAGCCTCGCTGATGGCCTATTTCGGCATCGTGCCCTCCGAGTACTCCTCCGGCGAGCAGCGCCGGCGCGGGCCGATCACCAAGGCGGGATCGGCGCATGCCCGCCGCCTGTTGGTCGAGGCCGCTCATCACTACCGCCACGCACCACTGGTGGGGGCGGCGCTCGAGCGCCGCCAGCGGGGCGCGGACCCGCGTGCTTGCGAGATCGGCTGGCGAGCCCAGCGCCGCCTGCATCGCCGCTGGCAGCGGCTGCGGTTGGAGCGGGGCAAGCCCGCCAACGTGGTCAGGATCGCCCTGGCTCGTGAGCTGGGCTGCTTTGTGTGGGAGGTGGGGCAGCTGGGCTGAGCGGCGGAAGAAAACAGCGCGCGCCCGACGCTGTCGGGGCGGCACGAGGTCAACGAAGGCCAGCACGTCGCCGCAGGGCGGCCTGCGTTGCGTCCTGGGGCAACCGGCGGGAGTTCCAGCCGGCCGCGCCCGCTTCAAGACTGCAGGCCACGCGACGAATCGGCGGTCATGGGGTAGCCAGCCCCCGCATATGAGGCTGACGATGCAGTCGATGTGTCTGGAATCCGCTCGTGCCGCCCCGAGAGCCCCAGGGCGCTGTGGTCTCGGGCACTCAGGGCTCCGGTCGACGCTGGGCACTTGACGAACTGCTCTCCATATGAGGACGCAGGGAGCGTGGCGTGCTCTGCACGCGAGCGACCGAGGACGCCGAAATGCGCCGGTCCTCGCCCGTCTCGTTAGCCGATGTAGATGGGGGTGCCGACTTCGACCTGGTCGTAGAGTTCTTCGACGTCGGGGATCGACATCCGCACGCAGCCGTGCGAGGCGGCGGAGCCGAGCGATTCGATCTCTTCGGTGCCGTGGATGCCGGCGCCTTCGAAGATCCCCATCCAGCGCGCCTTGATCGGGTCTTCGGGGCCCGGCGGGATCACCTGGCCGGCGAGGTCCCCGGCCCAGGCCGAGTTGGGCACGTGCCAGGAGGGGTTTTCTTGCTTTTCCTGGATGTGGTAGAGCCCTTCCGGCGTTTCCAGGCCTTCCTGGCCGACCGCGACGGTGTAGGTCTTGGCCAGCTTCAGGTGCTTCCAGAGGCGCAGGGTGAAGGTCGCCCGGTCGAGGGTCAGGTAGGACGGGTAGGCGTCGGCGACTTCCTTCGTCGTCACCTCGGGCTCGGTGTAGTGGGTGCGGGCGGCGATCGTGTGGTCGGCGCCGGCGTTGAGCACCGCGGCCTCGAGCTGGCGGGTGAGCAGGTTGTCGCGCAGCTTGCGGCCGTTCTTCGCCTTGACCACGCTGAGCGAGTCGGCGGTCGGTTCGACCGTCGCGTCCCGGGCTTCGCGGTCGACTTCGTCGGCGACATGGCGGACGAAGCGGTTGACCGCCGGCTTGGAGTAGGTGATGTCGGCCGGGATCTGCTTGTCGAGTTCGCCGCCGGTGACGTAGCGGACGAGCCGGCCGGGCAGGCCACCGTCGTGGCTGGCTTCGAGCGCTTCCTCGACCGCGGCGTCGAGCTCGGCGTGCACCTTGAGGCTCTTGCCGGGCAGCAGCCAGCTCTCGCCGTCGTAGCCGACCCGCAGCGAGTGGCTGAGCGGGCCGAGCAGCTGGCGGCGCACTTCTTGCAGCGCTTCGGCTTCGTCCATGCCGCCGACGTCGACGCCGCCGATGGTGACGCCGTCGGCGATCTTGTCCTTCTGCGAGCTGTCGTAGGCGTAGCCGACGCCGACCAGCGCAAGCAGGAGCACCGCCACCACGGCGATCGCAATCGTGGCTTTACGCCCCATGCTGGGAGTTTAGGCACACGGTTCGGTCGTTCCGGCGGATATCTTCCGTTGGCTGATGCGTTCCAAGGACGAGGTTCGCAAGGAGGTCTGGAAGGCGATGGACCGCGACGGGGTCTCGCGCTTCCCCGGCGCGGAGGGCCGCATCCCCAACTTCGCCGGGGCCAAGCTGGCCGCCGAGAAGCTGGCCGGCCACCGCCTCTGGAAGCGGGCCCGGGTGATCAAGGCCAACCCCGACTCGCCCCAGACCTACGCCCGCCGCTGCGCCCTGGAAGAGGGCAAGGCCGTGATCATGGCCGTGCCGCGCCTGCGCGACCCCCACCCCTTCCGCGTGCTCGACCCGAAGAAGCTCTCCAAACGCGCCCTGAAAGAGGCGGCGACGATCAAGGGGGCGCTCAAACACGGCCGGGTCACGGCTCTGGACGAGCTGCCCGAGATCGACTTCGTCCTCTGCGGCTCGGTCGCGGTCAACCTCAGCGGCGCCCGGGTCGGCAAGGGCGGCGGCTACTCCGACCTCGAGTACGGCGTGCTGATCGACGCCGGCAAGATCGACAGCCACACCACGGTGGCGACGACCGTGCACCCGACCCAGGTCCTGCGCCGCCACCTGATGATGACCGCGCACGACCTGCCGGTCGACGTGATCGCCACGCCGCGCGCCGTGATCGAGGTCGAGCGCCAGTACGAGCGCCCCCGCGGCATCCTCTGGGACCACCTGCAGCCGCCGCAGATCCGCGAGATACCCATACTCGAACGTATGGGTTATGCCTGACGACTACGGCGTCTCCGATCACGCCTGGCTGGAGGTCGACTGGCGCCAGCACCTGCACCGCGTCGAGCTGCCCGGCGCCGCGGTCAACTACGCCGAGATCGGCGAGGGCCCGCCGGTCGTCTTCGTCCACGGCATCTCCGGCTCCTGGCAGAACTGGCTCGAGAACCTGCCGCACTTCGCCCGCAACCACCGCGCGATCGCGCTCGACCTGCCCGGCTTCGGCGCCAGCCCGATGCCCTCCTGGACGATCGACATGTTCGCCTACGGCCGCCTCCTGCACGACTTCTGCGAGAAGCTCGGCATCGACGGCGGCGCGACGCTGGTCGGCAACTCGATGGGCGGCCTGGTCGCGGCCGAGGCGGTGCTCTCGGCGCCGGGGCGCTTCGACCGCCTGGTCTTGGTCTCGGCGGCCGGGTTCATCAACACCTGGCTGCCGCACCAGCGCGGCACCGCGACCTCGCGAGCGTGGGACACCTTCGGCCGCCCTTTCGGCGCCGCCGCGCGCTTCGTGGTCAGGCCGCCGCCGCGCCCGCTACCTGATGTTCCGCTTCTTCATCCGCTACCCGGAGCGGCTGAGCAAGGCGCTGCTCTGGGAGCAGATGGCCTCCGGCGTTCCCTGCGCCAGGCTTCGCCGATGCGCTCGACGCGGTGATCGAATACGACGCCCGCGACCGCCTCGAAGAGATCGAGATCCCGACCATGATCGTCTGGGGCAGCGAGGACTGGGTGATCCCGATACGCGGCAGCGCTCAGCTACCACCGCCGAATTTCCCACTCGCGTCTGGAGATCTTTGAGCACACCGGCCATGTCCCCCAGCTCGAGCGGCCGGAAAGGTTCAACGCGCTGCTCGACGACTTCCTCGCCTGAAGGCGGTGAGGCGCCTCAGCCCGTAATCGCGCCCTGGGACGCCGAGGAAACGGTTGCTGCGTACTTCGCCATCACGCCGCGGCCGAATGGGGACGGCGGCGACTCGTGCTCGGCCACGCGCCGGGCGATCTCCTCGTCGTCGAGGTCGACGTCGATGCGGCGGTTGTCGATGTCGACGGTGACCTCGTCGCCCTCGCGCACCGCGGCGATCGGGCCACCCCGGACCGCCTCCGGCGCGACGTGGCCAATCATCAGGCCGCGGGTGGCGCCGGAGAAGCGCCCGTCGGTGATCATCGCCACGCTCTCCCCCAGGCCCTCGCCGACGATCGCCGCGGTGACCTGCAGCATCTCGCGCATGCCGGGGCCGCCGACCGGGCCCTCGTTGCGGATCACGACGACGTCACCGGGGTTGATCTGCTGATCCTTGACCGCGCGGAAGCATTCCTCTTCGGACTCGAAGACCCTGGCAGGCCCGACCTGCTTGGTGCGCTCGGTGCCGGCGAGCTTGACCACGGCGCCCTCGGGGGCGAGGTTGCCGCGCAGGATCGCCAGGCCGCCTTCCTTCTTCAGCGGGTCGGAGAGAGGGCGCACGACTTCCTGCCCGTCGGCCTCGCTCGCCTCTTCGGCGACCTCGCCGATCGTCTTGCCGGTGACCGTGATCGCGTCCTCGTGGAGGGTCCCCGCTTCGGCCAGCCGCTTCATGATCAGCGGCACGCCCGCCGGCCCGGTAGAGGTCGGTGGCGACGAAGCGGCCGCCGGGCTTGAGGTCGGCGAACAGCGGCGTGGCGCGGGAGATCCGCTCGAAGTCGTCCATCTCCAGCTCGATCCCGACCTCGTGGGCGAGGGCGAGCAGGTGCAGGACGACGTTGGTCGAGCCGCCCGAGGCGCAGGCGCAGGCGATCGCGTTCTCCAGCGAGTCGCGGGTGATCACCCGGCTCGGGCGCAGGTCGTCGACCAGCACGTTCATCACCAGCTCGCCGATCTTCTCCGCGACCGTGCCCTTGTCGTCGTCTTCGGCCGGCACCATCGCCGAGCCGCCCGGGCTCACCCCCAGCGCCTCGAAGGCGCAGGCCATCGTGTTGGCGGTGAACTGGCCGCCGCAGGCGCCGGCGCCCGGGCTGGCGACGCCCTCCAGCTCGTGCAGTTCCTCGTCGCTCATGTCGCCGGCGGCGTGGGCGCCCATCGCCTCGAAGACGTCGAGGATGGTCACGTCGCGCCCATGCCAGTGGCCGGGGGCGATCGAGCCGCCGTAGAGCAGCACCGAGGGGACGTCGAGCCGGGCCATCGCCATCGCGCCGCCGGGGATCGTCTTGTCGCAGGCGCAGAGCACGACGATCGCGTCGAACTGGTAGCCGCGGGCCATCAGCTCGATCGAGTCGGCGATCACCTCGCGGCTGATCAGCGACGCCTTCATCCCCTGGGTGCCCATCGTGATCCCGTCGGAGATCGCGACGGTATTGAACTCCATCGGCGTGCCGCCGGCGGCGCGCACCCCCTGCTTGACGTGCTCGGCCAGGCCGCGCAGGTGGAAGTTGCAGGAGTTCGCCTCGGCCCAGGTGTTGGCGATCCCGATCGTCGGCCGGCTGAGCGCATCGTCGTCGAAGCCGACGCCCTTCATGTAGGCGCGGGCGGCGGCCCGGTCGGGACCGTCGAAGACTGCGCTGGAGCGGGGGCGGGGAAGCTTGGTCGTGGTGGCGCCGTTCGAGCTCATGAGCGAAATCTACTGAGGCGGTCCAGCGCCGAGGTCGAAGACGTCAACCGGGCCTGGCCCTTCGCCGAGGTCGCGAGAGGCCGGCGGCGACCGCAGCCGAGGCGATCTGCCGCGCCTTGGCGCGCTGCCTCGAGCGGCGATTGGCCGTGGGCGAGAAAGGCGGCCAGCGCCGAGGAGTGGGTGCAGCCGGAGCCGTGCGCCGCTCCACCCGCGTGGTGCTCGCCGGCGATCCCGGCCGACTCGCGGCCGTCGAAGAAGAGGTCGACCAGGCGCTCGCTGTGGCCGCCGGTGACGACGACCGCGCGCGGGCCGAGGGCCAGGACCTCGCGGGCCAGATCCTCCTGGGACTCGTGCTCCTCCCCCCCGGTCAGCGCCCGCGCCTCCGGGATGTTCGGGGTGACGACGGTGGCGAGCGGCAGCAGGCGCTCGACCAGAGCCGCGCGAGCCTCCTCGTCGAGCAGCACGGCGCCGCTCTCGGAGACCATCACCGGGTCGAGCACGATCGGGGCGTCGCCGATGAGGCTGAGCGCCTCGACCACGGCGGCGACCGTCTCGGCGGTGCCGAGCATGCCGATCTTGACCGCGTCGACGCCGATGTCTTCGGCGACCGCGCCGACCTGGGCGACGATCGTCTCGGGCGAGACCGCCTCGACCGCCTCGACCCCGACCGTGTTCTGCGCCGTGATCGCCGTGATCGCGGTCATGCCGTGGACGCCGCAGCGCGCAAACGCCTTCAGATCGGCCTGGATGCCGGCGCCGCCGCCGGAGTCCGAGCCGGCGATGGAGAGGACGGTGGGGACGCGGTGAGGGTTCACGGGGTCGCAGCCTAGATGGCGGGTGGGGTCAGCAGAGTCCGGGAGTAGACCCCAACCAGCGAGCAGGTGACGTAGCCGAGCGCCTCCAGCGTGGCGAGGGCGGAGGCGGCATCGGCGCCGGAGAGATCGAGCCGGGCGGCGACGGCGTCGCAGGTCTCCTCGCCCCGCTCGACCGCGTCGAGCACGCCGAGCAGCGTCGGGTTCGAGACCGGGGCCGGAGCGCTTCGCCGTCCGCACTCCCGGCCCCAGCATCGCGTCGAGCACGTCCTGGGCGTTGCGGACGAGGCAGGCGCCGCCGGCGAGCAGTTCGTTGGTGCCGGCCGAGTAGCGCGAGCTGACCGGGCCGGGGACCGCGCCGAGGTCGCGACCGAGGTCGGCGGCGAGGTCGGCCGTGATCAGCGAGCCGGAGCGCTGCGCCGCCTCGACCACGACCGTCATCCCGGCCAGCGCCGCCATGATCCGGTTGCGGGCCGGGAAGGTCCAGCGCCAGGCGCCGGTGCCCGGTGGCAGCTCGGAGAGGACGAGGCCGCGCTCGCAGATCCTCCGCCAGAGCGAGCGGTGCGAGGCCGGATAGGCGACGTCGGCGCCGCAGCCGAGCACGGCAACCGTGGTCCCGGCCTCGAGCGCGCCGCGGTGCACGCAGGAGTCGATGCCGAAGGCGAGGCCGCTGGTGACGATCAGCCCGGCGGCCGCCAGCTCGCGGGCAAGTTCGCGGGCGACGTCGCGGCCGTAGGTGCTGGCCCGCCTGGAGCCGACGATCGTGACCGTGCCCTCGGGCTCAAGCCGGTCGAGCAGGGCTGGATCGCCGCGGCCGATCAGCGCCCATGGCGCATCGGCGGCGTCGCGCAGACCGATTGGATAGTGCTGGTCGTGGCGGCAGCAGGCCCAGCACTGCGCCGCAAGCAGATCGGAGAAGAGGCTGCTCTCCGGCACCGCAGCGACCCCGGCGAGGATCTGCGCGGCGACCTTTGGTGCGGCGGCTGCAGCCAGATCCTCGTTGGAGAGGCGCAGCAGCTCGGGCGAGCGGGAGCCGGGCGCGCCGGTGGCGATTTTCTCGATGTAGGGGGCGAGGTGGGCCAGCAGGCGCGAGCGGCGCAGGCAGTCCGGGCAGGCCTGGGGAGTCATTCGCGGTCCCTCCTGCGCAGCTGCAGCGCCTGCGCCATCGCCTCGCGGCCGATCGCATTGCCGCCGGCGAGGTCGGCACGGTCTGGGCCAGGCGCAGGACCCGATCGTGGGCGCGCCCGCTGAGCCGGCGCCGCGCGTAGGAGTCCGCTAGCAGCGCCGCAGCCTCCTCGTCGAGCTTGCATTCGCGCACCTCTGCCGGGCTCATCTCGGCGTTGCAGCGACCGGGTCCGAGCCGGCGTTCTTGACGCTCGCGCGCCGCCGCCACCCGCTCACGCACGGCTGAGGAGGGCTCCCCGGGCGGGCCGCCGATCTCCTCGGCGCTGGGCTGGCGGATCGCTGCGAGCACGTCGATGCGATCGGCGAGGGCGCCGCTGAGGCGGGCCTGGTAGCGGCGGACGGCGAGCGGCGCGCAGCTGCACTCGGGGTCGGCCTCGCCGCGCCCGCAGGGACACGGGTTGGCTGCGGCGACGAGCATGAAGCGGCAGGGGAGGTGGCGCCAGGAGCCGGAGCGGGCGATCGAGACCCAGCCGGTCTCCAGCGGCGCCCGCAGAGCCTCGAGCGTGTCGCGGCGGAACTCGCAGAGCTCGTCGAAGAAGAGCACCCCACGATGGGCCAAGGTCGCCTCGCCGGGTCCCGGCGGATTGCCACCGCCAACCAGCCCCGCCGGGCTAATCGTGTGATGCGGCGCCCGGAACGGCCGTCCCCCTGCCCGGCCTGCCGTCAGGCGGCCGCAGGCGCTGGCGATGCGCGCCACCTCGAGCCCCTCGGTGGCCGCGAGTGGCGGCAGGATCGAGGGCAGGCGGCTGGCCGCCAGCGACTTGCCGGCGCCGGGCGGGCCGACCATGAGCAGGCTGTGCCCACCGGCAGCAGTGACCTCGAGCGCGTAGCGCAGGTGGCGCTGCCCGCGCAGGTCGGCCAGATCTGGGGCCTCGGCGCCTGTATCAGCCGAGAGCTCCATCGACTGCGGCGGCTGTGGCGTCCACTCGCCGTTGGCGAAAGCCGCGAGCTGCTCGAGCCGTTCGAGACAGATCACCTCGATCTCTCCCGCCAGGGCCGCCTCCGGCCCGTTCTCGGCCGGGACGGCGATCGCCTCGACGCCACGCTCGCGCGCCGCCTCGGCGATCGCCAGCACCCCGGGCACCGGGCGCAGCGTCCCGTCGAGGGCGAGCTCGCCGACCATCGCCAGCGACGGCCGGTCCGAGAGGTCGAGCTGGCCCGAGGCAGTCAGCAGCGCGGCGGCGATCGCCAGGTCGAGGCCGGGGCCCGCCTTGCGCAGGCTGGCCGGGGCGAGGTTGGCGACGATCCGGCTGAGCGGGAAGTCGAAGCCGCAGTTGACCATCGCCGCCCGCACCCGCTCGCGCGCCTCGCGCACCGCCGCGTCGGGGAGCCCGACGACGGCAAAGGCCGGCAGCCCGCGGTGGACGTCGACCTCGACCCGGACGGGCCGGGCCGAGATGCCGTCGAGGGTGAAGGTCTGCGCCGTGGCGAGCATGGCGAGGACGCTAAGGAGGTGAATCCGACGCGTGGTGCGCACTTGTTCGTGGGTCAGGGCCAGCTCTGTCACGGAAGGCGCGCTGCCGCCCGGATCGGCGTCGACGGCGCCTATCGTCGGCCGGGATGACCGTGCAGAGACAGCGGATCGGCCGCGCCGCGGAGGAGCTCGTCGCCACCCGCCTGGCCGGGGCGGGCTGGGAGATCGTCGAGCGCAACGCCCGCACCCGCTTCGGCGAGCTCGACATCGTCGCCCTCGACGGCAGCACCCTGGTCTTCGTCGAGGTCAAGGCCGGGCGCGAGGGCTCGACCTACGGCCCCGAGCGCCCGATCCTCGCGATCGACCAGCGCAAGCAGCGCCAGGTCCGCCGCCTCGCCGCCGCCTGGATGTCCGAACGCCGCGATGTCCCCCGCTATCGAGAGATCCGCTGTGACGCCGTCGGCATCACCTTCGACCGCGCCGGCCGCGCGGTCGACGTGGAGCACATCCGTGGTGCGTTTTGAGACAGCTTGAACGTTCAATACTCGCCCAAGCGACCGCCGCTCGGCAATCTATTGTCGGTGTCCTATGAGTCGCGTCAAGACTCACATTGCCTCCGATGGCTTGCCCACCCGGGTTGCGCCGTCATGGACAGAGGAAAAGCTGATGATTCTTGAGTCCTATCTCGATGCGTTTGCCGACGCCTGCAAGAGAGCCGGAGGCTGGTACGGCTTGGACCTGTTCGCCGGACCTGGACTGAATTGGTCGGAGACTCGGGGTGAGGAACGGAAGGGCTCTCCCATCATTGCCTTGGAGGCCGAGTCACCCAAAGCAGTCGAAATCATCGCGGCCGAGAGCTACAAGAAGTCATACGAAGCCCTCCGTCGTCGAACAGAAGGCTACGGTGCGCGCATCCGGCTCTTCAACGACGACGCCAACCAAATTGTCAACGACATGCTCGCCTCTGTCCCGACCCGTGCTCCGGCATTCGCATTCCTGGATCCCGAGGGTTCTGAGCTGGACTGGAAGACCGTGGAAGCTGTCGCCGATCACAAGCGAAAAGACAGTGCAACCAAGATCGAGCAGCTGATCCTTTTTCCGACGGATACCGGCTTTGTGCGTCTGGCACCGGAGCACCCGGATCTCGTAACTCGAATCTTCGGACACGAAGATTGGCGCGAGATATACGAGCGTCGTCTAAGGGGTGAGCTATCTGCCGACGAGGCACGGGGCGAATACGTGCGCCTTTATGCCAATGGACTGAGGAAACTCGGATACAAAACCGTGCTTGACCGCCAGATCACGAAGTCGACCGGTCAACCCATGTATGTCCTGATCTTTGCGACCGATCACGACGCTGGCGAGCGCATCATGGATCACTGCTTCGATCAGGTTCGCATACGAGTACAGGAGGAGCTCGGCCAGGCCCAGCTCTTCCCGATGAAGGAGGCTCCGCGCCGGAAGCGGCTAGGCCGAGACTAGGTCCCGGCCATCGACCAGAGGCATGGCGTCATAGGTCTGGCCGTCGAGCAGCCGCCCTCCTGCCTTGGGGGTTCGGCCGCCCCACTGCTTGAAGAAGAAGTCGACCCCCTCAAGTTCACAACGATCCCGAAGGTCGCGAATCCACTCAGGCCTGACAGGACGGTTGCGGAATCCCGACTCGCCGCCCGCAATAAGCCAGTCTATTCCCTTGAGATCAAGGCCCTCTAGCGAACCTAGTAGCGGCTCAGCCGAGATAAAGCGAACCGCTGGTCTGATTCGCCGTAGTAAATCTGCACGTTTGACAAACCTTCGATTCTCAATGCTGACCCCCATCCACACGTTCTTCGGCCAAGGAAGAACGTCGGCGAGTTCAACAAGCCGCTCGGGTCGCTTCGTGAGGATTTGGAAGGTATGCCAGTCAGCTTCCTCCATGGAGGCAAAAACGCGACGAACGAAATCGACCGGGATACGCTCATGGAAGAGATCGCTCATCGAGTTCACAAAGATCATTCGGGGTCGCTTCCAGCGAAGAGGTTGATCAAGGCGTTTGGGCCACATTCGAAGGTCAAAGCCCTGCTCGTATGGGTGGCCCGGAACATCCCGGAATCGCTCCGCAAATGCCTCCGCGTAGCAATGCGCGCAACCCGGCGAAACCTTGTCACAGCCCGTGACTGGATTCCAGGTCGCCTCGGTCCACTCAATAGCGCTTCGGTCAGCCATCCTCGTCATCACCTTAAAGCCGTTGTCTACGCGAACATATGTTCGCATTCTATACAGACGTTCCCTGAGAGCGGCGAACCGGCTCAGGCTCGCCTTATCTCCTCACCTGGCACTCGGCGGCGTAAGGCAGAAAGATCGAGCTGACACACACAAGGTCTAGCCGGCGAGCTCGAGCTGCGAGTACGCCACCGACTGGAAGGAACGCCGATGCAACGGGGAGATGCCGAGGCGCTCGATCGCCTCGCGGTGCTCGGGGGTCGAGTAGCCGACGTGCTCCTCGAAGCCCCAGCCGGGATGGTCGCGGCCGGCGCCGTGCATGTAGCGGTCGCGGGTTACCTTGGCGATCACCGAGGCGGCGGCGATCGCGGCGCTGGTGCCGTCGCCCTCGATCACCGCGCGGTGCGGCACGGTGCATTCGCGCACCGAGAAGCCGTCGGTGAGGCAGGTCGCCGAGGGGTCGGGACGGAGGCGTTCGAGCGCGCAGCCGAGCGCTTCCAGGTTGGTCACGTGCAGGCCGCGGTCGTCGATGCCGCGAGCGCAGCGGACGACGACGCTGACCCGCTCCGCCGCCCGCAGCACGCAGGGAAAGAGCTCGGCCCGCTTCTCGGCGCTCATCTGCTTGGAGTCGTGCAGGCCGGCGAGGGCACGGCGGTCGGCGTGGGAGAGCGTCTCGTAGTCGATCAGGACCGCGGCGGCGACCAGCGGGCCGGCGAGGCAGCCGCGGCCGGCCTCGTCGGCGCCGGCGACCAGGCGGGTGCCGAGGCCGCGGTCGAAAGCGAAGAGGCGCCGCGTGCGGGCAAGCCTGCGCCGGTGCGCTTTGCCCCGGGCGGGCGCTCTAGAGGATGCCGACTCGGTCTGGGGGCCAGTAGGTGGCAAAGGCCTCACCGATGATCCAGGCGCGCGGGACGGGGCCCCAGAAGCGGCTGTCGTCGCTTTCGCCACGGTTGTCGCCCATCATGAAGTAGTGGTCGGGTGGAATGGTGATCTGTTTGGGCAAATTGCAGACTGCGAGCGTGCCGCAGCGCCGGATATAGGACTCGTCGGTCTTCTCGACCCCGTTGACCACCGGGTGGCCGTCGCGGACGCTGAGCGTGTCGCCGGGCCCGGCGACGATCCGCTTGATGAAGTTCTGGCTCGACTCCGCGGCGGTCGGCTTCGGGCACGACATCCCGACTTCGACCGGCTGGCGGCCGTGCACGGTCTGCCCGCAGCGGGCCGGCTGGTCGTCGGCGCCCTTGGGCGGATGGAAGACGACGATGTCGCCGATTCCGGGGTCGGTGAAGTGGTAGAGGAAGCGATTGACGAGCACGCGCTGGCCAACGTCAAGCGTCGGTTCCATCGACTGCGAGGGGATCTGGTAGGGCTTGATCAGCCAGGCCTGGATCGCCAGCGCCAGGCCAAGCGCCAGCGCGACGATGACGACCAGCTCGACCAGGCCGCCCCCCTTGCTCTTCGGCTTGGGGATCGAGGGGGTCAGGTGTCCGAGTCCTCGCCGGAGCCGTCGGACTCTTTGTCCGGCGCCTCGTCCTCGGCATCCTCCGCCGCGGCGTCATCCTCGGTCTCCCCCGCCTCGGCCGCCTCAGCGTCCGTGCCCTGCTCAGCTTCAACTCCAGCCTCCGCGACTGCCTCGACCTCGGCGTTCTCAGACGCTTCGGGCGCAGTCTCGTCAGTCTCAGACGCATCTGCCGCGGGTGGCGTGGCGGTGGGCTCCTCGCCCGCAGCCTGCGAGGACGAGGAGTCCTCTGCCACGACAGGACCCGCGGCCTGATCCGCCTCAGCCTGGGTCACTCCCTCGGCATCCGCCGCCGCCGTCGGGCGCAGAGATCAACTCCTCATCGATGCCCCAGCGCCGCTCGGCGACGCGGGCCGCCTTGCCGATGCGGCCGCGCAGGTAGTAGAGCTTCGCCCGCCGCACGTCGCCGCGGGCGGCGATCTCCAGCTTCTCGATCTTCGGCGAGTGCAGCGGAAAGGTCCGCTCGACGCCGACGCCGAAGGACTGCTTGCGGACGGTGAAGGTCTCGCGCATTCCCGAGCCCTGGCGCCGCAGGACGATTCCCTCGAATACCTGGGTGCGGCGGCGGTTGCCCTCGACGACCTGGAAGTGCACGCGTACGCGATCGCCTGGATCGAAGGAAGGGAGACCCTTCCTCAGTTGACCGCGCTCGATGTCGTCGATGACGCTGCTCATGCGAAAAAAGACCGCCGGGCCCGACCTGGGCTCCGCGCGGTGGCGGAATGGTAGCTACTCAGCCTTTTTTTCGAGCTGCTGCGCCCGCGCCCTGCTCTGCTCGGCGCGCCAGAGCCGCACCCGCTCGTGGTCGCCAGAGAGCAGCACGTCGGGAACCTCCCAGCCGCGGTACTGGGCCGGGCGCGTGTAGTGCGGGTACTCGGGCATCCCCTCGAGCGTCTGGCTGAACGACTCCTCGACTGCGCTGCGCTCGTGCCCGAGCGCCCCGGGCAGCTTGCGCATCACCACGTCGGCGAGCACCATCGCCGGCAGCTCACCCCCGGCCAGCACGTAGCGGCCGATCGAGACCTCGTCGTCGGCGAAGTGCTCGTGCACGCGCTCGTCGAAGCCCTCGTAGCGGCCGCAGAGGATCGCTAGGTGCGGCTCCTGAGTCAGCTCATCGGCCAGCTCGTCGTCGAGCAGGCGGCCGGTCGGCGTCAGCAGCACCCGCCGCGGGCTCTCCCCATGCGGATAGGCCGCCTGCAGCGCGGCGTCGACGACGTCGACCCGCAGCACCATCCCGGCCCCTCCCCCGTATGGCGCGTCGTCGACCTGCCCGGCGCTCAGCGGCGTCGTCTCCCGGTAGTCGATCAGCCGCAGCTCGTTGCCTTCGGCGATCGCGTTCTGCACGGAGCGCTGCGACTGGAACCAGTCGAAGGCCTCGGGGAAGAGGGTGAATACGTCGAGCTTCAATCGAGGATGTCGACTATGACACGGCGATCGAGCCGCACCGCGGCGGCTTTGGCGATCGTGCGGATCGCGTTGGCGATCCGGCCGCCCTTGCCGATCACGCGGCCCAGGTCGTCCTCGGCCACGGTGATCTCGTAGACCAGGTCGCCGTCCTCTTCGAGCTCCTCGACGACAACCGCCGAGGGGTCCTCGACCAGCGCCCTGACCAGGAACTCGAGCAGCTCGGTCACGGCAGGCTCAGCTGCCCGAGGCAGCGATGCCCTTGGTGCGCAGCAGCGTCGCGACCGTCTCCGAGGGCTGGGCGCCGTGCTCGAGCCAGTGCTTGGCGCGCTCCTCGTCGAGCTCGATCGTCGAGGGCTCGGTCTGCGGGTTGTACTGGCCGATCGTCTCGATCGTGCGGCCGTCGCGCGGCGAGCGCTTGTCGGCGACGACGATACGCCAGATCGGGTTCTTCTTCGACCCGACTCGTCTAAGTCTGATTCGGACTGCCATCTGGACTGCGGCAGGTTAGCGCCTGCGTATCTTCGGGCGCGGCGCGCCCCCGCTCATCTGCGCCAGCTGCTGCGGGTCGGGCATCTTGCCGGAGGCCATGTGGCGCATCATCTTGCGCATCTGGTCGAACTGCTTGACCAGCTGGTTGACGTGCTGGACTTTGACCCCGGAGCCGTTGGCGATCCGTTTGCGGCGCGAGCCCTTGATCAGGCCGGGGTTGGCGCGCTCTTCGGGGGTCATCGAGAGGATGATCGCCTCGACCCGGTCGAGCTCGGACTCCTCGACGTTGGCGTTCTTCAGCTGCTTCATCGCCCCCATGCCGGGCAGCATCCCCAGCAGGCCGCTGATCGGGCCCATTTTGCGCACCTGTTTCATCTGCTGCAGGAAGTCCTCGAGCGTGAAGTTGTTGCTCTTCAGCTTCGCCTCGAGGTCGAGCGCCTGCTTCTCGTCGATCTGCTGCTCGGCTTTCTCGATCAGGCTGAGCACGTCGCCCATGCCGAGGATGCGCGAGGCCATGCGGTCGGGGTGGAACTTGTCGAAGGCCTCGAGCTTCTCGCCGGTCGAGGCGAAGAGGATCGGCTTGCCGGTGACCGCCTTGACCGAGAGCGCGGCGCCGCCGCGGGCGTCGCCGTCGAGCTTGGTCATCACCACGCCGTCGAACTCGGCCGCCCCGGCGAAGGATTCGGCGACGCCGACGGCGTCCTGGCCGGTCATCGCGTCGACGACCAGCAGCACGTCGTGGGGCTTGACCCGCTTGCGGATCTTCGCGAGCTCCTCCATCAGCTCCTGGTCGATGTGGAGGCGGCCGGCGGTGTCGACGATCAGCACGTCGCGCCGCTCCTGCTTGGCCTGCTCCAGCGCCCAGGCGGCGATCTCGACCGGGTCGGCGTCGGTGCCTTTCTCGTAGACGTGGGCGCCGACACGGCCGCCAACCGTGACCAGCTGGTCAACCGCGGCGGGCCGGTAGACGTCGCAGGCGGCGAGAGCGACGTCGCGGCTGCCGTTCTCGCGCAGGTGGCGGGCGAGCTTGGCGCAGGCGGTCGTCTTGCCCGAGCCCTGCAGCCCGGCCATCAGGATCACCGTCGGCCCGCTGGAGGCGAAGGCGAGCTCGCTCCCGGTCCCGCCCATCAGCCCGGTCAACTCCTCGTTGACGATCTTCACCACCTGCTGCCCTGGATCGAGGCTCCCCAGCACATCGGCCCCCAGACAGCGCTCCTTCAGCGTCGCCGTGAACGATTTGACGACCTTGAAGTTGACATCGGCCTCCAGCAGCGCCAAGCCGGATCTCCCGCATCGCCGCATCGACGTCGCCCTCGCTCAGCTTCCCCCGCGAGCGAACGTCCGAGAGCGTCGCCTGCAACCGATCTGAAAGTTGGTCGAACACTGCCGCGGAGCTTAGATGGCGACCCCGGGTGCAACGTTTTTTCCGTGCTATGGACGGACAAAGCGTTGACCGAGGCCAGGGGCTACTCGGCGAGGAGGGCGTTGGCGAAGTCGGTGGGGTCGAAGGGCCGCAGATCCTCAAGCGTCTCGCCGGTGCCGATCAGCTTTACGGGGATGCCGAGGTCGTCGGCGATTGCGAGGACTATGCCGCCCTTGGCGGTGCCGTCTAGCTTGGTCAGGACGACGCCGTCGACCTCGGCGGCCTCGGCGAAGACCTTGGCCTGGCGCAGGCCGTTCTGGCCGGTGGTGGCGTCGATCGAGAGCAGGGTCTCGTGCGGGGCGCCGGGGAGCTGCTTGGCGATCACGCGGCGCACCTTGGCAAGCTCGTCCATCAGGTTGGTCTGCGTGTGCAGGCGGCCGGCGGTATCGACGATGACCACGTCGGCGCCGCGGGCACGGGCGGCGGCGATCGCGTCGAAGGCGACGGCGCCGGGGTCGCCGCCCTCGGCCGAGCGGATCAGCTCGGCGCCGGCGCGGTCTGCCCACTCGGCAAGCTGCTCCGCCGCGGCAGCACGGTAGGTGTCGGCGGCAGCAAGGACGACCGACAGCCCAAACTCCTTGGAGAGGTGCCAGGCGATCTTGCCGATCGTCGTCGTCTTGCCGGTGCCGTTGACGCCGACCATCAGCAGCACCGCCGGCTCGCCGCTGAGGTCGATCGGGGCGCGCGCGGTGGCCGCCACCTCGGCGAGGATCTCGATCAGGCGCGCCCGCACCGCCTCGCCGTCGGCGGTTACCTTGCCGGCGTCGACCTCGTGCTCGAGCCGCTCGACCACCTTGGCCGTCGTCGGCGCGCCGGCGTCGGCGAGGATCAGCGCCTCCTCCAGGCGCTCCCAGGTCTCGTCGTCGATGCGCTCGAAGAGACTGGCCGAGATCTCCTCGCTCAGCGCCTGGCGGCTCTTGGAGAGGCTCTCGCGCAGGCGCTTGAAGACGCCGCGGCGCTGCTCCTCGGGCTCAGGCGTCGCCGAGGCGTTCGCGCTCGCGCGCGAACCGAGGTTGAGTATCTCCTGCCAGCTCGTCGCCATCGTCGCCCCCGCCGGAGGCTATATGGGCGACGGCGAGCAGCTCCTCCAGCTCCTCGCCCAGGTAGGCGGAGAGGCGTTCGGCATCGGGAATCGCAGCGCGGTCGGCGAGCAGGCCGAAGCCGACTTTGCCGTTGTAGCTGACGATCGCGATCGCCAGCGCGTGGCGGCGGGCGAGGAAGCCGACCGGGAAGACCCCGGTGACCTCGCGCCCCAGCACGTAGAAGGGGATCTGCGGGCCGGGGAAGTTGGTGACCAGCAGGTTGAAGAGCCGGGTGGAGAAGTTGATCGTCGCCGTCGGCCGCAGCAGCAGCGGCGGGGCGAAGTCGCGGAACCAGTCGTTCAGGCCCCAGATCGCCTCGGCACCGAGCGGCTGCTTTGAGGACTTGAGGTCCTCCATCCCAGCGTGCACGGCGCGCAGCCGCTCGACCGGGTCGGCGATGCCGACGGGCAACGGCCCGCGCATCGCCGTCAAGCCGGTTGCCGAGCTCGCCCTGCTCGTCGATCGTGCGGATCGAGACGGGCACCAGCGCTTTCAGTTCCATGCCGTCGGTCGACACCTCCGGTCGTGCAACCAGCGACGCACGGCGCCCGACGTCGTCGCCAGGATCACGTCGTTGACGGTGACGTCGAATGCGTTCTTGATCCCCTTGAAGTCGCTGAGAGCAAACTCGGCCCAGGCGAAGCTCCGCGCCGGGCCGATCTCCACGTTCAGCGGCACCTTCGGCGCCGGCTTGAACAGAGCCGAGGCCACCTCCCAGACCCCGGTGACACCGTCGGCGGCGCGTTTCCGCGCCCGCCCGGGCTGGCGCGCGGCGCGGCCCAGCCAGCGCGCCATGCGCCTCATCGTTCCCCAGATGCCGCTCACCGCGCGGGCGAGCAGGGCGCTCCGGGTCGGCGGCTCCTGGGGATCCCAGGGCGCTTCCTCGCGCGAGGGAACGGGATTGGGCTCGGGGTCGAAGAGCAGCTTGCCGATGTCGACCGCGGAGAAGCCGTCGGCCAGCGCGTGGTGCGTCTTGTAGACGATCGCGAAGCGCTCGCCCTCCAGTCCCTCGACGAGGACCAGCTGCCAGAGCGGCCGCGAGCGGTCGAGCGGTGGCGAGAGGACCTCGCCGACGAGCTCGTGGAACTCGGCCTCGCCACCCGGGGCGGGCAGCCGCTCCCGGCGCAGGTGATCGTGGATGTCGAACTCCGGGTCGTCTACCCAGAACGGGGTGCCGAGCCGCAGCGGCGGGAAGGCGAGTCGCTGGCGCAGGCGGGGGAGCAGGTGGACCCGGCTGCGGATGTGGGCCAGGAAGTCCTCCTGGCTGGGGGGCTCGCCGTCGCAAACAAGCACGGCGCCGATCGCCATGTGCCCGTTGGACCGCTCGTTGACCAGGAACGACGTGTCGAACGACGTCAGCCTGTCCATGTGACGCTGTGCCACCGTCCCTCCTTTCTTCCCCAACCCAAAAGCAGCGTAGCGCAGGGGTGGGGTTGGAAACGGCGGGGTTTCTTTGAGTTTCGCTTACGCCGCTTCGGCTGAGCCGGGCCGCTGCGCGGGGGGCTGCTCGCCGATCAGGCCCGGCGACTGCGAGGCCTCGTCACCCGACTCAGCGTCGTCCTCGCCGGCGACCCCCGCGAACGGCGGTGGCACCGACGCCTCGACCCCGGCCGAGATCTCGACCTCGCCGTCGCCCTCGGCGACTTCGCGCGGCAGCTTGCGGGAGACGACCTTGGTCACGCCGTCACCGCCCATGCTGACTCCGTAGAGCACGTCGGCGGCGTCCATCGTCCGTTTCTGGTGGGTGACGATGACGAACTGGGCGCGGTCGGAGAAGCGCCGGATCAGCTGCAGGAAGCGGTCGATGTTGGCGTCGTCGAGGGCGGCCTCGACCTCGTCGAGGATGTAGAAGGGGCAGGGTCGGGCGAGGAAGACGGCGAAGACGAAGGCGATCGCGACCAACGACTTCTCGCCGCCGGAGAGCAGCGAGAGCTTGCGGGTCGACTTGCCGGCCGGGGTGACCTCGATCTCGACCCCAAGCTCCTCGCGTTCTTCTTCGCCCTCCTCCTCGTCGGGTTCGACGCTCTCTTCGGCGCTCTCGCCCTCTGCCTCGGCGTCGCGGACCGGGCGCAGGCCGACCCGGCGCAGGGCGCCGCGGCCGCCCGGGAAGAGGTGCTCGACCATCTCCTCGAAGTTCTTCGCCGTCGCCTCGAAGGTCTGCTCGAAGGCGCGCTCGATCTCGCGGTCGATGTCGCGGATCAGCGCCTCCAGCTCGCGCATCCCCCGCTCGGTGTCCTCGCGCTGGGCCTGCAGTGTCTCGACGTGCTCGCGCGCCTCCTCGTACTCCTGCTCGGCCAGCGGGTTGACCGGGCCGATCTGGGCGCGGCGGCGCTCCAAGCGGACCAGCCGACGGTCGATCTCCTCCCGCTCCTCGTCGCTCAAGGGAGCCTCGGCAGGCTCGATCTCCTCGCCCAGCCGCTCGGCGATCGACGCCAGCTCCTTGGCCGCCTCGGCGCGGCGGTCGCCGAGATGGGCGGCCTCGACCTCAACCTCGGTCAGCTTGTCGGAGGCGGCCGTCATCTCGGCCTGCAGCTCGTACTCGCGCTGCGAGCAGGCGCGCATCTCATCGGCGATCTCGTCGCCGTCGCCCTCGCCGCCGACGACGCGCTGCTCGATCCGCTCGACCCGGGCGCGTATCGCCGCCTCGGCGGCAGACGCAGCGGCGGCGGCGGCGCGCACGTCCTCGAGCAGCTCCTCGCCGGCCTGCAGGCGCTGGCGCAGCTTCTCGCGGTGGCGCTCGCCGAGCAGGCCCTCGGCCCGGCGGGCGTGGCGCGAGGCCCGCTCCGCCCCGCTGCGGATCACGCCGAGCGCCGCCTCGCGAGCCGACTCGCTGGCCTCGGTTGAGCGCGCCCGGGCCAGGCCCTCGGCGGCGCCGGCGAGTCCGGCAGTCGATCTCGCCCAACTCCTCCTCCAGCTGGCGTGCCCGCTCGCCGGGGCGCGCCCCCGCCTCGACGTCCAGCGTCAGCGGGCCGAGCTCGGCCCGCAGCAGGTCGAGGCTGGCGCCGATCTCGCCCTCGCGGTCGGAGAGGCCGGAGGCCCGGATCGCGACCCGCTGCTGCTCGCCGCGCAGCTTGGTCAGCACGCCCCAGGCCTGGGTGCGCTCGCGGTCGCGAGCAGCGAAGCGCTCCTCGGCGGCGCGGCGCTTCCCGCTCACCTCGGCCAGGCGCTTCTCGATCTCGGCCCGCTGCGCCCGCGCCTCGTTCGCGGCCTTCTCGGCCGCCGCGGCGCGGTCGGCGCCGAAGCGCAGCTCCTCGGCGACCAGCTGCCCTTTCAGCCCAAGTTCCTCGCGCTCGATCCGGGCGCCGAGCTCGGCCGCCTGCGCCTGGCGCTTCAGCGGCCGCAGGCGGGCGCGGGCCGCGCGCTCGAGGTCGAGCGCGCGGTCGAGGTTGTCGCGCGCCGCGCGCAGCTTCAGCTCGGCGCGGCGGCGGCGCTTGCGGTGCTTGCCGAGACCGGCGGCCTCCTCGACCAGGAGGCGCCGCTCGCGGGGTTTGGAGTGGACGATCGACTCGACCCGGCCCTGGCTGATCACCGAGTGCATCTCGCGGCCGAGGTTGGTGTCGGAGAGCACCTCGCTGACGTCGACGAGGCGGCAGCGGGCGCCGTTGAGGCGGTAGGAGCCGTCGCCGGAACGGTCGAGCGTGCGCTTGACCGCGATCTCGGAGAGCTCGGTCGCAGCCCGCCCCTCGGAGTTGTCGATCGTCACCTCGACCTCGGCGGCGCGGCGCTGGCCGATGCCCTTGCCGCCGGCCGAGATCACATCCTGCATCGAGGCGCCGCGGATCGCGCCGGGGCTCTGCTCTCCGAGCGCCCAGAGCACAGCGTCGGTGATGTTCGACTTGCCCGAGCCGTTGGGGCCGACGATCACGCTGACGCCGGGCGAGAACTCCAGCCTCGCCCGCTCGGGGAACGACTTGAACCCCTTCATCTCGATCGATCTCAGATACATGCTCTAGTTCCCAGGCTTTCGACGGCTAAGGCTCTCGTTTGAGTCGGACGCCACGCCTCCTCGAATCATCTATCCACCAAGGCGCTTCAGCGCCTTCTCCGCCGCATCCTGCTCGGCCGCCTTCTTGCTGCGGCCCTCCCCCTCGCCGACCCGCTCCCCGTCGATCACCGCCGCCACCTCGAACTTGCGGCGGTGTGGGGGGCCCGATTCGGCGATCACCTCGTAGCTTACGCGCGCGTGGCGCCGCGCCAGAAGCTCCTGCAGCGCCGACTTGAAGTCGATCCGGGTCGCAGCGGCGTGCTCGATCCGCGGCTCGAAGGCGGCGACGACGGCCTCAGCGGTGCGCTCGAAGCCGAAGGCGAGGAAGCAGGCGCCGATCAGCGCCTCGGTCGCCTCGGGCAGCGGCCGCTCGCCGCTGAGCAGCACCTCGGCCGGGATCCCCAGCTGCATCTCCTCGGGCTCGTTGGCCCGCAGCATCTCCGGCACGCCGAGCTCGCGGCCGACCTCGGCGCAGGAGGCTCCCCGGACCGCCTGGTTGTGGACCTTGGTCAGGCCGCCGGCGTCGACCTCGGGGAAGCGCTCGACCAGATCGCGGGCGACGGCGAGGGCGAGCACGCTGTCGCCGAGGTAGGCGAGGCGCTCGTAGGACTCGGTGCGCTCCTCGGTCCAGGAGGAGTGGGTCAGCGCCTCGCTGCGCAGATCCTCGGGCAGCTCGGAGACGAGCTTGGAGAGCGCGGTGGCGCTCACGCCGGGGCGTGCTCGAGCACGAAATCGACCGCGTCTCCCACCGTCGCGATCTTGGCTGCCTGCTGCTCGGAGACGGAGATGCCGTATGTGTCCTCGAGCTCCATCACCAGCTCGTAGAGGTCGAGTGAGTCGGCGTCGAGATCCTCCTTGAAGCGGCTCCCCTCGGCGATCCCGGCGGCCTCGACCTCGAGCTCCTCGGCGAGGTGGTCGCGGACCAGAGTGAGGACTTCCTCGCGGGTCACCGAGACACCTTCCATTCGCGATCAAATCGTCGCGGACTCGAATGACCGGCGATCACCGCGCCGATTTGATCACTCATATGGGCTTCCTATCACGCGTCTCCGCCGGCGTCACGGGAGGCGGCCAGATCGCCCCGCCCGGCCCCGCTATCGCGCAGCAGCGCCGCGGTGCGGCCGACCGCGTCGACCTCGGCGCAGCGCGCCGCCAGCCCCACCGCGTTGGCGATCCCCTCGGCGCCGGAGCTGCCATGGCCGACGACGGCGATGCCGCGCAGCCCGAGCAGGATCGCGCCGCCGGTGGTGTCCGGGTGCAGCTCTCGGCGCAGGCCGCCCAGCGCCGGCCGCATCAGCAGGCCGCCGAGAGCAGCCAACGGGTTGGAGCGAGCCGCATCCCGAATCGCCGCGGTAACGGTCTTCGCCGTCCCCTCCATCAACTTCAGCGCCACGTTGCCGGTGAAGCCATCGGTGACGACCACGTCAGCGGCGCCCGCCGGCAGGTCGCGCCCCTCGACGTTCCCAGCGAAATCGATCCCCTTTGCGCCGCTGAGCGTCTCGTGCGCCGCCGCGACCTCCTCGCGCCCCTTCCCCGCCTCCTCGCCGACCGAGAGCAGCCCGACCCGTGGCCGCGCCACCCCAAGCACGGCCTCGCTGAAAGCGGCACCGAGAAAGGCGAACTGAACCAAGTGCTGAGCGCGCACCTCGACGTTGGCACCGACGTCGAGGAAGAGCACGGCTTTGCCGGGAACCGGAAGCTGAACTGCCAGGGCGGGGCGCTGCACGCCCTTGAGCCGCCGCAACCCAAACGTCGCCGCCGCCATCGTCGCCCCGGTCGAGCCTGAGCTGACCATCGCCGCCGACGCGACCCTCGGCCACATCAGCTGCAGCCCGCACGACCGAGGCCTCTTTCTTGGCCCGCACCGCAGTGACCGCGTCTTCCTTGTTAGAGATCCAGCCCTGGGTCGGAACGACCTCGATCCCGTCGACGCCATCTAGATCCAGCTCAGCCGGAGGGCCGAAGACCCGAATGCCTATCCCGTCCGCCGCCGCCATCCGCGCCCCCTGTGCGAGCACGTCAAATCCTTGCTCCGCCCCGAAGCCATCGAGGGCAACGGTCACGCCGCGCCCCAAGCGCTACTCCGAGTCGGTCGGCGTGGCCGTGGGCTGAGCGATCGGGTGTTTGATCACTTCACGCCCGGCGTAAGTCCCACAGGTCGGGCAAACCCGATGTGGCAGCCGCGGGCTGTGGCAGCGGGGGCACTGATTCAGCCGCGCCTTGCCAGCCTTGTGGTTAGCCCGCCGCTTGTCCCGCCGCGCACTGGAAGTTCTCTTCTTAGGTACAGCCATGAGCGGGGCATGGTAGCGGGTCGAGAGAGGACCGGGCACCCCTCCCAAAACACTCCAGCGAGGCTCCTGCCGAGCGTTTTGGGAGGGGTGCCCCGGTCCTCCCCCACCCACCACCTACTCCAGCCTCAGCTCCTTCAACTTCGCCCAACGAGGATCAGGACCCGAGTCGTGCACGTGCTCGGCCGGGTCGGCATCGTTGAGCGACTCGCCGCAAACCGGACAAAGGCCGGCACAGTCAGGCCGGCAGAGAAATCGCGTGGGGATCGTCAGAACCGCGGCATCGTGAGCCCAACGCCCGAGGTCCAGCTGGTCATCCTCGACGTAGGGGCTGCGCAGCTCCTCGTCATCGGTGTTGTCCTGGGCAACCTCGCGGGCGTCGACCTCGGCCTCCAGCGCAGCCCCCTCCAGGCAGCGCATACACGGCCCCTCGATCCGCACCGGAAAGCGCATCCTGAACGCGTAGCCGCCGCTCGGCCGCGAGACATCGAGCCGCACCGGCACCGATTCGGTCGAGATAGCATAGGACTGGCCCGCCAGCTCGAGCGGCTCCAGCCGCACCGGCAGGTCCAGCCAGCGTCCCTCGCCATGCGACAGGGACAGTCGCGCCAGGTCGATGATCGTCGTCGCTTGGGCCATGGGCGCTCCTCCGCTTCGGCCGGGCTTACGATGGCAGGCTCCACGAGGTTACGGAATGAATCGATTCGACTGGACACCCGACGTCTACCTGGAGCGCATCCGCGTCCAGATCCCGCGCTACGACGAACTGCAGGAGCAGGCAATTGCAGCGATCCCGTTCGCGCCGGAGCGGGTGCTCGAGCTGGGGATGGGCACGGGAGAGACCACCCGCCGCCTGATCGAGGCGTATCCCGACGCCTGGGTAATCGGCCTAGACGCCAGCCCCGACATGGTCTTTCGAGCCCGCCAGACCTACGACGACGTCCAACTCGCCCGCATCGAGGACCCCCTCCCCGACGGCCCCTGGGACCTAGTCATCTCAGTCCTCTCAGCCGGCGACCTAGAAGACGACCAGCTCCAAGCCCTATGCCGCCGAGTAAAAGAGCACTCCCGCGCCTTGGTGATCGGCGACGTCTTCGACCCAGACAAGCTCAAGAACCTGCTCGACTGGTCCGGCGGCAAAGTCACCTGGCAGGCAGAGGACCTGGCCGTAGTAGCCGCCACGTACTGAAGCTCAGCACGCCAAGCCAAGAGCAAACGGAGTGATGGAAGGGCGGGCGTTGCCCCCTCCCAAAACACTCCAGCGAGGCTCCTGCCGAGCGTTTTGGGAGGGGGCAACGCCCGCCCCCAACGCCCCGCTGCTAAGCCTGCTCGTCCAGCTCGGCACCGGCTGCTGCTCTTCGTCCCGTGCCGGCAAGCCGATCGCGGCCACGCTGAACGGCCGCAAGAAACTTCTGAAGATTGACCTCAAGCGTATTGAGGATCTCGTCCGCGTAGTCCTCGGCGCCAAGCCGAATCTCCCGCTCCCGCGTCCGCGCATCCTCGACGATCTCATCAGCGGCCCGCTCAGCCTGCTTGGTGACCTCCTCGTCGGAGATCAGCCGGGCCTGCTGCTCGCGCGCCTCGCGCACGATCCGCTCCGCCTCGCGCTTGGCCTCGGCCAGCATCTCCTGGCGCTCCTTGACGATCCAGCGCGCCTGCTTGATCTCCTCGGGGATCGTCGCCCGCATCTGGTCGAGCAGGTCGTAGATCTCCTCGCGATCGACGCGCACCTGGTCCGTCAGCGGCACCGGGCGCGCGTTGTGAACTACGTCGTCGAGCTTGTCAATTAGAACGAGAACGTCCATCAGCAGGTCGTAAGCCTACGTGTCAGAGCCATCTTCGGTGAAGAAGCGGTTATTTCCTCGGGTTTTTGCAAGCTCTCGCCCACTCCGCTCCGTCTGGAAAAGCCTACCTGTCGCCCAGGCGCTGCGCCATCGCGGCCGCGACAGGCTTCGGGACGAGGTCGGATACGTCGCCGCCGAAGGTCGCCATTTCCTTCACCCCGGTCGAGGAGAGGAAGCTGTACTGCGGCGAGGCGATCATGTAGATGCTCTCGATGCCGGGGTCGAGCTTGCGGTTGAGCTGGGCCATCTCGAACTCGTACTCGAAGTCGGAGATCGCCCGCAGGCCCTTGACGATCGCCCTCGCCCCCTGTTCGCGGGCGAACTCGACCAGCAGGTTGGAGAAGATCCGCGCCTCGACGTTGCCGAGGTCCGCGGTCGCTTCTTCGATCAGGCCCTGGCGCTCCTCGGCGGTGAAGAGCGTCTTGTCCTTGCGCATCGGGTTGTTGACGATGCCGACGATCGACGCGCTCGAAGACCTCGGAGCTGCGGGTGATGATGTCGATGTGGCCGTTGGTGACCGGGTCGTAGCTCCCCGGGCAGACGACGGTGCCGTCGCGCTCGGCCATCAGGCGCCCTCTCCGTAGAAGGCGACGTCGGCGGCGCCGTAGCGGCGCTGGCGCAGGCTGGGCAGCGAGTCGATGCGGAGCGGGCGGCGGGCGCCGCTCTCGACGATGGCCCGGCCCCCGCTGCTGAGGAGGCGCGGCAGATGAGTGTTCAGTTCCTGCCCCACGCGGTCGGCGAGTCTATAGGGGGCATCGACGAAGACGAGGTCGAAAGCCGGGTCATCCACCTCCCGGCGGCCGAGCCAGCGCGAGACGTCGGCCCGGACCAGCTCGGTGCGCTCGCCCAGCCCGAGGTGCTCGACGTTGCCGAGCGCGGCGCGGGTGTCGCGGTCGACCAGGGTGGCTTGCGGCGGCGCCGCGCGAGAGCGCCTCGATCGCCAGCGCGCCCGTCCCGCAGTAGAGGTCGAGCACCGTGGCGCCCTCCACCCTCTCGCCCAGCGCCGAGAAAATCGCCTCTCGCACCCGGTCCGACGTGGGCCGCACCTTCCACCCCCGCGGCGCGACCAGCCGCCGCCCCCCGAGCTCTCCGGCGATCACGCGCATTTCACAGTGGTATCGGGTCGGCGGCCCCGGCGCCGAAGCGCCGGCGGGCCGCCTCGAGCAATGGGCCGAGCTCTGGGGCCTCGAGGTTGCCGTGCTCGCGCAGCAGGGCGAGAACCTCCTCGCGCGCGGCCTCCAGGTCCGCGGCGTCGTCGGGCAGCTCGGCGACGGCGAAGCGGGGCAGGCCGCTCTGCCGCGTCCCCAGCACCTCGCCCTCGCCGCGCAGGCTGAGGTCGATCTCGGCGAGACGGAAGCCGTCGCTCTCGCGCTCGACCGCCTTCAGCCGCCGCCGCGCCATCCCGCCGGCCTCTTCGGGGAAGAGCAGGCAGACTGACTCGTGCTCGCCGCGACCGACCCGGCCGCGCAGCTGGTGCAGCTGGGAGACGCCGTAGCGCTCGGCCCCCTCGATCACGATCACGGTCGCGTTGGCGACGTCGATGCCGACCTCGATCACGGTCGTCGCGACCAGGACGTCGGTCTCCCCGGCGGCAAAGGCTTCCATCGCCGCCGCCTTCTCGCGCGAGTGCATCTGGCCGTGGATCACGCCGACCGAGAAGTCGCGCAGCTCGCCGGCCGCAAGCCGCTCGGCCTCGACCTCTGCCGCCCGCCCCTGCATTTTCTCCGACTCCTCGACCAGCGGGCAGACCACGTAGGCCTGCCTTCCCTCGCGCAGCTGCCCGCGGATGAACTCATATGCGCCGGCCCGCTCCTTCTCCTCGACGATCCGCGTCTGCACCGGCTTGCGGCCAGACGGGAGCTCGTGCAGGGCGGTCGTGTCGAGGTCCCCGTAGGCGGTCAGCGAGAGCGTGCGCGGGATCGGCGTCGCGGTCATGTGCAGCACGTGCGGGGCCAGGCCTTCGACCCCCTTCGAGTCGAGCGCCTTGCGCTGCTTCACCCCGAAGCGGTGCTGCTCGTCGACCACGCAGAGGCCCAGGCGGGCGAACTCCACGGTCGGCTCGATCAGGGCGTGCGTGCCGACGATCAGCCCCAGCTCCCCCGTGGCGAGCCGCTCCAGGTCCTTCCTGCGCTGCGCCGCCGGCGTCGCCCCGGTCAGCAGCGCGAACGGCGTCGCCTCCTCCGCCAAGAGCCTCCCCAGGGTCACCGCGTGCTGCTCGGCGAGCGTCTCCGTCGGCGCCATCAGCACCGCCTGGAACCCGGCTTCCAGCGCCCGCAGCATCGAGTACAGCGCGACCACCGTCTTCCCCGATCCCACCTCGCCCATCAGCAGCCGCTGCATCGGCTCGCCCGAGTCCAGATCGCCGTCGATCTCGTCGAACGCCTTGAGCTGGTCGCGGGTCGGCTCGAACGGCAGCGAGTCGAGCCAGCGCCCCACCGGATCCCCGGGCTTCCCCAGCCGCGGCGCCGGTCGCGCCACCCGGTGCGCCCGCTTTCGCGTCGCCAGGATCGCCTGGTAGAGGAAGAGCTCCTCGAACCGCAGCCGCGCCCGCGCCACCTCCACTTCCTCGATCGACTCAGGAAAGTGCACCGCCTTGATCGCATCGGCAGCTCCGGCGAGTCCGCGGCGCACCCGCAGCTCAGCCGGCAACGCCTCGATCACGTTGCCCACCGACTCGAATCGCCTGCTCCATCCACTGCCGCACCCTCTGCGGCTTCAGCTCCTCCGTCCCGGGATGGCACCGGCATCAAGCCCGTCCTCGGCGCCTTCCCTCGAACTCGTATTCGGAGACGCGGAAACCACGTTTGTCGGCAGAGCCGGTGAGCAGAAGCTGCGTGCCTTCCGTCAGCTTCGGCGCCAGCCACGGCTGGTTGAACCAGGTGGCCCGCACCGTCCCGCTCTCGTCCCCGACCTTGACGCTGAGGATGCTCAGCCCCTTGCGCCGGAAGGGCCGCGAGGCATTGCCGTGAACTTCGACGGCAATCGTCGCCTGCTCCTTCGGCTCGAGGCTCGCGACCGGGACGACTGCCGGTCGCGATGGCGGTGCGGGAACCGCATCAGCAGGTCGCCGACCGTCGAGATGCCGGCCTCCGCCGCCGACCTCCGCCAGCTTCGGCCCGACGCCGTCGAGCGCCTGCAGCGAGACGTCAAGCGCGCTCGGCCGCGGCCAGTGGACCGGCGCATCGCGCAGCTGCGCCCTGCTCAGCTCGGAGGCGCCGGCGAACGAGCGCACTACTGGGCGGCGAGCAGCCACCACCAGCTCGGCTGGCCGCCGTCGTGGGTCTCGATCTCGACCCCGTCGGGCACGTGCGGATCGAGATCGTCGAGGGCGATCGGGGCGCCGTCGCCGGCGATCACGGTGACGATCTCGGCGCCCTCGGCGAGCTTCTCGATCGTCGCCGCCAGTGTCGATCCCGCGCCGCCCCAGGCGACGATCTCCTCGTCGACGAAGCCGACCGCATCGCCCTTGCGGAAGCGGCCCTGGGCGTCGTCGCGGGCGGCGGGCGCGACGCCGCCGCTGGCGATCGTCGCCGAGGGCGCCGTCCAGCCGCTCGGCGTTCTCCTCGGCGGTGCGCGGCGGGGTCGAGCTCGACCAGGGTCAGCAGGCTTTTCTGCAGCGAGGTCGCGCGCGACGACGCGGGCCGGCTTCTCGGAGAGCTCGCAGGCCCGCTCGGCCGCCATCACCACGTTGGAGGAGCTGGGGAAGACGAGGACTTCCTCGGCCGGCACCTCGTGGATGCCGGCGAGCAGCTCGTAGGTGGAGGGGTTGAGGGTCTCGCCGCCGGGACGACGTGGGCGCCGAGCTCGGCGAAGAGCCGCTCCAGGCCGTCGCCGGCGGCGACGGCGAGCGCGCCGGTGCGGCCGCCCTCGAGCCGGGCGCGGCGCTCGGCGATCTGCTCGCGCATGTCGGCGACGTCGAGGTTGGTGACATTGCCGGCGTCCTCGAAGAGCGCCACCGCGGCCTCGGGATCGTCGGTGTGGACGTGGACCTTGAGCGTCACCTCGTCGCCGACGACGAGCACCGAGTCGCCCAGCCCCTCCAGGCGCGGCAGGAAGTCGCGGCTGCTCAGCCCGGCGCCGGAGACGATGAAGTTGGTGCAGTAGCGGAAGCGGCTGTCCTCGTGGTGGGGGCGGCTCAGCCGCGGCGCCTCGTGGTGGTCGACCTCGGGTACCTCGGCCCCGTCCCCGCGCAGCCCGGCGACGACGCCGGCGAGGATCAGCACCAGGCCGTAGCCGCCGGCGTCGACGACGCCCGACTCGCGCAGCACGTCGAGCTGCTCGGGGGTGCGCTCGACCGCGCGCTGGCCGTCTTCGATCGCCCGCTCCAGCACCTCGGCGAGGACCGCGTCCTGCATCTCGTCGGGCACGCCCTGCTCGAGCCGCTGCTTCTCGGCCTCGAGGTGGGCGAGCTGGCGGGCGATCGAGTGGGCCATCTCGCGGAAGACGGTCAGCATCGTCCCCTCGGCCGGCTCGCGCACCGAGTCGTAGGCGGCGTCGGCGGCGCTGGCGAAGGCCGAGGCGACGAGCACCGGGTCGATCAGCTCGCCCGGGCGGCTGGCCAGCTCCTCGGCGGCGCCGCGGACGATCTGGCTGAGGATCACGCCGGAGTTGCCGCGGGCGCCCATCAGGGCGGCGCGCGCCAGCGCCTGGACGAGCTGGGTGCGGCCGACCTCGTCGACCTCCATCCCGTCGAGGCGGTCGAGCTCCTCCATCACCGCCCGCATCGTCATCGCCATGTTGTCGCCGGTGTCGCCGTCGGCGACCGGGAAGACGTTGAGGTCGTTGACCTCCTGGCGACGCGCCTCCAGATTCGCGTAGGCGGAGCTGACGACGCGCCGGAAGCGCACGATCGAGGGATCGGGCATCGCCCGAAATCTAGCTGCCGGGGCCGGATGAGCCGGCGGCAGGCCGACAGCCGGTTCGCTACGGTGCGACGCTCGATGAGACGCTTCGCCACCTGGACCACCGGGCACCGCAAGACCGTGATCGTCAGCTGGATCGTCGCCCTGATCGGGATCGGGATGATCGCCGGCTCGGTCGGCTCCGACTTCACCGAAGAATTCAAGCTGCCCTCCTCCGACTCCCAGGAAGCCTTCGACCTGCTCGAAGAACGCTTCCCGCAGCAGTCCGGGGTCACCGCGGAAATCGTCTACAAGGCGCCGGCCGGGGCCGACTCGCCGGCGGTGAAGCAGAAGATGGAAGGCGTCTTCGCCGAAGCGGCCAAGCTGCCGCACGTCAGCGAAGTCGCCAGCCCCTACGAGGCCGGAGGCGCCGCGCGCGATCAGCAAGGACGGCGAGATCGCCTACGCGACCGTCCAGTACGACACCACCACCGACAAGCTCGAAAAGGACGACATCAAGAAGCTGGTCGCGATCGGCCAGGCGGCCAACGGCGACAGCCTGCAGGTCGAGGTCGGCGGCGCGCCGATCGAGGAAGTCCGCAACGAAGAAGAAGGCGGCGACTCCTCGTTCATGATCGGCCTGCTGGCCGCGGTCGTCATCCTGCTGCTGACCTTCGGCTCGGTGGTGGCGATGGGGCTGCCGCTGCTCACCGCCCTCTTCGCCCTCGGGGTCGGCATCAGCCTGGTCACGCTCGGCACCCATGTCTTCGACACCGCCAATTTCGCGCCGCAGCTGGCGGCGATGATCGGCCTCGGCGTCGGCATCGACTACGCGCTCTTCATCCTCACCCGCTTCCGCAACGGGCTCGACGAGGGGCTCGAGCCGCGCCCGGCGGCGATCGCCGCGGTCGATACGGCCGGCCGCGCTGTGCTCTTCGCCGGCATCACCGTGATCATCTCGCTGATGGGGATGCTGCTGCTCGGCATCAGCTTCCTCTACGGCGTCGCGATGGCGGCTGCGCTGGCGGTGCTGTTCACGATGATCGCAGCGCTGACCCTACTGCCGGCGCTGCTGACGATCGCCGGCCGCCGCGTGGATCGACTGCGCATTCCGGGCTTGGGCAAGCGCGAGCCTTCCACCGCCGAAGACACGCGCTGGTTCCGCTGGAGCCATGAGATCCAGAGGCGGCCGGTGCTCTCGGCGGTCCTCTCCGGTGGGCTGCTGCTCCTCCTCTGCGTGCCCACTCTCTCACTGCGGCTCGGCTCCAACGACGCCGGCACCGACCCGGCGGGATCGAGCACGCGCGAAGCCTACGACCTGCTCGCCGAGGGCTTCGGGCCCGGCTTCAACGGCCCCTTTGCGATGGTCGCGGCGCTGCCGGGCAAGGGCGACGACGAAGCGCTGGTCACCCTCCGTAACACGCTGAAGAACGAGGAAGGCGTAGCGAAGGTCACCTCGATCACGCTCAACCCGGCCAAGGACACCGGCGTCTTCCAGCTCTACCCGACGACCTCGCCGCAGAGCGCCGACACGACCAAGCTGCTCGACCACATCCGCGACGACGTGCTGCCGCCGATCGAGCAGCAGACCGGCGCCCGACTCCACGTCGGCGGCATCACCGCGATCTTCGAGGACTTCGGCGACGCGATCGCCGAAAAGCTGCCGCTCTTCATCGGCGTCGTCGTCCTGCTCTCGGCGCTGCTGCTGATGGCGGTCTTCCGCTCGGTGCTGGTGCCGCTGAAGGCGATGGTGATGAACCTGCTCAGCATCGGCGCCGCCTTCGGCCTGATCGTCGCCGTCTTCCAGTGGGGCTGGGGCGCGAGCCTGATCGGCGTCGACGGGACCGGGCCGATCATCTCCTTCTTCCCCGTCTTCCTCTTCGCGATCATCTTCGGCCTCTCGATGGACTACGAGGTCTTCCTGATGTCGCGCATCCACGAGGAGTGGGAGCGACAAGCACGACGCGACCCTCGCGGTCACCCGCGGCCTGGCGCTGACCGGCCGCGTGATCACCGCCGCCGCGGCGATCATGGTCACCGTCTTCGCCTCCTTCATGATCGGCGAAGACCGCATCATCAAACTCTTCGGCCTCGGCCTCGCCTCGGCCGTCTTCATCGACGCCGTGATCATCCGCTCGGTCCTCGTCCCGGCGATCATGCAGCTCTTCGGCAAGAACGCCTGGTGGCTGCCGGGCTGGCTCGACCGGCTCCTGCCCCGCCTACACGTCGAGCCCGCCGAGGGCGATCCGGCACCGACAGGCGAGCACCCGGTTGTCGAGAGCGCCTAATCCGTCCTGAGGCCGTCGGACCAAGCGAGGGCGTGCCGGCGGCGAAGCGGCAGTGCTCCAGCACGACGCGCAGCCGACGGTGCGGCCTCGCGCAGCGTCCTACGGCCTCAGGCGGCCTTGGTGACCTTGTTGGCCTTGAGGCAGCGCGTGCAGACGTAAGCGCGCAGCTTGCGGCCGTTCTCTTCGATCCGCACCTTCTGCAGGTTCGGGTCGAAGCGCCGCTTGGTGGCGACCATCGAGTGGCTGCGGGACTGGCCGAACGCCGGTCCCTTGCCGCAGCTGTGGCAAACCTTGGCCATCGGGTCGAGGATGGTACAGGTCGGCGCTAGCCGTCGCGGCTCTGCCAGCGGTACGGGTTGACCGGCGTTTGAGCAGGGCCATGCGGGCTACGGTGAGGGCGGCGTTGCGGCCCTGGTCGCGCTTGCCGCCGCCGGCGCGGGCGAGGGCCTGCTCCATCGTGTCGCAGGTGATCACGCCGAAGGCGCAGGGGACGCCGGTGTCGAGCTGCACGTCCTGGATGCCGCGGGCCGCCTCGGCGCAGACGAAGTCGTAGTGGTCGGTCTCGCCGCGGATGACGACGCCGAGGCAGGCGACGCCGGCGAAGCGTTCGCTGCTCGGCGTGCAGCTTCGCGGCGAAGGGCAGCTCGTAGGCGCCGGGGACCGAGACTTGCGCTCACGGAGGAGGCCGGGACGCCGGCGAGCTCGAAGCCTTCGCGGGCGCCGTTCAGCAGCCGCTCGGCGAGGTCCTCGTAGAAGCGGCCGACGCAGACGGCGAACTGCAGCGCGCGCGAGGGTCTCCTTCTCCTCCTCGTCGAAGCTCTCGAGGAAGGCGGCCGACTCAGCCATCGGCCGCCTCGTCGCCGCCGGCGGCGTCGCGCTCCTCCTCGTCGCGGATCATCTCCTCGTCGAGGGCGAGGCCCTGGTGGTGCAGCGAGTGGCCCATCTTGTCGCGCTTGGCCCGCAGGTAGGCCTCGTTGTGGGCGTTGGGCGAGGACTCGATCGGCACCTGCTCGGTGACCGAGAGGCCGTAGCCCTCGAGGCCGACGATCTTTTTCGGGTTGTTGGTGAGGATGCGGATGCTGGTCAGGCCGAGGTCGCCGAGGATCTGGGCGCCGATCCCGTAGTCGCGCAGGTCGGCGGGCAGGCCGAGCTTGAGGTTGGCCTCGACCGTGTCGGCCCCCTCCTCCTGCAGCTTGTAGGCGCGCAGCTTGTTGAGCAGGCCGATCCCGCGCCCCTCCTGGGAGAGGTAGAGGAGGACGCCGCTGGCCCTCGCTGCTCGATCATCGTCAGCGCCGCGGCCAGCTGCTCGCCGCAGTCGCAGCGCATGCTGTGGAAGACGTCGCCGGTGAGGCACTCGCTGTGGACGCGGACGAGCACGTCCTCGGCGCCGTCGACGTCGCCCTTGACCATCGCCACGTGGTGTTTGTCGTCGACCAGGGAGCGGTAGCCGACCGCGGTGAAGTCGCCGAACGCGGTCGGCAGCGCGGTGGCGACGACCCGCTCGACCAGCTTCTCGGTGCGGCGCCGGTAGGCGATCAGGTCGGCGACCGTGACCATCTTCAGGCCGTGCCTCTCGCAGTAGGGGATCAGGTCGGGGACGCGGGCCATCGTGCCGTCGTCGTTCATCACCTCGCAGATCACCCCGGCCGGGCGTCAGGCCGGCGAGGCGGGCGAGGTCGACGCTGGCCTCGGTGTGGCCGGTGCGCTCGAGCACGCCGCCCTCCTTGGCCCGCAGCGGGAACATGTGGCCGGGGACGACGATGTCGCGCGGGCCGGAGTTGGGGTCGATCGCGACCTGGATCGTGTGGGCGCGGTCGTGGGCGGAGATGCCGGTGCTGACCCCGCCGGCCGCCTCGATCGTGACCGTGAAGGCGGTCTGCAGCGGCGCCTCGTTCTTGGCCGCCATCAGGTTGAGGCCGAGCTTCTCGCAGCGCTCGGCGGTCAGCGCCAGGCAGATCAGGCCGCGCGCCTCCTTGGCCATGAAGTTGATCGCCTCGGGGGTGGCGAACTGGGCCGCCATCACCAGGTCGCCCTCGTTCTCGCGGTCCTCGCCGTCGCAGACGACGACCATGCGGCCGCGGCGGATCTCCTCGATCGCCTCCTCGATCGTCGAGAACGGGCTCTCCCCCGCCTCGGTCCAGCGTCCTCTGTCCTCTGCGTCTCCGTCATCTGGCTCACGTCCGCTCCTTTCCAGCGAATGGTGCCACCAATCGCTCCACGTACTTCGCCACCACGTCGCACTCGACGTTGAGCTGGTCCCCGGCCGCGGCCTCGCCGAGGGTCGTCCGCTCCAGGGTCTCGGGGATCAGGGAAACCTCAGCCCAAGACCTCGCCCAAATCCGCGACCGTGAGGCTGACGCCGCTGAGGCGCGATCGAGCCCTTCTCGACCACGTAGCGCAGCAGCTCGGGGCCGAGCGCCGACGCGCAGGCGGCGGGCGAAGCCGTCGTCCTCGATCGAGAGCGACCTCGCCGACGCCGTCGACGTGGCCCTGGACGATGTGGCCGCCGAGGCGGTCGGAGGCCCTCATCGCCAGCTCGAGGTTGACCCGGGCGCCGGCTTCCAGCGCCGCCGAGCGCGGTGACGTCGAGCGTCTGGTTCATCGCCTCGGTCTCGAAGCCGGCGGCGTCGACCGCGGTCGCGGTCAGGCAGACGCCGTTGACGGCGACCGAGTCGCCGCTGGCGATCTCTCGCCAGGAGCGGTCGCGATGCGCAGCCGCGCCCCCTCGTCTCCGGCCTCGACCGACTCGACGGTGCCGATGTCTTGGATCAGCCCGGTGAACACTCACCACTCCCTGAACCGGGTCTCGATCAGCGTGTCCCCGGCGCCGGGATCGACGGCCTGCGACGCGCGGCTCGCCAACCGCGAGCAGGATCGGGGCGACGAAGACGCGGGCCTCGTCGATCTCGACCGGCGCTCGGCGAAGGCGGCGGCCAGAGTCGGGCCGCCCTCGAGGAAGAGGCTGGTGATCTCGCGGCGACCGAGGTCGGCCAGGGCGGCGTCGATGTCGTCCGCGACGAGGATCTCCGCGCCGGCCTCGCGCAGCTGCGAGGCGTCGGCCTCGGGGGCCGACGACGACGAGCACCGGCGACTGGTCGAGGGTCTGCAGGAGCTGGGAGTCGAGCGGCAGGCGGGCCTGGCGGTCGAAGACGACCGCGGATCGGCTGCCGGGCGGCCGTCGACGTCGCGGGCGGTGAGCAGCGGGTCGTCGGCGAGGACGGTGCCGATGCCGACCGCGATCGCGTCGGACTCGGCGCGCCAGCGGTGGACGAGGGCGCGGCTCGCCTCGCCGGAGATCCAGGGCGAGTCGCCGGGCGGGGTCGCGGTGCGGCCGTCGAGGGACATCGCCAGCTTCAGCGTCACCAGCGGCAGGCCGGTGCGGGCGTGCTTGCGGAAGGGCTGGTTGAGCAGCCGCGCCGCCGTCGCCTCCTCGCCGGCCGCAAGCTCGACCTCGACCCCGCCGTCGCGCAGGATTCCCGGGCCTCTGCCGGCGGCCTTCTCGCTGGGATCGTCGGAGGCGATCACGACCCGCGAGATCCCGGCCTCGAGAATCGCCTCCGACGCAAGGCGGCTGGCGGCCCTGGTGCGCGCAGGGCTCCAGCGTCACGTACATCGTCGCCCCCGCCGGGTCCGCCCCGCTGCCAGACAGTCGGCGAGAGCCGCCCGCTCGGCGTGCAGCCCGCCCAGCTCGGCGTGGAACCCCTCGCCGATGACCTCCCCGTCCCGCACGACAACAGCTCCGACCAGAGGATTGGGGCTGACCCGCCCCCGCCCGCCCTCGGCCAGCTCCAGCGCCCGCGCCAGATGCCTTCGATCCGTGGCTGTGAGCTGGGCATTCATGGCATTGATTGACTGGTCAATCAGCCAATCCTACTCGCGCCAGAGCAGTCAGTCTGTGACGTTCCTCGCGCGGGTGGCGCGGTGGCGGGGGTCCCCCATAGCGCAGGGCGCTGTCTAGGTGCCCGAGCACATGGGGGAGGGCCGCCGCGACAGGACCCGCGCGCCGAGCGCCATCGTCCCTGCACCCGGATACCCTGAGCCGGCCCATGAAGCTGATAGTCCAGATCCCCTGCCTCAACGAGGAGGCGACCCTGCCGGCGACGATCGCCGACATCCCGCGGCAGATCGAGGGCATCGACGCGGTCGAGCTCCTGGTCGTCGACGACGGCTCGACCGACCGCACGGTCGAGGTCGCCCGCGAGCACGGGGTCGAGCACATCGTCCGCCTGACCAACAACAAGGGCCTCGCCGCCGGCTTCCAGGCCGGCCTCGACGCCTGCCTCAAGCTCGGCGCCGACATCGTCGTCAACACCGACGCCGACAACCAGTACCGCGGCGCCGACATCGCCAAGCTGCGTGGCGCCGATCCTCGCCGGCGAGGCCGACATGGTCGTCGGCGACCGCCAGGTCGAGCAGATCGAGCACTTCTCGGGCTCGAAGAAAGCGCTGCAGAGGCTCGGCAGCTGGGTGGTGCGCCGGCTCTCCGGGACCGAGATCGCCGACACCACCTCCGGCTTCCGCGCCTACAACCGCGAGGCGGCGCTCGGCCTGCTCGTCGTCGACAACTTCACCTACACGCTGGAGAGCCTGATCCAGGCCGGCAAGATGCTGGTCGCGGTCGACCAGGTCGAGATCGCGACCAACCCGCAGACTCGCGAGTCGCGGCTCTTCGACTCGACCGGCGCCTACGTGCGCCGCAACGCGCTCTCGATCCTGCGCATCTACGCCCGCTACGAGCCGCTGCGCGTCTTCGCCACGCGCCGGCCTCCTCGTCGCGTTCCTCGCGCTGGCCGCCTGGATGCCGCTTCCTGCTCGACTGGGTCCTCAACGGCGACAGCACCGGGCACATCCAGTCGCTGATCCTCGGCGCCGTCCTCTTCATCGCCGCGATCCAGCTCTTCGCCCTCGGCGTGATCGGCGACCTGCTCGCCGGGCAGCGGGTGATGACGCAGCGCGTCTTCGAGCGGGTCCGGCGGGTCGAGCTGGCGCTCGAGGTGCCGCCCTCGCACTACGAGCGCAGACTGATCGCAGCGCTCAGCCACCGCCGACTACGGCAAGACCGCCAGCTTCCTCGCGATCGGCGTCGGCCTCACCGGCGTCATCACCTACGTCTACTTCTTCATCGCCTCTCACGTGCTCTCCAAGCCCGACTACGGGCAGATCACGGTGCTCTGGTCGGCCGTCTTCATCACGATCTCGACCCTCTACCGGCCGATCGAACAGCTGCTCTCCCGCCACATCTCCGAACACCTGGTCAAGGGCGAGCCGATCGACGGCACGGTGAAGGTCGCCTCGACGATCCAGCTCGGCCTGGCGGCGCTCTTCGCGGCGCTGGCGCTCGCCTTGCGCGGGCCGATGCAGAACGACCTGCTCGAGGGCAACGAAACGCTCTACTGGGTCTTCTTCTCGGCGGTCCTCTTCTACGCCGCCAGCTACTTCGCCCGCGGCTTCCTCGCCGGCCAGAAGCGCTTCGGCCTCTTCACCGCGCTGATCCTCTCCGAGTCGTGCTTCCGCACGCTGTTCGCGGTGCTGGTCGCGGTCAGCCTGCTGGAAGGGCAGTCGGCGGTGGCGGTCGGCATCGTCGCCGCGCCCTCTCTCAGTCTCATGGTGGTACCCGCAGCATTCGCGCGCCGCGCCAAAGCCCGACCCGGCATGCCCGGACGCGAAGCGGAGGACATGCCGGATGACTCCCCCGCCTCCGACTCCGGTCGCAATCTGACTCCTCCGGAGTCGGAGGCGGGGGTCTCGATGGCCCACGGCACTGGCTTCGCCGCCGCGGTGCTGGTGATCATGTTCAGCGAACAGGCCTTCCTCAACGCCGGGCCGCTGATCGTCCGCGGCCTGCAGGGCGCCGCGGCCGCCGGCTTCATCTTCAACGTGCTGATGCTGGCGCGGGCGCCGCTGCAGCTCTTCCAGGCGGTCTCGACCAGCATCCTCCCCCACCTCACCGGCCTCCACACCAGCGAGGACCCGGACAGCGAGCGCGAGTTCCACCGCTCGGTGCGGATGGTCCTGCTCGGGATCGCCGCCTTCGCCGCCTTCACCGGGCTCGTCGTGCTGGTCGCCGGCCCGCAGCTGATGCAGATCGCCTTCAGCAAGAAGTTCAGCTACGGCCGCGGCGAACTGCTGCTGGTCACGGTGGCGATGGGTCTCTACCTCTGCTCGGTGACGGTCAACCAGGCGTGCGTCGCCCAGGGGCAGGTGCGGCGGGCGGCGGCGCGCTGGATCGCCTGCGCGGCGCTCTTCATCGGCTGGAACTTCGTGCCGCTGGTTAGCAACGAGTTCCACCGGGTCGAGGTCGGCTTCGCCCTCGCCGCCGGCGTCCTCTTCGGCCTGCTCTACCTGATCTACCGCCGGCCGCACGAGCGAGCCGAGGACGTGCCGGCGCCGGGATCGCCGGAGGAGCTGGAGATGCGCCTCGCCGCCGTCGACGAGAACACCTAGGGTCTCGCGATGGGTGGACACGACGCCGAGCTGATCCTTGTCGCCGGCGCCCTGCTCGCCGCCGGCATCGTCGGCGGCCTGCTCGCCGACCGCATGCGAATCCCCGGTCTGCTGCTCTTCCTCGGGCTGGGGATGCTCGCCGGCTCGGAGGGGATCGGCGGGATCGAGTTCAGCGACGCCGAGCTGGCGCGGACGCTGGGCACGATCGCGCTCGTGCTGATCGTCTTCGAGGGCGGCCTGACCGCCGGCTGGTCGGAGATCCGCCCGGTGCTCTGGACGGCGGCCTCGCTGGCGATCGTGGGCACCGTCCTCACCGCCCTGATCGCCGGGCTCGCGGCGAAGCTGATCTTCGGGTTCAGCACCCTTGAAGGAATGCTGGTCGGCGCCGCCGTCGCCGCCACCGACTCCGCCGCGATCTTCGCCGTGCTGCGCCGCTCGCGGCTCGAGAAGGGGCTGGCGCGATCGCTCGAGGGCGAGTCGGGGATGAACGACCCGGTCGCCCTGCTGCTCGTCGTCGGCTTCATCGAATGGATCCAGACCCCCGGCTACGGAGCGGCGGACATGGTGGGCCTGCTGGCGCTGAAGCTGGCGCTCGGCGCCGCGATCGGCCTCGCCCTCGGCCGGCTGGCGGTGATGGCGCTGAACTCGGTGCGGCTGCCGACCGACGGGATCTACCCGGTGGCGACGCTGGCGATCGCCGGGATCGCCTTCGGCGCGGCCGAAGTCGCGCACGGTTCCGGGCTGCTCGCGGTCTACCTGACAGCGCTGGCGCTGGGCTCTGCGAGCGTGCCGGCTCGCCGCACCATCGCGGCCTTCCACGAGGGCGTCGGCGAGGTCGCCCAGATCGGCCTCTTCATCCTGCTCGGGCTGCTCGTCTTCCCCAGCGCGCTCGACGACATCGCGCTCGAAAGCCTCGCCCTCTCCGCCGTCCTGATACTCGTCGCCCGGCCCATCGCCGCGCTCCTCGCCACCGCGCTCTCGCCGTTCTCGCTGCGCGAGCGGGCGATGCTCGGCTGGGCAGGGCTGCGCGGGGCGACGCCAATCTGGCTCGCCACCTTCCCCGTGGTCGCGGGCGTCGCCGGCGGCCGCCAGCTCTTCGCGATCGTCTTCTTCGTCGTCCTCACCTCGACCCTGGTCCAGGGAGCTACCTTCGAGCCGCTGGCCCGCTGGCTCGGGCTGACCACCGACGAGCCGTCGCTGCCGCGGCGCCTGCTCGAGTCGGGGCGGATCCGCCGCATGGGCGGCGACGTCGTCTCCTACCGCTTGCGACCGGGATCGGCGGCGGCCGGCCACCTGGTGCGCGAACTCGGCCTGCCGCGCGAGGCCCTGGTCAACGTGATCGTCCGCGACGGGCGCGCGATCCCACCGCGCGGCTCGACCGAGGTGCGCGAGGGGGACGAGCTGCACATCCTCGTCCGCGGCGAGCTGCGCGAGGAGGTCGAGCAGCTGACCCGGCGCTGGCACGAGGGGCCGGTCGGCGCTCCACCGGCGCCGCGGCTGCCGCCACGCGGCGCGCCGCAGATCTTCTCGGTCGGCCCGGGGGGCGAGATCGAGGACCCCTCGCAGCCGGACGCCGTCAACGGCATCGCCGTCGCCTCGGTGCTGCGCAGCCGCCGCGACGCCTCGACCTCGCTCGTCGCCCTCATCGACGGCCGCTACGCGCTGGCTTCGGAGACGACGGTTGCGGTAGGCGATCGGCGCTCGCTGGCCCGCTGGTGCGAGCGGCGAGCCGAGCGAGCCGGGGACGACCCGGCGGAGCGAGCTTGGTGGCAAGAGGTTGTCGGCGCACTGATCGCGCGTGGGTAGGAACTGTCCCGGCAGGGGTTCCGCTTAACTTTTTCGGTGGAGAGAGGTGGGGCTGGCGCCTCTAGCTCACGACGAAAAAGTACAAGACGCTCCACCCCTGCCGGGACAGTTCCTAGGCTGCGCCCGCGGCCCCGGCAATCTCTGCGTAGGCTGCTGCGGGGTCGTCGGAGCTGAAGATAGCTGAGCCGGCGACGAAGAGGGAAGCTCCGGCATTTGCAACTGCACTCGCGGTCGTCGTGTCGATGCCGCCGTCGACCTCGATCTTGGCGCCGCCGACCAGCTGCGCCAGGCGGGCGACCTTGTCTGGCGAGTCCTCGATAAAGGCCTGGCCGCCCCAGCCGGGGTTTACCGTCATGCAGAGGACTATGTCGGCGAGGTCGCGCAGCTCGGTCAGGGCATCCGCTGGGGTCCCCGGATTGAGCGCGATTCCCGCCAGGCAGCCGAGGTCGCCGATCGCCGCCAGGGTGCGGTTTGCGTGCGGGGTCGCCTCCTCGTGAAAGGTGATCGAGTCGGCACCGGCCTCGGCGAAGGCCTCGATCTGGCGTTCGGGCTGCTCGATCATCAGGTGGACGTCGAGCGCCGCGCCGGCCGCGTGGACCTGGTCGGCGATCGAGGCCGCGACCAGCGACCCGATCGTGATCGGCGGCACGAAGCGCCCGTCCATCACGTCGAAGTGGATCACCCGCGCCCCGGCGTCGAGCACCTCGTCGAGCTGCGAGCCGAGCTTGGCGAAGTCGGCCGAGAGGATCGAGGGAGCGACCCGCGGCGAGGCGACGATCTCCTTCATCCGCGCGCTCATACCGGCCTCAGCATGGAGTCACCGCAGGTCTGGCAGGTCATGTCCTCGGTTGTGCTCATGCGGGCGATCGTCTGGTGCTCGCCGCAGTTCGGGCACTGCGAGACGAGCTCGAAGCGGCGCAGACAGTACACACAGCGCAGGCGGCCTGGAAGCTGGGTCGGGCGCAGCCAGGGCTCGCCGCAGCCCGGGCAGGCCGCCCGCTTCATCACGCTCCCGCTCTCGCCTGCATCACTCATCGCGACCATCATCGCGCCTGGAGCGGCAGATGAAGAACCCCGTCGTGCGGTCGCGGTCGGGGCGCAGCTGGATCTGCTCTCCGCCCTCGACCTGATCCTCGTTCTCGCGGCGGTCGATCGTGCAGGTCGCGTAGACGAGGGTGCCGCCGGGCCGCAGCGCCGCGCGAGCGCGCTCGAGCAGCTCGGCCTGGACCCCGACCAGGCGCTCGATCGTCGCCGGCGACTTGCGCCAGCGGGCGTCGGGACGGGAGGCGAGAGCGCCGAGGTCCGAGCAGGGCGCGTCGAGCAGGACCCGGTCAAAGCCGGGCGCCATCCCCGGGTTGGTCGTATCGGACTCGATCACGGTGACGCTGCGCAGGCCGAGGCGACGCGCCTGCTCTGCCACTTCCTCCGCCCGCTGGGCGTCGCTCTCAACCGATATCACCTCGCCGCGGTCGCCCATGCGCGCGGCGATCTGCCCGGTCTTGATCCCGGGACCGGCGCAGAGGTCGAGGACGTGCTCGCCGGGCTGGGGATCGAGCACCTCGACCACCGCTGCCGACCCGCGGCTCTGCGGCGTCAACTCCCCCGCCGCGACCAGCTCGGGCACGACGCCGCCGGTCTGCCCCTCGACCAC
Organism: uncultured Solirubrobacterales bacterium; assembly: GCA_963778715.1. Classification (GTDB taxonomy): domain Bacteria; phylum Actinomycetota; class Thermoleophilia; order Solirubrobacterales; family 70-9; genus VRUE01. The sequence continues at coordinate 201,849 of CAVZVK010000001.1, forward strand.
GATCATCTCCGTAGCCGCCAGCGGCCACTCGCTTCCGGTGCGCTTTATGCCAGCCACGGACACATAAGGCGCACCGGAAGCGGCGGAACGGGCCTCGACACCGGCGTCGCGGAGCTTGGCGAGCACGACGGCGGGCGTCGTCTTGAGCGTGTTGACCCGGAATGCGAGCTCGGCGGGCTCGTTGCAGGCGGCGAGCAGCGAGCGTGCACCGTCGGGGCCGAGCTGCTGCCACCACATCTGGGCCAGCCAGAGCGGCGCCGAGTGGGCGGCGGCGGCGGCCTCCGGGGTCGAGTCGTCGCCGATCAGCGACTCGACCAGCGCCTCGCGTTCGCGGGCGGCGCGGCGCAGCACCGCGTTGACCAGGCCGGCGGCGTGGGCGGCACGGGCTTTCTTTGCCAGCTCGACGGCCTGGTCGACGGCGGCGTGGTCCGGCGTCCCATCGGCGAAGAGCAGCTCGTACATGCCCAGCCGCAGCGCCGCCAGCACCGGCGGGTCGAGCTTGCGCAGGGGGCGGTCGGCGAGCCGGTCGATCGCCGCGTCGAGCGTGCCGCGCCGCTGCACCGCCCCGTAGGCGAGGCGCTGCGCCTGTGCCCGCTCGCGACCGGCGAGCCCGCGCTCGTCTGCGCCCTCGCGAAAGGCGATCTCGGTGTGGGAGTCGCGCTCGAAGGTCGCTCGCAGGACCTCGTAGGCGAGCAGCCGGGCCGGCGCGATCGGGCTGCCGGGATCGCTCACAACTTCGGCAGCGGGTGGCCGCGCAGGTAGGCATCCGCCGCCATCGGCTTGCCGCCGGCCGGCTGGACCACCTCGAGCCGCAGCGCCCCCTGGCCGCAGCCGAGCAGCAGCGCCCCCCACTCGGCCTTCACCTCGCCCGCCCTGACGCCGACGTCGACCGGGCGCGCCCGCCGCACCCCGAGCCGCTCGCCGTCGCTCGTCTCCAGGTAGGCGCCGACATGGGGCGTGAGCGCGCGGACGACGCGGGCGAGCTCGACCGCGGGGCGGCCCGGGTCGAGCCGGCGCTCCTCCGGCCCGATCTTCTCGGCGTAGGTGGCGGCCTCCTCGTCCTGCTCCGTCAGCGCCAGCTTCTGCTCGGCCAGCAGGTCGAAGGCCCGCACCAGCAGCTCGCCGCCAAGCGCCGCCAGCCTCGCCGAGAGCGCCTCGAAGTTCTCCTCCGGCCCGATCGGCAGCTCCTCGCAGAGGGCCACCGGCCCCGAGTCGAGGCCCGCCGTCACCTCCATCACGCAGACCCCGGTGCGCTCGTCGCCGGCCATGATCGCCCGCTCGATCGGCGCCGCGCCGCGCCAGCGCGGCAGCAGCGAGGGGTGCACGTTCAGCATCGGCCACTCCGAGAGCAGCGGCTCGCGGATCAGCTGGCCGAAGGCGCAGACCGCGACAGCTTCCGGGCGGGCGCCGCGGATTCGCTCCAGGGCCGCCTCTTCGTTGACGTTCGGCGCCTGCAGCAGGTCGAGCTCGAGCTCGCGCGCCGCCTCGGCCGCGGGTGGCGCCTGGGTGCGCCGGCCACGGCCCTTGGGGCGGTCGGGCGGCGTGACGACCAGCACCGGCCGATGGCCGGACTCGGCCAGGCGGCGCAGCACGGTCGCGGCAAAATCGGATGTGCCGAGGTAGGCGGTCCTCACGCGTCGGTGCGCGGCTCGCGGTGCTCGCTGCCGTCGTCCTCGGCGGACGGCTCGGCCAACGGCGGGCTGTAGCTGCCGCCCTCGCGCAGCGCCCTCAGCGCGCCCTTGCGCTGCGCGCGCGGGGCGCGATCGAGGATCAGCACGCCGTCGAGGTGGTCGATCTCGTGCTGGAGCACCCGCGCCTCCAGGCCCGAGGCCTCGATCTGCACCGACTCGCCATCGACGTCGAGGCCACTGAAGCGCGCGTGCAACGAGCGCTCCACGTCCATCGAGACCTGGGGCAGGCTGAGGCAGCCCTCCTCGGCGACGACCGCCTCCCCCGAGAGCCACTCGATCGTCTGGATTGACCAGCGCCGTCGGCTCGCTGTCGGGCCCCGCCTGGAAGACGAGCAGCCGGCGCAGAATTCCGACTTGCGTGGCGGCGAGCCCAACGCCCATCGCGTCGCGCATGATCGCCACCATCCGCTCGACCTCCGCCCGCAGCTCCGGGCCGAACTCGCCCACCGGCGAGGCCTTGCTCTTCAAGCACCGGATCGCCGAACTTGACCACCTCGGCCAGCGCCGCTTCGCGCCGCTCCAGCAGCTCGGCGTCGATCGCGCTCTCGCCCCGCTCCTCGGTCTCCGTCTCAGCTTTCTCGGCCACGAGATCAATTCTATGGACCCCTACTGGGGGTCGACGTCGACTGAGATCGCGACCTCGTGGAGGGAGCGGTCGGTGGCGAGGCGCTCGACCGTGTCTCGGACCGCGGCGACGGTTGCCTCGCGCTCGGAGGCCTTGAGCAGGATGCGGCGGCGGTGCCGGTTGCGGACGCGGAACATCGGCGCGGGCCCGAGCAGGTCGGTGTCGTCGGGGAGGACTGCGCCGAGGGCGTCGGCGAGCTCGGATGCCGCACGATCCAGCCGTGCCTCGGACTCCGCTTTGAGCACGATCCGGGTCAGGTGGGAGAAGGGCGGGTAGCGCAGCGCTTCGCGCCGCACCACCTCCTCGCCGAGGAAGGAGGCGGCGTCGTGCTCGGCGGCGTGGACGATGCTGGGCGCGGTCGGGGCGAGGGTCTGGACGATCACCTCGCCGCCTGCCTCGCCGCGGCCGCTGCGTCCGGCGAGCTGGGCGACCATGGCGAAGGTGCGCTCGGCGGCGCGGAAGTCGGGGAAGCGCAGGGTGGCGTCGGCGTCGAGGATCGCGCTCAGCGTCACCTCGGGGAAGTCGTGGCCCTTGGCGACCATCTGGGTGCCGACCAGGACCGCGCTCTCGGCCTCGCCGAAGGCGGCGAGGATGCTGGCGTGGGCGCCGCGGCCGCTGGCGGTGTCGGCGTCGAGCCGGAAGACCGGCATCGGCGCCAGCCGCTCGGCCAGCAGCGCCTCGACCTGCTCGGTCCCGACCCCGGCCTGCGAGAGCGTGGTCGAGTCGCAATCGCCGCAGGAGCGCGGCAGCGGCTCGGAGTGGGCGCAGTGGTGGCAGACGAGCCGGTTGCGGTGGCGGTGGACGATCAGCGAGACGTCGCAGTTGGGGCAGTCCCAGTGCCGGCCGCAGGAGCGGCAGGTGAGCCAGGGCGCGAAGCCGCGCCGGTTGACCATCACGATCGCCTTGGCCGCCGGCCGCGCGCACCCCCTCCAGCGCCGACCATGTATCGGGGTGCAGCGGCCCCGAGCGCGGGTCGGCCTCGCGCATGTCGAGCACCCGCACCGGCGGCATCGGCCGGCCGTCGACCCGGTTGGGCAGCTCCAACCGCGGCAGCTCCAGCCAGGACTCCGGCCGCGGCGTCGCCGTGCCGGCGACGAGCACCGCACCGCCTCCGCCGCCCGGCGGCGCGCCACGGCGCGGGCGTCGTAGCAGGGGTCGCCCTCCTGCTTGTAGGAGGGGTCGTGCTCCTCGTCGATCACGATCAGGCCGAGGTCGCGCAGCGGCGCGAAGACGGCCGAGCGGGGGCCGACGCAGACGCTCGCCTCGCCGCTGCGCAGGCGCCGCCACTCGTCGTAGCGCTCGCCGTCGGAGAGGGCCGAGTGCAGGACGGCGAAGCGGTCGCCGAGGCGCGCGCGGAAGCGGGCGACCGCCTGCGGCGCGAGGCCGATCTCGGGGACGAGGACGATCGCGCCCTTGCCCCGCGCCAGCGCCGCCTCGACCGCGGCGAGGTAGACCTCGGTCTTGCCCGAGCCGGTGACGCCGTGCAGCAGCATCTCGCGCGGAGCGCCGGCCTCGCCGTCGAGCGCGGCGACGATCCGCTCCACCGCCGCCTCCTGCTCCGGCAGCAGCTGTGGGCGGCCGCCGGCGGCCCCGACCTCGGGGTGGCTGGAGCTGCGGCGCACCTGCGAGCTGCGGGTCGCGATCAGCCCGCGCTCCTCGAGCCGGCGCAGCACGCGCGGTCGGCGCCGACCGCAGTGGCAAGCTCCGGTCGCCGACATCTCCCCCGCCCGCAGCGCCTCCAGCACCGCGCGCTGCTTGACCCCGAGCCGCTCGCCGCCGCTCAGCGCCGCCTCGCCCGGCAGCCGCCAGCTCAGCCCGCAGCTCGAGCCGCGAGCGCACGCGCTGGCCTGCGGCGCCGGTGCCCGGCGGCAGCACCAGCTGCAGCCCGCGCGACGGCGTCGAGCAGTACTCGCGGGCGATCCAGAGCCCGAGCCGGACCAGCTCCGGCGGCGCCCCCGCCTCGAGCGCTTCGAGCGGCTCGGCCAGGCGCTCCGGCGGCAGCTCCGAGGCCTCGGCGAGCTCGACGACGACGCCGAGCAGGCGCTGGCGCCCGAAGGGCACGCGGACCACGCTGCCGACCCCCAGATCGGCCATCGCCTCCGGCAGCCGGTAGTCGAACGGCCCGCGCAAGGCACGGGCGGTGGTCAGCGGCTCGACCTTCGCAATCGACACCCGGCCACGTTATGGAGGGACGCGGACGGCCGCGGCTATGCTGCGCAGCGATGGCGCTCAACCTCAGCCCCGGGGAGCAGGTGATCTTCCAGGGCCACCCCTCCTGGCGGGCGATCCTCGGCTTCTACCTGAAAGGGATCCTGATCGCCGCGATCGTCGGCGTGATCGCCAAGCTCTTCGGCGCCAGCAGCGCCACCGTCTTCCTGATCGTCCTCGTCGGTCGTCGCCCTCACCGTCCTGATCGGCTTCGTCAAGCGCGTCGCGACCACCTACACGATCACCGACCGCCGCCTCAACATCAAACGCGGCATCGTCTCCCGCGAGGTCCAGGAGACCCGCCTCGAGCGCGTCCAGAACGTCAACTACAGCCAGTCCCTCTACCAGCGCCTCATGCAGATCGGCGACGTCGACTTCGACACCGCAGCCGGCGACGACTACAACTTCGTCTTCGCCGGAGTGGCCGACCCCGGCGACGTCGTCCACAGCGTCGACCAGGCGACTGGCGCCACCGCAGCCGGCAGCCACGGCTTGCGGCGAAGCCCAGCCACCCAGTTAAGCCGGAGCATCTCGGGGCGTCATCCGGCGAGGGCTCCCCTCGCTCGCGGAAAGCTCGAAGTGCCGGATGCTGTCGAGAGAGGGGTCTGGTCGCTCTCCAGGCGAATGTCGCGAAGCGGCGGAAATGCAATCCGGTGTTCGCGCGGCCGCAGGCCGCGCTCCTCATCGCACCTCGCGCGCAGCGCGTGGTGCTCAATTCGACTGGAGGGCGACCAGACCCCTCCCCCGCTGGCTCCTCAGGCCGGAGCTGCTTCTAGGCCGGCAGCTGCTTTGAGCTTCTCGGCCCGGTCGGTCCGCTCCCAGGTGAAGGCGTCGTCCCTCGCGGCCGAAGTGGCCGTAGGCCGCGGTCTGCTTGAAGATCGGCCGGTGCAGGTCGAGGTAGCGGCGGAAGGCCCCGGGCCGCAGGTCGAACTCCGCTTCGACCAGGCGGGAGATCTCGGCGTCGGGGAGCTTGCCGGTGCCGAAGGTCTCGACCATCAGCGAGATCGGGCGGGCGACGCCGATCGCGTAGGCGACCTGGACCTCGCAGCGCTGGGCGAGGCCGGCGGCGACGACGTTCTTGGCGACGTGGCGGGCGGCGTAGGCGGCGGAGCGGTCGACCTTGGAGGGGTCCTTGCCGGAGAAGGCGCCGCCGCCGTGGCGGGCCATGCCGCCGTAGGTGTCGACGATGATCTTGCGGCCGGTGAGGCCGGCGTCGCCGACCGGGCCGCCGATCACGAACTTGCCGGTCGGGTTGACGAGGAAGTCGTGGCGGAGCTGGCCTCGCCTCGAAGAGGCCGGCGGCCTCGGCGCCGAGCACCGGGCAGGACGACGCTCTCCCAGAGGTCGGGCTTGATCTTCGACTCCGACTCGACGCCCTCGGCGTGCTGGGTCGAGATCAGGAGCTTCTCGACCTCGACCGGGCGGCCGTCGGCGTAGCGCACGGTGACCTGGGTCTTGCCGTCGGGGCCGAGGTAGTCGAGGCTGCCGTCCTTGCGCACCGCGGCGAGGCGTTCGGCGAGCCGGTGGGCGAGGTGGATCGGCATCGGCATCAGCGCCTCGGTCTCGTCGCTGGCGTAGCCGAACATCATTCCCTGGTCGCCGGCGCCGGCGACCAGCAGCTCGTCCTCGACCGACTCGGTCCGCGTCTCGTAGGCCGTGTCGACGCCCTGGGCGATGTCGGGCGACTGCTTGTCGAGCGAGACCAGGACCGAGATGTGGTCGCAGTGGTAGCCGTAGTCGCCGTGGTCGTAGCCGATCTCGCGGATCGTCTCGCGGACGATCTCGGGCACGTCGAGGTGGACGCTCGGTCGAGATCTCGCCCGAGACGACCGCCATGCCGGTGTTGACCAGGGTCTCGCAGGCGACGCGGCCCTCGGGATCGCCCGCCATCACCGCGTCGAGCACGGCGTCGGAGATCGGGTCGGCGACCTTGTCGGGGTGGCCCTCGGTGACGGACTCGGAAGTGAAGAGGTACTCGCCCTCGGCGAGCGGCTGGGTCTCGGTCATGGCGGAAGCCTAAATGGTTGTTGGAGCGGTGGCGTCAGCGGCCGCGGCGGGTGCCCGAGTGCGGCACGAAGTCGATCACCAGAGGAACGCCCTCGAAGCCGTAGGTCTCGCGCAGCCGGTTCTCCAGGTGGTAGGCCCAGTCGCGGCCGATCAGCTTGCGGTCGTTGACCTGGATCGCGATCCGCGGCGGCCGCTCGCCGATCTGGGCGGCGTAGTAGATGCCGCAGGCGCCGGCCGCGTCTGGAGGGCGGCGGCGTCTTTGCCGACGACGTCGGCGACGAAGCGGTTCAGCTCCGGCGTCGGGATCCGCTCGCCCGCCCGGTCGGCCAGCTCGAGCGCCTTCGGCAGCAGGTTGGCGACGTTGCGCCCGCGCGTCGCCGAGCAGGTGACGACCTCGGCCGCAGGCGCAGCTTCTGCTTCGACCCGGGCGCGGGCGTCGTCGATGTCGGTGCTGGTGACGTCCCACTTGTTGAGCGCCAGCAGGGTCGCGCAGCCGGCCTTCATCGCCAGCTCGGCCACCCGCAGGTCCTCGGCGGTGATCCCCTCGGAGGCGTCGCAGACGACGAGCGCGACGTCGGCGCGCTCGACCGCGCGTTCGGAGCGCAGCTGGGCGTAGTAGTCGACCGTGCCGGCGACCTTGGAGCGGCGCCGCAGGCCGGCGGTGTCGACCAGGACGACGCGGCGCCCGTCGACCTCGAGCTCGGTGTCGATCGCGTCGCGGGTGGTGCCGGCGCGGGCGGAGACGATCACCCGCTCGGAGCCGAGGAAGGCGTTGACCAGCGAGGACTTGCCGGCGTTGGGACGGCCGATCACGGCGACGCGGGTCGCGCTCCTCGCGCTCGTCGGGGCGGGCGCGCTCGCCGAGCAGCTCGACCACGCGGTCGAGCAGGTCGCCGCTGCCGAGGCCGTGCGTGGCCGAGACGCCGATCGGCTCGCCGAGGCCGAGCTTGTTGAGCTCGGCGGTCAGGTGCTCGTCCTCGGGCCGGTCGAGCTTGTTGGCGACGACGAGCACCGGGATCTCGGCGCCGCGCAGCGTCTTCGCCAGCTCGGCGTCGCCGGCGCGGACGCCGGCGCGAGCGTCGACGACGAAGCAGGACGACGTCGGCCTCGGCGATCCCCAGGCGCGCCTGGCGCTGGATGTCACGGGCCAGCTCGGACTCGTCGGCGAGGTCGATGCCGCCGGTGTCGAGCAGCTCGAAGGCGACCCCGTTCCACTCGCAGCGCAGCCGCTTGCGGTCGCGGGTGACGCCCGGCTCGGCGTGGGTGACGGCCTCGCGCCCCCCGGCAAGGCGGTTGACCAGGGTGCTCTTGCCGACGTTGGGGAAGCCGACGATGGCGACCGTGGGCAGGCGGCTCATCGCCGATCGCCCCGGTGTAACGCTTTATCGTGCATATGGCGGACAAAGCGTTGCACCGGTCATGGGAGACCGCGTTCGCGGGCGAGGGCCTCGACCTCGCTCGACCGCCTGGTCGAGCGAGAGGCCGGTCGTGTCGATCTCGACCGCGTCCTCGGCGGCGCGCAGGGCGCTGTGCTCGCGGCTCTCGTCGCGGGCGTCGCGCTCGCTCTGCGCCGCCAGCACGGCGGCCGGGTCCTCGCCCGTCTGGGCGGCGCGGCGGCGGGCGCGCTCCTCGGGCGCGGCGGTGAGGAAGACCTTGAGGGGGGCGTCGGGGCTGACCACGGTGCCGATGTCGCGGCCCTCGGCGACGTAGCGGCCGGCGGCGATCAGGCGCTGCTGCTCGGCGACCATCGCCTCGCGCACCGGCGGGTGGACCGAGACCCGCGAGGCGGCCTCGGTGACCCGCGGCTCGCGGATCGCCAGCGCTGACGTCGCGGCCGTCGAGGTGGACCCGCCCGCCGCTCAGCTCGATCGCCAGCGAGCGCGCCAGCTCACCCATCGCCTCGCCGTCGTCGGGATCGACCCCGCGCTCGAGCGCGGCCAGCGCCACGCAGCGGTACATCGCCCCCGAGTCGAGGTAGGTGAAGCCGAGCCGCTCGGCGAGCGCCCGGGCGACCGGTGGACTTGCCGGCCCCGGCGGGGCCGTCGATCGCGATGACCATGCGCGGCAGCGTATGGGCGCTGCGGCTCAGCCGCTGCCAGACAGAGAGGCGAGGTCGGCCTCGAAGCCCGGGTAGCTGACCGCGGCGGCGTCCATGCCCTCGACCTCGACCCCGTCGCGCGAGGCGAGCCCGGCGATCGCGCCGAGCATCGCGATGCGGTGGTCGCCGTGCGAGTCGATCGCGCCGCCGCCCAGCCCGCCGCCGCCCTCGATTCGCATCCCGTCCTCGGTGGGCTCGACCGTGGCGCCGAGCGCCGTCAGCGCCTCGCAGGTGGTGGCGACCCGGTCGGACTCCTTGCGGCGCAGCTCGGCGGCGTCGCGGATCGTCGTCTCGCCCTCGGCGAAGCAGGCGGCGAGGGCGACCAGCGGCAGCTCGTCGATCGCCAGCGGCACCTCGTCGCCGCCGACCTCGGTGCCGCGCAGGCCGGAGCTGCGGGCGCGGACCGTCGCGATCGGCTCGCCGCCCCGCTCGCCCACCGGCTCGACCTCGATCTCGGCGCCCATGCGCTCGAGGATGCGCAGCAGGCCGGTGCGGGTCGGGTTGATGCCGACCCCTTCGAGGGCGACCTCGCTGCCCGGGCACGAGCAGGGCGGCGACGATGAAGAAGGCGGCCGAGGAGAAGTCGGCCGGGACCGCGAGCTCGCCCAGCTCGAGCCGCTTCGGCGGGCGGATCGAGACGCCGCCGTGCAGCCAGGCGACGTCGGCCCCGGCGGCGGAGAGCATGCGCTCGGTGTGGTCGCGGCTGCGGCGCCGGCTCGACGACCCAGGATTCGCCCTCGGCGAGCAGGCCGGCGAAGAGCAGGCACGACTTGACCTGGGCGCTGGCGATCGGCAGCTCGTACTCGATCGCCTTGCAGCGGCGCAGCCTCGACCTGCAGCGGCGGCAGGCGATCCTCGCGGCAGCTCAGCCGGGCGCCCATCTCGCGCAGCGGCTCGGCGATGCGGTCGACCGGGCGGCGGCGGATCGAGTCGTCGCCGTCGAGCGTCCAGCGCCCCTCGCGGCTGCCCCGCCAGCCAGCCGGGCAGCAGGCGCAGCAGGGTGCCGGCGTTGCCGACGTCGATCTGGGCCGGCCTGGCGCCGCGCAGGCCGACCCCCTCGATCCGGATCGTCTCCGCGACCCTGTCGGCGCTCGCGCCCTCGACCACCGCTCCGAGCGCCGCCACGGCGGCGAGGGTCGAGCGGGTGTCGGCCGAGTCGAGGTAGCCCTCGATCGTGCGTCACGCCTTCCCCCATCGCCGCGATCAGCGCGGCGCGGTGGGAGATCGACTTGTCGGCGGGAGGGCGCAGGCTGCCGCGCAGGGGCCCGGCCGGATCGAAGCGCACGGCACCATCGCTACTCGCCGTCGACCGCGCTGACCGTGTGGCCGAGCTCGCGACCAGCTCCGCCGCGCGCGCCGCCTGCTCCTCGCCGCCGACCCAGAGCGAGACCGCGCCCGAGGTCATGTCCGGAGCCGGGTAGAGGGCCATGTCCTCGATGTTGACGCCGGCCTCGCCGAGCGCCAGCGCCAGCTCGGCGATCGTGCCCGGGCCGGTTGGAGACGACGACGCGCAGCTCGCGCAGCGGCCCGCCCGCCAGCTCGGCCTCGAGCAGGCGGCGGCGGTCGGCCCCGGCCGAGGCGTGCCACTCGGCGACCGCGTCGCGCTCGCCCGCGCGGATCAGCGCTGCGGCGTCGTCGCAGGCGCGCGGCGATCCCCTCGACCGCCTCGGCCACCGCCTCGCTGTTGCTGGCGAAGATGTCGCCCCAGATCGCCGGGTTGGCGCCGGCGACGCGGGTCGTGTCGCGGAAGCTCGGGCCGACCTCGGGCATGCGCTCGGAGTCGCGGGTCAGCTCAGCCGCCGCCTGGGCGACCAGGGCGTTGGCGACCACGTGCGGCAGGTGGCTGACCGTCGCCATCAGCCGGTCGTGCGTCTCGGCGTCGATCGCCTGCACGCGGGCGCCGAGGTCGGCGACGGTGCGCTGCAGGCGGTCGTAGAGGAGGCCGCTGGAGCGTTCGCTTTTCGGCGTCAGGTACCAGCGGGCGCCCTCGAAGAGGTCGGCGCGGGCGTTCTCGACCCCCGAGGTCTCGGCGCCGGCCAGCGGGTGGCCGCCGATGAAGCGCTCGTCGGCGCCCAGCGCGGCGACGATGTCGCGCTTGGTCGAGCCGACGTCGGTGACGACGGCGTCCGGGCCGCAGGCCTCCAGCGCCGCGCTCGACCAGCTCCTCCAGGCCGGCCACCGGGGCGGCGCAGAAGACCACCTCGGCGCCCTCACAGGCATCCGCGACCGTGTCGGCGCCGCGGTCGATCGCGCCCGCCTCGCGCGCCCGCTCCAGCGTCGCCGGGTCGGGGTCGAAGCCGACCACCTCGGCACTGCAGGCGCCGCCTGGCGGCGAGCCCGATCGAGCCGCCGATCAGGCCGACGCCGAGGACGGCGATCCTCATTCGCCGCGCCGCGCCGCTACCGCCGCCGCGAACTGTTCCAGCGCCGACTCCGTCGTCTCCCAGTCGAGGCAGGGATCGGTGATCGACTGGCCGTAGACGAGGTCGCTGCCGTCGCCGAGGTCCTGACGGCCCTCGACCAGGAAGGACTCGAGCATGACGCCGACGATATCGCGGTTGCCGTCGGCGACCTGGTCGGCGATCTGGCCGGCGGCGAGGTTCTGCAGGCTCGGGTCCTTGCTGCTGTTGTCGTGGGAGGCGTCGATCACGACCCGCTCCGGCAGGCCTGCTTCGTGCAGCAGCTCGAGCGCCGCGCCGACCCCCTCGGCATCGTAGTTGGGCGCGCCCTTGCCGCCACGCAGGATCACGTGCCCGTCGGGGTTGCCGGTCGTGTAGAGGATCGCCGGGGCGCCGGCGTCGTCGATCCCGGCGAAGGCGTGCGGAGCCGCCGCGGCGCGCACCGCGTCGACCGCGACCTGGACGTTGCCGTCGGTGCGGTTCTTGAAGCCGATCGGCATCGAGAGGCCGGAGCCGAGCTGGCGGTGGATCTGGCTCTCGGTCGTGCGGGCGCCGATCGCCCCCCAGGAGATCGCGTCGGCGATGTACTGCGGCGTGATCGGGTCGAGGAACTCGGTCAGCCGACCGGCAGGCCGAGGTCGAGCACCTGCAGCAGCAGCTGGCGGGCCATGCGCAGGCCGGCGTTGACGTCGAGCGAGCCGTCGAGGTGCGGGTCGTTGATCAGGCCCTTCCAGCCGGTCGTCGTCCGCGGCTTCTCGAAGTAGACGCGCATCGCGATCAGCAGGTCCTTGTCGAGCTCCGGCGGGTCAGTTCGGCCAGGCGGCCGGCGTAGTCGAGCGCCGCCTCGGGGTCGTGCACGCTGCAGGGGCCGACCACGACCAGCAGCCGGTCGTCGGTCCCGTCGAGCACGTTGCCGACTTCGCCGCGGCCGCGCACCACGGCCTGCTCGCGCTCCTCGCCCAGCGGCAGGTCTTCCAGCAGCTGCGCCGGGGAGACCAGCTCCACGATCCGCTCGATCCGCTGGTCGCGGACCCGGTCCCGCGTCCCGCCCTGCGTCCCGATCATCATCTTGCCTTCACCTTCCTCCATGCTCGAAATCCTACTTTCCGGTCTGGCCCCGCCGCGGCGCACCGGCGCATCGCGAAGCGGTTTCTGCTCCCGACGCCCGGCCTGCGTTCTCTTCGGATGCGGCTCTCGCCGCGGCCGGACGCCTAGCTAAATCGCCAGAAATAGGAGAAGCGAGCAGGGAGGGGCACGGCGCGGCTGACAGGCATCGTGTCGCCGGTTCGCTTCACCACCACTGTTTGTAGCAGGTGGGACGGAGCGAGTCCACCTGCAGGTGCAGGCGAATGACGTACCCCTAGGCGAGCAGCTCGCCCAGCGCGGCGAGGAAGCGGCCGTTCTCCTCGGCGGTGCCGTAGGTGACGCGGATGTGGCCGGGGTCGCCGAGCGGGGTGCCGGGGCGGACCGCGATCGAGCGCTCGGCCAGGCCGGCGACGATCTCGGCCTCCTCGGCCTCGCCGAGGTCGATCCAGGAGAAGTTGGCCTGGGTCTCGGAGGTCGGCGAGGCCGAGCTCGCGCAGGGCCTCCTCGACCCGGAGGCGCTCGGCGACCGTGCTCTCGACCCGGCGAGCGACGTCGTCCTGGTGCAGGATCGCCTCCGCTCCGGCCGCCTGGGCGAGCGCGTTGACGCTGAAGGGCTGGCGCACGGCGTCGACCGCGGCGCGGAACTTGGCCGAGCCGAGCGCGTAGCCGACCCGCAGCCCGGCCAGGCCGTAGAACTTGCTGAAGGTGCGCAGGACGACCAGGTTGGGGAAGTCGGCGAGCAGGTCGACGGTCGCGTCGGGGTCGTCGTGGGTCTGGAACTCGACGTAGGCCTCGTCGAGGATCACGGTCACGTGCGGCGGGCAGCCGCTCGCAGAAGGCGGCGACCTCGGCGGCGGGGATGTGGGTCGCGGTCGGGTTGTTGGGGTTGCAGACGAGGACCAGCTGGGTGGCAGCGGTCACCTCGGCCGCCATCGCGTCGAGGTCGTGGACGTCGCCCTCGGCGAGCGGCACGCGGATCTCGCGCGCGCCGGTCAGCGCCGCCAGGTACGGGTACATCGAGAAGGAGGGCCAGGCGTAGAGGATCTCCGCGCCGGGCTCGCAGAGCGCCTCGGCGGCGGCGAGCAGGATCTCGCAGGAGCCGTTGCCGACGGCGACCCGGCCGGGCTCGGTCTCGTAGCGCTCGGCGATGCGGCGGCGCAGCAGCGTCGCGTCGGGGTCCGGGTAGCGGTTCATCGCCGCCGGCGGCGGCCGCGATCGCCTCGACCACCTTCGGGTGCGGCGGGAAGCGGCGACTCGTTGGAGGCGAGCTGGGCGATGCCGCCGGCGGCGATCGCCTCGGGCGCCTGCCCGGTCGGCACACCGGCCTGGTAGCCCGGGATGCGGGCGAGCTTCTCGGCGAAGGTGACGGTCATCGGCCCGATTGTGCCGGACGGGCCGTCTTACTGAGCGGCGTGGAGGTCGGCGCGCAGCTCCTGCGTCGCGCCGAGGTAGGCGTGGGCCGGCACGTGGCCGACCGGCGCGTAGTAGTGGACCATCGCCCGGATCACCCGCGGCATCGAGCCGGGCACCGGGATCTCGCGGGCAGCAGAGCAGCGGCACCGAGTCGAGCCCGAGCCGGCGCGCGGCGACCGCCGGGAACTCGGCGTCGAGGTCCTCGGTGGTGGTGAAGAGGCAGCTGACCATCGCCTCGGGCTCGAGCCCGTTGCGCTCGACAGCTCGCGCATCAGCTCTCGGTCGCGGCGAGGATCGCCTCGGCCTCGTTGGCCTCGGCCTGCACCGCGCCGCGCACCGCGAAAGACGCTGTGGCTCCTCACTCATTCCGACCTGCATCTTCCCAGAGCCGGGCGATCTCCTCCTCGCCGAGAGCCGCCGCGCCTGCCCCTCGCGCCAGTCGAGCCGAGCTCCATCGGGCCGAAGCGGACCCGGCGCAGCGAGACCACCTCGTTGCCGACCGCCTCGGCCATCCGCCGCACCTGGCGGTTGCGGCCCTCGCGCAGGACGATCTCGATCTCGCGCTCGCCGAGCCGCCGCACCTCGGCCGGCGCGGTCGGGCCGTCCTCCAGCTCCACGCCGCCCGCCAGCCGTCGCAGATCGCGCATCGGACGGCGGCCGCCGCAGCTCGACCCGGTAGGTCTTGGCAACCCCGTAGCGGGGATGGGTGAGCCGGTTGGCCAGCTCGCCGTCGTTGGTCAGCAGCAGCAGCCCGGTCGAGTCGGCGTCGAGCCGGCCGACCGGATAGAGCCGCGCCGTCGAGTCGACCAGCTCGACCACCGCCGGCCGCTCCCCCGGCTCCCGCGCGGTCGAGACCACGCCGGCCGGCTTGTTCACGGCCCAAACCTCCCGCGCCTCGGCCCCGACCGGACTTCCGTCGACCCGCACGTCGTCGCCATCGCCGACATCCCGCGCCGGGTCCGTGACGACCTCGCCACCAACCGTGACCCTGCCCCTGGCGATGATCACCTCCGCTTTCCGCCGCGAGGCGACGCCTCCGTGGGCGAGGAACTTCGCGAGCCTCACGACGCAGGACGGCCGGGGGAGGTCCCGATGGAGCCTCCCCGCTGTTGCTCCAGCGGGACCTCCCCCGAGCCGTCCCGGGCCTGTGCTCCGACGAGCCCTCCCCCGGCTCATCCCCGCCTCATGGCTCCGCTCGCTGCTCCCCGGCCTTCAGCAGCCGCTCGCGCAGCTCCCGCTCGTCCTCAGGGGTGGGGTCGAAGCGCGACGGGTCGGGAAGCTGGTCGAGGCCGGAGAGGCCGAAGAGCCGCTCGAACAGCTCGGTGGTCTTGAAGATCGCGGCGCCGAACTGCGAGCGCCCGGACTCCTCGATCAGGCCGCGCTCGGCCAGCGTCTGCACCGCCGACTCCGAGGTGACGCCGCGGATCCGGGCGACCTCGGGGCGCGAGACCGGCTGCAGGTAGGCGACGATCGCCAGCGTCTCGGCCTGGGCCTGGGTCAGCGGCGGGGTGCGCGGCTTGGCCAGCAGCCGCCGCGCGGCCGCCTCGCTGGCCGGGTCGCTGGCCAGCGAGAAGCCGCCGGCGACCTCGCGCAGGACCACGCCGCGCTTGCCCTCGGCCGAGGTCCTCGCGCAGCAGCTCGATCGCCTCCTCGACCTGGCCCTCGGTCGCCTCGGTCGCCTCGGCCAGATCGCGCGGCGTTGACCGGCTGCGGGGAGAGGAAGAGCAGCGCCTCGATCGTGCGCGAGAGATCGCTCACGTCGCCAGCTCCCGCTTGCGGATCTCGATCGGGCCGAAGGGCTCGGACTGCTCCCAGGTGGCCTCGCCCTTGCGGTAGAGCTCGAGCAGGGCGAAGAGGGTCACGGCCTGGGTCAGCCGGTCCTCGCCGCCGAACTCCTCGTCGAAGTCGATGCTGCCGTGGCTGCGCAGGGCGGCGCGCAGGGCGCTGAGGCGCTTTTCCAGGGAGACGGTCGGGCGGATGTGGTCGAGGTTGAGCTCGGGCGGCGTTGCCAGCAGGTCGCCGAGGGCGGCGCCGAGGCGGTCGGGGTCGTAGACGGCCGTGGCCGCCTCGATCGCGACCTGGCGCAGCTCCGGCGGCAGCGGCGCCGAGCGGTAGAGGTAGCCGCGCGCGGCCTCGAAGCGCTGCTCCAGCACCTTGGCGGCGTCGCGGTAGCGGCGGTACTCGAGCAGCCGCGCCAGCAGCTCCTCGACCGCCTCCTCGGGAGTGACGTCCTCCAGCCCCTCCTCGTCGCCGGGCAGCAGCAGCCGCGACTTCAGCTCCAGCAGCGCGGCGATCAGGACGAGGAACTCGGTCGCCACCTCCAGCTCCAGCTCGCCCTCGCGCTCGAGGTGCTCGACGTAGGCGACGACGATCTCGCCCAGTTCGACCTCGAGCAGGCTGACCTCCTCGCGCAGGACGACCGCCATCAGCAGGTCGAACGGACCGGCGAAGACGTCGAGGTCGAGGTCCAGCTCGGCGACGGTCACCGCTGGCACCGTAACGCCCGGAGCGACGGCGAGCTAGGCGGGCCGAAGCCCATCCGCTCGCGGACGTCGGCCACGACCGGCGCGGCGATCGCGCGGGCCTTCTCGGCGCCGGCGGCGAGGATCGCCTCGAGCGCCGCCTCGTCTGGGCGCAGCTCCGCGTAGCGCTCGCGGACCGGGGCGAGGTAGCTCGACCACGGCCTCGGCCACGGCCTTCTTGAAGTCGCCGTAGCCGGCGCCCTCGAACTCCCGCTCGACCGCATCGGGCTCGACCCCGCGGGCGACGGCGTAGATGTCGATCAGGTTGGTGATCCCCGCCTTGTCGGGGCCGCGGCGCACCTCGCGGCCGGAGTCGGTGACGGCGCTGCCGAGCTTCTTGCGGATCGCCTCGGGCTCGTCGAGGACGAGGACCGTGCCGCTCTCGGTCCCGCCGGTGGTCGACATCTTCCGCTCGGGCTCCTGCAGGTCCATGATCCGCGCCCCGACCTCGGGGATGCGCATCTCCGGCACGACCAGGGTCTCGCCGAAGCGCTCGTTGAAGCGGCGGGCGATCTCGCGCATCAGCTCGACGTGCTGGCGCTGGTCGTCGCCGACCGGCACCTCGGTCGCCCGGTAGGCGAGCACGTCGGCGGCCATCAGCACCGGATAGAAGAAGAGCGCCGCGGAGATCAGCTCCTGCTTCGCCGACTTGTCCTTGAACTGGGTCATGCGGTTGAGGTCGCCGTGCGAGGTGACGGCGGAGAGCAGCCAGGTCAGCTCGCTGTGCTCGCGCACGTCGGACTGGCGGAAGAAGATGCAGCGCTCGGGGTCGAGGCCGGCGGCGAGCAGGATCGCGGCGGTGTCGTAGAGCCGCTCGCGCAGCTCGGCCGGGTCGAAGGCGACCGAGATCGCGTGCAGGTCGACGATGCAGAAGATCGCCGGCTCCCCCCGCTCCTGCCCCTCGACGTATTGCCGGATCGCCCCTATGTAGTTGCCGAGGTGCTTGCGCCCGGTCGGCTGGATCCCGGAGAAGACGATCGGTTTCGCCACGGGCGGCAGCCTAGAGGAGGGTCCACGAGCCCGGTGTAACGCTTTGTACGTGCATCACACGGACAGCGCGTTACGCCGGGCGAACCTGGCACGGCGTAACGCTTTATCCGGGCAATACGCGGAAAAGGCGTTACGCCCGGGAGGGGCTTGGCTCGGTGGCGGCGGGGGCTGGTTGTTGGTCCGCGCAGTCGGCGTCGGCGCCGTGGCCGCACTCGCCGGCTGGGCCGTGCCGCGGGTCGGCACCGCCGTAGCCCTCCGGCGCGGGTTCTCGATGCCGAAGCCGGAGACGGCGCCGCCGACGATCATCAGGATGCCGGCGATGCCGATGCCGAGGTGGAAGGCGGAGGTCGAGGCGTCGGCCGAGGCGGTGCTGACCCGCGCTGCCTGTGCCGGGGGTAGCTTGCCGGTAGCGGGCACCGCCAGCGGTTGTGCCTTGGCGTCGGAGATGGTCTGCTCGGCGCGGGGGCCGAGCGGGCGCCGGGCCGAGGTTGTTGTCGAGCGTCGAGCCGAAGTAGGCGGAGATGACGGCGCCGAGCACCGCGATCGCCAGCAGGCCGGCGACGCGGGAGATGCCGTTGTTGACGCCGGAGGCGATGCCGACGTGGCGTTCCTCGACCGAGTCGAGCACGGTCGCCGTCAGCGGCGCGACCGTGGCCGAGAGGCCGAGGCCGAAGACGAGGATGGCCGGCAGCACGTCGGTGGCGTAGTCGGCGTTGGCGCCGATCCGCAGCATCAGCAGCAGGCCGAGGCCACCGACGATCGGGCCGAGCGTCATCGGCAGCCGCGGCCCGGTGCCGGACGCCATCCTGCCCCAGCGCGGCGAGAGGAAGAAGAGGATCAGCGAGATCGGCGTCGTCGCCAGGCCGGCCTCCAGCGGCGAGTAGCCGGCCACCTGCTGGAGGAAGAGGCCGACGAAGAAGAGGCCGCCGATCAGGCCGGCGTAGGTCGAGAGGGTGGTCAGGTTGGCGACGGCGAAGTTGCGGATCCTGAACAGGCCGAGGTCGAGCATCGGGTGGCGGGCGCGCATCTCGTGCAGGACGAAGAGGGCGAAGCAGGCGATCCCGGCGACGAAGGGGATCCAGACCAGCGGGTCGCCCCAGCCCCGAGTCGGCTGCTCGATCAGGGCGAAGACGGGGCCGCCGAGGCCAGCAGCCGAGAGCCCGATCCCGGTCCAATCGATGCCGCGGAAGGCATCGGGGTCGCGGCTCTCCTTCACCGAGTGCATCGTCAGCGCCACGGTCACCGCGATCAGCGGCAGGTTGACCCAGAAGATCGCCCGCCAGGAGGTGAGGCCGATCAGCGCCCCTCCCCCGGCCGGCCCGATCACCGTCGCGATCCCGGTCCAGGCGGTCCAGGTCCCCACGGCCTTGCCCCGCTCGGCACCCTCGAAGGTGGCGGCGACGATCGCCAGCGACCCCGGCACCAGCAGCGCCCCGGCGATCCCCTGCAGGGCACGGGCGGCGATCAGGAACTCGACCGTCGGCGCGACCGCGCAGAGCGCCGAGGTGGCGCCGAAGGCGATCAGGCCGAAGACGAACATCCGCCGCCGGCCGAACTGGTCGCCCAGCGAGCCGCCGACGAGCAGCAGCGAGACCAGGGTCAGCATGTAGGCCTCGACCACCCACTGCTGCCCCGCCAGCCCCGCGTCGAGCCCGTCGGCGATCGCCGGCAGCGCCACGTTGACCACGGTCGAGTCGAGGAAGACGACGGTCGAGCCGAGAATCGTCGCGACCAGGGTCAGCCGTTGCTGGCGGGACACCGACTCAGTCTAGGTCGCGCAGTTGCTCGGCCGGGGTGAAGAAGTTGCGGTAGGCGAGTGCCGTGGAGATGAGGCCGGCGATGGCGACGCTGCCGAGCAGGGCGTAGAGGAGGATCAGCTGCAGGCGGACGGCGTCGGTCGGGTTGGCGCCGGCGAGCAGCATGCCGACCATCGTGCCGGGGAAGAAGATCAGGCCGGTGGTCTTGGTCGAGTCGACCAGGGTGATCATCCCCGAGCGCAGGGCGCGGCGGACGAAGGGCTGGGCGGCCTCCTGGGCGGTGGCGCCGAGCGCCAGGGTCGCCTCGATCTTGCCGCGCGACTCAGCCATCTCGTCGCCGAGACGGTTGAGCGCCACCGCCGAGGCGGTCATCGCGTTGCCGATCACCATGCCGCCGACCGGGACCAGGTAGCGCGCCGTTGCTTCAAAGACGCCGAGGGCGACGACGAGGCCAAGCGTGGTCGCACCCGCGACCGCCAGTGCAATCAGCAGCGGCCAGAAGGCGCCGGGCACCTTCTTCGCCCGCGAGCGTGCGGTGAGGGCGCCGAAGACGACCATCACCGCCAGCAGGCCGAAGACGAGCCAGAGCGTGTCGGCTTCGAAGATCAGCTTGATCGCGTAGCCGATCGCGGTCAGCTGGACGAAGGAGCGCACGGTGGCAATGCCGATGTCGCGCTCGAGGTCAGCCCTCTGCCAGAAGGAGATCGCCGCGGCGAGCGCGACCAGGGCCAGCGAGGCGGCAACCTGGCCGGGACTGAGGTGGATCGAGGTGCTCAAGCCATCGCCTCCTCGATCGGGCCCGCATCGATCGCGCGACCGGCCTCCAGCCGCACCACCCAGTCGCCCAGCCGTCGCGCCTGCTCGGGATCGTGGCTGACCAGGACGATCGAGATATCGAGCGCCCGGCGCAGCTCGGCGAGCGTCGCCTCGATCGCGTCGCGGGCGACCTGGTCGAGGGCCGACGTCGGCTCGTCGAGCAGCAGCACCGCCGGCTCCTGGGCGAGTGCGCGCGCCAGCATGGCCCGCTGCTGCTCGCCGACCGAGAGCTTGGCGACATCGCGCTCGGCGAACTCGGGGTCGAGGCCGGCAAGGCGCAGGCAGCGCTCGGCGTCCAACTCCTTGCCGGCGAGCCCAGCGGCGTAGGCCAGGTTCGACTCCACCGTCCCCTCCAGTAGCGCCGGCAGCTGCGGCACCAGCGAGACCTGGCGGCGCAGCGCCAGCGGGTCGTACTCGTCGAGCCGCTTGCCGCGGAAGGCGATCGTCCCGGCATCGGGATCGGCGAGCCGGTTGAGCAGCCGCAGCAGCGTCGACTTGCCCGCCCCCGAGGGCCCGACGATCGCGGTCGAGCCCGGCCGGGATCTTGGCGCTGACCGAGTCAAGGACGCGGCGCTCGCCGCGGATCAGGCTCACTTCGCTCAGCTCGAACAGCACCGGCCGGACTGATCGCCGCCACGGCTGGCGCAAGATGGCTCCCGCTCGCAGGTGCTCCGGCTGGCCACGCGCGCTGAGCGGCTGGAAGCAATCCGGGTAGGTGAACGCCGATGGCTAGAGCGATCTGGAGCGGCTCGATCAGCTTCGGGCTCCTCAACGTGCCCGTGAAGCTGTACAGCGCGGTGGCCCGCCGCGGCATCTCCCTGCGCGAGATCCGCGAGTCCGACGGCGCCCGCATCCGCCACCGGCGCGTCGCCGAAGGGACCGACGAGGAGGTCCCCTACGAGAAGATCGTCAAGGCCTTCGAGATCACCAAGGACCGCTACGTGCCGCTGAGCAAGGACGAGCTCGCCTCGCTCGACCCGAAGAAGACGCGCGCGATCGAGGTCCAGGACTTCGTCGAGATCGCCGAGATCGACCCGATCTACTTCGACAGCCCCTACTACCTCGGCCCGGCCGACGGCGCCGAGAAGGCCTACTCGCTGCTGGCGCGGGCGCTGGAGGAGTCGGGCAAGGTGGCGATCGCCCGATTCGTCTTCCGCAACAAGGAGCACCTGGCGGCGATCCGCCCCGGCGACGGCGTGCTGACCCTGACCACGATGCGCTTCGCCGACGAGGTGGTGCCGCCGTCGGAGCTCGACGACGTGCTGCCCGTCGGAGAAGCCGAAGGTCGCCAAACGCGAGCTGGAGATGGCCGAGCAGCTGATCGAGTCGCTCACCCGCGACTTCGACCCAGTCGCCTACCGCGACGAGTACCGCGAGGAGCTGCTGGCGATGATCGAACGCAAGGCCGCCGGCGAGAAGGTCGTGGCGGCGCCCGAGGAGGAGCGCGAGCCGACCAAGGCACCCGACCTGATGGCGGCGCTGGAGGAGAGCATCGCCGCGGTGCAGGGCAAGCGCGCCAAGGCGAAAGAAACGCAAGCCGCAAGCCAAGAAAGGACGCTCGGCCTCGACCGCGAAACCTGCGGCGAAGAGCCGAGCCCGGTAGGGGTGGAACGTCTTGTACTTTTTCGCAAAAAGCCATCGTCGGCAGCCAGAAACGCGACCCAAGAAGCTAAGTGGAACCCCTACCGGAATAGGCTCTGAGTGGCCGAAGAGCACAGCAGGTCGAGGTCGACGGGCGTGAGCTGAAGCTCACCAACCTCGACAAGGTCCTCTACCCGGAGGCCGGGTTCACGAAGGGCGAGGTCGTCGACTACTACGCCAAGATCGCGCCGGCGATCGTCCCCCACCTGGCCGGGCGCGCGCTGACCCTGCGCCGCTTCCCGGAAGGCGTCGACGACACCGACGCCGCCTTCTTCGAGAAGCGCTGCCCCAAGCACCGGCCCGAGTGGGTGAAGACGACCGCTGTCGAAGCCGGCCCGCACCCGGCATGATCGACTTCTGCGTCTGCGAAGACCGGCCGACCCTGGTCTGGATGGCGCAGCTGGCGGCAATCGAGCTGCACCCCTCGCTCTCGCTGGGACACGAGCCCGGACCGGCCGACGGTGCTCGCCTTCGACCTCGACCCCGGCCCGCCGGCCGAAATTCTCTCCTGCTGCCGGGTGGCGCTGCGCCTGCGCGAGCTCTTCGCCCACTTCGGCCTCGAGTGCTTCCCGAAGACCTCCGGCTCGAAGGGCCTGCAGGTCTACGCCCCGCTCAACAACGACGAGGTCACCTACGAGGGGGACGACAACGGCGGGGGAACCAAACCGCTCGCCCGCGCAATCGCCCAGCTGCTCGAGAAGCAGACCCCGAAAGAGGTCGTCTCGAAAATGAAAAAGGCCGAGCGCAAGGGCAAGGTCTTCGTCGACTGGTCCCAGAACCACCGCCGCAAGACGACGATCGCCGTCTACTCCCTGCGCGCCCGCGAGCGGCCGACCGTCTCGACGCCCGTCACCTGGGACGAGGTCGAACGCGCAATCGAGAAGGACGACGCCGACTCACTCGTCTTCGAGGCAGGCGACGTCCTGAAGCGGGTGGAGAAAGACGGCGACCTCTTCGCCCCCGTCCTTGAGCTGAAGCAAGAGCTGCCCGAGCTCTGAGCCTTAATCAAGCAGCGTCCAGCGCCGTCCGGCGACGACCCAGCGGGCGAACACGGGGTCGACAAGAGCGAGTCCCCGCTTCTCGCCTTCGAGCTCAAACAGCAGTCCCTCCCGCACCAGGCGCTTGGCGGCGTCAGGGGCGGCCGAGCCGGCCGGAAGACCGTAGATCTCCCGTGCGGCCTTGCCGGTCAAACCCTGGACGCCAGCGGCAAGCGCATCGACGACCCCGGCCTCGATCGGCGAGAGGGCGTCCCAGGTCGCCTCGAAATCGCCCTGCAGGTAGCCCCAGGCCTCCGCGTACGCGGCAGTCCAGACATCCTCGCCCGCCGTTCCGCCCGGGGGCGTATGGCGCCAGAGCAGGTGCGCGAAGAGCATCGCTCGCTGGGGGTGCCCGTCGACAAGGTCGAGGAGCCAGCCCAGCGTCTCGCCGGCGTCGCGGCCGGTTTTCTCGAAGCGCTCATCGATATACGAGGCGAGTGCCTCGCGCGGCAGGCGACCCAGATGCATCGGCGCCGCCTGGCCGTAGAACGGGCGGCGCCGATCCGCGAACAAGGACAGCATCATTCCCGGGTGTGAGCCGGAGAAGACGTACGTCACCCCGCGGCCGTGGTGCTGGATCAGGCTGCGGATCAATGCGTCGAGCTGGATTTGAAGCACGACCTGGAACTCGTCGAAGACGACAAGCACCGGCCGGCCGGTGCGTTCGTGCAGGGTCAGCGGCAGGTCGAGCGCGTCGAGCAGCGCGCGCTCGCCCGCCTCTCCTGCGCCGATCGCCACCGACGCTCCGGCAAACGGTGTCTGTATCCCAAGCCGGGCTCCGCGCTTGCGCAACGCCGCATGGGCCTTGCGCAGCGGCCCGGCGGGCAGGGCCTCGTAGGCCCGCTCGATCTGGGCAGCCATCTGTCCGGCGGTGCGCACGCCGTAGAGATCGACGAGTACGGCGCCATCGCCCGCCTGGCATGCGTCGCCGACAGCGCGGTGCAACAGGCTGGTCTTGCCGTAGTCGCGCGGGCTCGCAAGGCGGGTATTGACCGTGTCCCGCCGCCGTTCGGCGAGCAGCGCGAGCTCGGCTTCGCGATCCACCAGTTCATCGGGCTCGAGTGGCCGGGCAAAGACGAACGGGTTCGGTTCGGCCGGTTTTGTACGTTGCTTACGTGCCATTTACTACGTTGCAGCGTAGCAAAGCGTACGTTGAGAACGTAGCGAATTAGGAGCTGAGCGGTTGGCGGACAACCGGCTTGCGGGTCGCCTTGACCTCGTCGAGGCGACGGACCGGGGTCGATGTACGGGGCGCTCTTGGCGATCTCCGGGTCGCTCTCGGCCTCGCTGAGGATCTGCTCGATCGCCTCGGCGAAGGCGTCGAGGCTCTCCTTGGTCTCGGTCTCGGTCGGCTCGATCATCAGCGCCTCGTCGACGAGGAGGGGGAAGTAGACGGTCGGCGGGTGGAAGCCGAAGTCGAGCAGGCGCTTGGCGAGGTCGAGGGTGGCGAGGCCGAGCTCGCGCTTCATCGGCTTGCCGGAGAGGACGAACTCGTGCATGCAGTGGCGGTCGAAGGCGACTGGCAGGCGCTCGCCGGCGCGGCCCTCGGCGAGGCGCGCCTTGAGGTAGTTGGCGTTCAGCACCGCGGTCTCCGAGGCCTCGGCGAGGCCGTCGGCGCCGAGGCTGAGGATGTAGGCGTAGGAGCGGACGAAGACGCCGAAGTTGCCCTGGAAGCCGCGCAGGCGGCCGATCGACTTGGGCCGCTCGAGGTCGAGGTCGAAGACCGGGCCGCCGCCGTTGTCGCTCTCGCGCCGCACCACCTGGGGCCGCGGCAGGAAGGGCTCGATCCGCTCGGAGACCGCGATCGGGCCCGCTCCCGGCCCGCCTCCGCCGTGCGGCTGGCTGAAGGACTTGTGCAGGTTGACGTGGACGATGTCGAAGCCCATGTCGCCGGGCCGCGAGTGGCCCATCACCGCGTTGAGGTTGGCGCCGTCGTAGTAGAGCGTCCCCCCCGCGGCGTGGATCAGCGCCGCGATCTCGGCGATGTTCTCGTCGAAGAGCCCGAGCGTGTTGGGGTTGGTCAGCATCAGGCAGGCGACCTGATCGGGGTCCGCGTCGATCTTCGCCCGCAGGTCGTCCATCTCGACCCCGCCGCGCTCGTTGGTCGCGACCTTGACCGCCTCGTAGCCGGCCATCGTCACCGAGGCCGGGTTGGTCCCGTGCGAGGTGTCGGGAGCCAGCACCTTGGTCCGCTCTTCGCCGCGGTCGGCGTGGTAGGCGCGGGTCAGCAGCAGGCCGGCGAGCTCGCCATGCGAGCCGGCGGAGGGCTGCAGGCTGACGTGCGGCAGGCCGCAGATCTCGCTGAGACTCTCCTGCAGCAGCCACATCAGCTCCAGCGCCCCCTGGGCGCGCCTGGGGTCCTGCGCCGGGTGCAGGCGGGCGTGTCCCGGCAGCGCCGCGACCCGCTCGTTGAGCCGCGGGTTGTGCTTCATCGTGCAGGAGCCGAGCGGGTAGAAGCCGCTGTCGAGGTCGAAGTTGCGCCGCGAGAGCTTGTTGTAGTGGCGGACGATCTCCGGCTCGGCGAGCTCGGGCAGGCGCGCCGGCTCGGCGCGCAGGAGCTCGGACGGGATCAGCTCGTCGAGCGGTGGCTCGGGAACTTCGGCCTCGGGGAGCACAGCCGCGCGCCGTCCCGGCTTCGACTTCTCATAGATCGTCTGTGCACGTTCGCGCTGCATCGGCGTCTCGGTCATCGCCATCACGAGACCCCCTGTGGCGACTTACCCGTGGTATCGACGGGAAACTCGCCACGCTCGGCCTGGATCGACGCGCCGAGCGCCTCGGCGAGGTCGTCGATCTGGGCGCGGGTGCGGCGCTCGGTGATCGCGATGAGCAGGCCGTCGTCGTACTCGGGGTAATCGCGGCCGAGCGGGTAGCCGGCGGCGATGCCGCGCTCGGCGGCTACTTTGGCGAGCACGCCGTCGACCGGGGCGTCAAGGCGGACGGCGAACTCGCGAGCGACCGGCGCCTCGTGCAACAGCTCGACGCCCTCGACCGCGGCGAGGCGCTCACGGGCGTAGGCGGTGCGTCGGACCAGCAGCTCCCCGAGCTCGCGGAAGCCCTCTTTGCCGAGCCAGGCCAGGTGGACCATCGCGCCGAGCGCGTTCAGCGCCTGCGCGGTGCAGATGTTGTGGGTCGCCTTCTCGCGGCGGATGTGCTGCTCGCGGGTCTGCAGCGCGAGGACGAAGCCGCGGCGGCCGTCGACGTCGTCGGTTTCGCCGGCGATCCGTCCCGGCATGCGGCGAATTTGCTCCTCGGTCGCGCAGAAGAAACCGAAGGAGGGGCCGCCGAAGTCGAGTCGGTTGCCGAGCGGCTGACCCTCGCCGAGGGCGATGTCGGCGCCACAGTCGCCGGGCGGCTTGAGCACGCCGAGCGTCATCGGGTCGGTGGCGACGATGAGCAGTGCGCCGTGCTCCTTGGCGGCCGCGCCGAGCGCCTCGACCCGCTCGACCGCGCCGAGGAAGTTGGGGCTCTGCAGGAAGACGGCGGCGGTCTCGCCGTCGACGGCGGCGGCCAGCGCTTCGGCGTCGGTCTCGCCGGCGCGCGAGGCCGACCTCGACCAGCTCGGCGCCGTAGCCGACCGCGTAGGTCGCCAGGGTCTCGCGGCTGTGCGGGTGCAGGCCGCGTGAGACGACGAAGCGCTTGCGCTTGGTCGCCGCCATCGCCAGGTAGCCGGCCGAGGCGACCGAGGACGGGCCCTCGTAGAGGCCGGCGTTGGAGACCGGCAGGCCGGTCAGCTCCGACATCGCCGTCTGGAACTCGAACATCACCTGCAGTCCACCCTGGGAGATCTCCGGCTGGTAGGGCGTGTACGGGGTGAGGAACTCCGAGCGCTGGGTGATCGCATCGACGATCGCCGGCACGTAGTGGTCGTACATCCCCGCGCCGACGAAGCAGACCTGCTCTTCGGCGTCGGCGTTGCGGGCCGCCAGCGCCGCCAGCCGCTCGAAGACCTCGGCCTCGCTCATCCCCTCCGGCAGCGCCAGGGGACGGCCGAGCCGCAGCGGCTCGGGCACCTGCTCGAAGAGCTCGTCGGTCGAGTCGACGCCGATCGCGGCCAGCATCTCGGCCCGGTCGGCGTCGGTGGCGGAGGTGTAGCGGGTCACCCGGGGAAGGCTACGGAAGCCGGTGGCCGGCCCGCGTCAGCCGTTTTCCAGCAGCTTGCGGTATTCGTCGGCACCGAGCAGCGCGCCGCGCTCCTCGGGATGGCTCAGCTTGACCTTGACCAGCCAGCCCTCGCCGTAGGGGTCCTCGTTGATCTTCTCCGGCGTGTCTCCGAGCGCGTCGTTGACCTCGACGATCTCGCCCGACATCGGCGCGATCACGTCGGAGACCGCCTTGACCGACTCGACCTCGGCGTAGGAGGCGTCTTTGTCGATCGTCGCGCCGACCTCGGGCGGGTCGTAGAAGACGACCTCGCCGAGGCTGTCCTGCGCGTACCAGGTGATCCCGAAGACGGCGTGGTCGTCCCCCTCCAGCCGCGCCCAGTCGTGCTGGTCGTGGTACAGCAGCTCATCTGGATAGTGCGCGTCGGCCAAGGCTCATCTCGCTTTCCGTGTAGAGGGGCTTGGAAGCTATCCGGGCCGGGCGATGCTTGCCGCGCACGTCGATCTCGACCTCGGTCCCGGGCTCGGCGAGGTCGGCGCGGACGTAGGCCATGCCGATGCCGACGCTCCAGCGAGGGCGAGAAGGTGCCGGAGGTGACGTCGCCGACCGTCTCGCCGCCGGCCAGCACCGGGTTGCCCTGGCGCGGGATGCCGGCGCCCTCGATCTCGAACGGCGCCAGCTTCTCGGCCGTGCCCTCGCGGCGGGCGCGGGCGATCGGCCTCGGCGCCGACGAACCCCGTCTCCTCCACGCAGCACCAGCCGAGCCCGGCCTCGATCGGGTTGCGCTCGGGGGTGAGGTCGTTGCCGTGCAGGTGGAAGCAGACCTCGAGCCGCAGCGTGTCGCGGGCGCCGAGCCCGCAGGGGACGACGCCCGCGTCGAGCAGCTCGGCCCAGATCGGCGGCGCCACCTCGGGGTCGAGCAGCAGCTCGACCCCGTCCTCGCCGGTGTAGCCGGTGCCGCAAACCAGGGCCGGCCGGGCGCCGATCCGCGCCGTGGCGACCCGCATCCGCGGCGGCAGCTCGACGCCGAGCGCGCGGCTGACGATGGCGCGGGCATGCGGCCCCTGCACCGCGAGCATCGCGTAGCGGTCGGCGACGTCGCGCACGGTCGACCTCGAAGCCGCGGCTCCAGCGCCCGAGCCAGGCAAGGTCGGCCTCGTGGTTGGCCGAGTTGGTGACGATCAGGTAGCGGTCGCCGCCGAGCCGGTAGGTGAAGAGGTCATCGAGCACGCCGCCCTCCTCGTTGCAAAGACACGAGTACTGAGCACCCCCAAGCCCAATCGCGGCGACGTCATTGGAGAGCACCCGCTGCAAAAAGCCAAGCGCCCCCGGCCCCTCGACCTCGACCTCCCCCATATGCGACACGTCGAACATCCCCGCATGCGTCCGCACCGCCGAGTGCTCCTCCCGGATCCCCTCGTACTGCACCGGCATCTCCCAGCCGGCGAAGGGAACGACCTTCGCCCCGAGCTCAACATGCCGCTCGTAGAGGGGTGTGCGTCGGAGCGGGTCGGCCACGCGCGGCAGCGTATTGAAGACCTGTGCCAAGCTCACCGCGAGCGTGGCCGAGACGCCACCGACGTCTACCTGGAAGAGCTCTACGTCATCCCAGGAGCGCCGCCAAGGCAAGGTCGCCGCCTCCTCAAGCAGCAATAGACGCAGCCCGCAAATCGGGCGCCGACCACTTCGAGCTAACCACCGGCGAAACGGACAGAAGCTCGCGCCCTATATGAGAGCACCGGACTCACGAATCGTGAAGGCGGCCCCAGCGGGCCCCGAATGCTCTACTACGAGCTGGCCCCTCCCGACCCCGCGCCGGACCTATTCTTTGAGGAACCCCGGCACGTCAATGTCGTCGTCGCTGACCCGCAGTTTCCGAATATCGGTGTCCTCAGCCGAAATCCGCGGTTTGCTCTCGTAGCGACGGCGCACCCGCTGAGGCGAGCGGGCAAGCAGCTCGAAGCCCTCGAATCCGGTGGCGATGACCGTCACCCGCACCTCGTCCCGCATCGACTGATCGACGACCGAGCCGAAGATGATGTTGGCGTTGTCGTCGGCCTCGGCCTGGACCAGCTGGGCGGCCTCGTTGACCTCGAAGAGGCCGAGGTCCTCGGGGCCGGTGATGTTGAGCAGCATCCCGGTCGCGCCCTTGATCGACTCCTCGATCAGCGGCGAGGTGATCGCCGCCTTGGCGGCGTCGAGGGCGCGGGCCTCGCCGGAGGCGGAGCCGACGCCCATCAGGGCGGAGCCGGCGTCGCGCATGATCGTGCGCACGTCGGCGAAGTCGAGGTTGATCAGGCCCGGGATCGTGATCAGGTCGGTGATGCCCTGCACGCCCTGGCGCAGGATGTCGTCGGCCTGCTTGAAGGCCTCGAGCACGCTGGTGCGCCGCTCGACCGCCTGCAGCAGCTTCTCGTTGGGAACGATGATCAGGGTGTCGACGTTGTTGCGCAGCTTCTCGATCCCCTCGAGCGCCTGCTGCATCCGCCGTTTGCCCTCGAACTCGAAGGGCTTGGTGACCGCGCCGACCGTCAGCGCGCCGATCTCTTCCTTGGCGATCTCGGCGATCACCGGCGCCGAGCCGGTGCCCGTGCCGCCACCCTCGCCCGCGGTGACGAAGACCATGTCGGCGCCCTTCAGCGCCTCCTTGATCTCGTCGCGGCTCTCCGCCGCCGCGCCGGCCCCGACCTCGGGGTTGCCGCCGGCGCCGAGGCCGCGGGTCAGCTCCTGGCCGATCGAGAGCTTGATGTCGGCGTCGCACGCCTGCAGCGCCTGCGCATCCGTGTTGACGGCGACGAACTCGACGCCGCGAATGCCGGCGTCGACCATGCGACTGACGGCGTTCGTGCCGCCGCCGCCGGCGCCGACCACCTTGATCACCGCGAGGTATGTGGATTCCATCTCCCGATTTCTCCAAGCCCAGCCCCTTTGAGACTGGATATGTCCCGGTCCGCCAGGACTGGGTGTTGAGTTGAGCCTTCGTTCCGTCCGAAGCTACAGCAATGCTTAAGGGTTCAAGGGTACGCAGTAACCGCGGAAATTGCGCTCAACGTAGGGTATTGGGCGGGGTCTGTCAAACCGCCGGGTGGCATCCTGCATTGCCAAAGTCTCGATGCCTGGTTGAGGCTTGCCCCAGTCTAACCCTATGGTCGAGAGTTTAGGGAGCGGGCGGAAGCGTATGCCCAGAGCCGCCTATCGCGGGGTGGCTCGGTGCGTGCAGGTCTACATAATCGAGCGCCGTCACCGAGGGGTCGGCGAGGACGGCGGCGGCGGCCTTCCACTTGCGCGCGGCCTGGGTGTCGTTGCCGAAGCGCAGTTCGACCCCGTTGGTGAGGTTGACGTCGACGCCGCTTTCGCCGTAATAGCTCCCTTCGACGTAGGGACGCAGGCCGGCGGGCGCCGCGGCGAGGACGTGGACCTGTTCCAGCGCGGTGCCCTGGAGCCGGCCCCCTTTCGGCGCCGATTCCAGCGGCAGCTGCGGCAGGCTGCCTTCTTTGGGAGCCGGCAGCCAGAGCAGGACCGAGCCGTCGTCGGCGACCGCCACTGCGTCGGAGCCGCTGCCGATCGTCGCCACCGCGCGGCTCGAGACCAGACTGCGCCGTCACTGTTCCCCCGCCGAAGAGACGCTGGGCGACGAACGCGATCGCGATCACGACAAGGACCAGCCCGATGGCGCGGTACAGGCGCCTCACAGCTCCCACCCCGAGGGCCACTCGACCTCGCCGAGCACCTGCACCTCCGGCTCGAGCACGACGCCGAAGCGCTCGTGCACGCGGCGGCGGCCCTCGGCCATCAGCGCCAGCACGTCGGCGGTCGTCGCGTGCCCCGGTGTTCTCGACGAAATTGGCGTGCTTCTCGGCGAAACGGGCTTCTCCCTGGCGGAGGCC
This sequence comes from uncultured Solirubrobacterales bacterium, assembly GCA_963778715.1. Taxonomy (GTDB): domain Bacteria; phylum Actinomycetota; class Thermoleophilia; order Solirubrobacterales; family 70-9; genus VRUE01. Next base: position 232,130 of record CAVZVK010000001.1, read on the forward strand.
GCGGCAACCGGCAGCCTCGAGCAGCTGGCCGGCGCTGCGCCCCTCCGCCCGCGGGTCCTCTGGGTTCTTGAAGGTCGAGCCGAAGGTCTTGATCCCAGAGGGCTGGGCCTCGCGGCGCTTGCCCCGCATCTCCTCCAGGCGGGCGCGGATCGCCGCCGGGTCGTCTGGGCGCAGGTTGAAGGACACGCGCGAGACGACCTCGCCGGCGGTCAGGTTGGAGCTGCGGTAGGCGAAGTCGAGCGAGTCCGGCTGGCGGCGTTCGCGACCCGTCGCCGTGAAGACGTCGACCCACGCCAGCACCTCGGCGAGCTGGCCGCCGTAGGCATTGGCGTTCATCCTCACCGCCCCCCCGGCCGTGCCGGGGATGTTGACGCCGAATTCGATCCCGGCGAGACCCCAGCCGGCGGCCTTCGCCGAGGCCGAGGGAAAGCGGGCGCCACCGCCGCAGACAATCCCCTCCCCCTCGCGCTCGATTGCGGCGAGCTCGCGGTCGAGCTTGAGCGCGAGCCCGCGGAAACCCGAGTCGGCAACGAGCAGGTTCGAGCCCGAGCCAATCACGCCGAGGGCAAGGCCCTCGTCCCCGGCCCAGGCCAGGACGCGCGAGCAGCTCCCCCTCGTTCCCGGGCCGGGCGAAGAAATCGGCGTTGCCGCCCGTGCGCACCGTGGTCAGCCGGGCGAGGGGGAAGTCGTTCTGCACTCCTGCCGGCTGGGGGCTCACCGCTGCGCCTTCTCGCCGCTGCCGGCGCCTTCGACCAGCGCCTCGCCGAGCTTGAAGACGTCGCCGGCGCCGATCGTGACCAGGACCTGGTCCTCGATGCCCATCGCCCGGTTGTGGTCCAGGAGGCGAGCCATGGCACCGGCGGTCCGGCTCAAGTCGGGCAGCCAGAGCACCCGCCGTCCCCCCATCCGCTCCGCCGCCGCCTGCGCCACCTGCAACCCGCTCACCCCGGCCAGCTCGCCAACCGGCTCCTCCCGTGCTGGGTAGACGTCGAGCACGACCACCTCGTCGGCCAGCGCCAGGGCCGCGCCGAACTGCTCACCGAAAGCCTTGGTGCGCGAGTAGAGGTGCGGCTGGAAGACGGCGATGAGGCGGCCGGGCTCCTGTTCACGCAGGGCCGAGAGTGCCGCCCGCACCTCGGTCGGATGATGAGCGTAGTCGTCATATATGCGCGTTCCGTCGCGCGAGCCCTTCAGCTCGAGGCGACGCTTGACGCCGGGGAAGTCGGCCAGCGCCCCGGCGACCGGCTCGGCATCGAATCCGGCGGCAACGGCGGCGGCAACGGCGGCTCGGGCGTTGAGCAGGTTGTGGTGGCCTGGAACCGCCAGCTCGATCTCCAGTTCCGGGTCCTCCGGCACGCACGCACAGCTCGCGCGTCCGCCGTGAACTCGGCGAAGGCAAGTGACGCCGCAGCTCGGCCAGCGAGCCCCAGCGGCTGTGGTGGTCCATCTCGATGTTGGTGATGACCGCGATCTCCGGCTGCAGCTCGAGGAAGCTGGCGTCGCTCTCGTCGGCCTCGGCGACGACCCACTCGCCCTCCCCCCAGCCGGCGTTGGCGGCCTCGCCGCCGGCGCCGAGCCCCGGTACCTCGCCACCGACGAAGAAGGCCGGGTCGGCGCCGAGCGCCCGCAGCGCCCAGACCAGCATCGCCGTCGTCGTCGTCTTGCCATGGGTGCCGGCGACGGCGATCAGCCGCTTCTCGGCGCAGAGCTCGGCGAGGAGGGCGCCGCGGTGGATCGGCTCGACCCCCCGCTCGCGAGCCAGCGCCAGCTCCGGGTTGTCCTCACCGATCGCGGTCGAGACCACCACCTCGGCGCCCTCGGGCAGGTTCGCCGCGTCGTGGCCGACGACCGGCCCAATCCCGGCCGCCCGCAGCCGCTCCATATAAGAGGAGTCGGCCCGGTCGCTGCCGCTGACCGTCGCTCCAAGCTCGGCGCACACAAGCGCAAGCCCACTCATCCCGGCCCCGCCGATCCCAATGAAATGCAGCCGCCTGGAAGCCCAGTCCCTCACGTTCCGGTGCGCCTTTTCCCCTCTATGGGTGGATAAAGCGCACCGGAAGCGCGCCAGGACCTCGTCGGCGATTGCGCGGGCGGCGTCGAGGTTTCGCCAGGGAGGCCGAGGCGGCGGTCATCGCGGCGAGGCGCTGGCTCGTCCTCGAACAGTGAGGAGACATGCTCGGCGAGCAGCTCGGCGCTCAGCGCCGCGTCCTCGATCGCCTCCGCCGCGCCCGCCTCCGCCATCCAGGCGGCGTTGGCGCTCTGGTGGTCGCCGGTGGCGTACGGATACGGGACGAGGATCGCCGGCCGTCCCGCCGCCGTCACCTCGAAGATCGAGCCGCCCGAGCGGGCAAGAACCAGGTCGCAGGCGGCGAGCACGTCGCCGAGCTGGGGCTCGTAGGGAAGCAGCGTGTAGCCCTCGCTGTGCGGCGCCATGCGCCAGCCGCCGCTTCAGCTCTTCGTAGTCGCGCCGGCCCGGAGATGTGGATGACGTGGAAGTCCCGCTCGCCCGCACCCTCGGCAAAGGCCTCGATCGCGGCCAGGTTGATCGAGCGGGCGCCCTGGCTGCCGCCCATCACCAGCAGGCAGCCGGCGTCGGAGTCCATGTGGAAGCGGTAGCGGGCGTCTTCGCGGTTGCCGCGCAGCACCGCGGCCGGCACCGGCCGGCCGGTCACCAGATACCGCTCCCCCTCTCGCCCCGCGATCGGGAAGGCGAGGCAGACGCGCCGCGCCCGGCGCGCCAGCAGCCGGTTGGCGAGGCCGAGGTGGCTGTCGGCCTCGCTCAGGACCAGCGGCGTCCGGCTCAGCGTCGCCGCCATCCCGGCCGGCCCGGCGACGTAGCCGCCGCCGCCCAGGACGACGTCGGCGCCGCGCTGCCTGAGCACCCGGCGGGCAGCGCCGACGGCGCCCACGGCCTCGAACGCGGCCCTCGCGGCGCGCAGCGGGTTGCGGCGGTCGATCCCCCGCACCTTGACCAGGTCGAGCTCATAGCCGGCCGCGGGCACCAGCTCGGCCTCGATCTTGTCGCGGGCGCCGAGGAAGGTGACCTCGGCTCCGCTAGCCCGAAGCTCGTCGGCGACGGCTATCGCCGGCACGACGTGGCCGGCGGTTCCCCCCGCTGCCACCACGACTCTGGGCGCTCTTTCCACGGCTCGGTTTGCTCCTTTTGCGGGCAGGCGCACGCCCGCCCTCGACGACTCGCAGTTTGCCAGCGCCAGCGGTCCCCCCGCGGGCGACGTTGAGGATCAGGCCGACGGCGAAGAGGGTGACGAGCAGGCTGCTGTTGCCGTAGGAGACGAAGGGCAGCGGCACTCCGGTCAGCGGCGCCAGGCCCATCACGGCGAAGAGGTTGATCGTCGCCTGGATCACGATCAGCGAGGTGAGACCGGCGACGAGCAGCTTGCCGTAGCGGTCGCGGGCGCGCTGGGCGGTGCGCAGGCCGGCGTAGCCGAGCAGGCCGAAGAGGCCGACCACGCCGAGGATGCCCATCATCCCCAGCTCCTCGCCGATCACGGCGGAGATCATGTCGGTGTGGGCCTCGGGCAGGTAGTAGGCCTTCTGCCACGCCGTGGCCGATGCCGACGCCGAAGAAGCCGCCGGAGCCGAGCGCGATCTTCGCCTGGGCGGCCTGGAAGCCGGCGCCGGCGGCTCCGGAGCCCGGGTGAAGGAAGCCGGTGAGGCGGGCCATCCGGTAGGGCTCGACCACGGTCATCAGCAGGGCGAGGACACCGAGCGCGAGGGCGATCTTGCCGAGGTCGACGGGGCGGGCGCCGGCGGCGAGCAGGGTGGCGCCGACCGCGAAGGCGACGACCATCGTCGTGCCGAGGTCGGGCTCGGCGACGATCAGCAGGCAGGCGACGCCGAGCTGACCAGGAGGATCGGCATCAGGCCGGCGAGGTCGCGCACCCGTTTCGGCTCGCGCGCCAGCAGGTCGGCGCGCGTAGAGGATCAGCGCCACCTTGGCCAGCTCGGAGGGCTGGAACTGCAGCGAGCCGGGGCCGATCCAGCGGCTGGCGCCGTTGGCGCTGGTAGCCGGCGACGAGGACGACGAGCAGGAGGAAGAGCGAGCCGACGCAGCAGCACCGGCGTGAGGCGGCGGATCGCGACCAGGCCGTGGCGGGCGGCGAGGTGCATGAGCAGGAGGCCGAGCGCGCCGACCATCAGCGTGCGCTTCAGGTAGAAGGCGCTGTTGGCGAGGCTGCCGTCGTGCAGGACCTGGGTGGTCGAGCTGGCCGAGAAGACCATCACCGCGCCGAGCGCGAGCAGGCAGAGGGTCGCGGTGAGCAGCAGGTTGTACTCGGTCGAGTGGGTCGCGGCGCGGGAGCGCTTCTTCCTTCGCCATCTTGGCCGCCTTGCCCGGGCGCTTGAGCGCGATCGTGCTCACTCCAGGCCCCTGACGATCTGGCGGAAGCGCTCGCCGCGCTGCTCGAAGTTCTCGAAGGCGTCGAAGCTGGCGCAGGCGGGCGAGAGCAGGACGACATCGCCGGGCGCGGCGGCCGCCGGCGGCGCGGCGGACCGCTTCTTCCAGGTCCTCGCAGAGGTGCAGCTCGACGCCAGTCTCGATCGCCGGCGCCAGCGCCTCGGCGAGGCGCCCGGCCGAGGCGCCGGTCAGGTAGCAGGCGCGGCAGCGCTCGCGCACCGGGTCGAGCAGCGGCGCGTAGGGCTCGCCCTTCTCGCTGCCGCCGAGGATCGCGTGGACGCCGCCCTCGAAGGCGCGCAGCCCGACGGTGGCCGAGGCGACGTTGGTCGCCTTGGAGTCGTTGACGAAGCGCACGCCGCCGATCTCGGCGACCTGCTCGAGCCGGTGCGGGACGCCGGCAAAGCTGCGCAGCCCCTCGCGCACGGCGTCGCGGTCGACTCCCATCGAGAGCGCCGCGGCGGCGGCGGCCATCGCGTTGGCGACGTTGTGCTCGCCGAGCAGCCCGAGCTCGGAGACCGCGAGCAGCGGCTCGCCGTCGTAGAAGATCGTCCCCTCGGCTAGCGCGACCTCGCAGTCGGGTCCGGCACCGACGCAGAAGGCGACGCGCCGGGCGCAGCCGCCGAGGTCGACGTCAGAGAGCGCCGGATCGTCGGCGTTGAAGATCGCCAGGTCGTCGTTGCCCTGGTTGGCAAAGATCCGCAGCTTGGCCGCCAGATAGGACTCCAGATCCTTGTGCCGGTCGAGGTGGTCCGGCGCGAGGTTGAGGAAGACCGCGCACTCGGGCGCAAAGGCAACGCTGTCCTCCAGCTGAAAGCTCGACGCCTCGCAGATCACGGTCGCATCCGCATCGATCTCCCCAACCAGCGCAGAGAGCGGCGTCCCCACGTTCCCCGCTACCGCCACCGGCTCCCCAGCCGTCCGGTAGACGTGCCCCAGCAGCTCGACGGTCGTCGTCTTCCCGTTCGTCCCGGTCACCGCGACGAACCGATTGGGAATCGCCCTCCAGGCAACCTCCAGCTCCCCAACCACGTCGATCCCCCGCTCCAGCGCCGCCACGATCACCGGCGCCTCCCGCGGCACCCCCGGGCTCTTCACCACCGTCCGCACCCCATCGAGGAGCGCAAGTCCGTCTGCATCCAAAAAGACTTCGACACCAACCTCCCGAAGCCCTGCAGCCCCATCCGGACGCGCCGGAATCGACCCCCACGACAGCCTCGCCCCGCCCCGCCAGAAGCCGCGCCGCAGCCTGCCCCGAGCGAGCCAGCCCAACGACCAGAAATGGCCCTCGAGGTAGCTCCGGGCGAGCCTCCTGGGCGGCGGCGCAGTCATCCGGATAGCTTCGCGCCCCGCAGCCAGGACCCTGTGCGCGCAGGTCAGAGGCGTCGGGTGCCTCTCTCCAAAACACTCAAGCGAGGCCCTGCCGAGCGTTCGGAGAGGCACGCCGACGCCCACCACCTACCGCCCGATCGACTGCTGATAAAGCGTGAACCCGATCCCCGAGCAAACCGCCGCGACGATCCAGAAGCGCAGCATGATCTTGGTCTCCGACCAAGCCATCATCTCGAAGTGATGGTGCAGCGGCGCCATCAGGAAGACGCGCCGGCGGAACGCTTTGAAGGAGAAGACCTGGATCGCGACCGAGAGCGCCTCGATCACGAAGATGCCGCCGATGATGATCAGCAGCACCTCGGTCTGGGTCATCACCGCGAGGGCGCCGATCGCGCCGCCGAGGCCGAGCGAGCCGGTGTCGCCCATGAATATCGACGCCGGGAAGGCGTTGAACCAGAGGAAGCCGATGCAGGCGCCGACCAGGCAGGCGGAGAGCAGCGCCAGGTTCTGCTGCTCGTTGCTGACGAATGAGATCGCCGTGTAGGCGAGCAGGACGATCGCGCAGGAGCCGGCGGCGAGGCCGTCGAGGCCGTCGGTGAGGTTGACGCCGTTGGAGGTGCCGCCGATGACGAGGAAGACGAGGACGAAGTAGAGGACCGGGCCGAGGTCGATGCTGGCGTCGCCGATGCGGAAGTAGAGGATCGGCTCCAGGCCGACCTCATGGCGGGCGACCCACCAGAGGGCGAGCGCGAGGAAGAGCTGGAAAAGCATCTTCCAGCGGGCCGAGAGGCCGAGCGAGCGGCGCTTGACGATCTTGATGAAGTCATCGGCGAAGCCGATCGCGGCGCAGCCCATGGCGACGCCGAAGACGGCGAGGCTCTGCGCGTCGCGGTCGGAGAGGACGAGGTAGGGGACGCAGATCGAGGCGAAGATGATCAGCCCGCCCATCGTCGGCGTGCCGGCCTTGGCGTGGTGCTCCTGCGGCCCGTCCTCGCGGATGTGCTGGCCGAACTCCTTCACCCGCAGGTACTCGATGAACTTCGGCCCGAGGAAGATGCAGATCAGCATCGCCGCCATGCCGGCGATCAGCACTTCACCCATGGTCCGGCGCCCCCAGCAGGTCCTCAAGCGCGACGGCGACGGCCTCCAACCCGGCCGAGCGCGAGCCCTTGACCAGGACGGTGTCGCCCGGCTCGAGCTGGGCGGCGAGCAGCTCGGCCGCCTCCTCGGGGTCGCCGACCAGCTCGTCGGGGCCGTAGTCGCGAGCGGGCCCGCCGACCCCGACCAGGAGGTCGACGCCGTCAGCGCGAGCGCTCTCGCCGACCTCGCGGTGGTAGGTGGCGGCACCGCGCCCGAGCTCGGCCATCTCGCCCAGCACCGCGATCCGCCGGCCCTCGCCCAGCGTGGCGAGGTGGCTGAGCGCGGCGCGCATCGAGACTGGGTTGGCGTTGTAGCAGTCGTTCACCAGGACGATCCCGTCGCCTAGCTCGAGGCGCTCGCCCCGGAAGCGTGAGAAGCCTATGTTCGCAGCGCGATCGGCCATCTCGGCCAGCGGCGCGCCCAGCGCCACGCCGACGGCGACGGCCGCAAGCGCGTTCTCGAGGTTGTGCGCCTCAGCGAAGGGGAAGTGGAAGCGCTGGCGGCCCGCGGGCGTCTCGATCTCGGCCTCGGTGACGCCGTCGACGATGCGGCTCTTGGCCGCGTAAACGTCGCCGCCGGGGCCGAAGCGCAGCAGGCGCGGCGCCTGGGAGAGGTGCGGCTCCAACTTTCCGGCCGCCGACGGGCACGATCGCGACGCCGTCGGCCGGCAGCGTCGCCCAGCACCTCGGCCTTGGCCGCGGCGATCGCCTCGACCGAGCCGAGCAGCTCGACGTGGACCGGGCCGACGTTGGTGATCACCGCAACTTCGGGCTCGGCGATCGCCGCCAGCTCGGCGATCTGGCCGGCGCCCCGCATCGCCATCTCCAGGACGAGGACCTCGGCGTCGTCGGGCGTCTCGAGCACGGTCAGCGGCAGGCCGATCTCGGTGTTGAGATTCTCCCGGTTCGCGTGGACCCGCCCCGGCAGCAGGGCCCGCGCGATGTCCTTGACCGAGGTCTTGCCGACCGAGCCAGTGACGCCGACCACGCGTGCCCCGAGCGCCCGCCGCCAGGCACGGGCCAGGGCCTGTAGCGCCGCAAGCGGATCGGTCGACGGAGAAAACCCAGGCGCCCTCTCCGCGCGGTCGTACTTTCGTTCCGCGATACGGAGCAAAATGCGAAGTCAGCGGGTGAGACGACCGCGCCCCAGGCACCGGCGTCGATCGCGTCGGTGGCGAAGTCGGCTCGCCATCGACCCGCTCGCCGCTCAGGCCGAAGAAAAGGTCGCCCGGGCCACTTTCACCGGAGTCGATCGTCGCCCGCCGGGGCATACCCAGCCTCACCCTCGACGACGATCTCGGCGCCCATCGCGGCGGCGATATCCGCCGCGCTCATCCTCATCCGGCGCCAACCAGCTTCCGCAACTCTTCTCGCGCCACCTCGCGGTCGTCGAAGGCGATCTTGCGGCCGTCCTCGAACTCCTGGCCCTGCTCGTGCCCCTTGCCGGCGATCACCACCGTGTCGCCGGCCGTTGCCTCCCCCAGCGCCCGCGCGATCGCCGCCCGCCGATCCGGCTCGACCTCAAAGGCGGCGCCGTTCTCGATCCCACCGACGACTTCCTCGATGATCGCCCCGGGCTCCTCCGAGCGAGGATTATCGGAGGTGACGATCGCCAGGTCGGCGCCCCCGGCACCAGCCCGCCCCATCTTCGGCCGCTTATCCCGATCGCGGTCGCCGCCGGCCCCAAACACCGAAATCACCCGCCCCGCGGTCAACCGCCGCGCCGCCCGCAGCACGTTCTCCAGCGAGTCGGGCGTGTGCGCGTAGTCGACCAGCACGGCAAAGCCCTGCCCCTCATCGATGGGCTCGAACCGCCCCGGCACCCGCGGGGCCTCGGCCAACGCCTCGGCGCCGCGTCGCAGGCGGAACCCCCAGCGCCTTCGCTGCCACCAAGGCGCTAAGCGCGTTCGAGGCATTGAAGTGGCCCGGCAGCGCGGTCTCACCTCCACCGTGTCCCCGACCGGCGTCCCCTCGTCGGGTCGGAATGTCTTCCTCAGGCCAGAGGAGCGCGAATCGACCGAGAAGCTCGAGCCGCTGGCGTCGAAGCTGAGATTCGTCGCGGTGAAATCAGCGTCAGCCCCATCGATCGAGAAGGTTAGGCAGCGCCTGAGCGACTTCGCCAGGCGCCGGCCATACGGGTCGTCGAGGTTGACGATCGTGGTCTTCGGGCCCATCTCGAAGAGCTTGCGCTTGGAGCGGAAGTAATCCTCCATGTCGCGATGGAAGTCGAGGTGGTCCTGGGTCAGGTTGGTGAACAGCGCCACCTCGAAGTGGATCGCGTCCGCGCGGTGCAGCGCCAGCGCATGCGAGGAGACCTCCATCACGCAAGCCCGATCGCCAGCCTCCAGCATCCGCCTGAAGCGTCGCCCTGCAGATCGATCGCCTCCGGCGTGGTCCGCTCAACCTCCTCGTCCACCCCCCCGACCACCTGCCGCACCGTCCCCAGCAACCCGCACTGCACCCCCGCCGCCTCGAGGATCTCGCGCATCAAGGAACGCGGTGGTCGTCTTCCCATTCGTCCCGGTAACTCCCGACGACCTGCAACTCCGCCGTCGGATCCCCCCAAAACCGAGCCGCCAACGGCGCCATAGCCGCCCGCGCATCCGGCACCATCACCTGCGCCACATCCAAATCCAGCTCCCGCTCCACCACCAGCGCCACGGCCCCAGCCTCAACAGCGGCACGCGGCAAAGTCATGCCCATCGCTCTTCTCACCGGGCACGCAGAAGAACAGCGTCCCGGCCCGAACTTTTCGGCTGTCATAAGCCAAGGACTCGACCTCAACGGAGTCGTCACCCACAACCCGAGCCCCAGAAGCTCCCGCGACAAGCTCTGCCAATCTCATTGCCGTCGGATTCTAGGAAGGGCGTCGGGTGCCCCTCCCCAAGACACTCAAGCGAGGCTCCCGCCGAGCGTCTTGGGGAGGGGCACCCGGCCTCCCACCTCCTATTCCGCCGGAACCCCCAGATATGGCAATGCAAACGCCGCGATCTTCCCGAAAGCCGGAGCGGCAACCGACCCCCCGTAAATGTCCCCCTGTGGCTGATCCACAACCACCCCGACCAGCAGCTGCGGATCCTGAGCCGGCGCAAACCCAATGAACGAAGCCACGAACTTGGTCTCCGAGTACCCGCCGTCTTCCGCCACCTGCGCGGTACCGGTCTTCCCGGCCAGCGTGTACCCCGGCACGCTCACCTCCGAGGCGGTACCCCCCGCTTCCAGCACCCCCTCGAGCATTTCCCGCACCTGCGCCGCCACCCCGGCGTCGATCACCCGGTGGCCCTTGGGCTCGTCCACCGTTTCGTCGCCGATCCTCTCGATCAGCTGCGGGCGCTTGAGGATGCCGCCGTCGGCGATCGCCTGGTAGCCGGCCATCATCTGCATCGGCGTCACCGCCAGGCCCTGGCCGATCGGCAGGTTGCCAATCGTCGAGCCGGAGTATTCGTCGAGCGCCGGCACGAGTCCCTGCTCCTCGGCCGGGAACTGGACCCCGGTCGGGCGGCCGAAGCCGAAGCGTTCGATCCACCTGCTGAAGCGCTTGCTGCCCAGCTTCAGCCCGATCGTCGCCGCGCCGACGTTGGAGGACTGGGCAAGGATCTGGGCGACGGTGAGCGTTATCGGCGGCCGCGCCTCGGCGTCTTCGATCACCCGGTCGGCGACGTGGAGCTGCGAGGGCAGGTAGAACGACGTTTCCGGCGTCACTTCTTTTTCCTCCAGCGCGGCGGAGACGGTGAAGGCCTTGAAGGTCGAGCCGGGCTCGTAGGTGAATCCGGTGGCCCGGTTGAGCAGGTCTTCGGAACTGGCGTCGGCCAGATCGCTGGGGTCGACCGATGGCCAGTTCGCCATCGCCAGGACCTGGGAGCTGCGCGGGTCCATCACGATCGCCGTCGCGCCCTTGGGCGCGTAGGTTTCGCCCACTTCGGCCAGCACTTCCTCGGTCTTGGCCTCGATCGCCGGATCGAGTGTCAGCTGGACGTCTTCGCCGTCTTCGGCTTCCTGCGCCGTTTCGAGCCGGATCGGTTCGCCGGTGGCGTCGGCGACGATCCGCCGTTCGCCATCGGTCCCGTGCAGGACCGATTCCTCGCCCTGCTCGAGCCCGGTGAGGCCTTCGTTTTCGGCCCCGACCGCGCCAATCACCTGGGCGGCAAGCTCGCCCTGCGGGTAGGTCCGCCGGCTGTCGGGATCCTGGCCGATGCCGGCCAGATCGAGCCGTTCGATCCGCTGCGCAACCGGCAGTTCGACCTTTTTGGCGAGGACCGAGTAGGTCGTTTCCGCGCTCACCTCTTCCAGCACCTTGGCCTCGGGCAGATCGAGGATCGGCGCAAGTTTTTCCGCCGCCAGGGCCGGCTTCTTCACTTCCGGTGGCACGGCGAAGATCGTCGCCGCGTCTTCGGAGGCGGCGAGCGCGTTACCGTGCCGGTCCAGCAGGCTGCCGCGCAAGCTCGGCAGCGGCACCGACTGGGTCTGCTGGCTGACCGCCTCCGAGGCGAGCTTCGCTCCCTGCACCCCTTGCAGCCAGAAAGCGCGGGCGGCGATCGTGGTAAAGCAGAGGAGGAAGATGGCGAAGAGGAGACCGATCCTTCGCTCGATCGTCTTCACCGGCAGCGGCCCCTAATAACCCGTACCGGCGGCGGCGAGGCGCTGGACGGCGATCGAGACGTCGCGGGGGCTGGCCTGGACGTAGCCGATCTGGTCGCTGCTGGCCGGGGCGAGGCCAAGCCCAGCTGCGTCGTGGCGGACCCGGGCCGCGCCGGAGCGCTTGCGCATCGCGGCTGTTCAGGATCGGGTTCTCCTGTTCGAGCGCCTGCGATGTTCTGGTCGACGTGGCCGGCCGAGGCGGCGATGCTGAGGGTGACGACGTTGACCGCGACGATGCCCGCGAGCAGCACGCCGAGCACGCCGATCCAGAGCCGGCCGCTGGTCATCCGCACGATCAGGCTCGAGTCGGGGAGCTGGCGCACCGCGGTGGCGGCGCCGGCCGCGATCGGGATCAGATGGCCGCCGGGGCGCCGGCTCGGCGCCCTGCGGCGTGCGGGCGCTTTGCGCGCCGGGGCTCGCACGGCGGGAGCCCTGCGCACGGTTGCCGCCTCCATCAGACCTCCATCCCGTTGGCCTCGGCGATCTTGACCGCCGCCCGCAGGTGGGCGGATTTCGAGCGCGGGTTCGCTGCAACCTCGTCGGGGCCGGCGGCAACGGCGCGGCGGGTCAGCAGCTCGGCTTCGGGCTCGCGCCCGCAGACGCAGACGGGAAGCTCGGGCGGGCAGACGCAGCCCTTGGCGCGCTCGGCAAGGAAGCGCTTGACCCGCCGGTCCTCGAGCGAGTGGAAGGAGATCGCGGCGAGGCGGCCACCGAGCGGCAGCATCGCCCAGGCAGTCGGCAGGGCGTCGTCGAGCGAGTCGAGCTCGCCGTTGACGGCGATCCGAATCGCCTGGAAGGTGCGCTTGGCCGGGTGGCCGGCACCGAAGCGGGCCGAGGCCGGCATCCCGGCCTTGATCGCATCGACAAGCTCGGAGGTGGTGGTGAGCGGCCGGCGGCGGGCGATCTCACGGGCGATCCCGCCGGCGTAGCGCTCCTCGCCGAAGCGGCGCAGCGCCTGCGCCAGCCGCGGCTCGGGCCACTCGTTGACGATGTCGGCAGCGCTCAGCTGCTGGCGGGTGTCCATCCTCATATCGAGCGGGGCGTCATAGGAATAGGAGAAGCCCCGCTCCCAGGCGTCGACCTGCATCGAGGACATTCCGAGGTCCATGTAGACCATGTCTGGGCGTAGCCCTTCGCCGCGCAGGGTGCGAAGCCCTGCCGAGAAGTCGCTGGAAATCAGGTGGGTTTCGCAGGGCGCCTCGGCGGCAAACGCCTCGTAGCGGGCCGCCGCGTCGGGGTCGCGGTCGATGCAGACGAGCGTCCCCGCCGGCCCCAGCGCCGCGGCGAGGAGGCGCGCGTGGCCGCCGCCGCCGAAGGTGCAGTCGACCGCGACCTGGCCGGGACGGGGCGCCAGCAGCTCGACCAGCTCGCTGGCGAGGACGGGTGTGTGCTCGGTCGGCATGTAGCTAAGGGTTGCGCGGCTTAAGGACGGGCTGCCGCGGAAGCTGGCTGTCTGCGCCTGGACCGCCATCTCACTCAGGCGCTCCGTTCGCGGCAAGGCCCTCGGCGATCTCCGGCGCCGCAGCGTCGAGCTCGTCCTCCAGCTTGGCCCAGACCTCGGCGTTCCAGATCTCCAGGTACTCCCCCGCGCCGATCACGACACAGGGGCCGCTCAGCCCGGCGTGCTCGATCAGCGGCCTGGGGATGCGGATGCGCCCGGCCGAATCGAGCTTCTCGTCGGAGGAGCCGCCGTGAAAGCGGCGGCGCAGCTGGCGCGCGTCGCGCCCGAAGGGGCTGTGCGGCGAGAGGAAGCGGTCGGAGAGCTGCTCGAACTCCTCGGTCGTGTGCACCCAGACGCAGGGGTCGAAGCCCTTGGACAGAACAACCCCGTCGGAGAGGGCGGCCCTGAACCTGGAAGGAACGGTGAGGCGATCCTTTGAATCGAGACTGTGCTCGTAGAGGCCCCGAAATGCCACCGCCGGTTCCTTTCTGGTGCGAGCTGTGGGAGCGAATCCTGGGAGGGGAAAGAGTTAGGACCGGAGTGATGAGGTGGGAGGAGCCTCACCACCCCGGTCCTGGGCTTCAACTCGAGCGGCACAGTACCCCACTTTCCCCCACTTTGCAACACGACCCCATCCTGCAACCCCATTTGCAACCTCCCCGCCCAGGGGCGTGTCTGAGTTTTCGGCGTCTATGTACCGATAAGCTCAGCCACGCCTGTGGACGCGCCCGACGACGCCAACGACCTGCGCGGCTTTCATTTCAAGCGGCTGCTGGGCAAGCCGCTGACCTGGATCGCGATCGCGGTCTTCGTCCTGGCGGCGGGGATCGCCGGTGCCGTCTACCTCGGTGCGGCGATCGGCGCCGGGGCCGCCGGCGGCGATGCTGCTCGTCTCGCTGCTGGTCGTCTTCGCGATCGCCGACTCGCAGGCCGAGGACGCCTTCTTCCAGATCTACGCCAGCCAGCACGGCATGGCGCTCTCCGGCAAGTGCCCGCTGCCGCCGGCGACGCCGCTGCTGCGCAAGGGCGACGACCGCTACGCCGAGCGCGCCCTCACCGGCTCGCTCGCCGAGGGAGTCGACGGCGTCCTCGCCCTCTACACCTACGAGGACGAGAGCACCGACAGCGAGGGCAACCGCCAGACCAACTACTACCGCTACACCGTCGGCCTGGTCGATGTGCCGGAGTGCGTCGCCCACCTGCCCGAGCTCTTCTGCCAGCGCAAGTCGGGCCTGCGGGCGCTGGAGGGGCTCGAGGACGCCTTCCGCCGCTCCAAGCAGCGGGTCAAGCTGGAGAGCGAGGCGCTCGATGAGCGCTACGAGATCTTCTCCGGCAAAGAACAGGACCAGGTCTGGCTGCGCCGCTTCTTCTCCCCCACCTTCATCGTCTGGCTCGGCGAGGAAGCGCCGAAGAAGTTCGCCTTCGAGCTGGTCGGCGGCACGCTCTGCTGCTACGTCAGCGGCCACAAGAAGTCGGCCGCCGAGCTCGACACGATCGCCACCGCCAGCGCCGCCGTGGCAAAGCGCCTGCGCGAGGAGTCGCTGGAAACGGCCTAGAAACCGCTGAGCAGGACGTCGGCGTTGGCGATCAGGGCGGCGGCGATCATCAGCAGGACGGAAGGGACGAGGACCAGGGCGACGACCAGCTGGATCTTGGGCGCGGCGCGGGCGGCGTGCTCCTCGACCGCGCGGCGCTGGTCGCGGCGCAGGGCGCTCGACTGGCGGCGCAGCTGCTCGGCGAGCGGCGAGCCGAAGCGGTGCGAGCGCTCGATCGCGGCGCAGAGGCCGGCGACCTCGCTGCCCGGCACACGCGCCCGCAGCGAGCGGAGCGCCTCGCTCAGCGGCCGCCCGCAGGAGAGCTCGGCGACCGCCATCCTCATCTCCTCGGCGAGCGGCCCCTCCCCCGCGCGGCTCAGCTCGGCGAAGCCGCTGGCGATGCTGCGGCCCGAGGTGGCGCCGACTGCCAGCAGGTCGAAGGCATCGGGCAGGGCGGCGAGGAGGCGGCGTTTGCGCAGGCGGGCGCGGCGCTCCAGCAGGGCGTCGGGCGCGAAGAACCCGGCAGCCGGCAGGCCGACGGCGACGAGCAGGGAGATGCGGCCGGGCGCAGCAGGCGCGGCGGCAAGGCCGGTAAAGCCACCGACCGTCGTCCCTGCGAGCTTCGCCAGCAGCACGGCGGCCAGGGGCAATCGCTGCTCCAGCCCGGCCCGCGAGATGCGTTCGGGCAGGCCGAGCTTCAGCGCCGCGGCGGCCGTGCGCCTGCCGACCTTCACTCGACCACCCGCGAGAGCCGCCTGATCGCGACGAAGCCGGCCAGCTGGAGCGCGGCGGCGAGGGCCAGCAGGATCGCCGACGCGGGCGCCGACATGACCTTTGCCAGGAAGCCGGGCTGCAACAGCTCGGCGAAGAGCGCCCCGCCGCTCGGCATCGCGACCACCAGCAGCCCGGTGAAGCGGGCCTGCGAGGTCGCTGACTTGGCGTCCTCGGCGGCCCGGTCCCGCTCGGCGGCGCCCGCGGCGAAACGCCGCAGCAGGCCGGCGAGGTCGCCACCGGCGAGGCGCTGGCTGAGCAGCGCCGAGGCGAAGGCATCGACCCGCGCCGAGCGCATCCGCCGGCGCCATGCCCCGACCACCTCGGCCGTCGCCGCCCCGAGCTCAAGCTCGGCGCCAAGGCGGGCCAGCTCGACGGCGGCCGGACCATCGAGCGAGCTCGCCGCCGCCGGCAACGAGGCCCGCAGCGAGCGCCCGGCGCTGAGCGAGTCGGCGATCGCAATGGCGACGTCGGGAAGCGCCCGCTCCACCGCGCTCCGGTAGCGGCGGCGGCGGGTGTTGACCGCCCAGGCCGCGAGCGCCGGCCCGGCGACCAGAAGCGGCAGCACCACCACCGGGCCGGCGAGGAACCAGCCGCCGGCGCAGACCAGCGCGGTCCCCAGCCCCGCGAGGCGACGGCGCTCCAAACGCGACGGCGAGTAGCCCTCGCGACCGGCGCGGCGCAGCGGCTCCAACGCCATCTGCGCCCAGCGGGCGAGCGCCGGCGTCGCCAGCACGGCCTCGCGGGCGGCCACCGCGGCCAACCCACCCGCCGCCGCGCCGGCAAGGGTGAGCAGGAGACTCGGTCCGCCGATCACGG
The DNA here is from genome assembly GCA_963778715.1 of uncultured Solirubrobacterales bacterium. Classification (GTDB taxonomy): domain Bacteria; phylum Actinomycetota; class Thermoleophilia; order Solirubrobacterales; family 70-9; genus VRUE01. Next base: position 248,219 of record CAVZVK010000001.1, read on the forward strand.
ATCGGCGCACTCCAGCGCCCGCACCGCGGTCGCCCCGGCGACCCGCGCGACCTCGCCGATCTCGGCGACCCGGCGGCTGCCATCCGCTCCGCGCTCCAGGTGCACGACGAGCTCGATCCCGCGCTGGATCTGCTCCGCGATCGCCTCGTGCGGCAGGCCCAGCCCGGCCATCAGCGCCAGCGTCTCGAGCCGGCTGAGCGCATCCACCGGCGAGTTGGCATGCACGGTCGAGAGCGCCCCGTCGTGACCGGTGTTGAGCGCGGTCAGCAGGTCGAGCGCCTCCGCTCCCCGCACCTCGCCGATCACGATCCGGTCGGGCCGCATCCGCAGCGCGTTGCGCAGTAGGTCCCGCACGCTCACCTCGCCCCGGCCCTCGACGCTGGCCGGCCGGCTCTCCAGCCGCACCACGTGGCGCTGCTGCAGGCGCAGCTCGGCGGCGTCCTCGATCGTCACCACCCGCTCGCCCTCGGGGATGAAGCTGGAGAGAGCGTTGAGCAGCGTCGTCTTGCCCGAGCCGGTGCCGCCGCTGATCAGGATGCTGCGCTTCGCGGTGACCGCGGCCTCAAGCAGGTCCCGCTGGGTCGGCGTCAGCGTGCCAAGCTCGACCAGCTCGTGCCGGCCCCGGCCGCTCGGCCCCGAAGCGGCGGATCGAGAGCGCCGGGCCGTCGACGGCGAGCGGCGGGATCACCACGTTGACCCGCGAGCCGTCGGCGAGGCGGGCGTCGACCATCGGGCTGAGCTCGTCGATCCGCCGGCCCAGCGGGGCGAGGATGCGCTCGATCGCGTTGCGCAGCTCCTCCTCGTCGCCGAAGCTCACCTCGGCGCTCTCGATCCGGCCGCCGCGCTCGACGTAGACGCGGTCGTGGCCGTTGACCATCACCTCCTCGACCGAGGGGTCGGCGAGCAGGTCCTCGAGCGGGCCGAGGCCGATCGTGTCGCGCAGGATGCGAGCCTCGAGCGCCGCCCGGTCCTCGGCGCCGAGCAGCGCCGCCTCCTCTTCGACCAGGGCGCGCACCTCTGCCGGCAGCTCCAAGGCAGACGAGCGCCCGGCGGCGGCCTCGACCCGGCGCCGCTCGATCAGCCGCTGGCGCAGCGAGCCCGCCAGCTCGCCTACGTGCCGCTCCCTCACCGACATCCGCCTCAGCCCTCCGGCAGCAGGGTCAGCTTGCGGGCGAAGCTTTCGGCGGCGATCAGCCGCAGTGCCTGGTGTTTCGTCAGGCCCAGGGTTGCGGCCGAGGTGCCGCCTGGGCCGGGGCCGTCGGCACCCGGGCCCAGCGCAAGAAGCGGCACCCCAGCCGCAGCTACATATGTCCTGCCCGAGCCAGAAGCACTCGGTTCGGTCGTCACCACGACGTCGACCTTGGTTCCGCGCGAGTCCATGCCGGCCGCAAGCAGCGCTTCAGCGCCGCTGACCGAGATCTCGACCGGTCGCCGGCCGTCCAGCGCGGCGGTCTGGGTACCGCGGCGCCCAGGCGGCCGCAGCTGCGCCGCGAGCAGGTAGGAGCCGGCCGGAATGCGAGCAGCGGGAACCAGGCCCAGCGCTTCCTCCGGCGCCTGCAGCGCCCCGGATGGGACGAACCTGGCGGGGATCCGCCGTTGCTCGAAGTCCGCCGAGACCTCGGCGGGGTCAAGCGGGCCGTCAGGGATGAGCGGCCGCGAGGCGACCATCACCGCCCGCAGCGGCCCATAGCCCTGCGCCACGCGGTTGCCGTAGCCGTCGGCGATCGCGGCAGCGAGCGCCGCCGCGAGCAGCGCCAGGATGAAGAAAGCAACCGCGCGGCCCCGGCGGCTCAAGCGGCCTGCTCCTCGTCGATCTCGCTCAGCGGCAACTCGATCACCGCGAGGGTGCCCTGCGCGGAACGGCGCAGCCCAAAGCGACCGCCGTGTGCCGAGGCGATCCCCCGCACGACCGCCAGACCGTGCCCGTGGCGCCGCCGTCCGCCCAAGCGGGCGAGCACCTCGGCGGGACTGTTGCGCCGGGAGCTCGGACGCCAGGCGCGGCCCGAGTCGACGACGGCGATCCGCAGCCGTCCCTCGCGCCGGCTGGCAGCGACGACGATCGTCGGTCCGCCGTGCTCGATCGCGTTGACGATCAGGTTGTCGAGCGCCTGGGCAAGGGCGTTGGCGTCCCCATGGACGGTCGCCCGCCCGGCATTCCAGCGCAGCTCAAGCGAGCTGTCGGCCAGGCGTGCCCGCGCCTGCCAGCGCCCGACCGCGGCGCGGAGCAACGAGTGCCCGTCGAGGGCGCCCCAGGGCGTGGCCGGAGAGTCGCCGTTGATCTCGCGATCGAGCCGCTCCAGCGCAGCGGCCGCCAGCTCGATCGGGTCCTCGCCGCCGGGCGCCGCGAGCTGTGGGCCTGCGGCAAGAGCCACCGCCTGCAGCGGCCGGCGCAGCTCGTGCAGGGCCCGGTTGAGCGCGCTGCGCCGCCGACCCTCCCGCAGCCACTGGGCCGCTGCGGTTGCCGCGGTGGAGGCGACCACCGGCCAGCCGGCGACGATCTCGGCCATCTCGATCATCCGTCGACGAGTCTGTATCCGTAGCCCCAGCAGTTGACCACGTAGCGGCCGTGCTCAGGGTCGAGTTTGCGACGCAGGCGGCTGGCGTGCGAGTCCAATGTCCTCGTGCGCACCGGGCTCCGATACCCCCAGACCATCTCTAGCAGCTCGCGCTTGGGGAAGACCCGCGAGGGATCGCTCGCGAGCACCCGCAGCAGGCCGAACTCTTTGTTGGAGACCGGCACCTCGCGCTCGCCGACCCAGACCTTGCGCCGCGCCGGGTCGACGACGACCTCGCCCACCCGGCAAGGCCCTTCGCGGCCGCCGAGCCCGCGGCGCAACACAGAGCCGATCCGCGCCCGTAGCTCCTGATAAGGGAACGGCTTCACTACATAGTCATCCGCGCCGAAGTCGAGCCCGCGGACGCGGTCGTCCTCGGCGCCGCGACCGGTGAGGACGATCACCGGCAGGCTCGGATCGAAACGCGAGGTGACGCCGTCGGCGTCGCGGATCTCGCGCAGCACGTCGAGCCCGGAGGCGTCGGGCAGGGTCAGGTCAAGCAGCAGGAGGTCGGGCTGGTTATAGCGACAGAGCCGCAGCGCATCGGAGGCACTCGGCGCCGGCAGGACACCGAAGCGGTCGGCGGAGAGGTGGTCGCAGAGCAGCTCCAGCGTCGGCGCGTCGTCCTCGCAGACAACCAGGCTGGCGATCTCTTGTCGCTGAGGAAGCATGTGCCCCCTCTAAGGGAACCGCCGCAGAAACTCTCCCCCCTGGGTCAGAAAATCTCGGCCGCACCCAAGCGCGCTCCGGTCACGATTCCTATTCGGCCTCGCAGCCGATTCCGTCGCCGTCAGCATCGAGGCCATAGGGATCGGCTCCGACGACAGTCACCGTGCCGGTGTAGTACGGACCATTGCCGCTTCCCCCTTCGCAGTCATAGTCGGAGGCGCTGGGGTCGAGGCAGGCGCCGCTGTAGTTGGGATCGCAGCTCGTCGCTTCTTCTTCGCTTTCGATTTCGGCTTCTTCTTCGGCTCTACGAGCCTGACGTTCTTCGGCGTGGCGCTGCCGCTCGCGGCGCGCTCGCGCCACCAAGAGGGCTCGGTGCCGTGCAGCCATTCGTCGTGCCCGCATATGCCGAGCCCTCGCCCGTCGCTGGGCCTGGTGCATTGCATGCATCCGTTCGATTTCCCCTGTCCGTTGTGTCTGGACTGGTTCGTGGCCACCGCCGCTGCTATCCGAGCCGCAGCCCGCCGCGAAGAGCGCGAGCGACAGGGCAATCGCCGTGAGTACGGTTCGAGACACTTTCGGCGCGAAGCATATGCTGAAAAGGCATCAATACGTACCGAAATAGCTCCTCAGTGCGGGAATCTCGACTACGCCTGCCGCCCCCCGGTGGGTGGCAATCCGGCCAGGGGGGACGCTGCGCCGGATCGCGAGCACGGTCAGATCGTGGTCGACGAAGTGGAGATCGAGCGCGAAGCGCATGCCGAAGGTGTGGACGCTGGAGCAGTTCGGGATATAGAGACCGCAGCCCGCCCGCTCACGATCGAGCAGCGCCAGGCCGAGCAGGCGAGGCCAGAACCGATCCGCGACGGGAACCCCCCGATCAGAGAACGACACCACCGGCAGCCGGCGCAAGCGCGGAGCGATCTGACCTCCTCCCACACCCACCCAAGCCCCGGCGCAGTCAATTCCTCCCCCCATGCCACGCTGACTTCGCCCTTTGTTCCGCATAGCGGAACTAAAGACGAAGTCAGCAGAGGGGCCGGTTAGCCTCTGTCGATGCCCGATCGCGCCCAAGGTGACCGTCTTCGGCCCGCACCCGATGCTCTCGATCACGATCGAGGCGCTGACCAGCGAGGGCGGGGACGAGATCCACCTGCACGCGGCCGGGCAGGGCGTCTGGGTGGCGCGGATGGCGGCGGAGCTCGGCGCCCGGCCGACCCTCTGCGGCTTCATCGGCGGCGAGACGGGCACGGTGCTGCGGCCGCTGCTCGAGCAGATGGATGCCGAGCTGCGGCTGGTCGAGACCGCCGCGGCGAGCGGCTGCTACCTGCACGACCGCCGCAGCGGCGAGCGCGAGCCGATCGCCCAGAGCGCCTCGCTGCCGCCGAGCCGGCACGAGATCGACGAGCTCTTCTCCAGCACCGTCGCCGCCGCGCTCGACTCCGGCGTGCTGGCGCTCTGCGGCCCCTACCCCGGCGAGGCGCTGCCGCTGGAGATCTACGGCAACCTCGTCGCCGACGTGAAGGCCAACGGCGCGCCGGTCGTCGTCGACCTCTCTCCCCCGCGCCTCGACAGCGCCCTCGAGGGCGGGCCCGACCTGGTCAAGATCAACGACTGGGAGCTGGCCAAGTACATCGAGGGCCCGGTCGACGGCGACGGAGCGGATGCGCGCCGCGGCCCAGCGCCTGCTCGACGCCGGCGCGGGCGCCGCGATCATCACCCGCGCCGAGGAGCCGGCGATGGTCCTGCGCGGGGATGAGGCCTGGGAGTTGGTCCCGCCCCGCTTCGAGCGCGGCTCGCGCGAGGGTTGCGGCGACTCGATGATGGGCGGACTGGCCGCCTGCATGGCGGCCGGGCATGGAGTGGGAGGAGACGCTGCGCACCGCCGCGGCGGCCGGCGCCGCCAACTTCCTCCGCCACGGCCTCGGCAGCGGCTCGCGCACCGTGATCGAGGACCTGGCGCAGCGGGTCGAGCTGCGACCTCTTTGACCCGCCCGGCAGAAGGTGCAACGTTTTGTGGCCCTACCAGGACCACAAAACGTTGCGCCCGGTCTAGACGGACGGCCCGAAGGGGAGACTCAAGCTCGCGGCCCTCGACGATCGCGCGCGGTGCGATGTCGCGCATCCACTCCACGTGCGGCGCCACCGACTCGATCTCGGCCAGGCGCTCGAAGGCCTCGCTCATCTGCACGCGGCCGGCCGCCGTGCGAGGAGTGGGCGTCGCTGCTGAGCACGTGGACCAGGCCCGCTTCGGCCAGGGAGCGCATGCCGGCGGCGGTGTGCTCGCGCAGGAAGAAGTCGGCGGTCGCCTGGACCAGGGCGCCGGCGGCGATCAGCCCCGCGATCCGCTCGTACATGTCGGCGGAGAGGTGGCGCTCGGGGTGGGCGACGAGCGTGCGGTGGCCGCGCTCGGCGAGGTGGTCGACGCGGCGCAGCAGGGTGTCGGTCAGCGGGCCCGGCGCCGGCTCGAGCAGGATCCAGCGCCCGCGAGCCGAGCGCCACTCGCCCCAGCTCCTCCTCGCTCAGCGCCTCGACCGCGGTCTCGGCCACCTCGCCCCCCTGCAGCACCGTGACCGGCAGGCCCTCCTCGCGCAGCGCTCGCGTTGACGGCCTCGACCCGTCTCGGCCATCTCCTCGATCCGCACGTCGTGGTCGTGGCGGATGTGCGGGGTCGCGCAGATCGGTCTCGATCCCGTCGCCTGCCGCCTGCCGGGCCATCCCGACGCTGTCGCGCATGTCGAGTGCGCCGTCGTCGAGGGCAGGAAGGATGTGGCAGTGCAGATCGATCACGGGCCGGCTAGCCAAGCGCCGCAGCCGCGGTGCAAACGCTCGTTCAGGCACGGACACGGGGCATGGGACTACGATGACCGGCATGATCCAGCACCTGCTCCCGCTGGGCTTGCGCGAGCAGTATGGCTTCAACTCATGGATAAGAAAACGACCCGCAGAGGGAACTACGAGTCTGGCTCCGATTACGTGCTCGAGTACGGGGAGCTGCGCTTCGCCTTCAACGAGGAGGACTTCGGCCAGCGGGTCGAGCAGGCTGCGGTCAAACTCGGCTTCGTCGCCCAGGGGCTGAGCCAGGAGGAGCTCGACGACCTGCTCGACCTCGCGGTCAGCGGCGAGATCGCCGAGCCCAGCTCGCAGCCTCGGCGAGCACATCAACGAGAACTGGGACGACCTCGTCGGCCCCGCCAACCGCAGCCTCGTCCACTGGCTGCGCCGCCTCGTCTTCCGCGGCGCCTGGCTCGACCAGCGGGTCAAGGAGGGCGAGCTGGACATCGTCTTCGACGAGCGCACCCAGACCTTCGGCTACATCCAGCCCGACCGCAGCTCCGAGCTGATCGAGCTCAGCAAAGAGCCGAGCTGGCGGCGCATCGCCTACCGGCGTTAGTCGCGCCCAGCTACTGCTGGCGCTCTAGCGCCGCGACCACGGTCAGCGTGCCTTTTGCCTGGGAGAGGGCGGCATCGAAGATCTCCTTCGCGGCGTCGGCGTCGTCGAGTTTGCTCAGCGAGTCGACCAGGAGGATCACGTCTTCGCCGACTCGGCCCGGCGCGCGGCCTGGGCGAGGGCGTCGCTGGCGTGGCGGGACTGGGCGGCGACGACCAGCTCGGCGTCTGGCGCCTCGCGCTTCCAGTCGGCCAGCTCCTCGGGGCTGGGGTCGATCAGCAGGGCGATCGGGTCGGGCCCGTCGGAGCCGCCGGACAGCTCACCGGCGACCTCGCGCAGCAGCGCGGTGCAGGCGGCGCGGCTCTCGCCGTAGACGAGCGCCTGGCGGCCGGGCGGCGGCGTCAGAAGGTCCTGGACGCGGAGGCCCTTGCTCCTTGCGGCCGAAGCGCCGACGGCGGCGTTTGCGGCGCGGGCGTGAGGACTCAGACTCAGCGGATGCGCCGGCTGCCGGCGAGGCCGAGCGCTCCGGCTCGGCGGCAGGCTCCGGCTCGGCCGGCTTCGGTTTGCGCTCCTCTTTCGCGGCGCGATCGCGCGGCTGGCGCTGGCGCCCGCCGCCGGTCGCGTCCACCCTCGCGGGCGGGGCGCTCGCGGCGGCTTCGCGGCGGCCGCTCGCGCGAGGAGCGCTCACCGCCATCGGGCTTCCCCGCCATCACCGTCGGCCAGCTTCGCGACCAGCTCGTCGCGGGGCAGCATCCGGTAGCGCTCCACGCCGGCCTCGGCGGCAAGCGCGTGCAGCTCGGCGAGGTGCTTGGACTCAAGTTCGGTCTTATTCATCGCGCGGCAGGTTATTGCAGCGGTTGGAGGTCGCGCCGCTAGGCGCTCGCCGCGGGGTCGATGCCGGCCTCCGCGGCGGCCGCCGGCCAGGCCTCGGCGGCGCGCTTGACCTCGCGCCGCGACCAGCCCAGCTCGCCGCCCATCGCCGCTGCCACGGCCCGCACGGAGTCGGCGTCGCGCAGCTGCGGCGCCGCCAGCAGGCCGAGGCGGGTGCGGCGCAGGATCACGTCGGCGACGCTGCGCGCCTGCTCGTGGCGGGCGGCGATCACCGCCTCGGCGAGCAGGTCGGGACGGCCGGGGACGATCGGCGCCGCCAGCTTCGGGTCCTCGCGGGCGAGCGTCAGCACGTTGCGGGCGGCGTGGCCATAGCGGAAGGCGAGCTGGGCGATCGCCTCCTCCCCCACCCCGTCCGGCGCCTGCAGCTCGTCGGGCTGCGCCGCGCGTGCCGAGCGGGATCTCGGCGGTGTGGCAGGGCGCCTCGCGGCCCTCGCGCTCGACCAGGCGGTCGACGGTCTGCTTCGCCATCCGCCGCCAGGTCGTCAGCTTGCCGCCGGTGATCGTCAGCATCCCCGACGAGGTCTCATACAGCTCGGCCTTGCGCGAGATGTCGACCGACTTCTTCGGGTCGCCGGTGGCGATCAGCGGCCGCACGCCGGCGTAGGCGCCGACCAGGTCGCGCTCGCCGAGCGAGGCGCCGAAGAACTCGTTGACCGCGTCGAGCAGGTAGGCGACTTCGTCCTCGCCCGGCCGGGGACGGTCGATGTCGCCCTCGAAGTCGTTGTCGGTGGTGCCGACGAGGGTGCGGCCGTACCAGGGCAGGGCGAAGATCTGCCGTCCCTCGCCAGCGGGGACGATGCAGGCGGCCTCGCCGGTCGAGAGCACCTCGCGGTCGATCAGGACGTGGGTGCCGCGGCTGGGCGAGATCCGCGGCACGTCCTCCTCCTCGATCGTCTCCTCGGGGCGGATGCGGTCGGCGAAGACGCCGGTCGCGTTGACCACGTTCTCGGCGCTCGACCTCCATCCGCTCGCCGCTCTCGGCCTCGACGAAGGCGACGCCGCCGGCGCGTCCGTTGCGCTCCAGCACCTCGGTCACCTCGGCCCCGTTCAGCATCACCGCGCCGAAGCGCTCGGCCTCGCCGAGGATCGTCAGCGTCAGCCGCACGTCGTCGGTCTGGCAGTCGTAGAAGAGGTAGGCGTTCTTGGGGTCGCGGGCGGCGAGCGCCGGCATCAGCTCCAGCAGCTCGTCGCGGTCGATCGTGCGGTGGCGGTCGGGCGACCAGTAGAAGTCCTCGTCGCCCTCCTTGGAGGAGCGCATCTCGCGGCGGCTGCGGCCGACCCGCGTCGTCGCCATCACGTCGTACATGTTGAGGCCGATGCCGAGCCCGCGCGGCGCGGCGCTCCTCGCCCAGCGCCGGGACGAGGAAGGGGGTCGGGTAGACCAGGTGCGGGGCCAGCTGGACCATCAGCTGGCGCTCCAGCAGGGCCTCGCGGACGAGGCCGAGGTCGAGGTTCTGCAGGTAGCGCAGGCCGCCGTGGACCATCTTCGAAGAGCGGCTGGAGGTGCCGATCGCGTAGTCGCCGCGCTCCAGCAGGGCGACCGAGTAGCCGCGCGAGGCGGCGTCGAGGGCGACGCCGGCGCCGGTGATGCCGCCGCCGATCACGACGCACCTCGAACTCCTGGCCGGCGATCTCCTCGATGGCTGCTGGCGCGCGAGAGCATCAGTCGAGGAAGGCGGTCGTCTGCTCGGCCGGGGGGCGCTCGGGCGCCTCCTTCTCCTGGCGCGGCTGGCCGAGGTGGAGGAGGCCGACGAAGCGCTCGGAGTCGGGCAGGCCAACGGCTGCGCGTCCCTCATCGGTGCGCAGCAGGCCCGGCGTGCGCCAGTAGCCGGCGAGCCCGCGGGCATGGGCGGCGAGCAGGACGATGTAGGAGGCGACGGCGGTGGCGTGCAGGTCCTCCTCGGTCCTGCACCGGGTCCTCGTCGAGGACGCAGGAGACGACGATCAGGGTCGGCGCACGGTCGAGCTTGGCGGCGCCCTCGGGGCCGGCGACCTGCTTCAGGCGCTCCAGCGTCGCCGCGCCGATGACGCGGAAGCGCCAGGGAACGGTCAGGTGGTGGTTTGGCGCCCAGCGCGCCAGGTCGAGCAGGGCAAGTATCTCCTCGCGCGCCAGCGGCTCCGGCCCGAAGGCCTTGTGCGTGCGCCGGGTGCGGACCGCGGTCTCGACATCCACGCCCTCAACATAGCCGCGCCGGCCAGGTGCAACGTTTTTCGGTCCTGTCAGAACCGAAAAACGTTGCACCTCGAGATCGGGTGGCGATTACCAGCCGTAGCGGCGGCCGAGCCACCAGGGGAGCCCCAGGGCGAGGCCGCCGACGGCGAGGCCGATGCCGATCGGGGGCAACGGCGACGGCGAGTTGTCGCTCGCGGTGACCGGCGTCGCGGCGGGAGCCGTCGACGTGGGCGGCACTCCCTCGCCCTCGGCTTCGGGGGTGCCGCCACCGCCCGGCAGCACCGGTGGGCCTTGACCCGGAGAGCCGGATGACGGCGGTGCGCTCGGCGCCCCGTCCGAGCCCGAGACCGGTGGAACCGATTCCAGCGGTCCTTCGGGGACCGAGGGAGCAGCGCTGCCGGGGCCAACGCCCGGAGCCAACGGAGCGGCCTTCGCTGACGAGACCCCGCTCTTCTCCTTTTCGCGCGGCGGCGGCGCGATCGGCAGCGACTTGCCTGCGACCGCGACCAGGATCTGGCTGGTCACCCAGACCGGTGTCTGGTCGCTCGATTCCGAGTAGCGGTAGTGGCCGTCGCCGGCCTGGCGCGCTGCGAGGAAATCGAGCCCGCTGCTGCCGCCGGCGTCGATCGCGGCCGGGTCGGCGCCGGCGGCGATCATGCCCTGGATCGCCCAGGCGGTCGACTGCGAGTTGACCGGGCCCGAGCTGCCGATCGAGAAGCCACCGCCGGAGTGCTGGTGCTTGCGCAGGTAGGTGAGGCCGCTCTGGCCCGCCTTGGTGCTGGGAATCGCCTGCAGCGCCGAGCCGGTGACGTCGGCGTTGCTCGGCGGCTGGTTGGGCAGGTCCCCCCAGCCGCCGTCGTCGTTCTGCACGTCGCTGAGCCAGGAGAGGGTCGAGTCGAGGCCGCCGGTGGCGCCGGCGGCGCGCAGGGCGATCGCGCTGAACGACGTGGTCCCGGGCCAGCCCTCGAAGGAGCCGTTGGCGGCGCGGCGCTGGCGCAGCTCTTCGACCAGGTTGCGGCCGCCGAAGGAGCGGGGGTCGGCGCCGGCGCCCTCGAGGGCGACGATCGTGCGGGCGAGGTCGCCGCTGCTGCTGACTTCGCCGAGGCTGCCGCGGAGGAAGTCGAGCGGCGTCTTGCCGAGCTTGGCGACGTCGAAGGGGTTGCGGCCGGCCGCCTCGAGGCCGAGCATCGCCCAGCCGGTGATCGAGGCGCTCGAGTCCGATTCGGCCGAGGCGCCAAAACCACCGTCGGCGTTCTGCTTCGACTCGAGCCAGCTCGTCGCCCGACTCAGATCCGAGGCGCGGGCCGGGGATGGGATCAGCGCCGGCAGCAGCAGGGCGACAAGGATCGCCGAGGCGAGCGCCGGCGTGCGCCACTCGAAGCGGGCGCGGAAGCGGCCCAGCATCCGCACCATCGCCGGGCCGGCAATCAGCGCAAAGGCGACGTTGCCGATCGCATGGGCGGCGTCGAATGGGATCGCGCGCGCCTCGAGGACGAGGAAACGCTGAATCGAGAGATCTCCGCCGTAGGTCGCCATGAGCGAGAAGTTCAACAGCAAACCGTAGGCGATCCCGGCGAAACCGCAGGTGGCGGCGAGGCTGAGGCGACCGGCGTTGCGCACACCGAGCGCCAATCCCGCCCCAAGCAGGCCGCACATCCCCCAGCCCGCCATCTGCCACGGAGTCCACGGCCCCTGGCCGAACCAGAAGTTGGAGACGAGCCCGGTGAAGGCGCCGACGGCGAAGCCGGGCGCCGGCCCGAGCGCATAGCCGGCGAAGACGACGATATCGGTGGTCGGCTTGACGTTGGGAAAAGCGGCAAAGGCAATCCGTCCCGCAATCGCCAGCGCAGCCAGCGCCGCAACCAGCGCGACAACCTGCGACGGAGGCCGCGACCGCTCATACCAGGCAAAGCCGCCAAGCAAGACGGCGCCGAGGATAAGAAACGAGGCCACCTGCCAGGACATCAGCCGCCCCCTCCAGGCTGAGTTCGTCTTTTGTTCCGCATAGCGGAACTAAGTGCGAAGTCACCGGATACTTGAAGGGCCTCGGCGCCCTGCTCGGGGGTCACCACGCCGGGGAGGTCGAGGACTCGGGCTACCTCGGTGGCGAAGTACCAGCCGCCGGAGAGGATCTCGGTGGCGGGGCCGTCGGCGATGACGACGCCATCGCCGAGCAGGACGACGCGCTCGGCGAAGGTCGCGGCGAACTCGACGTCGTGGGTGGCGACGAGAACGCCGGCGCCGCGGCCGGAGAGTTCGTCGATCAGCTGGACCAAATCCTGCTTGCGGGCGCGGTCCATGCCGCGGGTTGGCTCGTCGAGGGCGACAAGTCCCGGGAGTTCGTCGCCGTCGGTGTGGCCGGCGAGGGCGATCGCCAAGGCGAGACGCTGCCGCTCACCACCCGAGAGGTCACGAGGGTCGGCATCGACTGCCTGCTCCAAACCGACCGCCTCGAGAGCCGCGACCCCTGCGTCTCCCGGCAGCTCGTCACCCACCCGCTCACGGACGAGGTAGTCGCTGGGGTTCTGGGTCAGAAGGGCAATTCCATCTGGAGTGTCCGCCCGACCACGGACCGGCTCGATCAGACCGGCGGCGGTTCTCAACAACGTGCTCTTGCCGGCACCGTTGCGGCCCATGAGGGCGACGCGCTCGCCGCGGGCGATGGTCAGGTCCAATCCGCGCAGGACATCGCGCCGGGTCTCTCCAGTGGTTAGCTCGACCCAGAGATCCCTGATTCCGACCGTTGGATTTGAGGGGAGGCGGACCCCCTCCTCTCTCAGCTTTTTCGGTGGAGAGTCTGAAGGTGTGGCCGCCTGAATGCGAGCGACCTGCGCGCGTCGCGAACTCCGATGGGAAGTGGTTCGAGGCCACAAAGTGAGAAGAGGCGGGCGGCTGGGGTCTCCAGAGCTGCGTCTGCTTCTTGCGCCCAGGTGAGGAAGTCGCGGGGTCGGCCGTCGAAGGCGATCGATGCCTGAGGACATCGCGATCACTCGGTCCGCTGCGGCCAGGCAGCGCTCCAGGCGGTGCTCGGCGAGGAGGATGGTGACCCCCCACTCCTCGTTGAGGCGACGCAGGAGCCAGATCAGCTCGTCGCCGGCTACCGGGTCCAGCTGGGAGGTGGGCTCGTCGAGGAGGACAAGGCGGGGACGGGTGACCAGGGCTGCGGCGAGGGCGACGCGCTGGAGCTCTCCCCCGACAGGGTGTCGACGGCACGGTCGAGGAGCTGCGGGATCGCCAGGGCCAGAGCGACCTCCTCGACCGCTCTTGCTCGGGAGCTTGGTGGGTCGCCGCGCATCTCCAGCGGCAGCTCGATCTCGGCTGAGACGGTCGTGGAGACGACCTGGGTCTCGGGGTCCTGAGCGACGTAGCCGACTGCAGCGGCCAGCTCGCCCGGGCCGGTGGCGATCGCGTCTATGCCGGCTACCTCGACCTTGCCTTCGAGCTCGCCGCCGTGGAAGTGAGGGACGAGGCCGCAGGCGGCGCGAAGGAGGGTCGACTTGCCGCAGGCGGAGCGGCCGGCGAGGAGGGCGAACTCGCCCGGCTGCAGGTGGAGGGACACGGCATCGAGGGCGGGACGGGGTGCCTCCGGATAGCTGTAAGTCAGCCCCTCAATTGCCAGCGCCGGGGCTACATGCACAGCGGTGTCGCCCGCGAACTGCATCAACTTCTCCCTCTTGCAGGTAGAGAAGTTGATGCAGTTCGCGGGCTGGCAGATGGAAAGGGCTGGCGGCTCGCTTGGGTGGGCGCCGCAGGGGGGCTAGGCCGCTGAGCAGGAGCAGGGCCGAGAGGGCGAGGGTCGTGGGACCGGCGCCGATCTCGAGCGAGGGGTATTCGGCGAAAGAGTCGGCGCCGAGGAGCTTGGCGGCGACCGCGAGAACGAGGACAGCGGCGCCGACCGCGTAGAAGCGTCTGTCATAACGCGAACGCGGCCGGGCACGGCCAGCGGTGTAACGCTTTATCCGTCCAATAGGGGCCGAGAAAGCGTTGCACCCGCTGGTGGAGATGGGGGGTCGAGCGAGTAGCCGCGGAGCTCCAGGGTGGCGGCGACGTCGACGGCGCGGTCCAGCGAGCCGGCGAGGAGGCGGCGGGCCAGGGCTGCCTTGCCGATCGGGGCGGCGCCGGGGCCGCGCAGGCGGGCGGCGTCGCGCAGGCGGGCGGCGTCGGCGGCGGCGACCGGGACGAGGCGGGAGACGAGGCTGGCGGTGAGCGCCGAGCGGCCGGCGATCGGGCGCAGGGCGCGCAGGACCTTGTCCGGGTCGACGCAGGCCGAGTAGACGGCGAAGCCGACCATCACCACCGCGGCGCGCAGGCCGAGCACGGCGCCGGCGGCGATCGCCTCGGCGGTGACGTCGACCTGGCCGAACAGCGGCCACTCCCCCAGCCGCGCCAGCACGGTCTCGCCGCGGCTGACCACGAGCGCGTTGACGACGACGATCAGCAGGGCCAGGGTCAGGCCCATCCAGAGCGCGGCGCGGACCGCCGCCCGCGCGCCCGCGATGCGCCCGGCGAGGACGAGCGCGGCGCCGGTCGCAGTCAGGACGATCGGGTTGGAGTAGAGGAAGGCGACCGCGATCAGCGCGCCGAGGTAGGCGACGGCCGCGCCCGGCGAGGCGGCCTGGAGCGGTCCCGGCCTCGGCGTGTAGGCGAAGGGCGATCTCATCGAACCGGCAGCGCCGTCTCCTCTCCCCCTTCGACAGCAACCGCGTAGCGGTCGCGCAGGTCGGCGCCGCCGAGCAGTTCGGCGGCCGCCTCCACCCCGGCGGCGTCGGCACCGGTCACCACCCAGGTCGGCGGCGATTCGTAGCGGCGGGTCGCGGCGACCAGGCCCGCATCGGGCCCGAAGCTCGCCGCCGGCTTGCCGTCTTCGCCCAGCCCTTCGAGCACGTAGCCGTCCCGGCCGGTCCGGAAGTCGGCGAAGACCCCGCTCACCTGCGGCCCGCGTTCGATCTGCGCCGCGGCCGGGTCCTCGCGCAGCCGGGACCAGGGTCCGACCAGGACCCGGATCGCATCGTCGGGCTCGCCGGCGGCAACGTCGACCCCGGCGTCTTCGAGCCGTTCGCCCACCACCCCACAGGCCGCCCCGCCGCCGAGGCACTCAACCGCAACCGGACGCCGCTTGCCGTCGTAGCCGCCGAGGAACGGCTGCGGCCAGGAGCCGACCACGGCCGGCACCCGCATCGCCGCTCCCCAGTCGCGGTAGTCCCACCAGACCGACTCGCCCCCGTGCAGCGGGTAATCGGCCGCGCCCACCGTCGACTCGACCCCGTTGACGTAGAAGAACCAGTCGCGCGCCGCGCTCGCGGTCTCCTCCCCTTCCACCCCCTCGATCGACTGCACGAAGCCGCCGCCGTAGCGGGTGGTGATCTCGGCGCTGCGTTCGAGCCCGCGCATCACCGTGTCGGATTCGGTCACGTCGCCGAGCACACGGTGAATCACGGGCACGGTCCCGTAGTCCCGCGTCACCGTCAGCTCGACGTCGCCGAGCCCCTTACCGGGGCCGAGGCCGCAGCCGGCGGCCGCGAGCGCTGCGAAGAGCGCGATCGCGACCGCCGTGCCGGGGCCCCTCATGGATCAGCCTCCGCCGCAGGCCCCGCTGATGCAGACCGCGACCTGGTTGGACGGGATGTCCTTGCCCTCGGTGGCGGTCAGCACGGTCGGCGCCGTGAGCGTCACCGTGGCGGTTCCGTCAGCGCCGGTCGGCGCGCTGGCACCGGTCACCGTGGCGCCGGCAGCCGGCGTCTTCTTCCCTTTGTCGTCATAGGAGAAGACGCTGACCGTGAACGGCTTGCCCGCTTCCGCGTCGTGCGGCGCGACCAGTTCCAGCTCGTCGGGGTAGGGATACGGCTCGAGCGCCCACAGCACCTCGTCCCCCGCGTGCAGCTTGACCAGTTCGCCGCCCTTGTTCGGGTTCTTGTGGTTGACCTTGAGGTACCAGGAGAGCTTCTTCGTCGTCTTCGACTTGCCGATCCCGCAGAGGCCGAGGCCGAATTCGGAGAGGAAGTGGTCCGTGACCAGAAGCGGGCGCAGCGACGGCGTCAGCTTCGAGGCCTGCCCCAGCACCGCCCAGCGCCGTCGGCCCGTTGACCTTCACCGATTTGCCGCTGCCGCCGGTGCCTTTGCCGAGGCAGGTCGCCTTCGGGCTGGTCTTGATCGAGGTCGTCTTGGCGTTGACGAACTGTTCGGACAGCGCCTTGCCGCCGCTGCCGACTACGCGCAGATCTGACGCGCGGCGCCTTGGCCGCGGCCAGCGAAACGGACGAGAGCACAACTAGAAGAGCCAGCGCGCACGCGGCGGCCAGCCGGAATGGAACGAGTCTTGGCATTTAAGCCACCCTTTCCTCGAGGGTTGTCATGGCTGGCCGGGGACAGGTCTCCTGGCTTCCGGGGTGAGTCGGCCGCACCTTCCCGGGGAATCCGTGTCCTCCCCAGTGGCTGGCGCAAAGCGCCCGCGACGTCCTTGACCCGGTCACAGTGGCGGGACCGCGCCGGCTTCTCACCGGACTTCCCTTGACCACCGACCGATTACGCGGGCGAGTCTATACGGCCTACCGCGGCACGCGCCCCGCTCGTGCACGCCGTGTGCCTGCGCGGCGACGCCTGCCACGCAGCGGCCGGGTGCGCTCAGGCCACATGAGAAAGATCATCGTCACGAGCACGCCAGTGAACAGGAAGCCATAGACCCCGCCGGCGCCCGTGCCGGTGAGGGCCGTCAAAGCCACAGTCCATGCGGCAACAAAGACTGACCCGATCGCGAGGCTTGCCGTGGAAGTGCGGTGCATTGTCTTCATAGTATCTGCCCAGCCAACGCAACCGCGTAGACAAGAGCTCCACCCGCAAACCCCAGGCCAACGCCGCGGCGAGTCCAGGCGTCCAACTGGGTGTCGGAGAGCCCCACCAGCGACCCCAACACCAGCCCGACGACCCCTCCGGCGCCTGCCGCGCTGAAGATGGCGCCCACACCGATCGTGTCCGGAATCGGATCCTCGACTCGGGGAAGGAAAGCGATGAATGAAAAGCCTGGCATCGGGCACGACGCTAGGCGGATCGAGCGCACGCGTGGCGCCCCGAATCAAAGAGATGTCAAACATCTTCGTGCCGTGGGCCACCGACCGATACGGCGATCTGCTGCCGTCGCCGGTCCTCTGGTGGTCTCGATGCCGGCGCTCTTCACACGGTCGGCCACCGTCTGAGGTGAGCCGGGCCCGGCAGGTCAGCCGCGGCCGCGGCGGAACGGTTCTTCGAGGTCGGCGGCGGCAAAACCCTGCGTGTCGGGCGCCCCGTTGGCGTAGCGGTAGAGGGCGACGGAGAAGACCTGCCGGGTGGCGAGCGAGGCGGCGGAGACGAGCAGGATCGCCCCGATCGCGATCGCGATCAGCGCGGCGCCGGCGTCGCGTTCCTGTTCCTGACGCCGAGGCCAACCCCGAAGAGGATCGCTACCGGGATCATGGCAGAAGACGGTCCAGACGCCGATGCTGGCCAAGCCAGTAACCCCCTCTCCCCATTTGCTCTTGATCAGCTGGACCGACTCCTTGGCGGTTTCGAGTGGACCGGCGCCCTCGAGCGCCAGCAGCGGCACGGCGAAGATCGTCGCCAGACTCCAGGCGGCACCGAGCAGCCACGACGCGAGGCGCCCGGCACCGGGGATCCGCGAAGCGATCTGCTCCAAGAAGAGGCCCACTCCGGCCGCCAGCAGCGACCACTGCGCGATCCGGACCCAGCCGCTTCCAGGAGATGCCGAGAGCCTCCCGGACGCCGATCGGTCGGCCGTCGAAGCTGGCCACGGCGGCGCCGGCCAAGGCAACGTTGAAGAAGACGCTGAGGAAGGTCATCGGGTAGATGCCAATGATCGCCGCCAGCGCCAGGTCGCCCCGCGAATGAGTCGGGGAGCTGAGGTAGCCGGAGAAGTAAAGAAGCGCAGCGGCTCCCGCCAACCCGCAGCCGGCACCCATCAGCGCGATCGAGATCATCGTCGGGTCGCGCCGGATCAGCGCCCATGCGGCCTTCGTCAGGCGCCAGCCCCGTTCCATCCTCCCCTCGGTCGGGGCACCACCGCCTTGATCCTGTCCAGCTTCCACACTCACAGCACCGGCAGAATATCGCCATTGACTAGAGATGCCGTGCGCTCGACGAGCGGGACGCCCTGACGATTCCGACACATACGTTGGCGGGTGGGAATACGGAAACGGTTTCGATTTAGAGTCTGTCGACCTCAACCCGATCCAAGCGAAACTCCAAAAATGAACGACGATTGGCGACTTCAGATCGACCTTCACGATGTAGGCGACGCCCGCTCACTTGTGGAGCTGCTCGATTCCAGCGAGCTTCAGCACGACCTCAGCGCTGCCTACCACGACCGCGTGGTCATCAGCCGCGACGACGCACGCGTCTTTCTCTATTCCGACTCGCGAGAGCAGGCGGAGCACACCCGCGAGCTCGTCCTCGCACTCGCGAAGCGCCAGAGCTGGAGCATCGATCCTGACCTGAAGCGCTGGCATCCCTCGGCGGAGGAATGGGAGGACCCGGATATACCGCTCCCGGTCACCAACGCCGCGCGACTGGCAGAGCACGAAGCGTTGATCGCCACCGAGCGCAGGGAAACTGAGGAGCGAGGCTACCCCGAATTCGAGGTCCGGGCCGATCTCCCGTCGCGCCATGATGCAATCCGCTTCGCCGAGCAATTGCGCGGTGAGGGATTGCCTGTCGTCCATCGCTGGAGGTTCCTGCTCGTCGGCGCCACCGACGAGGACAGCGCCAAGGCGCTTGCCGATCGCATCCGCGATGAGGCGCCGAGCAGTGCCAGGGTCGCCGTGGAGGGAACCTGGAGGGCGGCCTACGCCGAGCGTTCGCCAAGCCCGTTCGCCGTGCTAGGCGGGCTCGGCGGTTAGGAATGAGGATCGGCGTTGGATCGCGCCGCGTTCTCGCCTGGGAGGCCAGGGGGTGGCGGCGCTCGGTGCAACTGATCGAAGAGGTCTCCACAGAACTCGCCGCCGGTTTCAAGCCATCGCCAGGTGAGGGCCAAGGTCGAGCGATGGCTCGCCGAATCTAGGCGCTCGCCACAGCAGGATTGCTTGCGAAATAGCGGCGGGTGACAGGGAGCAGCAGCCCGACGCTGATCACCCCTCCCATGACCTCTTGCCATGTGAGGGAGCCGGCAATCAGGTCGGGCACCACGCCAAGAACGGTAACCGCCACGGTGGCAATCCAGACCCAGCGCACCCCCTTCAGGAGAAAGAAGAGCCACGCGAACATGACGAATGGGAAGAACACCTTCGACGGGACTCGGCCATGAACCTCAACCTCGATCAGGATCGCGGGAACGAGTGCCAGTGCAGCGAACACCCACAGAGACCACGGGACCTTCCCCCAATCGCTCACGGCCGCAAGCCTACAGCCGCCCGACTAAGCTCTGAGCCTTGCGGCGAGCAGTCCAATCCATCTTTCTTCTCGTATTGGTCGCCGGCACGGCGGTACTGCTCAGCGGGTATGGCGCCAGCGACGAAAGCAACGAGATCGCCTGCGCCACCACCCCCAAGGGCCCCTCGCTCGAACTCGTCTACCGGCTGGAAGCAGGGGAAAAGAAAGTCACGCCAGATATTCGCGATGAGGCGATGGCGATCGTGTGTAAGCGCTTGATGGCGACCGGGCGCAATGAAGGACAGGTTCGCGCTCTCCCTAGGAAGAGATTCCGCGTGGTGATGCCGCAGCTCGGAGGCCCTGGCCGAACACAGCGAGCAGTCGAACAGATCGCGATGACCGGCCAGCTCTCTTTCTACGATTGGGAGCCGAACCTGATCGGGCCTGAGCGCAGAGTTGGCGGTCACCCCGCCAGAAAGCCGCCAGCGGGCGCACTGCGCAGGGCGGAAGGCGAATGGCGCGCCGCCGGCCGCAAAGTCAAGGGCGGTGGAAGGAGATGGCTGATCCTCGCAGGCGCCTTCCCGAACGCATACGGCGCGGTGAAGCTTGCCTCCACGCAGAAGCCGCGCGAGCACTGCGCAGCGTGCTCTGCCTCGACCCCTCGCTTCTACATGTTCGACCGTTCCCCAGCTCACAAGCTGGTGACAGGACCCGTCACCGACAGGGCCGAGCTTCGCAACGCCGCTGTGGGCCAACACCATCGCCGCGACATCGTGCTCAAGGTCCCCACTGGCACGACGATCGTCTCCGAACAGCCGACCGACCACACCGGAGAAACCATCGTGGCAGCTGAACCCGGCTGGTTCGCGCTCAAGGACAAAGTGGCGCTAGATGGCTCCGAGATCGTCCGCCCCAATCAAGAAGTCGATGAACTCGGTCAACCGACCGTCACCTTCGGCTTCACCAGAAAGGGGCGAGTCGCCTTCCACCGGGTTACACGCGCGATCGCCAGGCGGGGCCAGCGGGCTGCGCATGGGTCGGTGGGCAGGCCTCGCGCTGAAGCGCTCTCCGGTCACTTTGCCCTCGTTTTCGACGGCGAAGTAAAGACTCGGCCTATCATCAACTTCGCCGACTTCCCCCACGGAATCGACGGTCGTACCGGCGCTCAGATCGCTGGCGGCTTCGCCAACATTGCACAAGCCCAACGCATTGCGACGATCCTGAAGATCGGCGCCCTTCCGATCAACCTGACGCTGATGCGACAGCAGGTTCTCCAGCACTAAAAATAGTTGCCCGCACGCTCGATTAGGCTGCCAGTCGGTGTCCAGAGTCCTCCCCCTCGTTGGGTTGATCGTCTTGCTTGCGCTGGCTGGTTGCGGTGGCGCCAGCGGTGCGGACCCCACGACGCAGCCGCCTTCTTCTTCGACGGGCAAGCCGCAGATCTCCACCTGCGGAGCGCACGCCGGGTTCGAGTTCAAGCTCCACAAGGTCGATTGCGAAATCGCCAACACCCTGATCGTGATCCTCGACGGCCGCGCACTTCATCAGTCTGTGACCCTCACGGCGGAAGGCAAGCGGCGCGGGACGTGGTTCTGCACCTCACCAACCCGCTCGCCCGTTGATCGGCTGCATTGTCGGCAAGGCGCTCGATTCTTTACTGTCGAACACCACTCTCGATAGCCGACTCCCATTGGGCCGCTCACGCCAACCGAATACGAGGACATACACAACACGACCAACTGACCGTCAGTGCCGAGTGGCGGTGCACGTATTGCCCCGCCAGCGTCTTGCGGATCGCTGTTGGCGGCCCGCCGGTCGGGTCTTTCTAGCCTTTCCTGCGCCTCCACAGCGGCTTGATTGGCCACAACATCCCGTTAGTCAACAATGCGCAGGCTGACACGAATACGCCGAGCGCCGCGTCATGGAATTCTTCCTGAATTAGGGCCAAGCCGCTCAAAATCAGACAAACGGCTACAAGCACGAGTACGGCTTTCTGACGCAACCCATCGACCGCTATCCAAACTTTGGAACGCGCGCGAGACGCGACTTGAATCGAAAGCTGGTCAGATCAGCACCAAAGCTCGGATTCCAGATCACTTGCTGGAATGGCAGCGATTTGGAGACGAAGAGTGGAATCGTCGGAGTGCCGTAAGGAATCCAGGGGGCCAGAGCCGAGTAGGCCCGATCGAGCGCCGCATAGGCGCGTTCCGGGATCGCGCCGCGCTTGTCGCCCAGAGCGATGATCGCAGAATCCAGCGTCCAATTGTCGATCTGAGCGAGGTTTTCGTTGAAGTTGGGGAAGATGCTCCAACCGGCCAGAAGCGGTTCGAAGAAGTCGTTCGGGTGCGGATAGTCGGCAAGCCAATTGCCCAGACCGGTATCGAGATCAGGCGTCGACGTCTTGCCGATTGCCGCGTAATAGCGAGCCGTCTTGACCGCCTTTAGGTGGACGGTAAAACCAAGTTCCCGAAGCACGTCTCGGTAGTAGGTGCACGCCCGGCGTTCCTCGGACTCGCTGTCGGACCAGATCGTGACTTCACGGTCAGACGGATGCGCCGCAGCAATCAGCCGCCGAGCCTCGATCATATTGTGCGGATAGAGCACGAACTTCTTGTAGCCGGGCATACCCGGCGGCAGGATCTGGTAAGTCGGGATGAGTTCATCTCCATATATGCCCTTGATCACCGCGCGGTCGACGGCAAAGTTGACCGCCGCGCGCACCCTGGGATCGTTGAACGGAGCCTTGCGGGTGTTCATCCAGAAGAACTCGGTGCCGAGCGTCGGCTCGCCTCGGAGCCGAGTGCGGTCATACCTACCCTCCAGTTCCGCATATTGCCCATGAGCCAGCCAGCCGGAAGTCCAATCCACGCTGCCGTCTTCGACGGCCTTGATGCGATCCGAAGGCTTGTGAATCACCCGCATGGCGATACGGGTGACGTGCCCGCCCGGCAGCTGCGGCATCAACCTCCCGTTCCTCGACCACGCCGGATTGCGCGCGTAGCTCCAGCTGTGACCGCGACTTGACCTCGTGATCATGTAAGGGCCAGTCGCTGGGGGAGGATGGTTTGTAAGATCTCTTGCCTCAGTACCACTGGGCACCGGCGCAGCCAATGGGAGGGCAAGCAAGCTGGTGAATTCGTTTCGGGATTCGGCGAGTCGGATTACGATCTTGCCAGTCCGGTCGCTGGTTGTAATCCCGGCAATGCCGCCACGGCGCTTGCTCCAGAACCGTTCAGCCCCGATGATTTCAGAGTAATAGGGCGCATAGGGCGCTCCTTCTGACCCAAGCTTGAATAGACGTTCAATCGTGGCCTTGAAGTCCGACGCCTTAACCCGCCCACCGTTCGAGTATCTGAGTCCACCGCGCAGATACAGCGTGTAGGTCTTGCCGTGATTACTGAGTCTCGGCAAGCCCTTGGCAAGTCCCGGGATGACCTTGCTCCCCGCCTTTCCCGCGGCGTGCCGATAGGTGAGCAGCGGGATATAGGTGTTGTACATCGCCATCCAGCCTTCCTGGCCGCTGGCGAGCTGGGGATCGAGATCGGGGAACGCCGGGACACTGCCCCGGAGCCTGCGCCCGCCCCGATGGTGGGCGTGTGCGTCGAGAGCTCCGGCATCTGGCGGCGCCCACAGCCAAGCCAGCACAGCGAACATCACGATTGCTGCGGTTGCCGTTTGTGTCCTCACCTGTCTACCCTCTCACGCTTTCGCCCCCAACCCCATGAAGCATCGGTTTCGGTTCATGATGCTCTAGATGTAAGACCCAGCAACGTTGTTCAGCTCAGCAAGGCGAGCCCCGGGCGGCTTGTGAGCGAGAGAGCCGTGCGGTCTACGCCAGTTATAGAAGTCCAGCCAGCCAGACAGTGCTGCGGTCCGCTCGGCCGAGTTTCGGTAGATCGCTCCGTAGGCCCACCCGCCAAGCATCGTGCGGATGAAGCGCTCTGCCTTGCCATTGGTCTGGGGTCGGTAAGGCCGGGTGCGCAGGTGGCGGATGCCGAGCGCCCGGCATGCAAGCCCGTGGGCGATCGAGAGGTATGCGGGGCCGTTGTCTGTCATCACTCTCTCGACCGCGATCCCGTGGGCTGCGTAGAAGGCGATGGCTCGCTTGAGAAAGCCGATCGAAGTGATCGCCTTCTCGTCGCTCAACACCTCCACGTAGGCGAGACGGGTGGCGTCATCCACGCAGACGTGGACACGCTCCCAGCCAGCGCCTTCGGCTTGCCGGGTGCGCCTGCCCGTTACCCGATGACCGGCTCCCTTCTCGATCCTCACCAGCTTCTTGACGTCGATGTGGACGAGCTCCCCGGGGCGCTGCTTCTCATAGCGACGAATCGGCTCCGGCGGCTCCAGGCGGCTGAGCCTGGAGAGTCCGATCCGACCCAAGATCGCCGAGACGGTCGAACGTGCCATCCCCAGGCACTCGGCGATCTCAGGTCCAGTCATCCGGACCCGGCGCAGGGCGGCGATCGCCTCGACCCGGGCCTCGGAGGTGCGGCCGGGAACCCGGTGGGGCGCCGAGCTGCGGTCACAAAGGCCTGCCTCGCCATCGGCACGGAAGCGGCCGATCCACTTCGAGCAGGTGCGCTCGCTCACTCCGGCGGCCTCGGCCGCCTCCGCGACCGACCATCCCTGCTCGGTAACGCGCCTGACCATCGTCAGCCTGCCCTTCGGGCCGAAGGGGGCATTAGCGTGGAGCTTCATCCGGTGTCCTCCTTGATCTGGGTGGCTTCAGCACCCCCAGCCTTCAAGGAGGCCCGGATGAACAACGTTGTTAGGAACTACATCTAGACGCCCCCGAATCGAAGCGATTTACCGCCCGCTGCATCTTCTCTCGACCATAGAAATGGCGCGCCCACCACGACGATGGACGAGCCAGTCTGCAGGCAGCAACCACCCATATCATGCCCATGAGAAGGAAGCCAAGAAAAAACGCTGCCCGCTGCCCCTTACTCCAAGTGATTCCAGCAGGAATCCCGGCTGTGACAATCAGGATGCTCAGCACAAGCAGGCGTTCGGCCATGTATACCTTCCAATCAGCGGGCGCTTTCCGGTTGACCCCACAATATCGCCACCGGGTCGCAGTCCCCCACCGTGCCGCCGGCACCTGACCAGCCGGTCGCACCGCTGAGCCACGAACCGCACTTCCAAGACTGGATTAGTCGATCCGGACTCCAGTTTCCCGCCAGCTTGAATGCACTTCCCGCTGCCTTGAATGCGTCCGCCGGGGCTGTGATCTTTGCCCAGACCGAGCCTCCGGCACTGTGAAAGCTCTTTTCTGCACCGTCCACGGCCCCGGCCACCTTGTCCACAAGTGAATGGAAGGTATCACGTATGTCCGACGTGGAGGCGCCCCCACACGACCTACAGCGAATCATAATTGACACCCGGTGGGGTGTCTTTCTGGACAGCCTGCCCGCGGTGCGGTGTTCATGCGTGCGCTCATCCCGCTTCTTGCACCGACCCGGCGAGGGTTCACGGGTGACATAGCATTCGCCCGTAAGGTCGAAGGCGTTCACTGGATCTTGGCCAGCGTAGTCATAGGCATTTGCCGAACCACCTTGAACTGGGTCGGGCGAGATGAATCGGCCCAGGGACGGAACATAGCTTCGCACGCCCATCTGAACTACGCCCGATGGCAGTTCCGTTCGGCGCTGCCTTGCCACCAAGCCAGCCAAAGCGTCCGGCGCTCCTGATTTCGGATTACCGAACTCATCGAATTCGAATTTGGCGGTTGGTTTTTGGCTGTCGGGACTGGGGCTGGCCGTGGCGACGACATCCCCGTGCAGGCCGGTCAGCTGGAGACTTGTTTCTCCCGTGCTCGGCCTGGATCGCAGCAAGGCCGCCACCGATCCCGGCGATGTTGCGAGACCAGGCCGATCCGCGTTCGGTCCATGCCGTCGAGTCCGAAGCCATCGCGTAGTGGAAGACTTCCGTGCCTTCTTTGGTCCCGGTCTGGGTCACCTGCCGGGGTCGTCCGGTGGGCGTCTAGCTGGTAGCTGTTCGTCAACCCGTCCTGGGACTGGCTAGCGACCATTTCGTTGCTGTAGAAGCTGGTGGTCAGCGTGCTTCCTCCGGCGTCTTTGGCCGGCAGGCTTTGATCCGCCCAAAGCTGTCGTATATGATCCCTGAGTCGGTCAGGCGGTCTGCGGCGTCATAGCTGTATGACTGCGAGGTGCCTTCGGAGCTGGTGTCGCAGGCACCTCCGACGCCGGGTGCACGTGTCGTCAGTTTGGTGCGGTTGGAGTCCGCCGGCTTCCCCTTCGAAGAGGTACTGGCGCGTCGTGCAGGAGCCACCCTGGGGCGTGTCCTTGACCAGGGTCAGCCTGCCGGCCTTGTCGTAGGAGTACTGCTGGCTTGAGGACAGGCTCGTCTGGGAGAGGATCTGGCCGTAGATCGAGCGTTCGTCGCTTTCTTCGAGCCAGGTGCATTTTTCCGAGCAGCTCGTCACCTTCGTGTAGGTGAGTTTGGTCGGTTCGCCGGCTTCGTCGTAGGTCGTTTTGGCGACCAGGCCATCGGGCAGGCCCTCTTCGGTCATCGCGCCGTCGGCGTTGTAGGCGGCGGTGAAGGTGCCCGCGGCTGAGTCTTCGAGTTTGGTCAGAAGGCCCGAGGTCGGGTCGTAGGTCCGGGTCTGGGTGCCCTTGCCGTCGGTGCTCGTCACCGGGCGGCCGTCGACGTCGTAGCTGACCGAGGAGACGTTGCCGTCGGCGTCGAAGTATTCGACCGGGCGGCCCAGTTTGTCGTAGATCGTCGTCACGGCCTGGCTGTCGAAGCCTTCGCAGCCGCTTTCGCAGGTGAACTTCTGTTCGACCGGCATCCCCATCGTCGTGCTGTAGACGGTCTGGGTCGGCGGCAGAGCCGTGCCGCCTCCGATCTGTTTGGTGCTCGTTTCGCGCCCGGCGCGTGTCGTAGGTCTTGATCGTTTTGCGCGTGGTTTCTTCTTTGCCGCCGGGGCTTTGGATCGCTTCGGTCGGCTCGGCCAAGCGCGTTATAGGAGGCGATGCGGGTGACGAGGATTTCGGGCTGGCCTGCGGTGCCTGGCTGTTTGGCCGGCATCGTCTTGCAGGGCAGGTTGGCGTAGCCGGGGCTGTTGGCGCAGGCGCTGTCCTGGGGGTTTTCGCCCGCCGTGTAGTAGATCGTCTTGGTCGTGTGCGTTGTCGTCGCCGCTTTTGGGTTCCGCGGGCAGGCTGCGTTCGGTCGGCAGGCCCGCTTCGTTGTAGGCGATTCGGGTGGCCAGTTTGAGGCCGCCCGGGGCGGCGTCTGAGACTGTTTCGCTCGGCTGTTCGAAGCGTCCAGTTGTAGTGGGTTTCGCTCACGCGCTGGTCTGAGCCGAAGCCTTTTTCGTCGAGTGCTTCGGTCGTTTCCTTGGTCGGCAGATGGGGGTTGGTGCCGGTGCCGTTCCAGCCGTCTTTGGCGTCTTCGTAGAGGACCGTCGTGTGCAGGCGGGCTTTGCTTCGTTTCTCCCGTTTCGATGATCTTGACCTGGTGCATCGGCCCCCATTCCTCTTCCATCTGGGTGCCGTCGGCGTTGTAGCGGCGTTTGGTTTCCAGTTCTTCGCCAGCGTTCTTTTCTTTTTTCTTCCGGGGCTGCCAGGACTCGCAGCCGGTTCTGCGCCGTCAGTTCGCGCACCACGTCGCCGTGTTCGTCGGTTTCGCTCGTCGTGATCGAGGGCGAGGAGGTGCCGGCGCCCGAGGGCGTCGCGGTGTTGGCGAGCTGCCCTTCGGCGTCCATGTAGTAGACGGTGGCGTGGGCGTAGCTCGAGGGCGGATTGCCGGGCACTTCGTCGGGTGGGAAGATCGCCGTCGCGTCCTGGGGCACGTCTTTCTGCCCCCATTTGGCCACATCGGCCCCGCTCATGGGATAGGGCGCGCCCGAGCCCGAGAGCGGCACGCCGTAGGCGATCGTCGTCTGCGCCACCGAGGGGCTCGACAGCAGGCTCGCGCGTTTGACGTTCACAAGGCGCCCGTTGGCTTCCTCTTCGTCGGCGGTGCCGTATTCCATCGTCCAGGGTTCGGTGCCGGGCGGCGTGATCGTTTTGATCTGGCCGCCCGCTTCGTAGGTGTATTTGGTCTTCAAGGCCGGAGAGATGCGCGGGTCCCACTCTTCTGCCAGGCGCCCTCTGTGCTGTAGGCGTAGTTGGCGACTTTCCAGTTGCTCTCGACGGTCGGGGTAGGCCGGGCCGTAGTAGGTGATGTCGGCCAGGCGCATCGCCTTTGGCTTCTGGCGCGCCGACGTGGCTCGCGTCGAGGTAGTGGAAGTTGAGCGAGCGACAGCCGGCAGTTGTTTTAGCCGTCGCTTCGTTGCAGGTGATCCCACGCGGGGTCGGGGCGATGATCATCTTCAGCCGCATTTTGCTGTCGGTGCCGAGTTCGTAGACCATCTGCGTCGAACTGGCCGAGCCGCCGGTCTGGGTGATCGAGGTGGGCAGGTATTCGTTGCCGTTTTGGTTGCCGAAGAAGGTGCGGTTGCCGGCGGAGTCGGTGAGGGCGAAGCCGCCCGTTTCCTTGACCAGGACGTAGCCGGTCATTTCGGGAGGCGTGACCCAAGATTCGCCGGACTTTTCGAAGGCGTATTCGTAGCCTTCGAGGTCGGTCAGGATCGCGTAAGTGACGAGCCCTTCTTCAACTTCTTCTTCGGAGGGGACGAATTCCTTGACGCTGCGCCATTCTGCGCCGCCCGCCTGTTCGACCGCGGTGCCGGGCTTCCAGCCCGAGCCGAGCACGCTTTCTGGCCCCGAGGCCGCATCGCGCGAGGAGTGGGTGCGGGCTGAATTCCAGCGCCGAGCCCCAGCCGGGGATCGAGACGTCGGTGGCGCCTGACGGTGAAGTTGCCGGTGAGCAGGTCGACCGAGCCGGGGCCGATGGGAGCGGTGGCGTCTTTGGGTCCGCCGATCGAGCGGTTGACCGTGGCGTTGACCGGCACGCTGTAGCCGGGCGCCCCGCCGTCAACGATGGCGCGCACCTGGATCGCGCCGCCTTTGGCGCGCAAGCGTCGCGGTCGCGTGGGCGGCGTCGAAGTAGACGGCTTCGGCTTTGCCTTCTTTGACGGAGAGCGGCCATTTGACTTCGTTGCCTTCGGCGTTTCTGGCGAGGCTGGTCGGGATCGTTTCGAAGCGCCCTGTTTTGCCTTCGCGGAACTGGTAGGTGACGCTGGGTGGCGCCGGCGCCGAAGGCGCTTTGCAGCGGCAGGCGACGCGCGGTCACGGTTCCCTCGGCGGGTGAGGCGAGATGGCTTTCTTTCGGCGCTTCGGCGTAGTAGACGAGCGAGAGGAAGGGGCGGTTTTCGGGGTTGGGGGCGGCGCTCGATTCGAAGGTCAGGCTGCGCTGCGTGCAGGTGGAGCTGCATTCGCGCACTTTGTCGTCGATCAGCTTGGCGATGAAGTTAAGCGGTGGGCCGTTGGTGATGTGTTTGCTCGCGTTTTCTTTGGGCTCGGATGCTTCCGACCACGCTTGCCGACAGCGGGATCGACCACCAGCCCGCCTGCGTGCCGCGTTCGCTGGTCAGGGCTTTGCCCAGCACCGTCGAGTAGTCGCCGCCTTCGTTTGTCCAGAGGAATCGCCTCCCCCGTGAGGGTCGCGTGCGTATCGGCGCCAGTTCGCTTCGCTCGTCCACCCGGTCTGGGTCAGTCTGGGCGAGTTCGACCCCGCTGGTATTGGAGGCGCTCGTCATCGCGTTGGCCTTGAAGGTGGCCGAGGAGATGTAGGCGTCGGCGGGTACCGAGTTGAGGCTGTAGCGAAGCAGGGCGCGAGACCATTCGTCTTTGGCGCTTTCGAGCTGGGGTTTGTAGGCGAGGGCGAGTTCTTTGCGCCCGCCCGAGCCGCAGAGGCCCCAGCCCGATTCGCCTTTCTTGCCGCCGATGTTGCAGTCGAGGGTCGGCGCCGGCACTGTCAGGGGCGGGTCGATGCTCACGGGGAAGGTTCGGCTGGAGTCACTGAGCCATTCAGGGTCCGCTTCAACGGTCAGTCGCCACTTGTTGCCTTCCTGGGCTTGCAGCTCGTAGTGGACAGCGTGAGAGGGAGTGGCGTCGGGCGAGCTGTCTTCGATCACAGGCGCCGGCAGCGTCGACGACGGTTTCTCCGTCTTCGTTTCGGAAGTCGATGCTGCCGTCTTCGTTTTGGGTTGGGGTCAAGCCCGCTGCCGCGCTCAGCTCGTAGGCGAAGCTGTGGGGAGCGGAGGCGTCGGCCAGTTCGATGTCCTCCTTGACGCCGTTGGGGACGGTGTGGAGGTCGAAGTCGAGACCCGCCTGCGCTCCTTCGTAGCTCGCGGTGTTGCCATTGACTTCAACCGTTTCAGTAGGGGTGCCGACAAGCTGGCTTGAGACCCAGCCTTCTTCGCTTGAGAGGCGTACCGGGCCTTCGTCCATTTGCTGGGGAAGGTCAACGTCGAAGCTGTTTTCCCCATTCGTCAGCTGCGAGCCTTCTTCTTCGAAGCCTTCTTCGATCGGCTGCCATTTGCCTTCTTCGTCGCGGTAGTTGATCGGGGCGGCGTAGATCCGGGTTTCGCGCGCTCCTTCTGGCAGTTCGAACGTCTGCGAGGTCGCGGTGCGGTCGGCGACGACTTCGGGACCGGGATTGGCGGCCGGGGCTTCGGAGAGGGCGGGGTTGATTTCCCCCGATTCGTCCTGCTCGGCGAGCGCAATGCTCGTCGCCCCAAGCACGAGCAATGCCAGCACCATCGCCACCAACAGCCTCGTTCCCCGCATGGACCCCCCCTTGCCGTGATTCGCCTCAACGAAATTGGAGACGATTTGATCTTTGTCTAGGTACAGCAGGGGATCTTTCTACATCATCGGGCACGGACGTTTGCAAGTAGATTTCTTTACCTTTTGGTCTGTAACTTCCTCTAAGTGGAATTCATTTCACTATAAATTTCTGTCTGCAAGTGGGGATGCGGTCTTTCGTTGATGCTCTCGCCCGGAAGAAAAACGGGAGGGCCAATTCGAGAAACCCGATACGAATATGAGTCGCCTTCCCCTTCAAGGATGACGGCCTCGGAATCCATCCAAACTCGAAGTCACACCTAATGGTGGGAGGGAAGAAAGCCAAATCCAGGCGGAGTCTCGAACGCCAGCATCGCGGCAACCACTCGCTGTCCCGACTTGCCCGAGGCGCACAGTCGCTTGGCGCTCTCAACCTTGATTCGCTGCTCTTCTTCAAGCGTCTCCAATTGCTTCGCAACGAGTTCTTTCCAACCCTGCTCATCGAGCTCCATCGGAACCCAACTGAGATGCCGATCAGCGCGAGCGTCGAACGTCTGGTGACGCAAAGCTCTGAGCACTTCGCCAAGCAATGCGCGGAACACCATGCAGGAGATCTCTTCTCGTGTAGTCGGTGGGAGCTTCTCCCATTCGTCATCTTCGAAATGTGGAGGCACCGTCGCTCGGTAGAAGTGCTCGGTTGCTCCTCGCACTGGTCGCTCTTTGACCGCCTCAATGCAACCGAATTCCTTCAGCACTTTGACGTGATAGGCGATCGACGCCAAGGTCTTACCCAGCTCCTTAGCGACTTCGTTGGGACTCGCGGTTCGATAGGAGAACACGCGCAGGACTTCGAGACGGGCGGAATTGGCCACGGGGGCAACGAGTCGGTCGGTGAGGCACCTCTCGCTATCTAGCTTGGGCTCGGCAGTCAATTCCCCTCCATATTGTCGAATTCATTCGAACCGCTGGAATCCTATTGGGCTTATTGCAGGTTTGTCTACGGAATAGCAGGGGTTTTTGTGCAAAAGCCAGATTATGATGAAACTTATTTGATCAAAATGTAGGTCTAGAGCAATGCCTAGATAGCCCTCACTGGGAAAGGGGGTGAGGACATCGTGAGCATTGCTCAAGTCACACAGGTCATGCCGGGCCTCGTCACAAAGCACGCATGATTTGGTCGACCTCCAACCGCCCGGACTGCGGGTGGAGGTCGGACTAGCGGGAACCCGCTGCGCGTGACTTCACGATCCCATCAGCAATCCGTACACGAACTTTCGTCCAACGAACTTTGCTGTTTACAACAAGGTCCCTAGGTTCGCGAAGGCAATGCTCGTTCGACTTAGGGGGAGAAGATGAGAGAGGGGATGCGGCTGCCTTCGCCGGCCTTGGTGGTCTCGGTCTTGGCGCTGTTTGTGGCGCTTGGGGGGACCGTGTACGCGGCCAAGAAGGCGAAGATCGACGGGCGGGCGGTGAAGGTGAAGTCACTGCCAGGGAACCGGATCAAGGTCGGGTCGGTGGCGGCCAACCGCCTGAAGCCGGGCACCCTCTCGGCCGCCCTCGCGCAGTCGGGCCCGATCACCGGCGCGGAAATCGACGAGCTCTCGCTCGGTCAGGTGCCGGAGGCAGCCCACGCGGAAACGGCCGACAACGCGCTGAACGCGGTCCAGGCTCAGACCGCGGTCAATGCCGTCAACGCGATCAACGCGCAGACGGTGAACGGCCACGGTGTCGGTTGCCTGCCTGGAACCCAGGAGTTCGCCGGTGCTTGCTGGCAGAGCTCGGCGAGTGAAACCGCGGTCAGTGCGCCTGCCGCGGCCAACTCGTGTGCGGTCCAGGGCGGCGACCCTGCCGGACCCACTGCAGCTCGCAGCCTTCTCTCAGCAGCCAGGTGTGACACTGGACAGCGGTAACGAGTGGTCGGGTGATGTCACCAACATGACCCGAAATCAGATGTTTTCGCTGTTGTCATAGTCACTCCGCAGTGCTGGCGTGACTTCGCGGCATCGACAGCGCCTCACAAATACCGCTGCGTAGTCCCGCTCGTCAACTAACGGCGAGCGGCCTCCTTCCGACTGAGGCGAGGGTCAGGTTTCGACCAGGCCCCGCTCGAGCGCGTAGCGGACCAGCTCGGCGCGGCTCGAGAGGCGCAGCTTCTGCTGGATGTGGGCGCGGTGGCTCTCGACCGTGCGGATGCTGATGTAGAGCTGCTCGGCGACCTCGGCGTTGGTGTGGCCGAGGGCGATCAGGCGGAGGACGTCGCGCTCGCGCTCGCTTAGCTCGTCGCCGCTCTGGTTGTCGGCGCCGGCTGCGAGGCGGGCGCCGAGGGCGGGCTGCAGGTAGGTGTCGCCGGCGGCAGCGCTGCGCACCGCCTGCACCAGCTCTGCGTCGGCGGCCTCCTTGAGCACGTAGCCGCGCACGCCCGCCTGCAGGGCGCGGCGGGCGAAGGCGGGCTCGTTCTGCATCGTCAGCACGACGATCTCGGTCTCGGGCGAGGCCTCGAGGATGTCGGGCACCGCATCGAGGCTGGAGCGCCCGGGCATGTTGAGGTCGAGGATCAGCACCGCAGGTTTGTGGCCGCGCACGTAGCGCACGGCCGTGTCGGCGTCGCCTGCCTCGGCCACCACCTCGAAGCCGGGCTCGGCGTCGAGCAGCAGGCGGAGGGCGTTGCGGACGACGGTGTGGTCGTCGGCGAGGACGATCGTCGTCGCCGCGACTTCCCCGCTGCCGTCAGGCGCTGCGCTCGGCACGGCAACGAGGTTACCGGCACCGCCGGGCCCGTAGGTCGAACTCATGAACCCATCTAAGCGGGCATCCCTGGCCTCAACATCGGGGTTTTACCGCGAATTTAGCCTGATCAGCCCGTTTTGAGCATAGGCTTTGCGAACGGTAGGATTGCGGTACGCCCACAGTCGGAGTAGTCGGAGGGAAGGGGCGAAAATGGCACAGGGCTATGACAGCAGCGCGCTCGATGAGCCTCGGCTGCGAGAGCTGATCGACGTCGGACGCAGGCTCGTCGCCGAGCTCGACCCCGAGATCATCTTCCGCCAGGTGCTCGAAGTCGCCTGCCAGCTGACCGGCGCGCGCTACGCCGCGCTCGGCGTGCTCGACGAAGACCGGCACGAGCTCGAGCGCTTCATCACCCACGGCATCGACGACGAGGGACGGCGGGCGATCGGCAACCTGCCGCGCGGCCGCGGCGTGCTCGGCCTGCTGATCGAGCAGCCACGGCCGCTGCGGCTCGGCGACGTCGGCCACCACCCCCGCTCCTACGGCTTCCCCCCCGGGCACCCGCCGATGACCAACTTCCTCGGCGTGCCGGTGATGATCCGCGGCCACGCCTGGGGCAACCTCTACCTGACCGAGAAGGGCGGCGGCGACTTCGACGACGCCGACGAGCAGTCGGCGGTGATCCTCGCCGAGTGGGCGGCGATCGCGGTCGAGAACGCCCGCCTCTACCGCAACGTCGAGGGACGCCGCGACGAGGTGGAGCGGACCCTGCACCGGCTCGAAGCGACGACCGAGATCGCCAAGGCGGTCGGCGGCGAGACCAACCTCGACCGCATCCTCGAGATCGTCGTCAAGCGCGGTCGCGCCCTGGTCGAAGCCCGCTCGCTGCTGATCCTGCTGCGACGAGGGCGAGCGAGCTCGTCGGCCGCCTCCTTCGCCGGCGAGCGCGAGGGCGGCATGGCGAAGGCCCGGATCCCGGTCAACGGCTCGATCCCCGGCAAAGGTGCTGGAGGCGCGCGAGCCGCGCCGCATCCACGACCTCGATCCGAGCATGATGGCGCGCCCGAGCAGCCAGGACCGACGGCGTCACCGCCCTGCTCGTCCCGCTCGCTCTTCCGCGGCCAGGCGCTCGGAGTGCTGGTCGCGCTCGACCCGCTTGGCCGCGACGCCGGCTTCAGCGACGAGGACGAGGGGGTGCTCGTGCTCCTTCGCCGCCAGCGCCGCCACCGCGGTGGCCACGGCGCAGTCGGTCGCCGAGGAGCGGACCCGGCACAGCATCGCCGCGGCCGAGCGCGAGCGCGGGCGCTGGGCCCGCGAGCTGCACGACGAGTCCCTGCAGAGCCTCGCCGGCCTGCGCGTCCTGCTCTCCGCCGCTCGGCGCGGCGATCCCGAGGAGGTCGACCGCCTGCTGAGCCAGGGGATCGAACAGGTGGACGGGGCGATCGCCGAGATGCGCCGCCTGATCGCCGACCTGCGCCCGAGCGCGCTGGACGAACTCGGCCTCGGAGCGGCGCTGGAGGCGCTCGGCGAACGCACCTCGATGGCCAGTGCCGTCACCGTCGAGATGAACATCGACCTCGAGTCCCACGCCGACCCCGGCGCAGGGCCGCCTCGCGAGCGAGATCGAGGACACCGTCTACCGGCTCGTGCAGGAGGCGCTCAACAACGCGGTCCAACACGGCGAGACCGACCGGGCCAGCGTCGAGGTGACCGAGAGCGAGCGCCTGCTGCGGGTGCGGGTCTGACGACAAGGGACGCGGTTTCGACCCCGACGCGGCAAGCGACGGGTTCGGCCTGGTCGGGATGCGCGAACGGATCAGCCTCGCCGGCGGCACGCTGGAGCTCCGCAGCAACCCCGGCCACGGCACCACGATCCTCGCCGCGCTACCAGCGCGCTACCGCGACGAGCGCAGCGCGGGCGCCTGGCCCCAAACCGGAGGCGGCGCCCACGCCAGCGAGCCGGCTGCCTGAGCCCGCCCTGGCTCAGGCGCCGAGCATCGCCCGGTAGAAGCTGTAGTCGCGCCGGTCGGGACGCAGGTTGGAGGCGAGCGCCAGGTGGTGGCGCGCCCGCTCCGTCTCCCCCGTCTTCGCCAGCGCCCGGCCGAGGCAGAAGTGGGCGTAGTCGTTGACCTGGTGGCGCTCGACCACCGCCTTGAACTCGACCGCGGCCGCGGCGAAGCGGCCGGAGCGGAAGTAGGCGCGCCCGAGCGCCTCGCGCACCGAGGACTTCTCCGGCGCCCGCCGCGCCGCCTCCTCCAGCGGCGCCGCCGCCTCCTCGAAATCCTCCTCCTCGAGCAGCTCGATCCCACGCCGGTAGAGCGTGAAGGTGGAGTCCGCCTGCTGACTCGATGGCCATCGGTCAAGTGTAGGAGGCCGCCAGGCCGACCATTCCGGTGCGCTTTAGGTGCCCGTGAGTGGCATAAAGCGCACCGGAGCGATTAAACGGTGCCGGTGGGCTCGACCCCGCCGCGGCGGTCGAACTGGGCTGTCTGCAGGCCCGAGGGCCACATCGCCAGGGTGGCGATCAGGCCGCCTGCCATCAGCGCCGCGGCCACGTAGGCGCCGGCCTGGAGGGTGTATTCGTCGTCGAGGCCGGCGAGGTGGGTGAGCAGGCGGATCAGGCCGGCCAGCCAGAGCGCGATCGCCAGCCCGAGCCTCTCGCGGTAGCGCGCGGTGTAGGCGACACGGGGCCGACGGTGGCGCACCAGGGGCAGGGCGATCAGGATCAGGGCGGGGCCGAAGAGGTAGCCGAGCTGAGGCTTGGAGATGCCATGGGGGCTGTTGGCGAGGTCGAAGAGGGCCGAGTGGTGGCCCCAGGTGAAGACAGCGCCGAGCACCCCAATGAAGAGGCCCGCGGCGCAGACCTGGGCGGCGACGCTGGCCACGTAGACCCGCGTCGTCGTTAGGTAGACCGGCCGGCTCTTGCGCTCCATTCAGGCCTGGGCGCCGACTTCGTCCGTGGCGACGGCGCGGCCGTGGCGGATCAGGTCGGCGGCGCGCTCGGCGACCGCGATCGTCGGCGCGTTGGTGTTGCCGCGCGGGACCGTGGGCATGACCGAGGCGTCGACGACGCGCAGGGACTCGAGGCCCTCGACGCGGAGCTCGGCGTCGACGACGGAGCCGATCGCGCAGGTGCCGACCGGGTGGTAGACCTCGTAGGTGGTGGCGGCGATGTGGGCGCGCAGGGCGTCCTCGGAGTCATCAGCCGGGCCGGTGAAGGGCTCGGCGCAGTAGGGCCGGAAGGAGGGCTGGGCGCAGATCTCCTCGGCCAGGCGCACCGCGTCGATCATCCGCGCCATGTCGGCCTCCTCCGCGTAGAAGGCGTTGCGGACGATCGGCTTCGCGGTCGGGTCGTTGGAGGCGAGGCGGACCGAGCCGCGGCTCTCCGCCGTGAGCAGGCAGGGCGAGACCCAGACGCCGTGCGCCTGCGGGTCCCCCATCCCCTCTTCGACGATGTGGATCGGCGCAACGTGGAACTGGACGTCGGGCGCCTCGGCGCCGGCGCCGACCCGGGCGAAGCCGCCGGACTCGGCCAGGTTGGAGGCGAAGGGCCCGGTCTGGGAGGCCTCGAACTCCGCCATCGCCGCCGGCTCCAGCGCCGCCAGCAGGCTCTCGGGCTCGGGCGTAGTGAAGACGGTGTAGGTGGCGGGATGGTCGCCGAGGTTCTCGCCCACCGCCGGCTGGTCGAGCAGCAGCTCGACTTCGCGCATCGCCAGGTGCTCGGCCGGGCCGACGCCGGAGAGCATCAGCAACTGCGGCGAGTTGTAGGCGCCGCCGCAGAGGATCGTCTCGCGCTCGGCGCGGAACTCCTGCGCCTGGCCGAGCTGGCTCGCCTCGACCCCGACCGCGCGCGTGCCGTCGAAGAGCACGCGGTTGACGTGCATGTAGGGCATCACCGTCAGGTTCGGCCGCTCGCTCGCCGGATGCAGGTAGGAGACGGCGGCGCTCGCCCGCATGCCGCCGCGCTGGGTCACCTGGTACATGCCGACCCCGTCCTGCTCGGCGCCGTTGAAGTCCTCGTTGCGGGCGAGGCCCGCCTCCACCCCGGCCTCGACGAAGGCGGGCGAGATCTTGTTTCCCGAGCGCTGGTCGGAGACCGCCAGCGGCCCGCCGGTCGCGTGCCACTCCGAGGCGCCGCGCTCGTTGTCCTCGGCCTTGAGGAAGTAGGGGAAGAGGTCGTCCCAGGCCCAGCCCTGGACGCCCCACTCGTCGTAGTCGCGGCGGTTGCCGCGGATGTAGACCATCGCGTTGATCGAGGAGGAGCCGCCGAGCACCTTGCCGCGCGGCAGCGAGATCTGGCGGCCGTTGCAGTTCGGCTCCGGCGCCGAGTGGTAGTCCCAGTCGACCTCGGTGCGGGCGAGCGAGAGGTAGCCGAGCGGCACGTGGATGTTCTGGTTGGTGTCCGGCGGCCCGGCCTCGAGCAGGAGGACGCTGGTCTCCGGGTCCTCGGAGAGCCGCGCCGCGAGGACGCAGCCGGCCGAACCCGCGCCGACGATCACGTAGTCGTACATGCCGCTCCCTCCTGTCGCAACTTCACCGAACACCCGATCCAGCTTGGTCGAGTGTACGCCCATATCGTGGCTGGACCAGGGGGTTTTCCCGCCGGCTGCTACCGTGGATGGGTCGGGTTTGGCGCTTTTGCCACCCGAGAGGTTCCGTTCCCTCCGTGCGCTTCGTCTGCATTCAGGGGTCGCTGGATCTCCCTGAATCGCTCAAAAGGAGTCACAACATCGTGTCATTTGCCGACCTCGGCATATCCAAAGCCGTGGTGCGCGCGCTCGCCGAGCGCGACATCACCCAGCCCTTCCCCGTCCAGCAGCTGGTCATCGAGCGACGCCCTCGACGGCCACGACCTACTGGTCCAATCGCCGACCGGATCGGGCAAGACGCTCGCCTTCGGCATCCCGCTGGTCGACCGGATCGAGCCGGACGCCAAGCGGCTTTCCGCCCTGGTGCTCGCGCCGACCCGCGAGCTCGCCTGCCAGATCGTCGACGAGCTCGACTCGATCGCCCGCTCGCGGAAGCTGCGCGTCGCCGCCGTCTACGGCGGCGTCGGCATGGGCCCCCAGATCAAGGCCGCCCAGCGCGCCGACATCGTCGTCGCCACCCCGGGCCGGCTCGAGGACCTGATCGCCCGCCGGGCGATCTCGCTGAAGAGTGTCCAAATCCTCGTCCTCGACGAGGCCGACCGCATGCTCGACATGGGATTCAAGCCCGCCGTCGACCGCATCGTCGGCCACACCCCGCAGCAGCGCCAGACCCTCTTCTTCTCGGCGACGCTGGAGGGCGCGATCGGCAAGGTCGCCGCCGCCTACACCCGCGATCCGCGCCGCCACACCCATGCGGCGCCGGAGCGCCACGAGGCCGAGATCGAACACCGCTTCGTCCACGTCGACTCGCAGAGCGCCAAGCTCGACCATCTCGCCGGCCACCTGACCGGCCCCGACGGCGGCCGCACGCTGGTCTTCGTCCGCACCAAGCGCGGCGCCGACCGGTTGGTCAAGCGGCTGCGCAGCCGCGAACTGGATGCGGTCGCGATGCACGGCGACAAAAGCCAGGGCCAGCGCGAACGCGCCCTCGCCCGCTTCGAGCGCGGCGACGTCGAAGTGCTGGTCGCGACCGACGTCGCCGCCCGCGGCATCGACGTCGCCGACATCGCCCACGTGATCAACTTCGACGCACCGGGGGACCGCGACTCCTACGTGCACCGGGTCGGGCGCACCGGCCGCGCCGGACGCCGCGGCGCCGGGACGAGCTTCGTGCTGACCGACCAGGCCGCCGAGATGCGGCGCATCGCCCGCGACCTCGGCCTCAGCCAGCGAGTTCGACCGGAGCCTCGGGCACGTGGCCGGCGAGAGGCAGGCGCCGAAGCCCCAGGGCCAGAAGCCCTCTGGATCGGGATCGGGCGGGCGGCGCCGTCGCCGCCGGCGCAAGGTGCCGGCATGAGCCCAACCAAGAGCATCGCGAAGAAATGGACCTGCGACGGCTGCGGCGTCAGTGCCAGCCGCATCGACGGCGAGGCGGTGGCGCTTCCCGACGCCTGGGTCGCCTCGGCCGACGGCCACTTCTGCCTCGTCTGCCGGAGGGATCGCGCCGCCGAGGCGGCGCTCGAAGCGGCGCCGAGCGGCAGTCCCGTCGACGCGCGAGCCAAACTCCGCCGCGCCGCCCTGATCGAGTTCGAGGTCAGCCGCACACCGGACAATCCCGACGGAGTCATCGCGCGGGCCTGCCGGACCTCGGTGACCGCGGTCACCAGGGCGCGGCGGCGCCTCGAGCTGCCCGACCCGCCGCCAAGGACCGCCGAGTCCCGGGCTAAACGTCGGACCGCCGCCGAGCCGATAAGAGGCCACATGGCGGCGTTCGCGTGCAGATAGGGATAGGCCTCGCCGTCCTCGCGGCGCTGATGACCAACTTCGCCTCGCTGCTCAAGCATCGTGGCTGCCACCGCGCCGCCCGGTCAGCATCCGCAAACCGCTGAGCAGCGCCCGCGGGCTTGCCGCCTCGCCCTGGTTCGCCGCCGGCTGGGGCCTTGCCGCCGTCGCCTGGCTGGTCCACGTCGCCGCCCTCTCGCTGGCGCCGATCTCGATCGTCCAGGCGGTGCTCGCCGGCGGCGCCGTCACCCTCGCGGTGATGGCCCAGCGCGTCTTCGGCGATCCGGTCGAGCGACGCCAGTGGTTCGCGCTGCTGCTGGGCGGCGCCGGCCTCGCCCTGCTCGTGCTCACCGTCCCCCACTTCAGCGGCAACCACTCTGGCTTCGCGGTCGGCGCGATCCTCGGCTTCGAGGGCGGCCTGGCGCTGCTTGCGGCGGGCCTGGTCCTCGGCCACCGCGCCGAGCGCCTCGCCGACCACAGCAACGTCATGCTGCGCCGCAATCGCCGGCATCCTCTTCGCCCTCGCCGGCGTCGCGATCAAGGGCCTGACCGGGGTCGGCGACATCTCGATCGCGGTGCTCGCCCCCTGGGTCCTGTTCACCTGATCGCCGGCGTGCTCGCCCAGTACGCGGCCGCCGCGGCGCTTCAGCGCGGCGGCGCGATCGAGACGATCGGCCTGATGGGCCTGGTCGCCAACGCCGCTCAGATCGTCGGCGGCGTCCTCGTCTTCGGCGACCCACTCTCGACCAACCCGCTCGGCCTCGTCCTGCAGGCGAGCGCCTTCGCCATGGTCTGCGCCTCGGCGCTGCTGATCCCCGCCCGGCGCGTCGTCGCCGCGCCAGTCGCGGCGTAAGGGCGCCAACAAAACGACGGGCCCGAAGGCCCGCCGTTTCCTGCACCTCTGTACTCGATTGCCGCTCTGGCTAGGGCGGCGCTACCCGCAGGGAACCCGCAACGGCAGGTGCTTGTTCTTCACCTTCTTGCCGTTCTGCCCCTTCATGCTCAGTACCGAAGAAAGTCGGCCCTGACAGAGGTTCCTGGAGTTGACCAGGAGCCCCTTCTTGCCGCCTTCCATGCGGAGGATGAACTTGCTGACGGGAGCGTCAGGAACGTTGTTGAACACCGTCTTCATCCCACCGTGCACGGTGCTGATCGTGCCGTGCAGCTGGACGTTGATCTGACCCCGCAGGTCAGCGACCAGGTCCGGCAGCGTGTGGTTGGAGGAGACCAGGTACACCGGGCCCCGCAGCGGATGGCCGAGCAGCGGGCTCCTCGCCTGGGCGTGACCGTAGATGGCCGCCTTGGGACAGGTCTGCGAGGCGAGCTGCGGCCTCGTGCAGACGGTTTTGATGTGGCCCTGGTCGAGGAACAGCGCGTGCGGCAGGGTCAATGCCGTGCGCAGGACGTTGGCGTCCTTGGAGCGGGTTTCGAGGATCGCCCGCAGCTTCGGGTGCTTGGCCCGCTGCGTCACGCCTTTGTTGCCGAACAGGCGCGTGTGCAGCGTCGGCTTGAAGCCCAGCCCTTTGCAGCCGGTCGCCTGGTATGGCGAGGACACCGGGTAGGAACTCCAGGCCGCAGGGGTGATCGGATCGGCCCCCCCGCCGTTGAGCGTGCCGGCCGTCGCCTGTGCCGCGCAGTTCGTCGGGTTGTGCATGAATTTCGCTCCGGTCGGAGTTGAAGTCGATTGAGCGGATATCCAGCTTGACCCCACCGTATACATCCGGAATCGCATCGGATACCGGGTTGACCTGGGCGGTTGCGGGATTGACGAACAGTGCAACCCTGACCACGATGTTGCCGAGGTCGAACGGGCCGGTAACCGCCGGCGTGATCGTCGCCAGCGACAGCGGTGCGCCCTTGTAGGGACCGGTGAGATACGCCTTGCCGCCGATCGCCACCGGGTTTTTGCCGGTGCCGCTCAGAGTCGAGACGGTGCCGATCTGGCTTGCGCTCGAACAGCTCGGGCTGGCTAGCTCGGCTTTGCCGCTGCTCGCCGCGGCCGCTGCAAGCGCCGAGTCCGAGCAGTAGGGGATGCCGCTGAGGTTGGCGGCAAGGCCCTTGGGCAGGGTGACGTCGACCTTCTTCATCTCCTGTTCGCCGTCCTTGACGCCCAGGTGCACCCGGAACGGGCTGTATGCGTTGGCTTTGGTGCTGTCCGATTTGGCCGTGTAGCTGGGCACGAACGGGCGACCGGCCAGCGTCGTCGGGCAGGTGCCCCCGCCCGGGGCGCTGGACATCGCGAACGTGCTGCTCACTTCTCTGGTTGAGGCCGGGGTCGACCACGGTTCGAAAACACCCACCGAGGTTGCCGGCGAACAGGTCGGCGGGCTGGTCAGCACGTTCTTGGCCCCGTCGAAGTGCAGCTTTACCGATTCGAAGGGCACCTGTGGGTTTTCGGTCAACACTGCCGTCAGCTGTCCTGTTTTCGGATCAGCCTTCGTTTTGCCTTCGAGCCTGACGTTGATCCCGTAGCGATCCGACTTGGCTTCGACGAAGATGCGGAACTCGTCGCCCGAGGCCGGGTCACGACTGAGCTGTTCCCCAAGGTACATCGGGCCTTTGAGCGAGCCCGGGGGGAGCGGCGGCGTTTCAACTTCGACCGTACCGATCTGCGACGCTGCCGGGCAGCTCGTCGCTGCACGCGAGTGGATCGGGAACTGGGCGTCCGAGCAGGACTGCAGGCCGTTGGCCCCGGAGGGATTGAGACCCATGCCCTGCGGCAGCGACACCTGTGCGTTGCGCAGCTGGGACTCCGCCTGGCCTTCTTCTTCTTCGAGGAAGGGCAGTTCGGTGTTCACAGTCGGCCCAGCCGGAGAGTCGACTTCCGTTGCCCCCGGCGAGACTTCGAGTTCGGGGTCGAAGGGAACTTTGGCGCAGCCGGTGTGCACACTACCCGGCGGCAGCGTGGTCGTCGCCTCCACTTTCGTCAGGCCATTGGGGAAGTCCGGCCGTTCTTCTCCCCTTTCCTCCGCACGGAAGAACGTCGAGTATTCATGTTCGTGGGGTGGGAGCTCGGTGCTGAAGCACGTGGTCGAGAGCGTCAGGTAGGTGCCGTTGCCGGAGCGGCCGAAGCTGACCAGGCGGCTCTTAAGCGTCTTGAAGATAGGCGACGCGTCCGGCGTTTTGATCGTGAAGCTCTCGTGGTAATTGCCCTCCCATTCGACTTCCGTTTCGAGGTAGACCGCCTCTTTTTCGGCACCGGTACCGACCTTGAAGCCCAGAAGCGCAGGTTCGCCATTTTTCGACACGATGTTGTAGAGCGGCACCAGGGTTCCGAGTGCCGGGTTGGGCGCGATCACGAAGTTTTTTGGCAGCGTCGGCGGGGGCGCGAACGGGTTTGGGATTTCGAGGTTCAGCGCGACCGTGACTTCCTCCTGGCCGACTTTCGATTCGGCTGGGCATGTGGTCTCATCCACTTCGAACGTTTCGAGCGGGCACTGTTCGGTCGCCTGTGGGTTGACGCTGAAGCCGGGCTCGATATCGACACGCAGCTTTTCGATTTCCTTTTCCACTTCTTCGAGCACGCCAGGGACGATGACTTTGTGTTTGAGGATGTACTGCGTGAAGCCGAACGGCGGATGCCCCGCGGCGAGCCTGTAGAAGCGTTCGGGCGTTTCCGGCGAGCACTTCGTTGGAGTTTCCGTCGTGCAGTTGCCCGCCTGCCAGCCATCTTTGGCGGTGGGCGGTTCATTTTGCGGTTCGATCAGGTCCTGGGTGTCGGCCTGCACAGCCGGCACCGCAAGTACAAGCCATAGAGCCATCACCACGAAAGCGATCAGACGCCTAGCCATTCGTATCTCCTCATTCGCATTGACGTAACCCAGTCCCTGCGTATGGCGCCTGTACTGCTTCCCGGCTCACACGGTACTCGCCTTCACCCGCCGGCTTCAAGGGGGGAAACCCGCAAATGCCCTGCAGACGACACCGATCGGTGTCGTTGAAGGTAGGAATCGGCTTCAGAGAGCCGAATCAAATCCGGGGCTAAGCGAAGTTCGTAGAATCGTCCGCCATCACGCCGATTCGGCTCAGAAGCTCCGAATCGGTGAGCAGGCCGCGTGCCTCGGTAATCAGGTGCCGCTCGCCAAGGACCACCACCAGCGCCGCCGGAGTGATCAACTTGCCGTCGAGCATCACGTCCGAGAAGAGCACGAAGCCGTCATCCGTCGGCCGCACCTCGCGCAGGCGACCCTGGTGCCCGATCCCGGACTCCTCCAGGTGGGCAACCCACTGCCGCAGCCCCTCGTGACCGTCATATCGGCCTCCGGTCCCAACAACGGCCGTCGGGTAGTAGACGATGTCCGGGTCCGAGAGCACAACCAGGCTCTCCGCATCGCGCCGGTTGAAGCCGTCAACGAAGCGACGAGCGATCAGCTCGAACGAGATTTTTGAAGCGGACATTCGGCGAGTGTAGAGGCGTCATGCATACCAGGGCCGTGAGAGGCGTACCGATTCGATGCTCCACTGATTTTCTTGGTCTACGATGGATTCGTGAGCAGGGAGGAAACCCGGGCGCTTGCCGCGTCGCGCTTGAGCGGTCGTGCCGCGCGCGCTTTGCTCGCCTGGGCGGCTTGGCTCCTGGCGTTGGCGCTCGTTCCAGTTACGGCAGGCGCCACGATAACCGTGGACTCGCTGACGACGTCGGTCTCGGCGACTCAGGCTGGACAGCACGCGGATCTGAACGTCTCCTTCACGCTCGATACATCGGGCGATCCGGAAACCGTGGAAGGGCTGGATCTCGGTCTTCCGCCCGGGCTCTTCCTTGCCCACCCGGCCGGAAGTTGGCTCTGCACACCAGAGGAATTCGACGCATCCGAATGCCCAAACTCGTCGATGGTCGGCCTGATCACAATCTACGCTGACTACGAAGGCGACCCGTCCCACGTCATGGGGCTGGAACCTGTTTACCTGCTCGAGCCCACAGCGAAAGAGCACGCGCGCCTCGGCTTCGCGTTCCCGCTCGTCGGGTCTCCAGTCGAAATCCCGGTGCGCCTGCGGACCAGCTCCGACTACGGCCTTGACCTTGCCCTCCAAGGCCTCCCACCTGGCGTACCAGTGACCAGCGCCGAACTGGACCTCTGGGGCGTTCCCGGCGACCCCAGCCACGACACCAGTCGCCCCTTCCCCGGTGACTGCGCTGGCCTCACTGGCTGCGTCACCCCGCCCCGTCCGCCCGGATCCCGACCCCTTCCTTTCCTCACCAACCCCACCCACTGCGGGGTGCCAATTCAAGTCACGCTCGCGCTGAACACCTACGAGCAGCCGGACGTCACGGTCACCTCGGCCGGAAGCATGGCGACGATCACCGGCTGCAACAAACTCCCCTTCGGCCCCGGCCTTCAGGTGGTGCTGACGAGCGCGGAAACTAGCAGCGCCTCCGGCATCGGCCTCGATCTCAAACTGCCGGCATCGGAAGGCGTCAACGTGCTCGAACCCGCGGCGGTGAGGTGGCTGGGACTGGAACTCCCGCCTGGTTTCAACGTCGACCCGTCGGCGGCCGCCGCGCTGGGCGTTTGCACGGATGCCGAATTCGGCCTCGGCACGGATGAACCGGCCGCATGCCCGGCCGCGTCCAGCGCGGGGACCGTCTCGCTTGAGCTGGCGGGTTTCGACGCCCTGCTCGAAGGCGAGGCCTTTTTCGGCACCGCCTCCGGCGATGCTCACCGGATCCTCCTCGACGCCACGGGATCCGGGGAGCGAGTGAAGCTCGAAGTCCTGCTCGAACCCGAATTCGAAGG
This sequence comes from uncultured Solirubrobacterales bacterium, assembly GCA_963778715.1. GTDB lineage: Bacteria > Actinomycetota > Thermoleophilia > Solirubrobacterales > 70-9 > VRUE01. Next base: position 292,779 of record CAVZVK010000001.1, read on the forward strand.
CTTGCCCCCAGTCCTGGAATTTTCAGAGCTGCCACAGATCCCGATCAGCAACCTCGAGCTGAGCATCGCGGACGGTGCCGGAATCCTTGTCACTCCACCCAGGTGTGGGACCTATCTGGCAACAAGCGCGATCGAATCCTGGGCTTCGGGGCCCCTCGCCATCTCCAGCCACCCGCTCACGCTCAGTTCCGGCCCCCAGGGAGGCCCGTGCCCCAGCCCGCCGACCGGCGACACCTCACCGCCTCCAACCTCACAGATACCGACTGCGCCGCCCAGTCCCGTTCGACCGCCGATGGCGAGGATCACGACCGACCCACCGAAGAGAACCGCTAAACCGAGGATGAAGTTCAAATTCGTCTCTGACCGGCCAGACTCGAACTTCGAGTGCAAGCTCGACAAGGCCCCGTGGCGACGCTGCGCATCGCCGAAGACCGTAAGAAACCTTGCTCCCGGCGAGCACGTCTTCAGGGTTCGTGCCCTGGACGCCGCCGGTAGTCACGGATCTGCGGACCAGGTGATCTGGCGAGTGGCCGCGGCGAGGTAGCGCGGGCGACCGGTGAGGTGCGTGGGCGCCTGGTCTAGTCGGCGGATTTGCCGGGCAGCAAGGTGAACGCCGCGATCTTCTCCGAGCCGATCACGAGGTCCTCACCGTGGGAGTTGAGGCTGACCTTGCCGTGCGGTCCGGGCGGAATCGCCGGATCGCCCTCGGTCAGCAGGCCGTCCACCTGATGGCCCGTGGTCGCCTCGATCCGAATCGGGATCTCGCCGTCACGCTCCTCGCGCAACTGATCGAGCACGTCGTGGAACCAGGAGACCGGCTCGGTCGCTGGTCGCTCGTAGCGCGTACCAATGGCGAATGTTCCCGTCACGGGCACGAAATCTACCCCGTCCTCGGAGCCAGGGAATGCTGGTTCCGCGCAGCTGGAGTGCGGGATTCTCCCGATGACCGCAACTCAAGCCAGCCTGAGCGCCCCGGTGGCCTATCCGAGGACAAGGCGCTCGGAGGCGGCCTCGCTGCGGTAGTCAAAGATCCGCCTGAGGTCACGGCGAACGAAGAGGAGATGTGCGAGCGCGCCGAGCGGTCCCAATGGGATCGCGTAGCGGACACGGTCGTGGATGACAGTCACGCCGTCACCTACTGCTTCGAAGGAGTGGGTGTGCTCCCAGAGCGAGTAGGGGCCCTTGAGCTGGATGTCAACGAAGCGCAGCGGCGGTTCCCAGATCTCGATCCGGGTCTGCCAGCGCAGCGGCACTCCGTGCAGCCTCAGCTTGTAGTCGAGCAGGGCGCCCTGACGCAGCGTCAACTCGCCCGGCGTCGTTACTTCGAAGTGAAGCCAGGGAGGAGTCATCGGCTCTAGGTTGAGTGCATCCACGTAGAAGTCGAATGCCTGCTCGACCGACACCTCGACCCGCTGACTGCGCTCGAGGACGTGTATGGACACGGCTCCAGTCTTGCACCCCGGTTGGTGGGGTTACCTTTAGGGGATCGCGGCAAGCACTCTCATCGCCGGCGCAACGGGCTTCGTCGGCGCCCGACTGGCCACCTCGCTGGCAGACTCGGGGTCGCTGGTCCGGTGCCTGGTTCGCGATCGCTCAAAGGCCCACCGGCTGGAGGCGGCGGGTCTCGACCTCCACGTCGGCGACGTCACTGACGCGAAGAGCCTTGCCGGCGCGGGTCAAGATGTCGAGGTCGCCTACCACCTCGTCCACGCGATGGCCGGTGGCGAGGGGTTCGCCGAGCGAGAGGAAGCCGGGGCGCTGAACTTCGCCCGGATGGCCAGGCGCGAAGGCGTCAAGCGCGTCGTCTACCTCGGGGGACTGGGCGAGGAGAGCAAGTCGAAGCACCTGAGCAGCCGCCACAAGACTGCCCGCATCCTCGCTGCCGAGGGCCCGCCGCTCACCTACTTTCGGGCGGCGATGGTGGTCGGCGCCGGCAGCGAGTCCTACCGGACCCTGCGCTACCTGGTCCGCCGGCTGCCGGTGATGATCGGCCCCAGCTGGCTGCGCATAGACACGCAACCGATCGGCATCGACGCGACGATTGCGTATCTGCTCCGCGCTCCCGAGGTCCCCGAGTCCGAGGGGCGGGAGGTCCAGATCGGCGGCCCCGATGTCCTCTCCTACTCGGAGATGCTGGATCGGATGGCGTTGGCGATGGGGATGCGGCCGCGGCGAAAGGTCCCCGTCCCCTTCATCACCCCGTGGCTGTCGGCGCTGTGGCTTGGCTTGGTAACGCCGGTCGACGTGAAGGTGGCGCGGCCGCTGGTCGAGGGCCTGACCACCGCCACCGTGGTCACCGATCCCTCGGGGGCCAAGCCGTTCGGCATCTCCCCGGAGTCATTTGACGAGGCGCTGCGGCGTGCCCTCGCGGAGGAAGAAAAGTGACCAGAAGTCCGCTCGGCCGGCGTGCTTCAACCTTGAAATCGCAGCGACGAGATCGCTGCTCAAACTACTCGTCACTTGGGAGGCCAGTTTCTTCCCTGGCGATGGCCGTCGCGTCGAATACTTCGCTCGAATCGGGAAGCTCGATCTCGGGTTCGGCACCGAAGTCGAAGAAATCCACGCGCATATCCGTAGTCGTGGCTTTCTCGTCTCCCTTCTCCCGCTCCACTTTGACGTACCTCATGCGTCGCACCAATCCATCGGCGTCAATCCACACTTCGATCTGCAGAGGCGGGCCTTCTTCGATTTCCGAAGCAAGCTCCTCAGCGCCTTCCTTTCGCAACTGCTCAGCGCGTTCAGAATTGTCAACCTTGCCGCGGTAGCGCGTCGTCGACACGCCGCGCACATCCTCCTGCCCAAGCTTCTGCACGTCGTCGGCCACCGCTTCAAGGAGTGCCAGTTCCCCCATTGCGTCGCCGTCGGTGGGCACTGGCGCCTCGGATCCCTGCAAGGACGATAGATCCAGCCCCATCCACTTATCTCCACCCGGTAGCGAACCGAACAGATCAGAGCTCATGTAGATGGCGTCTTCACTGCCGACCATCTGCATCTCAACCAGCTCATCCGATTCGGGGCGCCGGAACCTCAGGATCGCTCGGGAGCGACCCTTTGCGTCGAAGGCCCCAAAGCCGCTGATCGTGAACGACTCCGACCGGGCCGGCGAGGAGATGACCGCTCGCATCGACGTGTGTCCTCCCGGTTCGCTCTGCGTCCTCCCGGCCGCCGCGGCAATTGCGTTCAGTGGTCCGCCGCCATCGCTCTCGCCCCCCTGCTGCCAGGCGAACACCACGACGAGCGCGACGATCAGAATCACCAGCCCGGCAGCAGCTCGCCGGAAGAGGCGACGACTCGACGGCTCGCTGCCGGTGCGCCTAGATGTCGTCGCGTCCTCCAGAGTGACCTGAAAGATATCGATCAGGTACCGAGATGCACCTCGAGGCGAGGCTCGGTCAAGCAGTACCGCTACGGGGATTCGAACCGGGTCTTACCGAGCCGGCTACGGCTATGCACAACGACCGCCGGGTCGGCCTCCGCCTGTCCCTCCGGGATGAGGTGGTACTGCAGGCGATATCCGAGAACGCGGGCATAGCGGTCTAGCGTCGACATACGGATGTCCGTCGCCGAGGTCTCAAGCCGGGCAATGCTCGACTGCGAGCTGTTCATCGCCGCCGCTACGGCGGTCTGGGACTGCTCACCCTCGCGACGGCGCTCGGCCAGAGCTCCCAGGAGCTTCCGGCGCCGTTCAGCAGCCTCGACCATCGCCGGGAAGTCGGGGTTGCGAGCGGTTCGCTCGTCGACTAGTTCGTCGAGAAAATCACGATCGGCCTCACGGTCGGTCATTGCATCCTCCTTTCACTATGCCGAAGGTAGCATCTTAAATTCGATATCTCAAATTAAATATGCCTAGTCGCCTCGTTGCTGCCAGTCGCGCAGCCTGCGCTTCGCCATGCGGATCGCCTCGGGCGAAGTCTTCTGCGTCTTCTTCTTGAGAGCCTCCAGCGAGAGGAACACTTGCTTGCGCTTGCCCTGAGGCGCGAACAAGACCCGGTAGATGACGCCCTTCCCATCGGCGCGCACCTCATAGATCTCGTCGTCGAGATGTCGGGCCGCTTGAAGTCCCCGCTGGCGCACCTCATTCATCGCGGCAATCACGGATGCCAGGTCTTCATCGTCCAATCGGTGGAGGAATTCTTTGACGGGACGCCGGCCAGAAGCCGTCCCGGCCCCTTTCTCTTGTCACTGCGCCGACTCATCGGCCGACTGTACCCAGGGCAGCCGCCGGGATAAGCGAGGTGGCTGCCCCCAAACCTACCGAGGAACCGCTCTCACACCAGAATTGTCATCTGGCCGGACCCTCCCGATAAAGTCGAGCCAATGGCTGCTGCGACAAAGAAGCTCGACCTAGAGGCCGGGGAGTTGGTTGAAGTCGGCGGACGGCGCTACGAGGTCGCGCCAGACCGAGCCGGTGGACTGACGCTTGAGCCACCGATCACGCCGGTCTCCAAGCTGTACGCGGAGCGGGGCTGGAAGCCAGCGTCCGAGAAGGACTTCGAACGGCTGACGGCCGACGACGCGTCTCCTGACGGAGAGGGCTAGCCCTTGGTCGAGCCAGCCGCTTCCGCACCAAACCCAGGTTGCGGGATCGGTTCGGAGTACCGCTACGGGGATTCGAACCCCGGTTTCCGGACTGAGAATCCGGCGTCCTAGTCCCCTAGACGATAGCGGCGAGGGAGGGGCATTCTAGCGAGACCGAGACTTGGTGCGTCGCCGTATTGGCGTCCGGTGGGGGCGGTAACTTACGAACGTGTGTTCGATTAAGTGCCGTGCCGTGACGACCCCAGACTCGATAGGTTTGAGGGACAGGCGGCTGTGGCGAAATTTGGTATACGCGCGAGCTTCAGGTGCTCGTGGGGGAAACCCCGTGGAGGTTCGAGTCCTCTCAGCCGCATTTTGGGAAGCCCGTGCATAGCCGGGCCACCGTTGAAGAGGCGCTACGGCTTCGGGCCGAAGGCCTCGATGCGAAACAGGTCGCATGTCGACTCGGCCTCTCCATTGGCACTGTGCGCGACTGGCACGCAGGGAAGCTCCCTTGGCATTCACGGCCCTTGCCCGACGGATCCCGCCAACGAGTCTGCCCAGCCTGCGACAGCCGGATACCCGCGCATCGTCGATGAATGCGCAGCTTCGATGAAACAGACGATGCCGCGAAACAAGGTCCACAGGCTGCTCACTCCATCCAACTGTTACTCAGTCTCCGCCTACTCCCGCTCCTGGCCGTGCCTCTTCCCTCAGCACGGGCCGGGGATGAAGCACACGCGGCCGATCTATCTTGCGCGCTGGCAACAGGAGCTGGCGGAGACCTGGCCGGATCGTCTGCTCAAGGGGATGATCCAGTCGGACGGCTGCCGATTCATCAATACGGGTCGCGGTGGATGGCGACAGCCGCGCTACGTCTTCTCCAATGTCTCGACCGATGTGACCAGCATCTTCTGCTCCGCCTGTGACTGCCTTGGGCTGCGCTGGACCGCGGCCTTCCCGAAGTCAGAGACCGCCGCGGTGGCGATCTACGTCTCGCGCAAGGCTGAAGTGGCGAAGCTCGACGAGTTCGTCGGGCCCAAGCGCTGAGGCTCAGGCAGGCTGCTTGACCGGGGCCCGCCAGCCCGCTCGGGCGGCGGTGTCGGCGAACTCGTCGGCGAAGAGGGGCCAGAGCTCGCGGGGGAGGTCGTGGCCCATGCCCTCGACTATGCGCAGGCGGGCGTTGGGGATGGCCCGAGCGGTGGCACGGCCGCCGCTTTGGCGCACGAGGGTGTCGCGGGTGCCGTGGATCACGGTCGCCGGCAGGTCGAGCTTGCGCAGCGCCGCGGTGCGGTCGCCGGAGGCGGAGATCGCGTGCAGCTGGCGCAGGACCCCGCGAGGATTGTGCCCGCGTTCCCACGAAGCTTCCGCTACGTCGCGCAGCCGCCCCGTGTCCGTCGGGTAGGCGGGTGAGCCGATCAGCTCGTAGGTCCGCCTTATCCGCTCGATGAAGGCATCGCGGTCGCGCGGGGCATCGGCCAGCATCAGGGCAAAGACCTTCAGCGTCGGCTGGCCAACGCGCCGGCTGCCGGTCGTCGAGTGCATCGAGACCAGCGAGCGAAGCCGCTCGCGATGCTCGATCGCCAGCGTCTGGCCGATCATTCCCCCCATCGAGACGCCGACCACGTGGGCGGACTCGATCCCGAGGTGGTCCATCAACCCGACCGTGTCGGCAGCCATGTCCGAGAGCAGGTAGGCCGGGTTGCGACCGAGGAAGAGGTCGAAGCGCCCCGGCACCCCCGCATCGTCGAGCCAGGTCGAGTGGCCGACGTCGCGGTTGTCGAAGCGGATCACGCGGAAGCCGCGCTCGGCCAGCATCGAGCAGAGCTCATCCGGCCAGGCGATCATCTGCGTCGCCAGCCCCATCACCAGGAGCAGCGGCTCGCCGTCGGGATCGCCCACCTCCTGGTAGGCGAGCTCGATGCCGTTTGCAGGCGCCAGGCGCTCTTCGCTCAACTCGGCCATCCGGGCAGTCTAGCCGGCGACTGGCTGAGCAGCCAAACCGCCGGGTGCAACGTGTTGTCCACCTATTGGGGGGATAAAACGTTGCACCGCTAGGTTTGCCGGATGCGCACGGCGATCGTCTCCGACCTGCACCTGGGCGCCGCCACCGGAGAGGACGTTGCCCGCGATCCGGCGATCCGGCGGATCCTGCTCGAGGAGATCGCCGGCGCCGATCGCCTCGTCCTGCTCGGCGACGTGCTCGAGCTGCGCGACCTGCCACTGGCGCGCGTGCTCGCATCCGTGCGGCCGTTCTTCGAGGAGCTGGGTGAGGCGATGGCGGGCCGGCGCATCGTGCTCGTCCCCGGCAACCACGACCACCGCAACGCCGAGCCGCTGCTCGAGGACGTCGCCCTCTCCGGCGCCGAGCTCGGCCTCGAGCACCGCGCCCTGCCCACCGCTAGCCCGGCGACACACCTTGCCGAGTGGCTCGGCGACGCCGAGCTCGGCATCGCCTACCCCGGGCTCTGGCTGCGCGACGACGTCTACGCGACCCACGGCCACTACATGGACTGCCACATGAGCCTGCCGCGGCTGGAGTGCGTCGCGGCGGCGGCGATCATGCGTCGCGGCGGCCGCCCGCCCGAGGCGGCCACGCCCGCCGATTACGAGCGCGTGCTGCGCCCGATCTACGGCTTCTTCTTCGGCCTCGCCGAGGCCGGGCTCGCCGACCGCGCCTTCCGTCCCTCCGAGCGGGCCTGGAAGGCGGTCTCCGGCGACGGGCGCAGCGGCCGTGCCCGGGCGGCCGCGACGAAGGCGGCCGTCGCTGCCGGCGTGCCGGCCGGTGTCTGGCTGCTCAACCGCCTCGTCCACGCCGACTTCGGCGGCGACGTCTCGGCCACGTCAATCACCCACAGCGGCATCGTCGCCGCAACCGAGATGACCCGCCGGCTGCAGATCCAGGCCACACACGTGATCACCGGCCACACCCACCGCGCCGGCCCCGGCGCAGGCGAGGCGGCGTGGTCGCTGCCCGGCGGCGGCAGCCTGCACAACACAGGCAGCTGGGTCTATGCCGATGCCATCCACCGCCCCGGCGTCCCGCCCGGCCCCTACTGGCCCGGCACCGTCACCTGGCTCGACGACGACGGCCCGCCGCGCCGTGTGCAGCTGCTGCTCGAGCGGCCGCAGGACGACCTGCGCGCCACCGTCCGCCGCACCCTCGCCGCTACAGCCACTCGGCGATGATGCGACCGATCTCCGGCCCGGCGTCCTCCTGCAGGAAGTGGGAGGCGTTCTCGATCTTGCGTGGAGCCGGGAAGTTGAGCTGCTCAGAGACCCTTTCGCCGACCGAGAAGGGCAGGATGAAGTCGGAGTCGGCCCAGAGGACGAGCGCCGGCCGATCGTCCTCGCGCAGCGCGTCGGCAACGGCTTTGCCCTCGGCGGCACCGGGAGCATCGGGCTCGGTCGGCAGGATCAGCGGGAAGGCGCGGGCGCCGGCCTTCGACTCCGGCGTCGGGTAGGGCGCTTCGTAGGCAGCGATCACCTCGTCGCCGGGGTCCTCCTTGCAGCCGCCCCGCACCAGCATCCCGACCGGCACGTCGGCGTTGTCGCGGACGAACTCGCGGAACTTGAGCCAGGCGTCGCTCATCCGCTGGTGGCCGGTGAAGGGGCCGGTCTCCATGATCACCAGGCGGGAGAAGCGGTCGGGATACTCGACCGCCAAACGCAGCCCGATCGGCCCGCCCCAGTCGTGGACGACGGTGGTCGCGTCGCGCACGTCGAGCTCCCCCAGCAGCTTCGAGATCAGCTCGACGTGGCGGTCGTATGTGTACCAACCGACATCGGTGGGCTTGTCGGAGCGGCCGAACCCTGCGTAGTCGGGCGCGATGCAGCGGTAGCCCGCGTCGCGCACCGGCGGGATCACCTTGCGCCACAGATATGACCAGGTCGGCTCGCCGTGAAAGAAGACGACCGGCCGTCCCTCCCCCTCGTCGAGGTAGGCAAGCCTCACGCCGTCGATCTCGCGATAGCTCGACTCGAAGGGAAAGTCGGGCAGCCCCTGCAGGCTCTCTTCAGGCGTGCGAAACACCTCCATGGCCGTGGAGACTACGGCAGCCTCTGCGGAAAGTCGCTGAGGCGGTTAGCTCACCATTTCGGCAAAACGTTGGCCAAACCGGCAAATCTCGCTCCAGAGCAGGAAAAACAGTGGGTTCCCGGAATATGCTCGCCGTATGGTGCACGTGCCTATCCGCACACGAAAGGGACACATATGAACGAGGAGAGCACACTCAGCGGCTGGTGGGTATTCGCCGGCATCCTGCTGTTGGTCGCGGGAGTGTTGAACATCATCTACGGCATCGCAGCGATCGGCGACTCGAAGTTCTTCACCGAGAACGCCACCTACATCCTCAGCGGCCTGCACACCTGGGGCTGGATCATGCTGATCCTCGGCGTGCTCGAGCTCGTCGCGGCGTTCTCACTCTTCTCCGGGGGAGAGTTCGGGCGCTGGTTCGGCATCTTCGTCGCCTCGCTGAACGCGATCGGCGCGCTGCTCTCGATCCCGGCCTACCCATTCTGGTCGCTGGCGATCTTCGCCCTCGCGATCATCATCATCTACAAGCTGGCGGAGGGACCGGAAGGCGATGGTCAGCTAGGCGAGGAGCCTGCGACCCGCTGCGCGGCGAAGGCCCCGGGCATCCGGGGCCTTCGTCGTTGACGGGCCTCTGCGGCACCGGCATCGACGGTGGCGAGACGGGACCAGGGCGCCGGCGTGCGCTCGTTGCCCTCGTAGACGACATCGGTCCTGCTCATCCGGTCGTCCCAGGCGCGCCGCCGCTCGTCGAAGAAGATGCCGA
>CAVZVK010000002.1:0-58012 GCA_963778715.1 uncultured Solirubrobacterales bacterium
TGCGCGGCGAGAGCGACTACGCCGGCTACCTGCGGATGGCGGCCGAGCGCAGCCTCGAGCGGCTCGGCGTCGACCGCTTCGACCTGCTCCTGCTCCACAACCCCGACCGGATCGGCTACTCCAGCGAGGCGGTCTGGGACGGGATGGCGGCGCTGCGCGAGGCGGGCCTGGCCGGCCAGATCGGCGTCGCCCCCGGCCCGGCCAACGGCTTCACCCTCGACCTGATCTCCTGCCTGGAGCGCTTCGGCGAGCGGATCGACTGGGCGATGATCATCCTCAACCCGTTCGAGCCCTGGCCCGGCGAGCTCTGCCTCGACGGCGGCGCGAGCGCCAAGGCGTCAAGGTGATCACCCGCGTCGTCGACTACGGCGGCCTCTTCTGGGGCGACCTGCGGCCCGGGATGGAGCTGGCCGAAGGGCGACCACCGCGCCTTCCGCCCCGAGGGCTGGATCGAGGCCGGCCTCGAGAAGCTCGCGCGGGTCCTGCCCGATCGCCGAGCGGGCCGGCCTGACCCCGATCCAGCTCGCCTGCCAGTGGAACCTCGCCCACCCGGCGGTCGAGTGCGTCGTCCCGACCCTGATCCAGGAGGCCGGCGCCGAGGGCGCGCCCGATCGAGGCGCAAGCGGGCGGAGCTGGCGGCGCTGCCGGCCGAGCAGCGGCTCAGTCCGACGAGGACGTCGCGGCGATCCGCGCGATCGGCGACAACACCGGCTGCATGGCGCTGAAGGGCGCCAGCCCCGAGCACGAGGGCGACGAGCGGCCCGACCGCTGGCCGCTGAGCGAGGAGCTGGCCGAGGTCGGCGCGCGCTGGGGCATCGACCCCGAGCGCGACCTTGTCGGGGCCGCCGCCTAGGTCCCGCGCCACCCCCGCTTTCACATCTGAGATAAATCGCCTTGACAATGGCCATCCCGATCTGTCCACTAGGGATATCCCCAGACCGCATTCCAGAGCGGTATTTGCCATCCTAGGAAGCGATGTCAGCGCTGCCTGGGGATGAGCTTCACGAGCTTGTCGGAACGCCAGGATCCCCGGCTACTGAGGGCTCTCGACGTCGTCGCGCCCGGCGGCGCCCTGCGCGAGGGGATCGACAACATCGTCCATTCCCGCACCGGCGGGCTGATCGTCGTCGGCGACCCCGGCGACATCTCGCACCTGCTCTCCGGCGGGATCAAGCTCGACATCGACTACACGCCGGCGATGCTCTACCAGGTGGCGAAGATGGACGGGGCGATCGTCCTCAACGCCGAGGCGACGAAGATCTCCTGGGCCAACGTGCAGCTGATGCCCGACCCGACGATCCTCTCGAGCCGAGACCGGCACCCGCCACCGCACCGCCGAGCGCGTCTCCAAACAGACCGACGCGCTGGTCGATCGCGATCTCCCAGCGCCGCGACGTCGTCTCCCTCTACGTCGAGGGGACGAAGTACATCCTCCAGGACATCCCCGCGGTGCTCGCCAAGGCGAACCAGGGCCTGGCGACGCTCGACAAGTACCGCGAGCGCCTCGACCAGGTCTCCAACCGCCTCACCGTGCTCGAGTTCGAGGGCGGCGGCGTCCTCTACGACGCGCTCGCCGTGCTGCAGCGGGCCGAGCTGGTGACCCGGATGGCGGTCGAGGTCGAGCGCTACATCGTCGAGCTCGGCACCGAGGGCCGCCTGATCGAGATGCAGCTGGAGGAGACGATGGTCGGCGTCGCCGGCGAAAAGACGGCGCTGATCCGCGACTACTCGGTCGAGGACTCCGAGCAGAACCTGGCCGACGGTGATGCAGTCGCTGGCGCGCCTGCCGCACGAGGACGTGCTCGACTTCGGCCGCCTCGCCGAGCTGCTCGGCTACGACCGCAAGCTCAACACCCTCGACTTCCCGGTCGCGCCGCGCGGCTACCGCGTGCTGGGCCGCATGCCGCGCATCCCCAAGCTTGTCGTCCAGAAGATCATCCAGGAGCTGGGTGGGCTGGAGGAGGTCCTCGCTGCCTCCGACGCCGACCTCGAGGCCGTCGACGGATGTCGGCTCGACACGGGCCAAGGACATCCGCGAGGGCCTGCGCAGGCTTCAGGAGGTCGACCTGGTCGACAGGTACTTACAGAGCTGACGGCGACTGGCGCCGTCGCAAACAGAAAGGAGCAACCGATTTCCGAGCTAGAGAGGAGGCCATGGAGGTAGGCTTCGAGGAGGACGTCCCGTACGTCTGCGACTTCGAGGAGGGTGACAAGGTCGTCTATCCCCACCACGGCGCCGGCATCGTGCTGAAGAAGGAGTCCCGCGAGCTGATGGGGGAGGAGCGTGACTACCTCACGATCAAGATCCTCCACAACGAACTCACGGTGATGGTCCCCTGCGAGAACGCCGGCGTCGCCGGCCTTCGCCGCGTGATCGACGAGGACGAAATCAAGAAGGTCACCGACGTCCTCACCGACGACGTCTCGGAGATGCCGAAGAACTGGAATCGGCGCTTCAAGTACAACCGGGAGAAGATCAAGACCGGCGACGTCTTCGAGCTCGCCGAGGTGGTCCGCAACCTCGCCATCCGCGAGATGGAAAAGGGGCTCTCCACCGGCGAGAAGCAGATGTACACGCGGGCGAAGAAGATCCTCGCCTCGGAGTTCATGTACGCGCTCGACAAGGACGAGGAGGGCGCGGAGGAGTACCTCGACGGGCTGCTGGAGGAGCGCTTCGCCGCCACGGCGTAGCTGCCTGCAGCGTCCGTCACCGCGGTCATCGCGGCCGCCGGCTCCGGGGAGAGGCTCGGAGCCGGCGGCCCGAAGGCCTTCGTGCCGCTCGGCCGGCCGGCCGATGGTCGAGTGGTCGATCGCGGCCTTCCGCGCGCGCCGGCTCGGTCCGCTCGATCGTCGTCGCCTGCCCGCCCGGGCACGTCCACGACCTGGCCGGGGGCGACCTCGGCGTGGTCGACGGCGGCGCGACCCGCGCCGAGTCGGTCGCCAACGCGCTGGAGGCGGTCGGCACCGAGCTGGTCGCGATCCACGACGCCGCCCGGCCGCTGGTCACGCCGGAGCTGATCGAGGGCGTGGTCGCGACCCTCGTCGCCGACCCCGAGGCCGCCGGCGCGATCGCCGCCACCCCGGTCACCGACACGGTCAAGCAGGCCGCCGACCGCGACGTGCAACGCTATTCGGCTCCACGAGGGCCGACAAACGTTGCACTCGTCGTCGGAGCGACCCTGGATCGCGGGCGGCTCTGGGCGGCGCAGACGCCGCAGGTCTTCCGGGTCGAGGCGCTGCGCGCGGCGCTGGCGAAGCGATCCGGAGCGGATCGCCGCGGCGACCGACGAGGCGATGCTGGTCGAGGCGGCCGGCGGGACGGTGCTGATCCATCCCGTCGCCGGCCGAGAACCTCAAGGTGACGACGCCGCTCGACCTGAAGCTCGCCGAGCTGCTCTCGCTGAGCGCGCGGCTCCAGCTCGCAGCTCAGCGCAGCAGGACCCAGACCAGCGCCGCGGCGAAGCAGACCTGGCCGACCCCGAGCGCGACGCCGAAGCTGACCGCGCCGAGCGCCGCGGCGATCAGCGGTGCCGACGGCGAAGGCGCCGAGCAGGATCGCGAGCTGGCGGATCATCGTCGCGGCCCGCTCCCGCTGCGGCCGCGTCGGCAGGCCCGCGAGCGGCGCGGGAGTCGTCGCCGAGGTGGCGCTGCCGGCGCCGCTCGGTAGAGCCGGCGCTGCAGGTAGAGCGTGGCGACGCCGGCGAGCACGATCGCGGTCAGGTTGACCGCCAGCTGAGCCATCGCGCCCCGCCATTCCGACCAGTCGGCGAGCGCGGCGGCGACGCCGATGTTGGCCGCGGCGGGGATCGTCGTCACCGAGATCAGCACCCCGACCAGCGCTCCCGACTTGGCCGAGGTCAGCGAGAGCATGCCGGCGGCGCCGGCGAAGCAGGCGACGATGAAGGAGAAGTCGTCGGGCTTGGAGATGAACTGGGTCAGCGGGTGCATCGAGCCGCTGAAGTCGGCGTCGAGCAGCCCGGTCGCACTTGCAGATCAGGGTGAAGAGGAAGGCGGCGGTGATGCCCGACCGGGAAAGCCGATCGCCGAGCGCCGTCAGCGAGCGCAGGGCGACGCTCGCGGCGGCGCTCGACCATCGCCACGCAGAAGCCCGGCGAGCGGCCCGAACTCGGGCCCGACGACCATCGCGCCGACGATCAGGATCGGCGAGCCGAGGAAGATCCCGACCGAGGCGATCAGGCAGGCGAGGACCATGAAGGCGAGGAAGTTGCCGCCCAGCTCGGTCGTCTCCGAGGTGCGCGCCTCGACCTCCTCCCAGACGACCGCGTCGGAGGGCATGCCGCGGGCCGCGCGCTCGGCCGCGGTCGGCCGCGTCGGAGATCTGCGAGTCGATCTGCTCGAGCGAGATCGAGCCGTCGCGGGCCACGCCGAGCTCCTTGAGGTCGTCGATCAGCGACGCTGGCGTCCTCGCGGGCGATGTCGCAGAGGACGACGTCGCCCTGCGGCTGGCGGGCGGCGCCCGGCAGGAGGACCAGGTTGGAGGCCGAGGGCGTCGCTTCGAGCAGGTCGAGGACCTTCTCGGCAGCGATCGGCGGGCACGACGATCCGCAGGTGGACCATGGCCGCAGCGTATCCGCGGCCCGTGGTCGCCGGTGCGGACCATCTAGGCGTCGGCGCGTGCTCACCGACTACCACCTGCACCTGCGCCCCGACGAGGACGACACGCCGCCGGAGCGCTACTTCACCGCGGAGAACGTCGAGCGCTACCTCGCCGCCGCCGAGGCGGCCGGGATCGACGAGCTCGGCGTCTCCGAGCACGTCTACCGCTTCCGCCAGGCGCTCGAGCTCTGGCGCCACCCGTTCTGGGAGGAACAGGCGCGCGACGACCTCGACGCCTACTGCGAGTTCGTCCGCGGGACGCCGCTGCGGCTCGGGATCGAGTGCGACTTCGTCCCCGGCGCCGAGGACCGCACCGCGACGCTGCTCGAGGCGCGCGACTTCGACTACGTGGTCGGCTCGGTCCACTTCGTCGGCGAGGCCGCGGTCGACCACGAGGGCTGGGACGTCTGGGAGGGCAGCGGCGACCCGGACGAGGTCTGGCGCCGCTACTTCGAGGCGCTGGCCGAGTGCGCCCGCTCCGGCCTCTTCGACATCCTCGCCCACCCCGACCTGGTCAAGGTCTGGGGCGGCGCCCGGCCGCTGCCCGAGCGCGACCCGCGCTACTACTACGAGCCCGCGGTCGAGGCGATCGCCGAGAGCGGCATCGCGGTCGAGGTCTCGACCGCCGGCCTGCGCAAGCCGGTCGGCGAGCTCTATCCGGCCCGCGCCTTCGCCGAGATGTGCGTCGAGGCCGGCGCGCCGCTTCGCGCTCTCCTCCGACGCCCACCTGCCCGAGCAGGTCGGCTTCGGCTACGAGCGGGCCCTGGCCTTCCTCGGCCGAGCTCGGGGTCGAGGAGATCTGCGTCTTCGAGCGGCCGCGCAGCGGCGGCTCGAGCCGCTCGGCGCCGCGGTGCGGCGAGAATTCGAGCCGATGAGCGTCGGGATCGGCTACGACAGCCACCGCTTCGCCGAGGGCCGCCGCCTGGTCCTCGGCGGCGTCGAGATCGAGCACGAGCGCGGCCTCGCCGGCCATTCCGACGCCGACGTGCTCACCCACGCGGTGATCGACGCCCTGCTCGGCGCCGCCGGCGCGGGCGACATCGGCACGCTCTTCCCCGACGACGAGGAGCGCTGGCGCGACGCCGACTCGATCGACCTGCTGCGCACCGCCGTCGGCACGGTCTCGGGCCGGATCGTCAACATCGACGCCACCGTCGTCTGCGAGCAGCCGCGGCTCGGCGCCGCTACCGCGCCGAGATGGAGCGCGATCCTCGGCCGAGGCGACCTCGGCCCGGGTCAGCGTCAAGGCGACGAGCAACGAGGGCATGGGCTGGATCGGCCGGGGCGAGGGAATCGCCTGCATAGCGGTCGCTTCGGTGGAGAGCGAATAGGCTTCCCGGTCCGATGGGAATGCTCAGGTCAATCGCCGAGCGTGCCCGCCAGTCGGTCTCCGACTCGGCCTTCGAGGCTGAAGGTGCTGCGCGAGGCGGGCATCGTCGGCCTGCACCGTCCCGACAAGTCGGCGAAGGTCGTCTCCGCGTTCGTCCGCTGGGGCGCCTCGCCGGCCCTCGGCATCACGACGGCGGCGATCCACTATCCGGACGAGACCGGCGCTGATCGACGAACGCGGTTCGCTGACCTTCGAAGAGCTGCACCGCCGCTCCAACGCCCTGGCCCACGCCTTCGCGAGGATGGGGATCGGCTACGGCGACGGGGTCGGGATCATGTGCCGCAACCACCGCGGCTTCATCGAGGCGACGCTGGCCGCGGCCAAGCTCGGCGCCAGCGCCCTCTACCTCAACACGATGTTCGCCGGGCCGCAGCTGGTCGAGGTGATGCCGCCGCGAGGGGCCGAAGGCGCTCGTCTACGACGAGGAGTTCGCCGGCCTGCTCGACGGCGTCGACGAGAGCGTGGCGCGGATCGTCGGCTGGGCCGACGGCGAGCCGGAGGGGCCGACGCTCGACGCGCTGATCGCCGCGAACGGCGACTCGAACCTGAAGCCGCCGCCCGACAAGCCGCGCTTCGTGATCCTCACCTCGGGCACCACCGGGACCCCGAAGGGCGCCCAGCGCTCCAGCCCGGACGGCCTGCTGGCGATGGCGGCGATCATCGACAAGATCCCCTACCGCGCCCGCGAGACGATGATGGTCGCGGCGCCGCTCTTCCACTCCTGGGGCTTCTTCCACTTCGTGATCAGCCTGCCGACCGCCTCGACGCTCGTGCTGCGCCGCCGCTTCGACCCCGAGGAGACGCTGCGGGCCGTGCAGGACCACCGCGCCCAGGTGCTCGCCGTCGTGCCCGGTGATGCTCCAGCGCATCCTGCAGCCTGCCGCGAGGAGACGCTCGACACGCTACGACCTCTCCTCGCTGCGGATCACCTCGCTCTCCGGCTCGGCGCTGCCCGGCGAGCTGGCGATCGCGTGGATGGACCGCTTCGGCGACACCATCTACAACCTCTACGGCTCGACCGAGGTCGCCTGCGCGACCGTCGCCACGCCGGAGGACCTGCGCGCCGCGCCCGGGCACCGCCGGCCGGCCTCCGCGCGGAACGGTGGTGCGGCTCTACGACGAGGAGGGCCGCGAGGTGCCCAGGGGCGAGGTCGGGCGGATCTTCGTCGGCAACGAAATGGCCTTCGAGGGCTACACCGGCGGCGGCGGCAAGGAGGTGATCGACGGCCTGCTTCAGCAGCGGCGACGTCGGCCACCTCGACGCCGACGGGCGCCTCTTCATCGACGGCCGCGACGACGAGATGATCGTCTCCGGCGGCGAGAACGTCTTCCCGCGCGAGGTCGAGGACCTGCTCGCCGACCACGAGGCCGTGGTCGAGGTCGCGGTGATCGGGGTCGAGGACGAGGAGTTCGGGCAGCGGCTGAAGGCCTTCGTCGTGCTCGGCGCCGAGGCCGAGGCTCGCGAGGAGGAGCTGAAGGCCCACGTCAAGGCCAACCTCGCCTCCTACAAGACGCCGCGCGAGATCGAGTTCCTCGACGAGCTGCCGCGCAACGCGACGGGCAAGGTGCTCAAGCGCGAGCTGCACGCGCGCGAGGCGCGAGAAGCCAGCTCAGAGAGCCGGTCCCGGTACTGAGGTGGCAGGTCTCCGCCAATTTGCGGATTTTGCCTGCAGCGGACGGGGTAGCCATCCGTCGCCCGACGTGCGATAGTAGAGTTGCCGACTCATGGGCGAGCCGGCGGTGCAGCTGAAAGCGGTCGGCGAGGCGACCGAGGAGCTGCGCGGGATCGCCAAGCCAGGCGCTCGAGTGGGTGCGGGTCAGCGAGGCAGCGCGTCGCCGAGGCCGAGAGCCAGGGCCGAGCGGGTCCACGCCGAGGTCAAGCAGCGGGCGATGGAGACCCTGCGCAAGCTGGGCGACGAGGGGCGCGAGCGGGTCGCCGCCGAGCGCGAGAAGCGCAAAGCGGCCGAGGGCCGCGCCGCGCAGGCGGAGCAGGCTCGCGATCGCGCCGAGAAGGCCTTCGAGCAGGCGCGGGGACGCGACCGAGGCCGACCGCGAGGCGCTCGCCGCCGAGATGATCGCGCTCAAGGAGCGAGTCCGAGAAGTCGATCGCGGCCGAGCGGTCGAGGCTGCCGACGCGCGAGGCTGAGCGAAGGCTGCAGCGAGGCGCTGGATCAGGTCAGCTCGAGGCCGACAGCCGCGTCGCCGCCGCCGAGCAGCGCGCCGCCGAAGCCGAGGCCGCGGCCGAGCGAGGCGCACGCAGATCGCGGTCAGGATCGAGGCCGAGATCGAGGAGCGGGTCATGCAGGGCACCGAGGACGTGCGCCGCGAGGCCGACGAGCGCGTCCGCAAGCTGGTCGAGAAGGTCGAGGGCGAGGCCGAGGAGATGGCGCGGGCGCGGGCCGAGGAGCGCTCGAAGGCGGAGTCCGAGCGGATCCGCGAGCAGGCCGAGCAGCGCGAGGAGCGAGTGCGGCGGGCGGCCGAGGACGAGATCAAGGCGAGCGCATCGCGGGCGCGTCGCGAGGCGCTGGCGGCGGCCGATGCGACGGCGCCGACTTGGAGTCGCGCGAGGCGACGGCCTCGGGCTCCGGCTACCGAACGTTCTGAGGTGGAGGGCCGGGGGAGGGCCTGAGGATTCCCGCATCGCCCTGCGGGCGATGCGAATTTGGAGCCGCTTCGCGGCTGGGAATCACTCTGCGGAGCCGCTTCGCGAGGAATCCTCAGGCCCTCCCCGGCCCTACTATCTCCGACCATGCGGGACGTGCGGATCAGGGACACCCTCGGCGGAGAGCTGGTCGCGCTCGACCCTGGCGAAGAGGTCGGGATCTACGCCTGCGGGCCGACGGTCTACAGCCGCATCCACATCGGCAACGCGCGCCCCTTCGTCGTCTTCTCGCTGCTCGCCCGGTTCCTCAGGTCAGAGGGGTACGCGACCAAGCTCGTCGTCAACGTCACCGACATCAACGACAAGATCTACACGGCGGCCCGCGAGGCCGGGGAGGGGTCGGCCGCGTTCGCCGAGCGGATGACGACGGCCTACTTCGAGGACACCGACCGGCTCGGACTGGGCAGGCCCGACGCGGAGCCGCTGGCGACGGAGACGATCGAGGGGATCGTCGCGCTGATCGCCGACCTGGTCGAGTGCGGCCACGCCTACGAGTCGGGCGGCGACGTCTACTTCCGGGTGCGCAGCTTCGAGGGCTACGGCAAGCTCTCCAACCGGCGCACCGAGGACATGGACCAGGGCGAGGAGGCGGGCTCGGAGTCGCTGAAGGAGGACCCGCTCGACTTCGCGCTCTGGAAGGCGCACAAGGCAGGGCGAGGACACGTCCTGGGACTCGCCCTGGGGGCCGGGGCGGCCGGCCTGGCACATCGAGTGCTCGGTGATGGCCGAGCAGGAGCTGGGGCCTTCGTTCGCGATCCACGGCGGCGGGTCGGACCTGGTCTTCCCCCACCACGAGAACGAGATCGCCCAGTCGGAGGCGGCGGGGCGGGCGTTCGCCCGGGTCTGGATGCACAACGGGATGATCGAGACGGACGCCGAGAAGATGTCGAAGTCGGAGGGGAACATCTTTCAGCTGTCCGAGGCGCTGGATCGGTACGGGCGCGAGGCGGTGGTCGACTACCTGATCTCCGGGCACTATCGGCAGCCATTGGCCTTCGGGGCGGAGCAGATGGAGCAGGCGGTTGCGCAGGTTGAGCGGTTGCGGAACTTCTTCCGGGAGCACCCGGTTGGGGAGGAGTCGGGGGAGGGTCCCGCCGGAGCAACAGCGGGGAGGCTCCGTCGGGACCCCTCCCGACTCCCCGCACAGCGCGGCAGCTACCCGTCTCGAGAGCTTCAGGGACGCGCTCGCGGACGACTTCAATACCCCGAGAGCGATGGCTGAGGTATTTGAGCTGGTCGGGGAAGCGAATCGTGGGGAGGTTCCCGCGCAGAGGCGGGCCCGGCGCTGGCGGAGATGCTTGGCGCTCGTCGGGCTCAGCTCCCTTACTCAGCCGGATAAGGGAGCTGAGGCCGACGAGGGAGCGGAGAAGCTGCTGGAGGAACGGCAGGAGGCGCGGGCGGCGAAGGAATTCGAGCGGGCTGACGAGATTCGGGATCGGCTGGCTGAGCTGGGCTGGGAGGTTCGCGATTCGGCCGAGGGCGGCGCCCAAGCTCGTGCCCAAGGGCTGAGATGGCTTCGTCAGACCAGGTGATCTACGGCAAGCGGCCGGTTGCGGAGGCGGAGCGGGGGAGGCGGCGGGTTCACCGGGTCTGGCGGGCGCCGGAGACGTCGGCCGAGGAGCTGGAGCGGCTCTGCGGGTCGCCCGACCACCAGGGGGTCGTCGCCGAGGTCGATCCCTATCCCTACGCGGATCGCAAGCGCTGCTGCGCGGTCGAGAACGCTCTGATCGTCGCCCTCGACCAGGTTCAGGACCCGCGCAACCTCGGCGCGGTCTGCCGCTCTGCCGAGGTGGCCGGGGCCGCCGGCGTCGTCATCCCCGAACGGCGCTCGGCGGAGGTCACCGCGGTCGCCTGCAAGGCGTCGGCGGGCGCGGTCGAGCATCTCTCGATCGCCCGTGTCCGCAACCTCGCCGACTGGCTCGGGGAGGCGAAGCAGGCTGGGTTCTGGATCTGGGGCGCCGACGCGGGCGCGCGCGCAGGCTCCTTGGGATGTCGACCTCAGCGGCCCACGGTCCTCGTCCTGGGCGGCGAGGGGAGCGGGCATCCGGCCGCGGGTGGCATCCGCCTGCGACGGGCTCGTCGCCCTGCCGCAGCGCGGCAGGATCGACTCGCTCAACGTCTCGGCCGCGGCCGCGGCGCTGCTCTTCGAGGCCGTTCGCCAGCGCTCCTGAGCCCTTGGCCCGTAGCAACTGCAACGGCGGTTGCACGAAATCCCTGCCGGGGTTGACAGAACACCGTGCGGCCGTAAACTAACCGCGCCAATAAGGGTGAACCTCAGCTTGAGTCTGAGGCTACCCGGTTCATAACAGGGCGCCCCAGGGGAGGTAAGCGGCGCCACGACCCTTCATCAAGGAGAAGGATCTGTGGCTCTATCTTCGCCTACCCAGGAAATGCAACTCCCGTCGGGCCGCCTCAACGGCTCTCTGCGGCCCGCTGAAACTAACCCTCAACCTGAGCTTGATGACCATTATCTGGTCGCTCTCGCCAAGGATGGGCGCACCGATGCCTACGACGCGATCGTCCGCCGCTACCGCGGCTTCGTCCGGCTCAAGGCCTCGTCCTACTTCCTGCTCGGGGGAGAGGCCGACGACCTGATCCAGGAAGGCCTGCTCGGCCTCTACAAGGCGATCCGCGACTACCGCACCGATCGCGAGTCGAGCTTCCGCAACTTCGCCGAGCTCTGCATCACCCGCCAGATCATCACCGCGGTCAAGACCGCGACCCGCAACAAGCACACGCCGCTCAACCAGTACGTCTCCTTCAGCCAGACGCCGGCCGCGGCCGGCGACTCCGACACCACCCTCGACGAGATCCTGCCCGGCCCCACCGTCCACGATCCGGTCAACCAGGTGATCGCCGCCGAAGAGCTCGACAGCCTCGTCTCCTGCCTCTCCGGCGTCTCGGGGGTGCTCTCCGACCTCGAGAGCCGCGTCCTCTCGCTCTACCTCGACGGCCACTCCTACGAGGCGACGGCGGAGCGGCTGGAGTGCGACACCAAGACCGTCGACAACGCCCTGCAGCGGGTCAAGCGCAAGGTCGGCGCCCACCTCGCCTCGCGGGAGACGCCTGAACTAAGGCAGGTCGGCGAGGACGTACTCGAGCAGTTCCCGGCCGTGCTCGGAGGCGACGGAGACGTCGTCGGCCTTGATCCGGGCCCGGTGCAGCGACTGCATGCGCAGCACGTCGCCGTCGCAGCGGCTGTTGGGGAAGACGCCGGCGTAGGAGACGCCGAGCCGCTCGAGGTGGTCGGCGACCAGGGCCGTGGCCGGCAGCTCCAGCGGCAGGTCGAGGTAGACGGCGTCGAGGCCGGCGCGGTGGAAGAGGTGGTGGCGCTCGGCGGCGACCGCCGCCTCGAGGTCGGCGCCCGGGACATGCACGGTGATCAGCGCCAGGTTGTGGTCGGCGTCGACGGCCACGTGCAGCTCGGTCCGCTCCGGCAGCTCGCACCCGGCGGGCGGCTGCGCGAGCGTCCCCCGCAGCTCGCACAGCTCCAGCGTCTGGCCGACGATCGCGCGGTGGCGCTCGGGCGCGTAGACGGGTCGCTCGTGCCCGTCGTTGAGCTTGGTGTAGAAGAGCGCCGCCGACTGGCGCCCGCGCCTCGCTCGGCCGCCGCGTCGTTGGAGACCGAGGCCGGGATCCAGCCGAGCAGGAACCCGGTCTCGTGCGCGCCCAGCTCGACGTTGGCCCGCTGGCTGTAGGGATGGGCCGCGGTCGCCTCGCTGTACATCCCCGCCAGCCCTCGCTCCGTCGCCCAATCCATCAGGAACCGCTTGGTCCGCGTGAACAGATGCTGCCCCCGCGCCGCCGGCATCGTCACCGCCTGCCCCGAATGCCCGACCGCATCGCCGGCCGCCGCCAGGCTCATCCCCTCGTGGCAGAGCAGCTCGCCCTCCGCCGTCTCCGCCACACAGGACACGTAGGTCCCCGCCGCCAGCCGCGCCGACGACCTCCTCCGCGTCATAGACCCAGCGCACGTCGTAGCTGTCTCCATAGGCAGCCCGGATCGCCTCGCTCAGCACTTGCCCCCTCATCTGGCTTGAGGAAGCGAAACATGATCTCTGGTGGGGAGACTTTCATCGGCTGAGCACTTATAACAGGTGTTCCTTTAGAATAGCCCTTCTAACACAAAGACTGTTATGACTGCAAAACCGAGAAAAAACCCTTTTCGACCGGGTGTCGGGACTCGACCGTTGCATCTGGCCGGGCGAGATCGGCCCATGCGCCGGTTCGAAGCGACTTTGCGAGCAGCCCCCGAGCAGCCGGCGAACATGCGGTTGACGGGCCTTCGGGGGGTTGGCAAGACGGTCCTTCTCGGGGAGTTCCAGGCAATCGCCGAAGACAACGGATGGGCAAGCGCCATGCTCGAGCTCCAGCCGGGGCACAACACCGAGGACGCTCTCGTCGCGGCTTTGACGGCAGTCGCCCAGAATTCGAGAGAGCGTCTTTCCAGGGTGGAGCGGATCAAGAAGGCCGTTGGCAACGCAGCACGGCATGCTGGGAGCCTCGGGATCAGCTGGGGAGACTTCGTCCTGACCTACGACCCAATCGTAGGCCGGCCCCGCGAGGACATAACGCGTGCCCTGTTTGAGGTGGTCGAGATGGCGATCGAGAAGGGACGCGCTGGCTTTGTCCTCCTGCTCGACGAGGCGCAGGTGATCCGAGACGAGACCGGGCCCAGCGGAGAACACCCGCTCTCTCTCCTGATCTCCTCGGTTGTGGCTCTTCAGCGAAAGGAGATTCCAGTGGGTCTCGTCCTTTGCGGCCTGCCCACCCTGACGGGCAACCTGCTGAAGGCTCGGTCGTATACAGAGCGGATGTTCAGGGGCGAGGAGATTGGCTCCCTCAATCAAGACGATGCCCGCGAGGCATTTGCTCAACCACTGGAGGAGGAGGGCAGCTTCCCTGGTCCGGAAGGCGTCCTGGTGGACCGCGTCATAGCTGAGGTGGAGGGCTATCCCTATTTCATCCAGCTCTGGGGCGCCGAGCTGTGGGACGCGGCTGAGATCGGTGGTGTCGATCGCCTGACGACGGATCTTCTCGAGGCTGTTCGACCCGACATCTACCGGCGCCTCGACTTGGATTTCTACGACCCGCGAGTGGAAACGCTCACGCCGGCCGAGCAGGATGTCCTGCTCGGAACGGCGTTTGCCGACTACCCGCCGCTGGTCGTGTCAAAGCTCAACGATGCCATCAACAAGACCCCGGCAAACGTCAACGTCCTGCTTGGGCGCCTTGTCGATAGCGGCGTGCTCTACCGACTTAGAAAGGGAGAGTACGACTACACGGCGCCCAGGTTCCGTGATTACCTACTGAGGCGAACCGGCGCCGGTTCGAACGTCATCTGACGCTCCAACCAGTGATGGTGAGTCGAGTCGCCCGCCTAGCTCAATTGGTAGAGCACCGCTCTTGTAAAGCGGGGGGTTCCGGTTCGAGTCCGGAGGCGGGCTCTGTTAGTCGCCCTTGCCGTCGCCGAGCACGCGGGCCTTCTCGGCGGCCAGCTCCTCGTCGGTGAGGACGCCCTTCTCGTGCAGGGCGCCGAGGCGCTCGAGGCGCGCGAGGCGGCGCGTCCTCGGTCGTCGGCCGGCCGCGCTGCCGCCGCCGTCGCCGCCTCGGGCCGGCGCACCTCCGGCAGGCGCAGTTTCGAGGCGCGCTCGCCGATGTTGGCGCTCTCTTGACCGCGCCGACGACGCGGTCCTTGGTCCGGCCGAAGAGCTCGTCGTAGGTGGCGTCGGGGTATTCCTCGTGCGCCTGCTTGCGCAGCTCGTGGATGCCGAAGGCGGCGAGGCCGGCGATCACCAGGGTGGTCAGGAAGGAGCGCAGGTTCTGGGTCGGCGCCGAGAGGAAGTAGATGCCGACGATGACCGCCAGCCCGGAGTAGACGTAGGCGGGGTAGCTCGCGCAGGGCCGGCGCCAGGCAGCGGCGGGTCGCTCTCGCCGAGCCGGTCGGCGAGGCGAGCCAGCCGGCGATGCCGAAGAGGACGCCGATGACGATCACCGTCGTCGCGATGCTCGTCATCAGCGAGGTCGCGATCGACCAGGTCTGCTTCCGCCGCCGGCTTGACGCTGTCTTGTTCGACCAGCTGGCCGACGACGATCCCGCCGGCGACCTCGCGGGCGACGATCACGGCGAAGCCGGCCGCGACCAGGCCGATCGCCGCAGAAGAGCACGGTCACCCAGCGTTCGTCGCGCGAGAGGTAGATCGCCAGGCCGAAGGCGAGGAAGGTGAGCAGCGAGAGGACGATCGCCAGGCCCTTCAGCGCCACGGCGATGTTCTGCGCGGTCTTCAGCTGGTCGGAGCGCAGGATCGTCACCTGGCCTGCGTCCGGCGGCAGCTTTTCGGCGAGGTGACGCGCCGATCCCCGATCTGGTTGGCGAGGTTGGTGACCAGGCTGCCGAGCTGCAGCTTGACTTTGCCTTCTTCGGTGCGAGACCGCTTCCTTCTTGTCTTCGAGCACTGCGACGCAGCTGTTCGTGGGCGCTCCGGTTGGCGTCCTCCCAGAGGTTCTGCGCGGTCGAGCGTTTCCAGCACCTTTTCGACGCCGCTGCCGGCGCGACCGAGCGCAGGCCGCCGGAGAGCGGCCCGGCGAGCTCCTTGGTTTCGCCGGGCAGCTTGCTCTTCGAATTCCTTTTCGAGGTCGACGTTCGCGTAGAGCTGGTCGACGAGGTAGTCGGCGAGCGCCGAGCGGATCTTCTGGTTCTGGATCAGCTTGTCGCTGGTCTTGACCCAGTCGTCGGTGTTGAGCGCCTGGCGTTCGACCCAGATCGCGAAGACGCTGAGGAAGGCGAGCAGCGAGCCGAGCGACGATCAGGGCTTTGACAGAGCGTCGGCGTCCGCGGCTCATGCGGGATGCATGCGTATACGTGGACGTCGATGAAGCTCGAGGGAATCCACCACATCACCGGCGATCACCGCCGACGCGCAGGACAACGTCGACTTCTACGCGGGGGTGCTCGGCCTGCGCCTGGTCAAGAAAACCGTCAACCAGGACCAGCCGACCGTCTACCACCTCTTCTTCGCCGACGAGAAGGGCAGCGCCGGCTCCGACCTCACCTTCTTCGAGTTCCCCGGCGTGCCGCCCGGCCGGGCCGGCGCCGGCGACGTGCACCGGATCGTCTGGCGGGTCGGCTCGCCCGAGGCGCTCGACTTCTGGGAGAAGCGGCTCGCCGCCAACGGGATCGAGTCCGAGCGCGACGGGGACGAGCCTGCGCTTCTCCGACCCGGAGGGCCTCGACCACGAGCTGGCCGTCGTCGAGGTCGACGACGAGCCGCTGATCGCCGACCACCCCGAGGTGCCGGCCGAGGTCGCGCTGCGGGGCTTCCACGCCGTCCGCGCCTACAGCGCCGCCCCGGACGCCAGCGCAGCGCCTGCTCGAGGCGCTCGAGTTCGAGCGCGTCGACGAGCGGCTGGGAGGCGCGCGGCGACAGCCGCGGCGGCCTCTACCTCTACGACGAGCCGCCGGCCGAGCGCGCCGCTGCAGGGCGCCGGCAGCGTCCACCACATCGCCTGGGCCTCGACGATCGACGAGCACGAGGAGTGGCGCGAGCGGGCGATCTCCGCGCGGCGCCCAGCCGACCCCGGTGATCGACCGCTTCTACTTCCGCTCGATCTACTTCCGCGAGCCGAGCGGCGTCCTCTTCGAGATCGCCACGCTCGGGCCCGGGCTTCACCGTCGACGAGCCGCTCGAGCACCTCGGCGAGAAGCTCTCGCTGCCGCCCGACTTCGAGCACCTGCGCGCCGAGGTCGAACCGAACCTGCGGCCGGTCGTCAACCCGCGCACGGTCGCCGCCGGGTGACCGGCGGCTTCGTCTGGCGCGACGCCGGCGCGCGTCGTCGTCTTTCGGCGACAGCGCGGCTGAGGCGACGCGCCCGAGCTGCTCGCCGAGCACGGCTTCGAGCGCCTTCGAGCTGCTGACGACCGAGCGCGGCCTCGGGCGGCGCCGGAGCTCTGCCGAGGCGGCCGGCAGCCGTGCACGAGGTCCCGCCGGGCCAGGTGCCCGACACCGCCGCGGCGCTGCTCGACGCGGCCGGCGTCGAGCCGCCTCGTCGCCTTCGGCGGCGGTCGGGTGATCGACACCGCCAAGGCGATCGCCTCGGTCACCGGCGCCGAGGTGGCGGCGATCCCGACGACGCTCTCGGGCGCCGAGATGACCGGGATCCACCGGCTGCCGGCCGGCGCCGAGGACCGGGTCGCGGCCTGGTCCGCCCCGAGCCTGGTGATCGCCGACCCCGAGGCGATGACCGGCGCTGCCCGAGCCGCGCCTGCGGGCGAGCGCGATGAACGCCCTCGCCCACGGCGCCGACTCGCTCTACACGCCCTTCGCCAACCCGGTCTCGCGGATGACCGCCCTGCGCGGCGCCGAGCTGATCGCCACCTCCCTCGACCAGGAGCGCGACCGAGCGCGACCGCGCCGCCCTCGCGCTCGGCGCGATCCTCTGCGGCTACGCGATCGACTCCGGCCATGTTCGCCCTCCACCACGTCGATCTGCCAGACCCTGGTCCGCGTCTGCGGCAGCCCCCACGCCGGAGACCAACGCCGGCGATCCTGCCGCGGGCGATGGCCTTCATGGCCCCGCGCGCGCCCGACGAGCTCGGCCGCCCTGGCGACGGCGCTCGGCACCGACCCCGACGCGCATCGAAGCGCGCATCCTCGAGCTGGGCGGCGACCCGCCCGGCCTGGGCGCGGCTCGGCGCCGACCGCGACGAGCTCGACGAGGCCGCTCGAGGCGATCCTCGAGCGCCCCGAGCTCGGCCTTCACGCCCGAGCCCGCCGAGCCGCGAGGAGCTGCGCGGAGCTGATCGAGCGCGCCTGGTAACCGCGTCACCCGCGCGCCGGTAACCGCGCCGGACCCGTGTAGCCACTCTGCGTGACCCCCGAGCGTCTCGCAGCGCTACCACGACTACACGCGCCGCCACGGCGTCAACTGGCCGCTCTACCTGCTGGCCAGGATCTTCATGACGCCGTTCTTCCTCGTCTACTTCCGCTACGCGCGGACCGGTCGCGAGCACGGCCGCGCTCAAGGGCGGCCTGATCGTCGCCGCCAACCACCGCAGCTTCCTCGACCCCTTCGTGATCGGCGGCGCCCTGCCCTGGCGGCGGCCGATGAACTACGTCGCCAAGGTCGAGCTGTTCGAGCGCCGCTGGCAGGGCTGGATCCTCTCCCGGCTCGGCGCCTTCCCGATCCGCCGCGGCGAGTCCGACGAGGACTCGGTGGAGACCGCGCGCCTGGTCGTCGAGCGCGGCGGCACCGTCTGCATCTTCCCCGAGGGCACGCGGATCCGGACGCGGCTCGCTGGCGACGCCGCAAGCGCGGCGTCGGCCGCCTCGCGCTGCAGACCGGCGCGCCGGTGATCCCGGCCGCCGTGCTCGGCACCGAACACGTGCGCCGCGGCTGGCGGATCCGGCCGCGCAAGGTCAGGGTGCGGCTCGGCAAGGCGATGACCTTCCCGCGCGCCGCCGAGCCCTCGCCGGCGCTGGCGCGAGACGGTCACCGCGCGGATCTGGCCCAACGTCGAGCTGCAGTGGGAGGACCTCGGCGGCCTGCCGCCGATGCGCCGCGCCGCGGTGATCGGCGCCGGCAGCTGGGGCACCGCCGTCGCCGTGCTGCTCGCCCGCGGCGGCCTCGACGTCCAGCTCGGCACCCGCACCGGCGAGCAGGCCGCCGAGATCGACGAGGCGCGCGAGAACCGCCGCTACCTGCCGGGGGTCGCGCCTGCCCGGACTCGCTGCGGGTCCGCCAGGCCGGCGAGATCGAGCTCGCCGGCCTCGACCTCGTCTGCCTCGCGATCCCCTCCGGCTCGCTGCCGCAGGCGGTCGGCGCGATCGCCGACCGGGTCGGCGATCGCACCGCGGTGCTGCTGCTGACCAAGGGCCTGATCGCGCCGCTGGGCCAGCTCCCGGCCGAGTACGTCGGCGAGCGGGTCCGCGCCCGCGCGATCGCCTGCCTCGGCGGCCCGGCCCACGCCCGCGAGGCGGTCTCCGGCTCGGCCGCGCTCGTCCTCGGCTCCGCCGACGCCGACCTGCGCGCCCAGCTCGGCGAGGTCTTCGACCGCGCCGGCCTGGTCTGCGAGCGCTCGCGGCGACGTCACCGGCGTCGAGATGGCCGGCGCCGCCAAGAACGCCGCCGCGCTCGCCGCCGCCGCCGCCGAGCCGCACGGGCTCAACGCCGCCGGGATCGCCGCCGCCGAGGTCTGGCGCGAGTGCATCGAGCTACGCGATCGAGCGCGGCGCCGAGCTCGAGACCTTCTCCGGCCTGGCCGGCGTCGGCGACCTGACCGCGACGATGATGGCGCCGACCGGGCGCAACCGCCGGGCCGGCGAGCTGCTCGGGCGCGGGCACGCCGGCCGAGGAGATCCCGGCGCTGATCGGCCAGGCCTCGGAGGGGCTCGACGCGGTGCCGCTGCTGGCCGACGGCGATCGCGGCCGCCGGCGGCCCGGCCGAGGCGCTCGAGCGGGCTCGCGGCGCTGATCCGCGGCGAGATCGACGCCGAGGCCTGGGTCGCCGGGCCTGCGCCGGGTCGAGCGCTCGAGGAGGGCAGCATGATGCGCACCACTAGGCTTGAGCGCGTGAGCGGCCGCAAAGAGAACGTCGAGCCGGCCGAGCCTCGACCCGGCCGCCAAGGCGGAGCTCGACCGCGCCTTCGAGGAGCTCTACCGGGCCCACCTGCGCGACGTCTACTCCTACGCCTACTACCGGGTCGGCAACCAGCACGACGCCGAGGACCTGACCGAGCAGGCCTTCCTGCAGGCCTACCGGCACTTCGACCGGGCCCGGCGCGAGTCCGACGGGCGGCCGCTGCGGCCCTGGCTGATCCGGATCGCCCACAACCTCGCCTCCAACTACTACCGCGACCGCTCGCGCCGGCCGCAGACGCCGCTGGACGAGCGCCGACCCGATCGCCGCCCGCCACGGCACCGAGGCGATCGCCGAGGGGCGCGAGGAGCTGCGCCAGGTGATGGCGAACCTCGAGCACCTCCCCGACGACCGCCGCGAGGCGCTGATCATGCGCTTCGCGCTCGGCATGGACAACCGCGAGATCGCGCGGGCGCTGGGCCGCAGCGACGGCGCCACCAAGGTCCTGATCCATCGCGCGATCAAGCAGCTGCAGGAGGAGATGGGCGATGAGTGAGGCGAGCGAGCGACTGACCGGCGACCTGGGACGTCGAGCAGCTGCTCTCCGACGCGCTGCGGCCGATCGAGCCGCCCGAGCGGCTCTCGGGCCGGCTCGAGGACACCCTCTCGGCGCGTCACCCAGGCCGCCGCCGAGGAGCTCTCCGACTGGGCCGAGGAGCTCTCCGAGAGCGAGCTGCGCGCCCTGCGCGACCCGCGCAACTGGGTGCGCCCGGTGGTCGCCGTCGGCGCCGGCGGCGTCGCGGCCGGCGCCCTGGTCCTGCTCGAGATGCGCCGCCGCGGCCGCCAGCAGGCCAAGGGCGGCCTGCGCTCCCTGACCGGCCGGATCAAGCCGTAGCGGCTGCGCCCGGGCTTGCGCCGGACGCGGCGTGCGCCAGCGCCGCAGCCACCCCGAGCGCGCCGAGGACCAGGTGCAGGAGGTTGTCGCCGGTGTTGACGGGGAGGAAGCCGAGGATCGACTCGCCGCTGCCGAGCGACGAAGCCCCAGATGGCGAGCGACGAGGTAGAGCGACGCCGAGCCAGAGCGCGTAGTGGCGCGCGGCGTAGCCGGCGACGAGCAGGCCCAGCGCGCCGGTGAGGATGTGGAGGACGTTGTGCCAGCCGTTGACGGCGAAGAGGCCGAGGACGTCGTCGACCTCGCCCGGGCGAGCCGAAGGAGGCGCTGTAGAAGAAGCCGACGATGCCGGCGACGACGAGCGCCGCCGCCGACCAGGGTCGCGTAGAGCGCGGGCTGGGGCTGGGATGCCTGTCCATGCGGCGGCCGATTGTAGGCTGCTCGATCCCCGATGGCGCAGACCTGTTACCGACACCCCGACCGCGAGACCGCGCGTCTCCTGCTCGTCCTGCGGGCGGCCGATCTGCCCCGACTGCATGACGCCGACCCCGGTCGGGATGCGCTGCCCGGAGTGCGCCAGCCAGCGCACGCGGGTGGTGCGAGGGGTGGGGGAGACCGGCCTTTTCGCCAGCGCCCCGGCGACCTTCATCCTGATCGCGCTCAACGTCGCCGCCTTCCTGGCCGAGATCGCGACCGGCAGCGGCGGGCTCGGCGTCGAAGGCAGCTCGCTCGTCCTCAACTTCGGCCTCTACGGCCCCTGGGTGGCCGAAGGCGAGTGGTACCGGCTGATCACCGGCGGCTTCCTCCACGCCGGCCTCACCCACATCGCTCTTCAACATGGTCGCGCTCTACTTCCTCGGCCGGCTGCTGGAGCCGGCGATCGGCACGCCGCGGTTCGTCGCCCTCTACGTCGCCTCGCTCTTCG
Source organism: uncultured Solirubrobacterales bacterium (assembly GCA_963778715.1). GTDB lineage: Bacteria > Actinomycetota > Thermoleophilia > Solirubrobacterales > 70-9 > VRUE01. Next base: position 21,064 of record CAVZVK010000002.1, read on the forward strand.
GCGGCGCCTTCGGCGCCCTCCTGCTCGACCCCGAACGCGCTCACGATCGGCGCCTCGGGGGCGATCTTCGGCATCTTCGGCGCCGCCTTCGTGATCGCCCGCGACCGCGGCTTCGACTCGGTCGCCTCGACGATCGGGGTGATCCTGCTGCTCAACCTCGCCTTCAGCTTCGGCACCGCGCACGTCAGCCTCGGCGGCCACCTCGGCGGCCTCGTCGTCGGGGTGATCTGCGCGCTGGTGATCGTCGCCGGCGAGCGCGGCATGCTCGGCCGCCAGCGCCTCGCCGCCGAGCTGATCGCGATCGGCGTCGTCGCGATGATCTCGATCGCCGCTGCGATCGCCGTCGCCTGACGGCCTGCCCGTAGGGGTGGAGCGTCATTTCGGCGCGAACTTCCGCCCGCCTGCCTATCCTCGTTCCATGTCCACACAGCTTGCGGACCTGACGCTCAACGAGCGCGAGCGCGATGTCATCGAACGCATTCTCGGGCGCCTGCACGAGAAGTTCGCAGCGCATCTCCTTGCCGTCTGGCTCTATGGCTCCCGTGCCCGCGGCGAGGTGGATCCCGGCGAGACCGACCCGGACCTACGCTCCGACATCGACCTGCTCGCCGTCCTCGACGACTCTCAGAGCGTCGAAGAGGCCCGTCTTTGGGCGCTGCCGATGGTCGAAGCGGAGGCTGACGCGCTCGGCGACAGCCCCGTCTACTACTCGCTGCGGATCTTCGACGCCGAGTGGCTGCGCGGCCGCCGCGAGATCGAGTCCTTCTTCACCCAGGAGGTCGACCGCGACAAGGTCGTGCTCGCCGGCGGGCGCCTCGAGGGCTCGGAGTACCGGTGAGCCCGCGTTCTGAGGAGTTCATGGAGCAGGCACGCGACCGTCTCGCTGCCGCGCGGGAGGCGCTCAATGCCAAACATCGCAGCGTCGCCGTCAGCGTTGCCTATTACGCCATGCTCTACGCCGCCCGCGCGACCCTCTCCGAGGACGACGAGAACGCCCGCAGCCATCGTGGCACGTGGAACCTCTTCCGGATCAAATACGTCACCGTCGACGCCTTCGATGCCGCGCTGTTCACGCTGGCCCAGCACGCTCAGGTCGCCCGCGAGGGCGGTGACTACGCTGCCGTCACGCCGAGTGCCGAGGAAGCGTCTCGATACGTGGATGGCGCCGCGGATTTCATCGCCGCCGTTGAGCAGATGCTCGCCGCCTGAGTCCGCTGGCGCCGTTCTGAGAGGCTGGATCCTTAACCCCAGAGCGCCGCGATCGGCACCGCCCTGATCCGCTCCTCCAGCTCGTAGGCGCGGGGTCCCGTGTGCAGGACGACGCCGGCCAGGAAGCGCTCGCCGAGCTCGTCGCGCAACCAGGCGAGGTGTCTGGCATCCGGCTTCCTCGGCGCGCCACTCGCCTTCACCTCGATCCCGATCAGGCGACCGCCCGCCAACTCGGCGATCAGGTCGATCTCATGACGCCCCTGCTCGGTTCGCAGGTGGTGCAGGCGCGGCCTGCTCGTCGAGACGGCGAGCTCGGGGCGCAGCTGCGCCGCGACGAAGGTGTCGAGCACCCGCCCGAGCAGCTCGCCGTCGCGCATCACCCCGGCCACGTCGGTTTGCAGTGCGGCGGCGATCAGCGCCGGGTCGATCAGGTAGCGCTTGGGCTGGTGGACGAGCCGCTTCAGCCGGTTCGAGCGCCAGGCCGGGACCGCTTCGGCGACCAGCAGGCTTTCGAGCAGGTTCTCGTAGGCGACGGCGGTCGCCTTGTTCACTTCAGCGGCGTCGTAGATCGTCTTGTGGTCCGCGACCCCCGCGGAGTTGAGCGCGTAGGCCTCGAAGTAGCGGCGCAGGCGCTGCCTGTCTCGGCGCCCCTCTTCGGCAACCTCGACGTCGTGGGTCAGCAGATCCTCGACGTAGCTCTCCAGCCACGCTTGATGCGGCTGGCCGCTGAGGCGCAGCGCCGCCTCCGGGAACCCGCTGCGCAGCGCCAGCTCGACGTAACCGCGCAGATCGGGAGGATCGGCACCGACGGTCGGCTCGGCTCCCTCGGCGAATCGGTCGAAGAAGGTGGTGCCGTCGAGGCGGCCGAGCTGCTCGCGCACCGTCATCGGGTACATCGCCACCCTCACCAGCCGGCCGGTGCCCGGCCAAACCGCGTTGTCCAGCTCGGCCCGCACCGAGCCGGTGACCAGGAAGCGCCCCCGGTGGGGGTCCGCGTCGACGGCCCGCTTCACCGCCCCGAGCACGCCCGGCACCGCCTGCCACTCGTCGAGCAGCACCGGCTCGGGCAGGTCGCGCAGGGCCGCGTCGGGGTCGCCCTCGAAGGCGGCAGCCTCATCTGCGCGGTCGAGGCGGACCGTGCTCGCCGCCCTGCGGGCGGCGCTCGTCGTCTTGCCCGCTGCCCTGGGCCCGATCACCATCAGTGCCGAGAGTTGCGTAAAGAGCTCGTCGACAAACGGGTCGAGGAGCCTCTGGCGGTAGGGAAGACGAGCGTCACTAACCATATGACGCAGCTTAGAGTAACCTTTTCACGCAGTCAACATTCGCCCGCTGACGCAAAGTTCGTCTTCGTGGCGATCGCCTGAGCGACGCTCAGCGGGTGCGGGTGGGGCGGGCGCTCGGCGCCCGCACCTCGGCGAAGCCGATGCTTCCCGGGCGGGTCGACCAGGTCCGGGTGGAGCAGGTGGCCGAGCAGCTCGACCCCGTCGATCAGGCGCGGGCCGGGTCGCGAGAAGGTCGAGGCGGCGTCGACCGCGAAGACGCGCTGGGCGCCGAGCAGCTCGATCTGGTCCCAGTAGGCGACCGCCTGGTCGCGCGAGTCCTCGACGTACCAGCCGCAGGGCATCGCGATCGCCACGTCGGGGTTGAGGCCGGAGAGCTCCCCCCAGGAGACCTCGGGCGACTTCAGCCCGGGCGGGCCGGCGACGTCCTCGCCGCCGGCGATCGAGATCATCTCGGGGATCCAGTGGCCGCCGACGAAGGGCGGGTCGAGCCACTCCAGCGCGATCACCCGCGGCATGCTGGCGCCCGAGACGGCCGCCCGCACGGTCGCCAGGCGGCCCTCGAGCTCGCCGCGCAGCTCGTGCGCCTGGTGCGGGGATCCCCGCCGCCTCGCCGAGGCGGATCACGTCCTCGAGCATCTCGCCCAGCGTGCTCGGGTCCTGCTGCAGCACGCGCGGCTCGCTCGGCAGCCGGGCGGCGACCTCGAGCACGTCCTCGTAGGAGACCGCGCAGACGGCGCAGATCGCCTGGGTGACGATCAGGTCGGGCGCGAGCTCGGCCAGCAGCTCCTCGTCGAGCTCGTACAGCGCCTGGCCCTCGGCGACGCGTCGCCTTCACCGCGCGGTCGATCTCGGCGGCGCTGAGCCCGGGCCGCAGCACGGTCCGGGTCAGGTGGGGGAGGGAACGCGCCTCGGGCGGGTAGTCGCACTCGTGGGTGACAGCGACGACGGTGTCGCCGAGGCCGAGCGCGTAGAGCATCTCGGTCGCGGAGGGAACGAGGCTTGCGATCCGCATCTGCCGTCCAATATCGCAGGTGTTGCCGAAGCAACGGACGGGAAAGCTATATTGCCTAGGCCGAATGGCCGACGACGACCTTCCCCGAAGTACCGGGCCAAATAGACGATGAGCGGCCCTGCTGCTCGTCCTCCTTCTGCTGCTGGTCGCCGATCAACGGCTTCTTCGTCGCGGCCGAGTTCGCCCTCGTGCGCAGCCGCCGCGGCAAGATCGAGCAGCTCGCCGAGGAAGGCGAGAGCGGCGCCGAGGCCGTGGTCGAGCAGCTCGACAAGATCGACGAGTCGCTCTCCGCCTGCCAGATCGGGATCACGATGGCCTCGATCGGCATCGGCTTCCTCGGCGAGCCCTCGCTGGCGAAGCTGCTCGAGCCGGTCTTCGGCGGCCTCTCCCACGGCGCCGCGGTCGGCCTCTCGGTGGCGATCGCCTTCGCCCTCGTCACCGCGCATCCACATCAGCATCGGCGAGCAGGTGCCGAAGATGCTGGCGATCGCCCACGCCGAGCGCACCGCGCGCCGCGTCGTCGCGGCCGCTCAACTGGTTCCGCGCCGCGACCGCGCCGGTGATCAAGGCGCTGAGCGCGATCTCCAACGCGATCGTCCGCCTCTTCGGCGTCGACCCGACCGACATCGAAGAGCACCACACCGCCGAGGACCTGAAGCAGATCATCGACAGCTCCAAGCTGGGCGGCACGCTCGACCCCGGCGAGGCGGGGATGCTCGGCGGCGTCTTCCACCTGCACGAGCAGGAGGCGCGCGAGGTGATGACGCCGATCCCGGCGGTGGTCACCGTCGACGCCTCCGAGACCGTCGAGACGGCGCTGCGGCGCTGCGTCACCTCCGGCCACACCCGCCTGGTCGTGATCGAGGACGAGAACCCCGACCGGGTCAAGGGGATCGTCCACAACAACAGCCTCGCCCGCCTCTACATGAGCGACGGGCCCGAGGCCGAGATCGAGCCGGTCGATCCGCGACGCCGTGATCGTCCCCGAGACCCGGCCGCTCGACGACCTCCTGCACGACCTGCAGGTGCAGCGCACCTCGCTCTCGGTCGTCGTCGACGAGTACGGCCGCACGGTCGGGATCGTCACCGTCGAGGACATCCTCGAGGAGGTGGTGGGGGAGATCGAGGACGAGACCGACCCCCGCGCCGCGGCCCTGCGCCAGCTCGCCAGCGGCGAGTGGTTCGTGCGCGGCCACGTCTCGCTCGGCGACCTCTCCGACGCCGGCATCGAGCTGCCGGTCGACACCGACGCCTACAACTCGGTCGGCGGCTACGTCTTCGGCGAGCTCGGCCGCCTGCCCAAGCGCGGCGACACGATCACCGCCAACGGCTACACGATCCGGGTCGAGTCGGTGCGCGAGAACCGGATCGAGGCGGTCCGGATCAGCGGTTCCGTCCGCCACCGCCTCCTAGCTTCTCCGGGCAACCCGCGTTCCGCCGAACCCTGGAGGTGTCGCATGTGGGTTGTGCGTTTGAGCGACAAGCAGCTTGAGGTCCTGAGGGCGCTGCTGCGATCCGAGGAGCATCTCGGCCCGGCCCTGAAAGGCGCGGTCGAGGCGCTCGACCTGGCCCGCTGGGACGAGCTCCCCGAAGCGGAGCTGCCCTGGGAGGAGATCGAGACGACCGCCCGCCGCCAGGGCATCTCCGAGGCCGACGTGATCTGGGACCTCGGCCGGCAAGCCGGTGCCGGAAGCCGCTGTCTCAGCGCTTCAGTCGTAGCTGTCGTAGAAGCCGGCGCCGCTCTTGCGGCCCAGCTTGCCTTCGCCGACCATCTCGACCATCAGCTCCGGCGGCCTGGTAGTCCTCGTCGGAGTCGGCGTAGAGGGCGTCGCCGATCGCCTCGGAGACGTCGAGGCCGACGAAGTCGAGCAGGGCCAGCGGGCCCATCGGGTGGCCGGCGCCGAGCTTCATGCAGGTGTCGACCTCGCCCGCCTCCATGCCGGTCTGCTCGATCAGGCGGACGGCGTCGAAGAGGTAGGGGAAGAGCAGGCGGTTGACGACGAAGCCGGCCTGGTCGGGGACCTCGACCGCGGTCTTGCCGAGCGCTGCGCACCAGGCGAGCGCCGTCTCGCGAGTGTCCTCGGTGCCCTCGGGGAAGCAGACCTCGACCAGCTTCATCCGCGGCACCGGGTTGAAGACGTGCAGCCCGAAGAGCTTGCCCGGGATGCCGGCGGCCTCGGCGATCGCGGCGATGCTGAGCGACGAGGTGGTCGTCGCAAGGTCGGCATTCGGGCAAGCCTCGGCGATCGTCGCGAGCAGCTCGCCCTTGGGCTCGACTTCCTCGACGATCGCCTCGACGATCACGTCGCAGTCGGCGAGGTCCTTGGGGTCGGTCGTCACCCGCAGCCGCGAGGGCTCCGCCCCCTCGATCTTGGCGCAGGCGGCAACCACTTTCTCCTCCGCCCGCCAGGCCGACGCCTCGCTGCGCGCCAGCAGGATCGTGTCGGCGGTGGTTGTGGAGACAGCGGCCAAGCCCCGTCGCGATCGCGCCGCTGCCTGCGATCCCTGGACTCTCGTACCCCATGCTTGCGTTCATGGCGGGTTCCTATCACGCCGTCCGTCCGATCCGCGCGCCGGGTACCCTTGGTTGACTGACCAGTCAATCGCGTAACGGAGGGCTTCGATGGCAGACAACGGAAAGGGCAAGTTCGGGGGCCGCGAGGTCGTCATCGTCGAGGCGGTTCGCACGCCGATCGGGCGCGGGCACGAGGAGAAGGGCTACTACAAGGACGTCCATCCCTCGAACCTCCTGGCCAAGGCCTACTCGCGAGCTGATCGAGCGCTCCGGGGTCGACCCGGCCGAGGTCGGCGACGTGATCGCCGGCTGCGCCCAGCAGTTCGGCGAGCAGGGGGTCAACATCGGCCGCAACGCCTGGCTCGAGGCCGGCCTGCCGATCGAGACGCCGGCGACGACGATCGACCGCCAGTGCGGCTCCGCCCAGCAGGCCGTCAACTTCGCCGCGACGCTGATCGCCTCCGGCGTCCACGACGTCGCGATCGGCGGCGGGGTCGAGCACATGGGCCACATCTCCTTCGCCGACGGCTACTCGGTGATGAAGGAGCACGGCGCGCCCTTCTCGCCCGAGCTGATGGAGCGCTACGACCTGATCCCCCAGGGCCTCTCGGCCGAGATGATCGCCGACCAGTGGGAGATCCCCCGCTCCGAGCTCGACGAGCTCGGCGTGCGCTCCCAGCAGCTCGCCGCCAAGGCGACCGAGGAGGGCCGCTTCGAGCGCGAGATCGTCCCCTTCTCCGTCAACGGCGACACCTACTCGACCGACCAGGGCATCCGCCCGGAAACCTCGATCGAGGTGCTCTCGCCAGCTCAAGCCCGCCTTCAAGGAGGACGGCAAGATCACCGCCGGCAACTCCTCGCAGGTCTCCGACGGCGCCGCCGCGGTGCTGCTGATGGCGCGCGAGAAGGCCGACGCGCTCGGCCTGAAGCCGCGGGCGCGGATCTACGACCAGACCACGGTCGGCGTCGACCCGGTGATCATGCTCACCGGCCCGATCCCGGCGACGCGGAAGCTGCTCGAGCGCAACGGGATGGCGATGGACGACATCGACCTGGTCGAGATCAACGAGGCCTTCGCCTCGGTCGTCGCCGCCTGGCGCCGCGAGCTCGATCCCGACATGGACCGGGTCAACGTCAACGGCGGCGCGATCGCCCTCGGCCATCCGCTCGGCTCGACCGGCGCCCGCCTGATCACCACCCTGCTGCACGAGATGGAGCGCACCGACAAGGAGATGGGCCTGGTGACGATGTGCTGCGGCGGCGGGCTGGGGACCGGGACCCTGATCCAGCGGTCTGAGAGCAGCGGCCCTCGCTGGTCCCTGGCTGCCTGGCCAGTCGGCCGCTATGCTCAGCGGCCGATGGACCTGACCCTCTCGCCGTCCGAGCAGGAGTTCCGCGACGAGGTTCGGACCTGGATCGAAGAGAACCATCCGGGCCCCGAGCCGGAAGCGGGCCTGGAGGAGGTGATGGCCTTTCGCCGCGAGTGGCAGCTGAAGATGCACGCTGCCGGCTGGGCCGGGATCTCCTGGCCGAAGGAGTACGGCGGTCGCGGCGCGACCCTGATCGAGCAGGCGATCTTCGTCGGCGAGGCCGCGCGCCTGGAAGCGCCGAGCCCCGCCAACGTGCTCGGCCTGGCGATGGGCGGGCCGGTGGTGATCGCCCACGGCACCGACGAGCAGAAGCAGCGCTACCTCGAGCCGATCCTGACCGGCGAGGAGATCTGGTGCCAGGGCTTCTCCGAGCCGGAGTCGGGCTCGGATCTCGCCTCGCTGAAGACGCGGGCGGTGAAGGACGGCGACGAATGGGTCGTCACCGGGCAGAAGGTCTGGACCACCTTCGCCCAGTACGCCAAGTGGTGCATGCTCGTCGCCCGCACCGACCCCGACGCGCCCAAGCACAAGGGGCTGACCTACTTCCTGATGGACATGGAGCAGGAGGGGGTGGAGGCGAAGCCGCTGGTGCAGATCACCGGCGAGGGCGAGTTCAACGAGGTCTTCATGGAGGAGGCGCGGATCCCCGACGCCAACGTGGTCGGCGGGGTCGGCAACGGCTGGTCGGTGGCGATCACGACGCTGATGAACGAGCGCGCCGGGCTCGCCTTCGGCGCGATCGCCCAGATCGCCAACAATCTCAAGCGCCTCGGCACGCTGGCCGCCGAGACGCGCATCAACGGCGGCAGCGCGGCCGACGATCCGGTTTTCCGCCAGCGCCTCGCCCAGCTCCACATCGAGGCCGAGACGATGCGGCTCAACGCCTACCGCGGCCTGACCAAGACGATGCAGTCGGGCATCCCGGGACCGGAGGGCTCGCTCGGCAAGTGGCAGTGGGCCGACATCAACCAGCGGATCGCGGAGCTGGCGCTGGAGATCGAGGGCGCCTACGCGCCGCTCTCACGCGGCGACGAGCACGCGGTGGCCGGTGGGGCCTGGCAGTACAGCTTCCTGCGCTCGCGCGCCAACTCGATCGAGGGCGGCACCACCGACATCCTCAAGAACATCATCGCCGAGCGCGTGCTCGGGCTGCCGAGGATGCGTTAGGGGCTGTCGCCGACTTATGTACTTCGACCTCACCGACGAGCAGCAGGCGATCAAGTCGACCGCGCACGACTTCCTCGCGGCGCGCTACAAGTCCGAGCGCATCCGCGAACTGGCCGAGAGCGAGCACGGCTTCGAGCGCTCCGACTGGGACGAGATGGCCGAGCTGGGCTGGACCGGGCTGGCGCTGCCCGAGGAGTGGGGCGGGCACGGCCTCGGCATCGTCGAGCTCGCCGTCCTCTTCGAGGAGATGGGCTACGCCCTGGCGCCCTCGCCGCTCTTCTCCAACACGATCGCCGGGCTCGCCCTCTCGCTCTGTGGCTCCGACGACCAGCGGGAGCGCTTCCTGCGTCCGCTGGCCGAGGGCAAGCTGCGCGGCACGCCGGCACTTTGGGACGCCGGTGGCCCGGCCACGATCGGCTCCTTCACGATGGAGGCGCGCGCCGACGGCGACGGCATCGTCTTCGACGGGGAGAAGGTGCTGGTGATGGACGCGGCCAGCGCCGACTTCTTCCTCGTCGCCACCTCGGACGGCCGCCGCCATATCGTCGCGCGCGGACGCCGGCGGGCGTCTCGGTCGCGCCCTCGACCTCGATCGACCTCACCCGTCGCCTCTATGCGGTTCGCTTCGACGGCGTCCAGGTCGCGGCGGAGGACTCGCTGCCGGCTGCGGAGGCCGACTACTACCCGGTCTTCTTCAGGCTCTGCGTCGCCCTCGCCGCCGAGTCGACCGGGATCGCCCAGCGCACGATGGAGATGGCGGTCGCCTACGCCAAGGACCGCCAGCAGTTCGGCCGGCCGATCGGCTCCTACCAGGCGGTCTCGCACCGCTGCGCCCAGATGCTGCTCGAGACCGAGAACGCGCGCTCGGCCGTCTACGGCGCGGCCTGGGCGGCGGACGCCGAGCCGGAGTCGCTGCCGAGGGCGGCCTCGATGGCCAAGGCCTACGCGTCCGACGCGGGATGGCGCGTGCCCGACGCTTCGATCCAGGTGCACGGTGGGATCGGCTTCACCTGGGAGCACGACCTCCACTTCTTCCTCAAGCGCGGCAAGGCGAACGCTTCGATGTTCGGCGACGCCAAGTGGCACCGCGAACGGGTCGCCGACGCGGTCCTCGCCACGGCATGACTCCACCGCTCCGGTGCGCCTTATGTGGTCATAGCTGGCATAAAGCGCACCGGAACGGGATGCGCCGGCGGTGAGCGCCCTGGAGCGGATTTCAGTTGCCGCGATCGGGACTTCGGTCGCCGACCTCGAGGCGGAGACGAAGCGGGCCGAAGCCGCCGGCGTCGAGTGCGTCTGGGCGCCCGAGCTCTTCCGCTCCTCGGTCACCCAGGCCGCATACCTCGCCGGCAAGACCGAGAAGATCGACGTCGCCACCGGGATCGCCTGGGCCTTTACCCGCAGCCCCTTCATCCTCGCCGTCAGCGCCCTCGACATCGACGAGATGTCCGGCGGACGCTTCCGCCTCGGCCTCGGCTCCGGCGTCAAACGGCTGAACGAAACCTGGCACAACGCCGAGTACGGCAAGCCGGCGCCGCACCTGCGCGAGGCGATAGAGGCGACCCGGCTGATCATGCGGCGGGCGGGCAAGGGCGAGCCGATCCGCTACGAGGGGTCCTACTACGACATCGACATCAAGGGCTGGGTCCGGCCCCACCCGGCCCCGCGCGAGTCGGTGCCGATCTACACCGCCGGCGTCCAGGGTGGTATGTGCCGGATGGCGGGCGACGTCGCCGACGGCCTGATCGGCCACCCGATCCAGAGCCTGCGCTGGATCGACGAGGTCGTGGTCAGCTCGTTCGAAGAGGGCCTGAGCCGCTCCGGCCGCGAGCGCAAGGACTTCGACTACCTGCCGACCGTCTGCTGCGCGATCGACGACGACGAAGGGCGGGCGATCGAGATGGCCCGCCGCACGATCTCCTTCTACGCCACGGTCAAGACCTACATGCCGCTCTGGGAGCTGCACGGCTTCGCCGACAACGCCGTCGCCGCCGGCGAGGCCTTCCGCCGCGGCGACCTCGCCGCCGTCCCGGCCGCGATCAGCGACGAGATGGTCGACGCCTACTGCGCCGCTGGCCCGCTCGACAAGGTCCGCGCCCGAGTCGAGGAAACGGCCGAACGAGCCGACGGCCTCTTCCTCACCCCGCCCACCTACTTCATCTCCCCCGAGGAGCTCTCCGAGTTCCAAACCCGCATCATCGACGCCTTCGGCCCCACCGCCTGAATTCTGAGCGGGTGGGGTGGGCTGTCGGGCGCCTCTCCCCAAAACACTCGGCAGGAGCCTCGCTTGAGTGTTTTGGGGAGGACGCCCGACAGCCCACTCGAAGCACACAAAGCTTCAACCTCCATCCCGAAGCGCTGTCTCGGCCCAAAGCCCTTTCAAGCTTGCCGACCCTGGTGCGGCGCCGCAAATCTAGGGGCTTCCCGAACCCTGTCGAGAGAGGGGTCTGGTCGCCCTCCAGGCGAATGTCGCGAAGCGGCGGAAATGCAATCCGGTGTCCGCGCGGCGTAGCCGCGCTCCTCATTGCACCAGCGCAAAGCGCTGGTGCTCAATTCGACTGGAGGGCGACCAGACCCCTCCCCACAGGCTCGCGGCGCTACTCGTCGCGCGGAGTGATGCGGAAGGTCGAGACGACCTCGGCCTGCTTGGCCTCGGGGTGGACGACGTAGGCGCTGGGGCCGCCGCCGAACCAGCCTGAGCTCTCGTTGTCGGCGACGAAGATGCCGGGATGGTGCTTGCCGTCGCCGTCCTCGACCCAGACCTTGTCGCCCTCCTTGAAGCCGTGTTCGATCTCGCCCATGTGGGAGTCAGGCTAGTCGACGTGGCGCGAGACGTGAGCTAGGCGAGGTCGAGTACGAGCTGCAGTCCCTCTTCGACCGCATGGAGCTCATCCAGTGTGAGGTGCGCGACTTGTTCGCCGATGGCCCTTCCGTCCACGGCGCCGACCATCTCGCACAGGACCTGCGTCGGCTCGCCCGCGATGCTCACTTCCGGGTGGAAGCTGGCTGGGATGGCGGATTGCGAGGTCGGGCAGACGATAACCGTTGACAGGCCGAGGAGATCGTCCGCTTGGACGATTACCGCATAGCGGGGGCCGTGCTGTACATGACCGCGCTTCCTTCGCGATGCGATGGCATGCACATCACCACGAACCACGTAGGTCCTCCATCATTGCCGCAACCTCTCGCGCCTCAGCAACGTAGGCGGGGTCTGCCATGAGCCGGCGGGCCTCGGCTGCCAAGCCCGATCGGCGGCGCTCGCGTTCCGCGGTCTCGGCGATCGCGCGGCGTGCCGCCTCTGCGCGCGTAATACCGCGCTTTTGGGCAATTTCGTCGAGGGCCCGCAGCCCGTCAAAGCCGAGGCGCAGGGAAACCGGTCGAGGCGCGGATGCCATGGACAAAGCGTAGCGCGTTTCGCACTACAGCATGTGGGTTACGGGCAGACGACGATTAGATGGAAGTCGGCATCGGCATCGGCCCCTTTTTCGTCGCGGGTGCGGACTTCGATCGCGTTGGGATTCGCCGGTGAGACGTTGGTCTGCGCGTACCCGGCGCCCGGGACCGTCGTCCCGGCGTTGTTGCGGCCGGCGACGTCGGCGCAGACGCTGACGTTGGTCGGGAAGACGACGGCGACCGCTCCGCCGCCCTCGGCGGCGGTGATCCCGGTGTCGCTGGCCCGTGCCAGGGCGGCGTTGCCGGCCCCTGGCGGGTTGTTCACGACCGCCCAGTAGGTGTGCGCGGCTCGCCTCGCCGACGGCACCATGCCCAGCTTGTTGAGGTTGATCTGGTAGCCGGTCAGGGTCTTGTGCTTGATCTTGCCGGCGCCGATCGTCTGCTTCTTGATCGCGCCCCCGTTGATCGATTGCGCCGCCCAAGCCGTCCCTGCCAGTGCGACGAAAAGCGCCAGCAGCGCCACGACCATCGCTGACGATGGCCTCCTACTCCTCAGCGTTCTCATCGAGACTCCCTTCTCGAGATTCGCTTCGCTCTCCGAAGCCCTGCCGCCGCGCTACCCGTCGAGGCTGGAGGCGAAACGCTCAAAGGCGGCGATGTCGGTCACCGCCGGGCCGTGACCGGGGAGGATCAGGCTCGGATTCAGCTCGGCCAGCTTGCGGATCGAGCGGCGGTTCTCGGCGGGGTCGTAGGTGAAGATGTCCGGCGGCTCCTTGACTCCGGGCAGGCCGGTCGCGTAGCTCATGTTGCGGATCACGTCGCCGCAGATCGCCACCCGGTCGTCCTCGCGGAAGAAGATCACCTCGCCACGCGCGTGACCGGATGCGTGGACGACGCGGAAGCCGGCGACCTCGTCGCCCTCCCGCAGGACCCGATCGACCTTGCATGGCGGTCCCTCCCAGAAGCGCTTGATGACACGGTTGAACGGGTTTCCGGGCGCCGCCTCCTGGACCGGGCGTCGACCCTCCATCGCGTCGACGTCGTCGGCGTGGCAGGCGAGCGGGATGCCGCGCGCCTCGCAGACGTCCTTGGCGACGCCCTGGTGGTCGGGATGAACGTGCGTTAGGGCAAGCAGTGAGATCTCGCGTCCCTCGATCTCGGCAAAGATGCGGCCACGGTCCCAGCGCGTGCCGGCATCGATCAGCACGTCCTCGGCGAGATAGACGTTGACGCTCGGCGCCGGGAACTGCTTGAGCCGCCAGACCCCTGCGGCGAACGGTTTCACCGGTGGCCGATTCCCATCGTCCCGCGCGGGTCGCCGCTGTGCTCGGCGAGGTCCTCGAGCTCGGCGATCCGCCGCTCACCCTCGATTCGCGCTGGGTCGTCCGCGGGCAATGGCTCGATCAGCCGGCGGATGCGGTTGCGGACCTGCAGGGCGAAGTGGGGGGTGGAGGCGCCGGCGAGGGCGCGGATGTCCTCGGCGCTGACCCGGTGGGCGCCACCCAGCAGGTCGGGGCTCTCAGCCTCGCTCACGGTTCCTCACCGCCGATCTTGGCCAGTTCGGCCAGCTGGTCGATTTCGGCTTGCTGGTTCACGTCGATGGCCTCCTGGTCTCCGATCACCCAGACGTGGTTGTAGAAGGCGCGGGTGGGATCGGTCGTGTAGCCCGGCTTGACGTCGAGCATGTATTCGCGCAGCGCCTTGGGCAGGGTATCGGCGTCTTCGCTGAGCAGCAGCGGGCCCCAAGTGCCTGATGCCGAGAGCGGCGAGGCGAGCGCGGCGTCGATCGGCGAGTCGCTGCGGGCGAGGACGAAGCCGTGGCCCGGGTCGTTGACGTTCCAGCCGAAGTCGCCGTCGGAGTAGCGGGCCAGCGCGATCGCGTTTTCGGCCGGGTCCTCGCCCGAGACCCGCCGCACCCGCTTGTCGATCTTGCTCACTGCGCGGAAGACGTCGGAGGAGATCGACGAGGAGGGACCGAGGACGTAGACGGGCACCTTGGCGAGGCGTCTCAGCGCCCTTGCGGTCGGGGCCGGCAGCTTCGCTTCGCCGCAGAAGAGGACGGGGTCGCCGGAGCGGGCGGCCCAGGCCGCGGCGGGCATGGCGAAGGCCGGGTCCTCTTCGCTGACGAGGAGGACGTGCTGCGGAGGCCCGCCGAAGAGCTTGTCGCGCCGCGTGGCAATCGCGGCCGCAAGCGCGGCCGGGCCAGCCGCCTCGATCGAGGTCGTCCTCAGTCCCTCGGGTGCCGTCGTCCCGATCGCGAAGGCCTGGGCCCCGCCGGTCGCCTTGCTGCCCTGAGGATCGAGGGCCGCCAGCGCCTGGGACGTGGGCTCGGGCAGCTCGCCGTCCGCGGAGATCAGCAGCGGCGCCCGGACCGGCGCTGCCATCAGGACCGAGCCGGCGACCGCGCCCTGCCAGTCGTCTTCTGCTGCCAAGGCCACCGCGGCGGGCCGCTGGGCGCTGGTCGTCGACGGGAATACCGCAAGGGCCACTGCCGCGGCGGTGGTGGCCGGGTCGGAACCACCGATCCGCGTCGTGTTGTTGGTGGCGAAGGAGGGATAGCCCAGTTCTTCGGCGGCCTCGGCCGTAGGAGTCTGCTTTTCCTCGCTTGCCCGTTCCGCCTGCGGTGGGGCAGGCGTCGGCGCAGGCTTGCTCGAGCCCTCGTTCGACCCGCCCCCACCGACGATCGCCGCGACCAGGAAGACGATCGCGACCGCGACCAGACCGGCGATCGCCTTCAGCGCCCCCGGGACCGGCCGTCGCGGCGGCTTTGGTGGTGGCGCCTCCGGCGCGGAATCCGGGGCCGGGAGATCGGCGTTGATGGGGCGCTTGCCTGCCACTCGCGGGAAAGCTACACGCGGGGGAGTGGCTGGCTGGTCAGCTAAGCTGTCTCCGACTGGTTGACTGACCAGTCAATCAGTCGACTTCAAGAGGGGATCGAATGGACTTCGCACTTAACGACGAGCAGCTGGAGTACAAGGATCGCTGCCGCACCTTCGCCCGCGAGGTGATCAGGCCCGCGGCCCGCAAGCACGACGAAGAGGAGAGCACCCCCTGGGAGGTGATCAAGGAGGCCCGAAAGCAGGGCTTCGGCGGGCTCGAGAGCATCCAGCGCTCGGCCGCCGACGAGCAGGGCCAGATGCAGGTGATCTCGGCCGAGGAGTTCCACTGGGGCTGCGCCGGCACCGCCCTGGCGATCTCCGGCTCCGGCCTCGCCGCGGCGGGAATCGCCTCCTCCGGCACGCCCGAGCAGATCGCCCAGTGGGTCCCCGAGTGCTTCGGCAGCGGCGATGAGATCAAGCTCGGCGCCTATGCGGTCACCGAGCCCCAGGCCGGCTCCGACGTCAAGAGCCTGAAGACGACCGCCAAGCGCGACGGCGACGAGTGGGTCCTCAACGGGACCAAGGTCTTCATCACCAACGGCGGCATCGCCGACGTCCACGTCGTCGTCGCCACCGTCGACCCGGCGCTCGGCACCCGCGGCCAGGCTTCCTTCGTCGTCGGCAAGGACACGCCCGGTCTCAGCCAGGGCAAGAAGGAGTCTAAGCTCGGCATCCGCGCCTCGCACACGGCCGAGATCGTGCTCGAGGACTGCCGCATCCCGGTCGAGAACCTGCTCGGCGGCGAGGAGAAGCTGGAGCGCAAGCTGCAGCGCGGACGCGAAGGCAAGAAGTCGCGCGGCGCCGACGCCCTGGCGACCTTCGAGATGACCCGGCCGCTGGTCGGCGCTTCCGCGCTCGGCATCGCCCAGGCCGCCTACGAGTGGACAATCGAGTACCTCGACGGCCAGAGCGAGGGCGGCAAGCCGCTGCTGTCGGAGCAGCGGATCCAGCAGACGCTCGCCGACGTCGCGACCGAGATCGAAGCCTCGCGCCTGCTCGTTCAGCGCGCCGCTTGGATGGGCCGCAACGGGATCCCGATGCGCGGCGGCCAAGGCTCGATGTCCAAGCTCAAGGCCGGCGACACGACGATGTGGGCGACGACGACCCTGATGGACCTGGTCGGTCCCTACTCCTGGAGCAGGGAGTGCCCGTTGGAGAAGTGGTTCCGCGACGCCAAGATCTACCAGCTGTTCGAGGGGACGGCGGAGATCCAGCGGATGGTCATCTCGCGGATGCAGGCGCGGGAGTATGCCGAGCGGCTTGGGTACGCGGCCGAAGTCGCTGAGCAGGCGATTGCGGAGAAATCTGTGGAGAAAGAGGCGGTTCCTGCGTAGGACTGAGAGAGCCGTCGGGGACCCCTTCTCAGGCCGCTTCGCGGGAGTTCCTGAGAAGGGGTCCCCGACGGCTCTCTAAGCTCCAGGCGTGCACACGCACGCTCATTCGCATGCGCTCGACGCGCGGCGTAGCGACAGCCGCCGACGGATGTGGATTGCTTTGGGGATCAATGTTGGGATGCTGGTGGCCGAGGCCGTCGGTGGTGTTCTCACCGGGTCGCTTGCGGTGCTTGCCGACGCGGGACACCTGCTGTCGGATGTCGGGGCGATTGCGCTGGCGCTGTTTGCGGCTGCGCTGGCGGCGCGGCCGGCTGCGGGGCGGATGACCTTTGGGTACCAGCGTTCGGAGATCTTTGCGGCGCTGGTTAATGGGTTGCTGCTGGTCGCCGTCGCGGTCGCTGTTGCCGTGGCGGCGATCGGTAGGTTGGGCGATCCGCCCGAGATCGACGGCCTTGGCGTGCTCGGGCTCGGTCTGCTGGGCCTGCTTGGCAACCTCGGTGCGACCGTGGTGCTGGCGCGGGGCGAGCGGGAGGATGTGAATCTCGAGGGGGTGCTTCGGCACAGCGCCACGGATGCGCTTGGGTCGTTGGGGGTTGTCGCCGCCGGCGCCTTCGTTCTTGCCGGTGGCTCGGATGTCGTCGATCCGATCGTCAGCCTCCTGATCGCAGCCTTGATCCTGGCTTCGTCCTGGCGGTTGATCCGGGAGCCGGTGGGGGTGCTGATGGAGGCGGCGCCGGCTGGGGTGGATGTCGACGCTGCCGGGGCGGCGATCTGCTCGGAGGAGGGAGTCCGGTCGGTCCATGACTTGCATATCTGGACGGTGACCTCGGGGTTTGGCGCGCTCGCGGCCCATGTGGTGGTTGCCGAGAACTGTGACCGGGATCTGGTGCGGCGGCGGATTGAGCTGTTGCTGCACGAGCGCTTCGGCATCGACCACACCACCCTGCAGATGGAGGAGCAGGCCTCCGAGGCGCTGCTCAGCGTCGAAAACGCCCCCCGCCAGGCCTGATCGCAAGCCCGGTTGCAGGGCGAATGCCCTGCAAGGAGCGATATCTCGACTTGGCTAGCCTGCTTCGACGATGCCTAGGAATCGCCTTGCCCTGGCGGCTCTGCTTGCCGCTGCGGCGGCGCTGATCGTGCTGCTCGCAGCCAGCGCCACCGCGCCTGCCGAAGACCTCGAATCGAAGCTCGACGCCAAGGAAGCGAAGCTCTCCAAGGTGCGCGAACGCCGCGGGGTGCTGACGACGACGATCTCGCGCTACGGCGACAAGATCGAAAGGCTCACCGGCGAGGTGGCGACGCTGCGCAACCGGGAGGCCGCGGTGCGAGACCCGCCTCGACGCCAAGCAGGCCGAGCTCGACCACGCGGTGGCCGAACTCGACGTGGCGAAGAAACGGCTGGCGGTGATGCAGGGCCCACCTGAAGCGAGCCCTGATCGCGCTGCGCGACCGGCTCGTGGCGATCTACGAGACCGGGACGCCCGACGTGCTCAGCGTCATCGTCGGCGCCAACGGCTACGACGACCTGGTCGACCGCACCGAATACCTCGAACCGCATCCACGGCATGGACGAAGCCGTGGTCGGCCGGGTGCGCGAACTGCGCGATCAGGTCAAGCGCACGGTCAGCCCGCCTGCGCGCCGCCAAGAACCAGATCGAAGCGGCCCGCGACGCGATCGCGGCCGAAAAGCAGGCGCTGGCCAGCGCCCGGGCCGCGGTTCAGCAGCGCCAGTCGGCGCTCGTCGCCGCGCGCGGCGGCCGGGTCGCGGCGCTGAAGAAGATCCGCGAACAGGAGCAGGAGCTCGACGGCTCGGTGGCCGCGATCCAGGGCAAGATCGCGGCGCGGCTCGCCGGCACCGGCTCGGTGCCGCTGCCCGCCGGGCCGATCCGAGGCGGCAGCGGCAGCGGCCTGATCTGGCCGGTCGACGGCCCGGTCGTCTCCGGCTTCGGCTCGCGGACGATCAACGGCTCCTACGAGTACCACCCCGGGATCGACATCGCCGTCCCCAGTGGCACGCCGATCAGGGCGGCAGCGGCAGGCACGGTGATCTTCACCGAGCCCGAGGCGAGCAGCGGCGGCTACGGCAACTACACCTGCATCGACCACGGCGGCGGCCTCTCCACCTGTTACGCCCACCAGGAGACCTTCGCCGTCTCCGCCGGCCAGCAGGTCTCCCAGGGCCAGATCATCGGCTACAGCGATTGCACCGGCTACTGCTTCGGGCCGCACCTCCACTTCGAGGTGCGGATCAACGGCGAAGTGACCGACCCGATGGCCTATCTGTAGGCCGGCGCACGCCTGCGAATACTCAAAACTTCTCGGAAATCCCATTATTGGGTATGGGCGGGCGCGTTTTCGCCTGCGAACCTGGGTACGAGCGACCAGGAGGGGCAGATGGTTCGTCAGGCACATAACTATCTCGCGGGCGCGGTTTCGGGCACGGCGCTGGTTGCGGCGGCCGTGGTCGTCTTCGTCATGCTCGTCTCCTTCCAGGCGCTGAAGGACTGGCCGCTTACCGATCTGATCGGTGGCGATGACGGCGCTTCGGTCTCCAACGGGCACGCGGTTCAGGGCGGCGACTGCCCCGGCGGCGTCGGGTGCGGCTGCCGGTGGTGCAGCGGGCGGCGCGGCGACAAGCGCCAAAGGCGCCCGTGGCGCTGGCGCCCGCGGGACGGCGGGCGCCAATGCGACCGTCCACGGCGCGGCGCCCTCACCCTCCGGCAGCGGGCCGACCGCGACCGCCCCGGCGCCGGTTCCGACCCCGGCTCCGAGCAGCGGCTCAGCCGGCTCCGGCACGCAGCAGGCTTCGTCGAGCACGGGTAGCCCCGGCGGCGGCAACGGGGGCGGCGGCGGCTCGAGCCCCGGCTCTGGCGGCGGCTCGACCAGCGGCGGCACGTCCGGCTCCACCTCCGGAGCGGTCACCGGCGCCGTCAACGACACCGTCAACGGCGTCAACGAAGCCACCGGCGGCGTGGTGGGCGAAACCGGCGTCCCCAAAGTCACCGAAGAAGTCGTCAACGGCGTCGCCGGCCCCGAATCGCCGGTCGGCAAAACGGTCGACGAAACCGACGAAAACGGTCGGCGGCCTGCTCGGCGGCAACGGCTAGCCACAGGCGGCTGTTCCAGTGCGCTTTATGTGGTCATAGGTGGCATAAGGCGCACCGGAAGAGGCCCGCCTCGCTCTTCAACCGTCACAATGCCCGCCTATGGCGGAGCGTGGACAGGCGGGCGCACTGGTGGACCCGATCGCGGGCTCGCCGGTCTACCCGGCCGGCAGCCGGATCAACGAGCGCGGTCACCTCGAGGTCGGCGGCTGCGACCTGGTCGAGCTGGCCGCCGAGCACGGCACCCCCGCCTACGTCTACGCCGAGGACGACATGCGCGCTCGCGCCCGCTCCTACCGCGAGGCCTTCGAGAAGCGCGACCTGGACTTCGAGGTCCTCTTCGCCAGCAAGTCGCTGCCCTGCACCGCCGCCTACAGCCTCTTCGCCGAGGAGGGGCTCTCGGTCGACGTCGCCTCCGGCGGCGAGCTGCACATGGCGCTGCGCGCCGGCTTCGACCCGGCCCGCATCCACATGCACGGCAACAACAAGTCCGAGGAGGAAATCCTCTTCGCCGCCCGCTCCGGCGTCGGCCACCTGATCCTCGACTCCTTCGACGAGATCGAGCGCTGCGAGCGCCTGCTCGAGCAGCCCCAGGACGTGCTGATCCGGGTGACGCCGGGGATCAAGCCCTCGACCCACGACTACGTGCAGACCGGCCAGCTCGACTCGAAGTTCGGCTTCGGCATCGAGGACGGGCTCGCCGCGCGGGCGATCGAGCGGGTCCTTGCCTCGGATGTACTCAACCTCACCGGCTTGCACGCCCACATCGGCTCGCAGATCTTCGAGCTCGAGCCCTACAAGCTGGCGATCCAGGCGCTCGGCGAGCTGGCCGGCGAGTGGTGCCGGGTCGTCAACGTCGGCGGCGGCCTCGGCATCGCCTACACCGCCGAGGACGAGCCGCCCTCGATCGACGCCTACGTCGAGGTCAAGGCCCGCGGTGTCGCCGAGGTCTTCGGCGAGGGCGTGCGGATCCTGATCGAGCCCGGCCGCTCCCTGGTCGGCAACGCCGGCGTCACCGCCTACCGGGTCGGCACCGTCAAGGAGATCCCCGGCATCCGCACCTACGTCGCCGTCGACGGCGGCATGTCCGACAACATGCGCCCGATGCTCTACGACTCGCGCTACGAAGCGCTGATCGCCGACCGCGCCGGCGCCGTGCCCGACAGCCCGGCGACGATCGCCGGCATGCACTGCGAGTCGGGCGACATCCTCGTCCGCGAGGCGATGCTCGCCGCGCCGACCGTCGGCGACGTGCTGGTCACGCCGGCGACCGGCGCCTACGGCTACGCGATGGCGAGCAACTACAACGGCGTGCCGCGGCCGCCGGTGATCTTCTGCCGCGGCGGCGAGGCGCGCGTGGTCGTGCGCCGCGAGACCTACGAGGACCTCACCTCACGCGATGTCATGAGCCGAGTTCGCATCGGGCTGCTGGGTCGCGGCACGGTCGGCGACGCCTTCGCCGAGCTGATCGAGGCGCGCGCGGACGCGGTCGAGGCGGCGACGGGCCGCCGGCCGGAGATCGCCGGCGTGCTCACCCGCGAGCAGGGCGACTTCGGCGCGATCCTCGAGCGCTCCGACCTGATCGTCGAGCTGATCGGCGGAACCGATCCCGCCCGCGACTACGTGATCGACGCGCTGCGCGTCGAGGCGCCCGGTCGATCACCGCCAACAAGCAGCTGCTGGCCCAGCACGGCGAGGAGCTTTTCGACCTCGCCCGCGAGGCCGGCGTGCAGCTGCGCTTCGAGGCCGCGGTGGCCGGCGTGATCCCGATCGTGCGCGTGATCCAGGAGAGCTTCGGCGTCACCGAGATCGCCAAGGTCTTCGGCATCGTCAACGGCACCACCAACTTCATCCTCACCGAGATGGCCGCCAGCGGCGCACCTTTCGAGGAGGTGCTTGCCCGTGCCCAGGAGCTCGGCTACGCCGAGGCCGACCCGAGCGCCGACGTCAACGGCGCCGACGCGGCGGCGAAGATGGCGATCCTCGCCCGCCTCGCCTTCCACACCCCGGTGACCTTGGAAGAGGTCGCCTACGAGGGGATCGAGCAGGTCAAACCGGACGACATCGCCTACGCCAAGGAGCTCGGCCTCTCGCTGAAGCTGCTCGGCGTCGCCGAGCGCCGCGAGGGCGGGATCAGCGTCCGCGTCTTCCCCTGCTTCCTCTACGGCGGCCATCCGCTGGCGCCGGTCGAGGGCCCCTTCAACGCGGTGATGGTCGAGGCGCCGGAGATCACCGAGGTGACGATGTCAGGGCCTGGAGCGGGGGGCATGCAGACCGCCTCGGCGGTGCTCGGCGACGTCGTCTCGGTGCTCAGCGGCGACGCGCCCGTGCACGAGACGCGTGAGCAGCTGCCGATCGTCACCGACATCGCCTCGTCCTTCTACCTGCACCTGGCGGTCGCCGATCGCCCCGGAGTACTGGCCCAGGTCGCCCAGGTGCTCGGTGACAAAGACATCTCGGTGAAGAGCGTCGTGCAGCGCGGCGTGGGGGAGGACGCGCGCCTCGTGATGGTCATCCACGAATGCCTCGAGTCGCGCTTCAACGCGGCGCTGGAGGCGATCGGACCGCCTCGACGTGTTGCGCTCGCCGCCGCGGGCGATCCGGGTGATCGAAAAGGAGTTCGTTTGAGTCCGGCGCCGCTGATCGAGCGCTACAGGGAGGAGCTCTCGCTCGAGCCCGGCGACCCGGTGGTGACGCTGAACGAGGGCTCGACCCCGCTGGTCGAGGCGCCGCGCCTCTCCGAGCGGCTCGGCGTGCGCGCCTACCTCAAGTTCGAAGGGGCGAACCCGACCGGCAGCTTCAAGGACCGCGGCATGACCGTGGCGGTCTCGCGGGCGAAGGGGAGGGGGGCGGAGGCGGTGATCTGTGCCTCGACCGGAAACACCGCCGCCAGCGCCGCCGCCTACGCGGCCCGGGCGGGGATGCGCGGCGCGGTGATCGTCCCCGAGGGCAAGATCGCGATCGGCAAGCTGGCCCAGGCGCTGATGCACGGCGCCCGCGTCGTCGCCCTGCAGGGCAACTTCGACGACGCTCTGCGGATCGTCCGCGACCTGGCCGACAAACACCCGATCGAGTTGGTCAACTCGGTCAACCCGCACCGGATCGAAGGCCAGAAGACCGCCGCCTTCGAGGTGGTCGAGGAGCTGGGCGAGGCGCCCGGCGCCCTGGCGATCCCGGTCGGCAACGCAGGCAACGTCACCGCCTGGTGGCGCGGTTTCCAGGAGGTCGAGACCGCGCCGGTCCTCTACGGCTTTCAGGCCGAGGGCGCGGCGCCGCTGGTCCAGGGCGCCCCTGTCGCCAACCCCGAGACCGTCGCCTCGGCGATCCGGATCGGCAACCCGGCCCGCTGGGAGGAGGCGATGGCGGCATTCACTGCCTCGCGCGGCCGCGTCGCCGCCGTCTCCGACGAGCAGATCCTCGACGCCTACCGCTGGCTCGCCGCCGGCGAGGGGGTCTTCTGCGAGCCCGCCTCGGCCGCCTCGGTCGCCGGTCTCCTCGCCCATGGCCTTCCCACCGTTGACGATGCCCCGCCACCCGAGTCGGTCGTCTGCGTGCTCACGGGCCACGGCCTCAAGGACCCCGACACCGCCCTCTCCAAAGCGCCGCCTGTGATCAACTGCGAGAACGACCTCGGCGCGGTAGAGCGCGCGGTGTTCGAGTGACCGCAAGGCGTCGCCTGGTTCGCGTCCCGGCCTCGTCGGCCAACCTCGGCCCCGGCTACGACGTTCTCGCTGCCGCCGTATCGCTCTTCCTCGAGCTGGAAGTCGAGGAGACCGGTGAGTTCTCGCTCGAGACCGGCGGCCTCGACGTCTCCAGCGGCCGCGACAACCTGGTCGTGCGCGCCTTCGAGACTCTGCACCCCGCCGACGGCATCGCCTTCCGCCTGAAAAGCGAGATCCCGCTCGCGCGCGGCCTCGGCTCCAGCGCCGCGGCGATCGTCGCCGGCCTCTTCGCTGCCGACCATCTCTTTGAGCTGGCTCTCTCCAAGGAGGAGATGCTGGCCAGAGCGACCGAGATCGAGGGTCATCCCGACAACGTCGCCGCGGCGATCTACGGGGGCTTCGTGATCTGCGGCCCGGGGGAGGGGGACGCGCCGAGCGCGGCCCGCTTCGACCCGCCGGGCGGCCTCGAGGGAATCGCGGTGATTCCGGCCGAGGAGGTCTCGACCGAGCGCGCCCGCGAGGCGATCCCGTCCGAGGTCCCGCTCGTCGACGCGGTCGCCAACGTGTCTGCCGCCTCGCGCCTCGTCCTCGGCCTGCAGCGGGCCGACCTCGACCTCGTAACGGCGGGCCTCGCCGACCGCATCCATCAGCCCCCCCGCCGCGAGCTCTATCCGCGTTCGATGGAGCTCGTCGACGATGCTGTCGGCCTGGGTGCCCTCGGCGCCACGATCTCCGGCGCTGGCCCCACCGTCCTCGTCTGGACCACCTGGCAGGACGCTGGCAAGGTCGCCGAGGCCCTGGAAGAGCGCTGCACCGGCTGGGCCGAGGTCCGCCGCCTCCCGTTCAGCCCCCACGGTGCCGACGTACCCGAGCTCTGAGCGCAAACTGAGAAAAAGGCGAACGACTCGTTTCCCACAATGGCAATGCACGACCCCCGGCGATGGGGGAGTCTTCTCCCCGAAGCACTCAAGAGTCCGCAGAGGGAGGCGACCGTGAGCAAGGTAGCGATGGCAATTGGGTTGTGGGCGGTGTTTGCGCTCGTCGGTGGTCCGGCGCCGGCGGTGGCCGCGTCGCCGCCGAGCGGATTGCCTCCGCTCAGCAGGGCCCACGATGCGGTTAGTCCTCCCGAACGCCTGACGATGCCGCCCAGGGGATCCAAGAGACACAGGAAGGCCAGAGCTCACAGAAGGCGGAGGAAGGCGAGTGCAACCGCGTCGTTCGTTGAAAACCAGGAATACGCCTTCAACACCGGTGGATATGTGCAACACCATCCCCGGGTGCATGTGATCTTCTGGGGAAGCCAGTGGAATAGCTATCCAGGCACCAAGGAAAAGGTGCTCGCCTTCTACCAATGGGTTGGCGGTTCTTCCATCTCGCAGGCCATGACCCAGTACTTCGATGCGGGCGGCTACATTTCCGGACAATCCGATCTGACCGCTTCGTTCACCGACACGCGCGTCGGCTATCCGGCTGGCCCGATGGTGCAGGAAAGCTCGATACCAATAAAGAACGAGGTTAACTACGCGATAGAACACGTTGCCGGGTTCGCGCACACCGGGGGACTGGACGATCAGTATGTCGTGCTGACCCCACCGGGCACCAAACATTCGACTGACGGCTGCGGCTGGCACGGATATGAGGGAGAACCGTGGAGTGTTGCATACGCGTATGTCCAGTGGCCTACGGCAGAATGCCTGAGGGGAATGGAATTGTGGGCGACCATCCAGGTCATCGAGTCGCACGAGTACTTCGAGGCCGAGTCTGATCCGATTCCGTACTATTACGCGGGTTGGGCGGTGCCGGGGTGGCCCGAAAGAGAGCTCGCCGACATGTGCAACGATCACACCGCCGGTGAACGCTTCGAAGGGGCACCGGGCATTTGGGTGGCGAAGGTCTGGGACGACTATCGTCTCGTGAGAGGCGAATCAGGATGCACCGCTGGTGAGCAGCCGGAACGCGTGGAAGCGACAACGGGTGGGTACCTCGTTGGATCGAAAGGAAATACCACCGTATTCGGCACCGTAAGGCGAGGTGGCTTTCCTGCGCAGTATCAGTTTGAACTCAAAGGTCCCGGTGGCACCGTTGTGAGTCCTGCCAGCTTCACGGAAGTCGGCCCACCCGAAATCGGCGGTGCCGCGGGCATGGGCGCCACCTTCGAAGGACTGGCGCCGAACACCAGCTATCGCTATAAGCTCAACGCGCGCAGCTTCATAACGGATCCCGGTTTTCCGGCTGGCGGATTGATCCTGCCGGATGGCGAAGTGGAATTCACGACCCCACGCTGGCAGGAACCCACCATCACCCCCGAAGCCACGACCGGCATCGGCATTCACGGAGCGACGCTGCACGCCTCGATCAACCCGCAGGGATCCGCCACCAGCTACCGCTTCGAATACGGCACGACGACGAGCTACGGCCAGAGCACCCCTGTCCCCGACGCCGCGATCGGCTCGGGCACGACGGCGGTCAAAGTCAGCCGGGAACTCACCGGTCTACTGGCCGAACGCACGTATCACTACCGCGTCGTCGCCACCAGCGCAGAAGGCACAACAACGAGCGCCGACCAGACCTTCACCACGCTTGCCAACGCCCCTGCCTTCGTATCGAGCTTCGGCAGCAAAGGCAGCGGCAACGGTCAGTTCACCTCACCCACAGGTACGGTAATGAGCCCCGGCGGGATCGTCGTCGGCGGCAACGGCAATCTCTATGCCACCGACCCTGGGGGGAACCGCGTCGAGAAATTCGGCCCCGCTGGCGAATACCTAAGCCAGTTCGGCACCGGCGGCTCGGGCAACGGCCAGTTCAACGCGCCGCTCGGGATTACGCTCGATCCCGCCGGTCACCTCTTCGTTGCCGACGCGAACAACCACCGGATCGAGGAGGTGAACGCCAATGGGGCCTTCATTGCCCAGTTCGGGCCCGGAGAAGGCAGCGAACCGCTCTATGCCCCCTGGGATGTCGTGGCCGACAAGACGGGCCACATCTTTGCGGCGGACCCGATTCGCGGTGCTGTCTACGAGTACAGCGTCGAAGGACTCGGCCCCGAAGGTAACCATCTGCTCGCTGTCATCCCCTACACCCTCGCCGAACGCGAAGGCCGCTCCCCGATCGGGCTCGGCTACGAAGCGAGTGGGGGAAACGTCTGGGGGGTCGACGCCAACAAAACCTACGTCGAGCAATACATGCTCAACTGTGGCGGCTGCGCCGAACACCCCGCTCTGTTCACGAGATTCGGAACGGAAGGCTCCGGTTTGGGTCAGCTCAAACAGCCCTATGACGTCGCGGTTCGGCCCAGCGGTAGCCTCCTGGTTGTCGACCATGGCAACAATCGAATCGAGCAGTTCAGCCAGGTGGGCGAACTGCTTGCCAACTTCGGCGAAGCTGGCTCGGGCGCAGGCCAGCTCAACCAGCCGTTCAGCATTGCCTACGGTAAGGGCAGTATCTACGTTGCGGATGCCGGCAACAATCGGATCGAGCGCTGGACCCAGGTCGGCCAGCCCGAAGCGATCACGCAGGCTGCGACGGCGATCGGCTCCAGCGGGGCGACGCTAAATTCCCTGATCGCCCCGGTTGGCGCATCGACCACGTATCACTTCGAATACGGCACCACCACTGCCTATGGGACGAAAGCCCCGGCTCCCGACGAAGCGGTTGGCTCGGGCTTCGAAGCGGTCGCCAAGGCAAAAGCGATCAGCGGTCTGACGCCGAAAACCACCTACCACTACCGCGTTGTCGCTGCGAGCTCCGAAGGAATCGCCTACGGCGAAGACATGACCTTCACCACCTCCTGATCCCCGCCGAGCCAGCTAGGATCGCAGACGTGGCCAGAAGCCCGAAGCTGATCGGCACACTGGTGACGCTCGGCGTCAGCCTCCTCGTGCCCTCGTTTGCCAGGGCGACCCTCGTCTTCACCCGCAACGCACTCAACCCTGCCGTCTTCGCCGCCAACGACAACGGCTCGGCGGCTCGCAGGATCGGCTCCGGGTCGAACCCGCGGGTCTCGCCCGACGGGAAGACGATCGTCTTCTACCGCTTCGGCAAGGGCAATCGGCCTTCGGAATTGATGGTTGCCTCGGCGACGGGCAGGGCACCGAGGAAGCTCGCCGGCGGCTGGCAGGACCCGTTCGTCTTCGCCTGGTCGTCGGACTCCAGCACGATCGCGGTCCTGCTGGGGCCAGACGTCGGCAAGCAGCGGCTGACGACGATCGATGTCGCCAGCGGCGCCCAGCGGACGGTCGACCGGGGCTTCTTCAACGGGGTCAGCTTCGCGCCGGAAGGGCCGGCGATCGTCTACGCACGCTCGTCGAGCGAATTCGGCTCGAAGAGCGACCTATACCGCTTCGACGTCGCCACCCCCGGCGTCGTCAACGTCGCTGCTGAACAGCCCCATCGCCTGACCACGGATCATCGATCTTCGAGCCCTCTTTGGGGTCCCCACGAAACGGTCGTCTTCGTCAAGCATCTCGGCGAAAAGACGCGCCAGTTCGGGCCCAAGAACGACCTTTTCCTGATGAATCCAAACGGCAAGGCGGTCAAGCGGTTGACCCACACCAGGGTCGATCCGCTTCTCTCTGGTCTGAGCCCGACGGAGTGGTCGGCCAACGGCAGGCGCCTGCTCGCCGAGTTCGGCGGCCAGGACACGACCTATGCGGTCACGGTCAACCCGAAGACCGGCGCTGAACGGGCGCTGACCAAGGAACGCGAGGTCGGCTTCGTCGGCACCGCCCTCTCCAAGGATGGCCGCTTCGTCCTCGGCAGCCTCGGCGGCTTCGAACCAGGCCCGGGGCACAGGGTGGTCAGCATTCCCTACGCGGGCGGCAAGCCGAAGGTGCTTGCCAACAGCGCCTCCGAACCGGATTGGAGCCGCTGAGCAGTACTCCGCGGGCGTCGCGACCGCTCGGCTCCATCCGGTCTCGACCGCTGAGTTGCGAACCGGGGTGTTTTTAGCGTATCCTGCGGGCGAGGGCTGGTGGGGCCTGGCCGAGTTGCCTTCTGTGTTGCAAAGGGGAAGGACGGGAGCAGCAGTTGTCTACCAGGGGGGCAGTCGGGTCCAAATCCACCGGCAGCGAGAGCCGGGACGGAACCGCTCGGCCGCTTCGTGCCAAGCCGCGACGAGATGCGGTGATCCCGTCGCCCGGGCGAGTTCGAGCCACTTTGCTCGCCCGCCTGGACGCCAGGCGAGACGAGATCGAGCAGGCAGTTCGTGCGCGAGTCGATGGGATCTCCGAGTCGGCCCAGGCTCTCGATCCGGTCTACGCTGAGGGGCTGCGCGCAGCGATCTCTGCCGCGCTCGAACATGGCCTGGCCGCGATCGACGATGGTGAGCGCCGGCTTCCAAAGGTGCCGGCCCAGTTGCTTGCCCAGGCACGAATGGCGGCGCGCGCCGACGTCAGCCTGCAGACGGTGCTGCGCAGGTATTTCGCCGGCTACACGCTGCTCGGCGAGTTTGTGGCTCAGGAGGTCGAGTCCATGGGCCCGGCCGACGTCACGGCATTGCAGAGCGTGATGCGTGCGCCGGCCGCGGTCTTCGATCGGTTGATTGAGGCGGTCACGGAGGAGTACGCCCGCGAGCTGGACGATCTCGCCAGCTCGCCGAAGCATGGCGAGGAGGAATGCGTGCGCAGGCTGCTCAATGGCGAGCTGCTCGACACGTCGGAGATCGCCTACGACTTCGATGGCTGGCACCTCGGATTGCTTGCTGCGGGCGCTGGCGCTGCCGATGCGATCCACGAGCTCGCCGAGGCCGTAGACCGCCGAGCGCTTCTGGTGCGCAACGGCGACGGGCCGGTTTGGGCGTGGCTCGGCGGACAGCAGCGGCTGGACCTCGCCGCTCGAGGCAGTCTCGCAGGGCCGGAGTGGCCGGCGAGCGTCGTCCTGGCGTTTGGCGAGCCCGGGCAGGGAATCGCCGGCTGGCGGCTGACTCACCGTCAGGCAGCGGCCGCCCTGCCGATCGCCCAACGAGACCCCGAGGGCGTCGCACGCTATGCCGACGTTGCTCTGCTCGCCACACTGTCGCGCGATGAAGTTCTCGCCGCGTCGTTACGAGAGCTCTACCTGGCTCCCCTCGCGGAGGATCGCGATGGTGGTGCGGCGCTCCGCGAGACGCTGAGCGCCTACTTTGCATCTGAACGCAACGTCTCTTCGGCCGCAGCAGTGCTGGGAGTGAGTCGGCGCACGGTCGCCAATCGCCTGCGCGTTGTCGAGGCTAGGCTGGGCCGGCCACTCGGGCAGATCGGGGGCGAGATGGAGCTCGCCCTGCGCTTCCAGCGATTTTTCCCAACCTGAGAAAGCCGAGGTCGAACGGTTTCTCACATTGGTCGGGCAGGGACCTTTGCCACGGAGGAGACTTTGGAACGCGATCTCGGACGGGGGAGACGCGAGCAAATGTCAACTCAATCGGGAAGGGAGAAAGTATGAGTAGGGGAGATATTGCCGTCAGTCCGACGTCAAAGTGGGGCCGTTTGGTCCTTTTGTGCGTCGCGGTCTGTGCACTCATGCTTCCATTTACACAGGGTGCGTCGGCGACTGAAGTGGGCCCGGAAGAGGTGTTCTGCAACTGGTACCGTGCGGCGCGCTGGGGTCAAACCGGTGATCGCTGTACCGCAAGCAGGTACATGCAAATATATGTGATCAATGGAGTAGGCGCTGACCACAGTGCATGCGTCGATGGGCTCGATCACTCCAACAATTTGATCCAGACCTGGGTCTGTTCGAGCGGGCCAGGGGCAACCGCCAGTATGTATCGGCCTGATCAGCCATGCATGCGCGGCATCGTTCGCAACAACACGGCCGGCGATACCAACCGTCTTTGGGGCATCGACGGATCGGGATACAACTGCTAGGCACGGAGGCAACGCGCCGATAGGACGTTGCCGCGGTCCGGGTCGATTCCCCGTGGGTCGGCCCGGACTCATCTGTCGATTAGATGGCGGTGGGGAAGAGAAGTGTTCACGTTGGGCGCTGGGGGCGGAGGTTGGTCTGCTTTCCGCTCCTTGTCGTCCTTTGCATGACCTTTGGCGCCTGCGGTAAATCTCACGACGCATCAGTCCAGGTATCCGCGCCTGGACACAAGGTGAGAAGCGGCTCACTGACGCAAGTCTTTCCCATCCTCGCGACTCATCCGGAGGGCCTCCCTGAGGCGCTCCGGAAAGCTATGAGGCATCCTCGCGGCGGGGAACGCTGGACTGCCGCCCAGGTTGTGAGAATTGCGGACGGGCAGTACTGGCTAGTCGAGGGAGCGCACAAGCTCTGCATCCTCAGGGCATTGGAAGGAGGAGTCAGCGAGGTCTGTTCGCCGGATCGATTCGCGCTGATCCACGGAATATCGCTGGTGACAATCACCCCGCATTCCAGCTCGAAAGCGAGGAGGTGGTCTCGATTGATCGCCGGGCTGGCGCCCATAGCGGTCGGCGAGGCAAAGATTCGAACCGGCGGCTCCATCATCCGGGTCCCGGTTCGGCGGGGACAGTTCGTCTTTCGCGACTCGGTCAACCAACCGCCCGCTTTGATCACATTCCAATGGACCCCGTAATCTTTGCGCCGCTGGCTTCGAGGTAGGGTCATAGCCTTCCTGCGAGGAAAGGAAACGCATGAGTAGCGACTACACGATCAAGCATCGCGACGAGTTCGAGTCGATGGAGGGCTCGGGTGACTCGACCTGGCGCCTGGCGCGCAAGGCACTCGGCACCTCAGCCTTCGGCTTCAACCTGGTCGAGATCGCGCCCGGAGGGCAGATCCCCGAGCACGACGAGGCGCAGAGCGGCCAGGTCGAGCTCTACATCGTGCTCGAAGGGGAGGGCGTATTGCGGCTCGAAGGCGAGGACCACCCGGCGCCCGCCGGCACCTTCGCCTCGATCGAGCCGCCGGCGAGCCGCACGATCCTCAACCGTTCCGAGGTGCCCGTTACCGCACTGCTGATCGGCGTGCACCCGGCCGGGGAATACGCACCGCCTTCGTTCGCCTAGCAGGAATCTACTAGGGCACCAGCAAGGCTCTCGATCCGAGCGCCTGGGGAGTTACCTGTGGTCATCCTAGTTGAAATTTCTCAAGATGTATCCAATTTGGGAGAGCAATGACCCACTTTGGCAATGCGCCCGAGCTTCGGTGCGGCGAGAATTCGGTTGACCAGGGTCGTACATCGAATTGACCCTGGGCCAAACAAAGGAGAGATGTCTGTGCTGAATCAGCTCGAAGTGAACCGCTTGAGCCGTGCAAAGGTCTGGCTTATCGCCGGAGTAAGCGCGCTGCTGATGAGCGTCATGCTTGTCCTTTCATCGGCAAGCCCGGCCTCGGCTGCGCCCCAGAATTTCTGCTACGGCGTGCATCTTGTAGGTAAAGGTTCGATTCCTAGTGCGCACTGCGATTCATGGTATGGTCCCGCCCCGTCATTTAGGGCAGGCTATATAACTGAGGTCGGCGGAAGTGGAATTCAGCACTCCGTATGCGTCCTGGCTTGGATAAGCAACGGCACAACGATGTGCTCGGCCGGTCCAAATCAGGGTGTATACAACTTCACCCCAAGCGGCGCATATGAAGATATCGCCGAAATCTACAACAACGCTTCAGGGGAAAATACTGTGTATGGCTTCGCGGACGTTTGCGCCAACCCCTGCTAGTGACGCTTGCGCTAACCGCTAGCTAAACCACTCAGCGTCAAAGCCTGGTGGTCTGAGATGCGAGTGTGACTTCCTGTCAAGGCCGTGCGCCCTCTTGGGCGCGCGGCCTTTATCGCCCTCTAGCGCATCCCCACGCAAGTGGAAGGACAAACTGGTACGACGGGGGTGCTCGATGGAGGACTCGGGGAACCGTCATCCTGTTGGAATTTGCTCAAGGTGTGCCAAATTGGGAGAGCAATGACCCACTTTGGCAATGCGCCCGAGCTTCGGTGCGGCGAGAATTCGGTCGACCAGGGTCGTACTCGAATTGACCCTGGGCCAAACAAAGGAGAGATGTCTGTGCTGAATCAGCTCGAAGTGAACCGCTTGAGCCGTGCAAAGGTCTGGCTTATCGCCGGAGTAAGCGCGCTGTTGATGAGCGTCATGCTCGTTCTTTCATCGGCAGACACGGCTTCGGCCACACCCAAGAATTTCTGCTACGGCGTGACTCTGGGGGGTAAAGGCGGTGGGGGCGGTCTCTATTACTGCAATTCACTCTATTCTCCCGCACCGACATTTGGGTCTGGCTTCATAACGGAGGTTGGCGGAAGTGGAGCCCAACACTCAGTGTGTGTACTGGCTTGGTACAACAATGGTACAACGATGTGTTCGGCCGGTCCAAATCAGGGCGTATACAACTTCACGCCAAGCGGCGCAAATGGAGATGTCGCTGAAATCTACAACAACGCTGCAGGGACTAATACGGCGTATGGCTTCGCGGATGTATGCGCCAGTCCCTGTCCGTAACACTCGCGCCAACCCTTCACGACTGACCTCTAGCGTTTAGTTTGGTGACCGGAGACGCGAGTGTAGTTCCTGCAATAGGCCGCGTGCCCTCTCGGGCGCGCGGCCTATTGAGGGCTGCTTGGATGCCATGAGCAGAGGTCGTGCATTTCTGTTCTCCCTGACCGCGCTCGTCTTGCTAGGCGGGGTGTGGTTGGTGCTACATGTTGTGAGAGGCGAAACGTCCGGGCCAGGTTCCGAATCGCCGTCCAGCGCATCTCCACGCGAGTGGAAGGCGGAACTGGTACGCCGGGGGGTTAAGGCGTTGAAGGAGGGCGAAGCAAAAGGCCTGGCACCCCTGGGCGCCTCCCATGGTGCCGCCGAGCCAGTGCCGTTGCCGATGCAGCGCAAACTTAGGAGGAACCTGTACGGGAAGGGGAGCCTCGGCTTGCGTCTCGATCGGGCCCAGCGTGTGCAAACTCCCGCCGGTGTGGCCTTTTGGATCGTCGAAGGCAGGGGAGTGACGTGCATCTTTCTCGATGAGGCGTCTTCGTCGTGCAAGACGAGCGTTGAGGCCAGGAAGACGGGGGTATTCCTAGAGACCTACAGGATCACTAAGGCTCACCCCGGTCGCCCGAGCCACTTCCTGGTCGTTGGGGCGATGCCCAGACGGCGTCCGCGCGATGCAGGTGGAGGTGGGGCACTTGAAGAGGACAGTCCCGGTTCGAGAAAACGTTTGGTCGGCGCGCGCGGAATCGCCGATCAACTTTGGTCGGGTGATTCGCTGATCTCCGACGCCTGAGCTTTCCGCCGCTTTTCCGCGCTATTTGCGAGAAAATCCGAATTCGCCGAATAAGGGCGATCCACCGCCCTATAATCCGGCGACTCGTTCAACCCGTCGCGCGCCCGCTCGGAGAAGGCGCGGAAACCGGGAGGTCAGCATGTCCGATACCCAGTCCCGTGAGCATCACGGCGAGAGCCCCGTCCGCTACTCGCCAGAGCGTCCCTACCGGCCGCTTGTCTCGCCGCCCAGCGTCGAGGACAAGGACGCCTGCGCGATCTACGCCTCGGTGCGCAAGGACGCGACGCCGAGCCACGCGCCGATCGAGTTGGCGATCCCGGCGCTGCAGAAGATGCTCCACCGCGCCGGCAACGTCGACGGCGAGGGCGACGGCTGCGGGCTGCTGCTCGACCTGCCGCGCAAGATCTGGGCCGAGGAGGTCCGCTCCGGCGGCCACGACCCCTCGCTCGACCCTCGACGACGCCTTCGCCGTCGCCCACGTCTTCGTCGAGCGCTCCCAGGACCTGCGAGCGGATCCAGCACGACGCCCGCGAGCTGCTCGGCCAGGGCGGCTTCCGCATCCTCGCCGAGCGGATCGGCGCCGTCGACTCGCCCG
This sequence comes from uncultured Solirubrobacterales bacterium, assembly GCA_963778715.1. Classification (GTDB taxonomy): domain Bacteria; phylum Actinomycetota; class Thermoleophilia; order Solirubrobacterales; family 70-9; genus VRUE01. Next base: position 54,766 of record CAVZVK010000002.1, read on the forward strand.
CGCTCGGCCCGACCGCGCGCGAGGAGGAGCCGCACTTCTGGCAGCTCGCCGGCCTCGTCGCCGACGCCTCGCGCCGCGACCGCGTCCTCTTCGACCTGCTGATCGAGCTCGAGCAGCGGCTCGACGTCCACGTCCCCTCCTTCTCGGCGACGACCTGCGTCTACAAGGTGATGGGCGCGCCGAAGGTGCTCGGCGAGTACTACCCCGACCTGCGCGACGAGCGCTTCGAGACGATCGGCTGCTTCGGCCACAACCGCTACTCGACCAACACCTGGCCCTCCTTCAAGCGCGTCCAGCCCTTCTCGGTGCTCGGCCACAACGGCGAGATCAACACGATCGACCAGCTGCGCCAGGAGGCGCAAAATGCTCGGCGTGCCGATCCACGCCGGCGGCTCGGACTCGCAGGACCTCAACCGCACGATCGACACCCTGGTCAGCCGCGACGGCCTCAGCCTCGCCGAGGCGATGGAGATGGTCGTGCCGCCGATCGTCGAAGAGATCCGCCGCATGCCGGCCGAGCTGCACCGCTTCTACATGTACCTGCACCAGGCGATGGGGCCGTTCGCGCAGGGCCCGGTGGCGCTGATCGCCCGCCACGCCGACGAATGCGTCTTCTCCTCCGACGCGCTCGGCCTGCGACCGCTCTGGCAGGTCGAGACCACCGACGACTTCGTCTTCAGCTCCGAGCCGGGCGTCGTGTCCGTGAGCTCGATGGTCTCGGAGCCCAAGCCGCTGGCCCCCGGCGAGAAGGCCCTGGTGACGATCGACCGCGAGGCCCAGCCGCTCGACCCTGCACCCGCACGACGAGATGCTGCGGATCGTCCGCAAGAGCTGGCTGCGCCGCAACGGCGCCGAGGACGCGGCCGCCTACGACCGCGCCCTGGAGACCGGCGGCCCGCTCGAGGGCGAGGAGGTGCCGGGCTACTCCGACGCCGGCCCCGAGGAGCCGGTCAAGGTCTCAGACCGCGTCCTCGCCGGCTTCGGCTGGCAGCGCGACGACGTCAAACTGGTCCAGCAGATGGCCTCCAACGGCTCCGAGCCGGTCGGCTCGCTGGGCTACGACGGGCCGCTGGCGGCGCTCTCGCCGGAGCGCCAGAACCTCGCCGACTACTTCAAGGAGACGGTCGCCGTCGTCACCAACCCGGCGATCGACCGCGAACGCGAGATGGAGCACTTCTCCACCCGCACGGTCTTCGGCCGCCGCCCCTCGATCGACGCCGCCGGCGAGGACACCGGCACGGTCGAGACCGCCTTCCCGATGATCCTCGGCGGCCACCACGGCCTGGCGCCGCTCTCCGACAAGACCTACCGCAGGATCGCCCGCGAGCACGACACCTACCTGCTCGAGGACCTCTGGGAGGAGTTCCGCGGCCGCGCCGACGCGGTCGACATCTCGCTGCTGGAGTCGGAGACGACCAAGGGCGCGATCGAGCGGATCAAGCAGGAGGCGGTGAAGAAAGTCCGCGACGGCGCCGAGCTGCTGGTGCTCACCGACCGCACCGTCTACGACGCCGAGCGCCGCTACCTCGACCCGCACCTGGCGACCTCCGCGGTCGACCAGGCGCTGAAGGGGTTCAGGGTCGAGCCCGGCGAGGAGAACCTGCGCCGCCGCTGCGGCATCGTCCTGCGCTCGGCCGCGATCCGCAACGTCCACGACACGATGCTCGCCCTCGGCCTCGGCGCCAACGGCGTCTGCCCCTACACGATGGTCGAGGTGATCTGCGTCGAGGACTACGAGAGCGACGTCTCGAACCTCTGCGACGCGCTGACCAAGGGGATCGAGAAAGTGATCTCGACGATCGGCATCCACGAGGTGCGCGGCTACGCCCGCCAGTTCTCCTCGATCGGGGTCAAGCCCGAGCTGGCCGAGATCTTCATGACCGAGGCCTTCGCCGCCTCCGAGCGCGGCGGCGTCGGCTTCGCCGACCTCGACGAGGACACCAACGAGCGCGCCCGCATCCTCGCCGGCGACGAGGAGGCCAAACCGGCGAAGACGTTCCGCTTCTACCCCAAGGTCTACAAGGCGGCGATCGCCACCGCCAACGGCTCCGGCAGCTACGAGGAGTACTCGGAGAAAGTCCGCGATCTCGAGCGGCAGAGCCCGATCTCGATGCGCCACGTGATGGGCCTGAAGGGCGACCGCGAGCCGGTCGACCCCGCGGTCGTCGACGCCGGCGTCGGCCGCCACGACTACCCGGTCGTGATCTCCTCGATGAGCTTCGGCTCGCAGTCCGAGCCCGCCTTCCGCGCCTACGCCGAGGCGGCGAAGTCGATCAACGTGCTCTGCGTCAACGGCGAGGGCGGCGAGATCCGCGACATGTACGGGCACTACCGCAAGTGGCGCGGCCAGCAGGTCGCCTCGGGCCGCTTCGGCGTCTCGGCGGAGATGATCAACTCCTCCTACCTCGCCGAGATCAAGATCGGCCAGGGCGCGAAGCCCGGCGAGGGCGGCCACCTGCCCGGCAAGAAGGTCTCCGAGAAGGTCGCCGCCGCCCGTAACGCGGCGCCCGGCACCGACCTGATCTCGCCCTCCAACAACCACGACCTCTACTCGATCGAGGACCTCGCCGAGCTGATCGACGAGCTGAAGACGGTCAACCCCGACGTGCGCGTCTCGGTCAAGGTCCCGGTGGTGCCGAACATCGGCACGATCGGCCTCGGCATCGCCAAGGCGGGCGCCGACATCATCACCCTCTCCGGCTTCGAGGGCGGCACCGGCGCGGCCCGCCAGCACGCCCTGCGCCACGTCGGCCTGCCCTCGGACATCGGCACCCGCGCCGTGCACCGGGCGCTGATGGAGGCCGGGCATCCGCAACCGGGTCGAGATCTGGGCCGACGGCGGCTACCGCCACGGCCACGACATCGTCAAGCTGCACTGCCTCGGCGCCAACCGGGTCGGCTTCGGCACCCTGGCGATGGTCAGCCTCGGCTGCACGATCTGCCGCGGCTGCCAGCTCGACACCTGCCACGTCGGCATCGCGACCCAGATCGAGACGGTCGAGCAGGCCCAGGAGCACGGCCTGAAGAAGTTCACCCCGCAGGAGGTCGACGTCGCCGCCGAGAGCTGCGCCCGCTTCTTCCAGGCGATGGGCGAGGAGGTCAAGCAGGTCGTCGCCTCGCTCGGCTACGAGCGCGCCCAGGACCTGGTCGGCCGCTACGACCTGCTCGAGCAGGTCTCCCACACCGACGAGGTCGACCTGGCGCCGCTGATCACGCCGCTGGAGGAGTTCCTCGACCTCGAGCCGCT
>CAVZVK010000003.1:0-78170 GCA_963778715.1 uncultured Solirubrobacterales bacterium
CCGAAGACGAGCTCGCCGTCGGCGGCGTCGACCTGCACGGTGTCGCCTTCGCGGAACTCGCCCTCGAGCAGCTTCAGCGCCAGCTTGTCGACCAGCTGCTTCTGGATCACCCGCTTCAGCGGCCGCGCGCCGTAGGTCGGGTCGTAGCCGAGGTTGCCGAGCAGTGTCTTCGCCTCGTCTGAGAGCTCGACCTCGATCCCGCGCTCGCGCACGCGGCCGATCAGCTGGTCGACCTGGAGCTCGACGATGCGGCCGATGTCGTCCTTGGAGAGGCGGTGGAAGATCACCGTGTCGTCGATCCGGTTGAGGAACTCGGGCTTGAAGGTCGCCGCCAGCACCTCTTCGATCTGCTCGCGGATCCTCTCGTCGACCGACTCGGCGACGATCCGGTCGCTGCCGACGTTGGAGGTCATGATCAGCACCGTGTTGGTGAAGCTGACCGTGCGGCCCTGGCCGTCGGTGAGGCGGCCGTCGTCCATGATCTGCAGCAGCGTGTTGAAGACGTCGGGGTGGGCCTTCTCGATCTCGTCGAGCAGGACCACCGCGTAGGGCCGCCGCCGCACCGCCTCGGTCAGCTGGCCGCCCTCCTCGTAGCCGACGTAGCCGGGTGGGGCGCCGATCAGCCGCGCCACCGTGTGCTTCTCCATGTACTCGGACATGTCGAGGCGGACGATCGCCTGCTCGGAGTCGAACATGAACTCGGCCAGCGCCTTCGCCAGCTCGGTCTTGCCGACCCCGGTCGGGCCGAGGAAGAGGAAGCTGCCGATCGGCCGGTTGCGGGTCGGAGAGGCCGGCGCGCGAGCGGCGCAGCGCGTTGGAGACGGCCTCGATCGCCTCGTCCTGGCCGATCACCCGCTCGTGCAGGCGATCCTCCATCTGGATCAGCTTCTCGACCTCGCCCTCCATCAGGCGGCTGACCGGGATGCCCGGTCCATTTGGCGACGACCTCGGCGACGTCCTCCTCGGTCACCTCGTCGGCCAGCATCGAGCCGCCGCCGGCGTGCAGCTCGGCGATCCGCGCCTCCTGCTCGGCGACCTCCTTCTCCAGCTCCGGGATCTCGCCGTAGCGAAGCTTCGCCGCCCGCTCGAGGTCGGCGTCGCGCTCGGCCCGCTCGGCCTCGCGGCCGGCCTCCTCGAGCTTCGCCTTCGCCTCGTTGATCGAGTCGATCGCGCCCTTCTCGTTCTGCCAGCGGGCGTTCATCTCGTTGAAGCGTCTCGCTCAGCTCGGCGAGCTCGGCCTCGAGCGCCTCGAGCCGCGCCTTCGACGCCTCGTCGGTCTCCTTCTTCATCGCCTCGCGCTCGATCTCGAGCTGCTGCATGCGCCGCTTCACCTCGTCGATCTCGGTCGGCATCGAGTCGATCTCGATCTTCAGCCGCGAGGCGGCCTCGTCGATCAGGTCGATCGCCTTGTCGGGCAGGAAGCGGTCGGCGATGTAGCGCTCCGAGAGCGTCGCCGCGGCGACGATCGCCGAGTCGGTGATCCGCACCCCGTGGTGGTTCTCGTAGCGCTCCTTCAGCCCGCGCAGGATCGCGATCGTGTCGTTGATGTCGGGCTCGCCGACCAGCACCGGCTGGAAGCGCCGCTCCAGCGCCGCGTCCTTCTCGATGTGCTTGCGGTACTCGTCGAGGGTGGTGGCGCCGACCGCGCGCAGCTCGCCGCGGGCCAGCATCGGCTTCAGCAGGTTGGCGGCGTCGACCGCGCCTTCGGCCGCGCCGGCGCCGACGATCGTGTGCAGCTCGTCGAGGAAGAGGACGATCTGCCCCTCGGCGTCCTGGACCTCGGTCAGCACCGCTTTCAGCCGCTCCTCGAACTCGCCGCGGTATTTGGAGCCGGCCAGCAGCGAGCCGATGTCGAGCGCGATCACGCGCCGGTCGCGCAGGCTCTCGGGCACGTCGCCGTCGACGATCCGCTGCGCCAGCCCCTCGACGATCGCCGTCTTGCCGACGCCGGGGTCGCCGATCAGCACCGGGTTGTTCTTGGTGCGGCGGGAGAGGACCTGGATCACGCGGCGGATCTCCTCGTCGCGGCCGATCACCGGGTCGAGCTTGCCCGCCTCCGCCTCGGCGGTCAGGTCGCGGCCGAATTTCTCCAGCGCCTGGACGCTGTCCTCGGGGTTTTGCGAGGTGACCTTGTGCGGGCCGCGGACCTCGGCGACCGCCTTCTCCAGCGAGCCGCGGTCGGGCAGCAGATCGGCGACGCCCGAGCCCGACTCGGTCAGGGCGAGCAGGACGTGCTCGGTGGAGATGTACTCGTCGCCCATTGACGCCATCTCCTTTTCGGCCTGCTGCAGGGTGGCGACGAACGGGGAGGAGGGACGGACCTCGGCGGTCTCGCTCAGCTTCGGCAGCTCCTCGACCGCGACCACCGCGCGGCTGGCGATCGCGCTCGGGTCGGCGCCGAGCTTCTGCAGGATCGGCACCACCAGGCCGTCCTCCTGTCGCAGCAGGGCGACCAGGAGATGCGCCGGCGTCACCTCGGGGTTCTTGCGCTCGGCGGCGAGGGCCTGCGCCGCCGCGACCGCTTCCTGGGACTTGACGGTGAACCTATCCGGCTGCATCGATGGCCTTCCCTTCGAGTTCGGCAAGCCTGCGCTCCAGCGTCAGCACCTTCTCGACCCCGGCCAGGTTCAGGCCTTCGGCGGTCAGCTGCTGGATCCGCCGCAGCAGCGCGACGTCGCGCTGCGAGAAGAGGCGGGTGTTCTTGGGCGAGCGCTTGGGCTGGATCAGGCCGCGCGCCTCGTACATTCGGAGCGTCTGCGGGATGCATGTGAGCGAGCTCGGCGGCAACCGAGATCATGAAGACCCCCTGGTCGGAGTCGATAGAGACGTCGATTCGTTCGCGCCGCACGCTCATCGCGCCGCCGCCTTCCGCAGCAACTCGGCCCGCGGGTCGGAGCCGTTGAAGGCCTCGGCTAGCTTCGCCGCTGCCTCCTCCTGCTCCTCGCTCAGCTTCTCCGGCATCTCGATCTCGAGCCGGTAGCGGATGTCGCCCTTGCCGCGACCCTTTGCCTTCGGCGCGCCCTCGCCTTTGAGGCGCTGGATCGAGCCGTGCTTGGTGCCGGGCCCGACCTTGATCTTCTTCGTGCCGTCCAGGGTCGGCACCTCGATCGTCGCCCCGCGCAGCGCCTCGGCGATCGTGATCGGCACCGTCACCTCGAGGTTGCCGCCATCGAGCCGCTTGAAGACCGGCGAGGCGGCGACGCGGGTGACGACGAAGAGGTCGCCCGGCGGCCCGCCGCGCTGGCCGGCCTCGCCCTTGCCGGCGAGGCGGATCCGCGCGCCGTCCTTGACCCCGGCGGGGATGTTCACCTTGTAGCGCTTGGTCTGCTGGGTCAGGCCGGAGCCGCCGCAGGTCGGGCAGGGGTCCTCGATGATCTGGCCCTGGCCGCCGCACTGCGGGCAGGGCTGGCTGATCGAGAAGAAGCCCTGGCTCTGGGCGTCGATGCCGCGCCCTTCGCAGCGCGGGCAGGTGACCGGGCTGGTCCCCGGCTTGGCGCCGCTGCCGTGGCAGGTCGGGCAGCGTTCGGCCTTCGGCACGGTGACCTGCACCTGCGCCCCGTTGACCGCCTGGTCGAAGCTGAGGCTGATCTCCGTTTCGAGGTCGCGCCCGCGCAGCCTGCTGCGCCTGCGCCCGGCCGCCGCCACCGCCGCGCCCGAACAGGTTGGAGAAGATGTCGCTGACGTCAAATCCGCCGGCCTGCGGGCCCCCCGGCCCAAACGGCCCACCACCGGGGCCACCCGCCCCGCCGAACCCGCCGAACATCTCCCCACCGGCGTCGTATTCCTTCCGCTTCTCAGGATCGGAGAGCGTGTCGTAGGCCCCCTGGATCTCCTTGAACTTCTCCTCCGCCTCCGGATCGTCCGGATTCCGATCAGGGTGATACTTCCGCACCAATTTCCGGTGCGCCTTCTTGATCTCCTCCTCGGACGCCCCCTTGGCGACGCCCAACACCTTGTAGAGATCCTCGGCCACCCGCTACTCGCTCACCACCACACGAGCCGGCCGAATCAACTGCTCCCCAAGCCGATACCCCTTCTGCATCACCTCAACGACCGTCCCCGACTCAACCCCCTCAGCGGTAACAGTAGAAAGCGCCTCATGCGCGTTCGGATCGAACTTCTCCCCCTTCGGATCCACCGCCTCAATGCCATTCCGGCTCAGCGAGTCCCGCAAACTCCTGAACACAAGCAACACCCCATGCGCCAACCCGTCTTCCGAGTCCCCCTCCGGATCCAAGCCCGCGGCCTGGAGAGCCCGCTCCAAATCATCGAGCACAGGCACCACGTCCCGAATCAGCTCAGCTCGCCCCCGACCGGCAGCAGCCTGCACCTCGCTGGCCATCCGCTTGCGAAAGTTCTCGAAGTCAGCCTTCGTCCGCTTGGCAAGATCGAGGTACTCGTCTCGCTCTCGCTGAGTGTCAGCGAGCAATGCATCGAGATCGTCCTCGACTGCGTCCGCCTGATCCGCATCTCCCGCGGGTGGCGGTGCAGGGGGTACCGCCCCCGAGGACGCTTTAGCGACCGCAGGGGGTGGTGGGTCCCCTGCACCGACAGGACCCGCGGGCCGTTGCGGCTCGTCGTCCCCTGCACCGACAGGACCCGCGGCTGTGTGGTCACGTCCCTGACCGTCCTGATGAATCACTTGTCGTCGCCCTCATCAACCACCTCGGCGTCAACAACCTCCTCCTCGTCGGCAGCAGACTCACCCTCCGCAGAACCCCCGTCAGCTGAAGCCGCCGCCTGCTCAGCCTGCGCCGCCGCATAGATCTGCTCCGACACTTTCGAGAAGGCCGCCGTCAACGCTTCGGTCTTGGCCGTGATCTCCTCGACGCTCTCGGAAGTGAGCACCTCGCGCACCTCCTTGACCGCCGCCTCAATCGCCTCCTTGTCCTCAGCCTCGATTTTGTCCCCCAGCTCCTCGAGCTGTTTCTCCGACTGATAGGCAGCGTTCTCCGCCAGGTTGCGCGCCTCGGCCAGCTCGCGCTGCTTCTGATCCTCCTCGGCATGCGCCTCGGCGTCGGAGACCATGCTCTGGATTTCCTCCTCGGAGAGGCCCGAGCCCGACTGGATCTCGATTTTCTGCTCTTTGCCCGTGCCCAGGTCTTTCGCGGTCACGTGCAGGATGCCATTGGCGTCGATGTCGAAGGTGACCTCGATCTGCGGCAGCCCGCGCGGCGCTGGCGGGATTCCCGTCAGCTGGAACTTGCCCAGGCTCTTGTTGCCGTTGGCCATCTCGCGCTCGCCCTGCAGCACGTGGATCTCGACCGAGGGCTGGTTGTCGTCGGCGGTCGAGAAGATCTCCGACTTCTTGGTCGGGATCGTCGTGTTGCGCTCGATCAGCTTCGTCATCACGCCGCCTTTGGTCTCGATGCCGAGGGTCAGCGGGGTGACGTCGAGCAGCAGCACGTCCTTGACGTCCCCGGCCAGCACTCCCGCCTGGATCGCGGCGCCGACGGCGACGACCTCGTCCGGGTTGACGCCTTGGTGGGGCTCCTTGCCGGTCAGCTTCTCGACCCGCTCGCGCACCGCCGGCATCCGGGTCATGCCGCCGACGAGGACGACGTGGTCGATCTCGGCGCCGGCGTCGTCGAGCGCCCGTTTGACCGGGCCGACGATCCGCTCCAGCAGGTCGGCGGTCAGCTCGTTCAGCTTCGAGCGGCTCAGCTTCATGTCGAGGTGCTTGGGCTGGCCCTCGACCGCGGTGATGAAGGGCAGGTTGATCTGCGTCTCCTGCGCCGAGGAGAGCTCGATCTTCGCCTTCTCTGCCGCCTCGTAGAGGCGCTGCAGCGAGTTCTTGTCGGCGGCGAGGTCGACGCCCTGGTCGCGTTTGAACTCGGCGACCAGCCACTCGACGATCGCCTTGTCCCAGTTGTCGCCGCCGAGGTGGTTGTCGCCGGCGGTCGACTTGACCTCGAAGACGCCGTCGCCGATTTCCAGCACCGAGACGTCGAAGGTGCCGCCGCCGAGGTCGAAGACGAGGATCGTGTGGTCCGCCGTCTCCTTGTCGAGCCCGTAGGCGAGCGAGGCGGCGGTCGGCTCGTTGATGATCCGCTTGACGTCGAGCCCGGCGATCTTGCCGGCGTCCTTTGTCGCCTGGCGCTGGTCGTCGTTGAAGTAGGCGGGGACGGTGATCACGGCGCTGTCGACCGTCTCGCCGAGCTTCGCTTCGGCGTCGGCCTTCAGCTTCTGCAGGATCATCGCGCTGATCTCCGGCGGGCTGTACTGCTTGCCGCGCACGTCGACGCGGACGTCGCCGTTGGGGCCGGCCTCGACCTCGTAGGGGACGATCGTCTCCTCCTCTTTTACTTCGGCCTCCTTGCGGCCCATGAAGCGCTTGATCGAGAAGATCGTGTTCTCCGGGTTCATCACCGCCTGGCGCTTGGCGACGGTGCCGACGAGGCGGTCGCCGGACTCGGTGAAGGCGACCACGGAAGGGGTCGTTCGCCCACCCTCTGAGTTCTCCAGGACGGTGGGCTCGCCGCCCTCCAGCACTGCCACGCACGAGTTGGTCGTGCCCAAATCGATCCCGATCGTCTTACCCACTATCAAGTACCTCCAGCTCTGGTTATCTCAAGTTGAGTCTGCCTAAGAAATCTAAGCGTGAGTATGGCAGATCTTTCCTTGAGTGCAAACCCTCGATGCGTATAGTGGTTTGCGATTCGTCAAACCGGGCAGCTACGCGAAAGCGAAACGTCCGGCTGGGAGGCGCCTCGACGAAATTTGTCCGCCGGCTGACCGGTGGGCTGCCAACAAAGAGGAGCCAACGTGAATCACCCTCATCTGTCCCTTCGGCGCTCGGCGACCCTACTCGCCGTTGCCGCCGCGTTGATCTTTGCTTTCCTGCCTCTGGCCAGCACCGGGGCCCACGGTCGCGGCGACTCAGGTCACGGCCATCACGGCAAGTCCCACCACCACGGCAAAGGCCATGGCGGCCATGGCAAGCGCGACCTGACGGTGATGACTCAGAACCTCTATCTGGGATCCAGCCTCGGGCCGGCGCTCGAAGCGGCAACCCCGGAAGCATTCGTCGAAGGCGTCGCGCGGATCTACGCGACCGTGCAGTACACGAACTTCCCCCAGCGCGCCGAAGCGATCGCCGACGAGATCCAGGAAAAGGCACCGGACCTGATCGGCCTGCAGGAGGTCACGAAATGGACTACCGGCGGCTTGAACCCGCCCCCCGGCTACGACTTCCTCGCCATCCTGGAAAACGACCTCGAAGCCCGCGGGCTGCACTATTCGACGGCGGCGATCGCGCACAACGCCAACATCGGGCCGGCGCCGCTCGCCCTGGCCGAACAGGGCTGCGTCCAGCCGGGGCCGACGATCACCTGCTCCGTGCAGCTCGAAGACCGCGACGTGATCCTCGTCAACGACGACACGCCGGGTCTGACCTGGAGCAACCCGCAAAGCGGGCGCTACACCGCTCAGCAAGCGATCGAATCGCCGGTCGGCCCGCTTTCGTTCGACCGCGGCTGGGCCAGCATCGACGCGAAACTGAAGCACCAGCCGTTCCGCTTCGTCGACACCCACCTCGAAACCGAGGAATCGCCGCTCGTGCAACAGGCGCAGGCGGCCGAGTTCCTGGCCGGTCCGGGCAAAGGCGGGACGATCGTCGCCACCGGCGATTTCAACTCCGCCTCGGACGGCTCCACGACCACCACCTACGCGCAGCTCACCGCGCCCGGCAAATTTCGCGACAGCTGGGATGAGGGACTGCTCGGGCCCGGCAGCTCGTGCTGTCAGGAGTCGAACGTCATACCGCAGCTCGCGCCTGGGCAGCTGAACAACCCGGTTTCGACGCTGAAAACCAGGATCGACCTGATCCTCAGTCGCGGCGCCGCCCGCTCGGACGGTGACGATGCCGAGCTGATCGGGGACACCCCGTTCCAGGCGGCTCCGCCGTTCTGGCCCTCCGACCACGCGGGAGTGGTCAGCGTCCTGCACTTCCAGCACTAAGCCACTGGGGGGTGGGCCCGGGGCGGATCCGTCCCGGGCCTGCCGCCTATCCCTCGCCGGCGGTGTGGGCGACGAATTCGGCGACTTCCTTGGCCTGCTGCTGGTTGAGGATGCCGCCGGGCATGCGGCCCGAGGTGGTGCTGCTGTCGACGCCGTTTTCGACCGCGTTGAGCACGCGGCCTTCGGTGGCTTTGATCGTCGAGGCGGCGCTTGGGCCTTCGGGCGGGCCCGCGGGGGCGAGCAGCACGTCGAGGTTCGGGCCGTAGTTGCCGTCGGTGCCGGCCGCATAGAGCGTGTGGCAGGTGCCGCAGTTGGTCTGGAAGAGGCTCTGGCCGCTCTTCAGATCCGAGGGCACGTCTTGGGCGCCGCGGGCAGCGTCGCCGTCGTTGCGGAAGGCGAGCCAGGGGATCAGGACGGCGAGGACGACGACCATCAGGCCGAAGACGATGAAGGTCTTTTTGCTCATTCGCGCTCGGCACGGTACCAGGGACACATTCGGCGAAGCTCGCACTCGCCGCAGCGCGGTTTCGGCCGGCAAAGCTCGCGCCCGTGGCGGATCAGGTTCATGTGCACCTCGTAGGCGTCCTCGGGGTCGACGATCGCCAGCATCTCGTCGTGGGCGCGCTCGAAAGAGGCCTTGGCGGGGAAGAGCCCGAGCCGCCCGCCGACCCGGTGCACGTGCACGTCGACCGGGATCTCGGGGATGCCCCAGGTGAAGATCAGCACGCAAGCGGCCGTTTTCCGTCCCACGCCGGGCAGCGAGAGCAGGAACTCGAGCGACTCCTCTCGCGGCGCGTCCTCGGTCCAGTCCAGGTCGGGCTCGTCGCCGAGCTGCTCGAGGATCGCCTGGATCCGCGGCGCCTTCTGCTTGCCGAGGCCGCCGGGCCGGATCGCCTCCTCGACCTCGGAGACCGGCGCGTCGCGCACTTCCTCCCAGGTTGGGAAGCGCTCCCGCAGCGCCGCAAAGGCGCGATCCCGGTTGCGGTCGTTGGTGTGCTGGGAGAGGACGGTCTTGATCAGCTCGGCGATCGGGTGGCCGTGCGGTTCGTTGACCGGCTGGCCGTACATCTCGCGCAGCCGATCGCGGATCGCGCGCACGCGGCGTTTGCTCGGGCGCTTCCAGCTCACGGCCCGGGACCCTAGCCCGCCTTATGGTTCGAGCCATGCCAAGCACGATCGAAGAGGCGGAGCTGCGGCTGGACGGCGTACGCGTCTTCTACCGCCGGGTGCCGGGGGAGCGCACGCCCACCGTCTACTGCCACGGCAACCCGACCCACGGCGAGGACTGGCTGCCGTTCCTCGAACGCGGAGGCCCGGCGATCGCGATCGACATGCCCGGATGGGGCCGCTCGGAACACCCGGACCCCGAGCGGTTCGACTACTCGATGTACGGGCTCTCGGCCTTCCTCGAAAAGTGCCTCGATCGAGCTCGGGATCGCTCAGCGCAAGCTCGTCGTGCACGACTGGGGCTGCGCTGGCGCTGATCGGCGCGCAGCGACGACCGGAGCTGGTCGAGAAGCTGGTCGTCATCAACGCGGTGCCGCTGTCTGCCCGGCTATCGCTGGCACTGGGTCGCCCAGATCTGGCGCCGCCGCGGCCTCGGCGAGCTCGCCAACGCGACCACCACCAAGTCCTCGATGGGGTTGATCATGCGCCAGCTCTCGGGCGACCGCCGCCCGATGCCACCCCAGTTCATCGAGATGATCTGGCGCCACATGGATCACGGCACCAACGAGGCGACACTCGCCCTCTACCGTCACGCCGACCCCGACCGCCTCGCCCTCGCCGGCAGGGACCTCGGTCGCCTATCTGCCCCTCCCTCGTCCTCTGGGGCGGCCAGAGACCCGTTCATTCGGCCTCGCTTCGCCGAGGCGTACGCCGCGGCCCTGCCTGACTCTCGGCTGAGGCTGTCGCCGGCGCGGGCCACTGGCCCTGGATCGACGACGCCCGGGTTATCGACGAGGTCCGTGACTTCGTCGCATAACCCGCGCGAATTGTGTCCCCGCGCCCGTTAACGAGCGAATTACAATTGGCAGTTCCGTGTCTCGCGCTCTCGCCCGCATCGGATCCAAGCTGCCCCAAGGTTGGGGCGACGCCGGCCGCCAGCTGGGGATCCTCATCCTGGTCGACACCGCCTACGAGCTGGTGCGCGGCATCGCCGACGGTCAGCGCGCCGAGGCGATCGCCCACGGCCAGCAGGTGATCGACTTCGAGCGCTCCACCCACACCCTCTTCGAGCCCAGCGTGCAGGCCTTCCTCCTGCCCGCCCACTGGCTGATCGACGTCGCCAACCAGCTCTACCTCAACGCCCAGTTCTCGATCGCGCTCGGCTTCCTGGTCTGGCTCTACCTCTTCCGCAACGAGTCCTATTACTTCGTGCGCAACATGTTCGTCGTCTCGATGGGCTTCGCCCTGGTCGGCTACACGCTGTTCCCGACCGCGCCGCCGCGGATGTTCCCCCAGGACGGCTTCGTCGACACGATCACCGACTTCTCCAACGTCAACCACGACTCCTCGCTGGCCAAGGTCTTCATCAATCCCTACGCGGCGGTGCCGAGCATGCACTGCGCCTTCGCCGCGATGATCGGCCTCACCGGCGATCCGCGTCTGCCGCAACTGGTGGTCGAAAGCCTGGTGGGCTGCCTGGCCGCTGCTGATCGCCTGGGTCGTGATCGTCACCGGCAACCACTACTGGGTCGACGTCGCCCTCGGCTGGATGGTCGCCGGCGCCTCGGCCCTGGTCGCCCACCGCCTCCTCGCCCGCGCCCGGCCCCACGCCTGGGCCTGGCGCTCCCCAGCACAGCCGCAGGAGGCAGAGGCATAACTTCCCGGCCCTGCGCCCGGTAGCCTGGTCGCGATGGAGTCTTCGGCGCCCCCCAGGGCCCCCGGCGGTCGTCGCAACGGTCGCCAGGCCCGCAACGGCCAGGAGCTTCGAGCCTATGCCCGCGATCGCCTGATCGAGTCGCGGCTGACGCCGAACGCGATCTCGATCGCCGGCCTGATCGGCAACCTGGTCGCCGCCGCCCTGGTCACCCAGCGCCTCTTCTTCCTCGCCGGCGTCGCCTTCATCCTCGGCTCGGTGATGGACACGCTCGACGGCCGCTACTCGCGGATGTCGGGCAAGGGGACCCTCTTCGGCGCCTTCCTCGACTCGACCCTGGACCGGATCGAGGAGGGGATCGTGCTCGCCGCCGTCGCCGGCTACTTCGCCGCCAACGGCCAGGACTTCGCCGCCGCGATGTGCGTCGTCGCCGTGCTCGGCTCGCTGATGGTCTCCTACACGCGCGCCCGCGCCGAGGCGCTCGGGGTCGAGTGCAAGGTCGGGTTGGCGACGCGTCCCGTGCGGGTAGTCATACTCTCCATCGGCTTGGTCTTCGCCAAGGGCGCCGGGCTCGGCGATTTCGAACTGCTCGCGCCCTCGGTCTACCTGATCGCGGCATTGACCATCGTCACGACGATCCAGCGTGTATGGCACGTCCGAAACCAGCTTTCAACCGAGGCGGCTTCCCCGCCTGACCTGTAACCAGTCCCGGGCACGGGTGTCCCTTGCCCCTTAGCCCGATCGAGGAAGGACTTCGAATTTCATGAGCGAGAGCAACGGAGCAAACGGCAGCAGCAACGGCGCCGCCCGCACGGACGAGAAGGTCCGTGTCGCGATCGTCGGCACCGGCAACTGCGCCAACTCCTTCATCCAGGGCGTCCAGTACTACAAGGACGCCGACCCCAACGAGGAAGTGCCCGGCCTGATGCACGTCGACCTCGGCGGCTACCACGTCCGCGACGTCGAGTTCGTCGCCGCCTTCGACATCGACTCCGAGAAGGTCGGCAAGGATCTCTCCGAGGCGATCTGGTCGGGGCAGAACGACACGATCAAGTTCGCCGAGGTGCCCAACCTCGGCGTCAAGGTCGAGCGCGGGATGACGCTCGACGGCCTCGGCAAGTACCTGAAGGAGAAGATCACCAAGGCGCCGGGCGAAACCGCTGACGTCGTCGGCATCCTCAAGCAGACCAAGGCGGATGTGCTGGTCTGCTACCTGCCGGTCGGCTCCGAGAACGCGACCAAGTGGTACGTCGAGCAGGCGCTCAAGGCCGGCGTCGGCTTCGTCAACTGCCTGCCCGTCTTCATCGCCCGCGAGGACTACTGGGACAAGCGCTTCAAAGAGGCCGGCCTGCCGATCATCGGCGACGACATCAAGTCCCAGGTCGGGGCGACGATCGTCCACCGCCAGCTCGCCCGCCTCTTCCACGACCGCGGCGTGCGGGTCGAGCGCACCTCGCAGCTCAACGTCGGCGGCAACATGGACTTCTACAACATGCTCGAGCGCGAGCGGCTCGACTCGAAGAAGATCTCCAAGACCAACGCGGTGACCTCGATCATGGGCCACGAGCTGCCCGCCGAGGACGTCCACGTCGGCCCCTCCGACTACGTCGCCTGGCTTACCGATCGTAAGTGGGCGCACATCCGCCTCGAGGGCAAAGCCTTCGGCGACGTGCCGCTCAACGTCGAGCTCAAGCTCGAGGTCTGGGACTCGCCCAACTCGGCCGGCGTCGTGATCGACGCGGTGCGGCTGATCAAGCTGGCGCTCAACAACGGCATCGCCGGGCAGCTCGACGGGCCGTCCAGCTACCTGATGAAGTCGCCGCACAGCCAGCGCCCCGACGACGAAGCGCGCGAGCAGACCGAAGAGTTCATCGACGCCAACGCGCGTGGCAAGACCCCGGCTCCGGACGGGGCGAAGGTCTCCGCCTAGCCGGAGCCTGTGCCCGCTGAGCAGCTCTCGATAGTCCAGGTCACGCCCTACCGGCGGGCCACGCGCAACCCGGTCAACCTGTTCATCGAGCGCGTCTCGGCGGAGCTGGAGAAGCGCGGGCACGAGGTCCGCATCGCCGGCGTCGGCGACCAGGTCAAAAAGCTGCTGCGCGGGACGTCCTCGGACATCGTCCACGTCCACGAGCCGTTCGCGCCGCGGGTCTCCTCCTCGGCGCTTCGCCACTCCTCGGCGCTCAACGTCGCCACCTTCCACGCGCCGCAGGAGCGGGTGCTCTCGACCCAGGTGGCGCGGCCGCTGGTGGAGATCTTCTTCGGCCGCCTCGACGCGCGCACGGTGACCAGCCCGCAGACGGGGGAACTGCTGGAGCGCTATTTCCCGGCCGACTACGAGCTGCTCGAGCCGGGGGGGCCGGATCGCGACTGGTCGACAGTCGCCGCCGAGCTGGAGGCGATCTACCTGCGGCTGGCGGCCCGTCGCCACGATCCCACCGGCAATTCCGAGGTGCGCGAGCGGATCGCCAAGCGGCCGCTGATCGAGGTCGACCTGCACATGCACACCGACCACTCGCCCGACTGCGCGACCCCGGTCGAGGTGCTGCTGGAGACGGCCCGCGACCGCGGCCTCGGCGCGATCGCGATCACCGATCACAACGAGGTCTCCGGGGCGCTGGAGGCCCGCCGCATCGCGGCGGAAATGGACGATCTCAAGGTGATCGTCGCCGAGGAGGTGAAGACCGCCGAGCAGGGCGAGGTGATCGGCCTCTTCCTCGAGGAGAAGATCCCCAAGGGGATGACGATGGCGGAGACGATCGCGGCGATTCGCGAGCAGGGCGGCTTGGTCTACGTCCCGCACCCGTTCGATCGCTTCCACTCGGTGCCCGACTACGAGCACCTGCTCGACATGGTCGAGGAGATCGACGTGCTCGAGGTCTTCAACCCGCGGGTGGCGGTGACCGCCTTCAACGAGGAGGCCGAACGCTTCGCCCGCAAGTACCGGATCGTGCCGGGCGCCGGCTCCGATAGCCACGTCGCCCAGGGCCTCGGCAGCGTGCGGGTGCGGATCCACGACTTCGAGGGGCCGGAGGAGTTCCTCGAGGCGATGCGCGACGCCGACATCACCCGCAAGCACAAGAACCTGGTCTACGTGCAGACGCTGAAGTTGCTGCAGACGGCGGGGCGGCCGAAGGCGCCCAAACGCAGCGTCCCCAACGCCAAACCGGCGCGGGGCGGGCGGCCGCGCAAACGCCGTTCGGCGAGCAAGAGCTGATGCAGGCGGGTCGCACGAGAGGAAGCGAGCGCGCCTCGTCAAAGAGAGCGCCGAGCATGCCGGCGACCGACGACGAGATCAGAGAGAAGTACCTCGAGCGCGCGATCCGCGAGCTCAACCAGCTGACCCACGAGCTGCAGGCCTGCCCGCACTGCCCGCGCGGAAAGCTGATGCCGGTGCTGGGCTCCGGCCACCCGCAGGCCGACGTCTTCATGCTCAAGCACGCGCCCGCCGCGGCGGAGATCGAAGAGGGCGTCGCCTTCTACGGCCGCGCCGGCAACGCGCTGATGAAGAGCTTCAAGCGGCTCGGCATCGACCCGCTGGTCGTCTACGGCACCCTCTGCGTCAAGTGCCCGATCGCAGAGCCCGACCTCGCCGCCGAGCCCTGCCTGCGCCGCGTGGTTGAGGAGATGGCGATCGTGCAGCCGAAGATCGTCGTGGTCATGGGCGAACCGGCGCTGCGCGTTCTCAACAACCTGCAGGTGCCGCTCTCGCGCACGATCGAGCCCCGCGAGGGCGAGATCCAGGCCTTCACCCCCACCGTCGACGCCCTCTACACCCCGGACATCGACGACTCGCTCGACGAAGAGAACGCCAAGCAGCGCTTCTGGCGCTCCTTCAAGATGCTCGGCAGCTGGTACGAGGACCTGCCTCCGTACTGAGTGGCGGCCCCACCCGAGGGCGGGACCGCCATTCGTCCTTAGCTCGGGTTGATGTACGCGATCATGATTCCCATCGCGTCATCGATCGCCGGATGCCCTTCCGGCACGTTGTAGATGGTGTGCAGCCTGAGCGTCTGGTTTTTGCTGATCGTCGCGACCGGATTTCCGGTGCAGACCGACATCGAGGAGACGTGTTTGCGGCCGTCGGGGGTTTCGTATCCCGGGCCGCCGTAACCGGCCACCGAGTTGCAGAGCAGCGTGCCGCCCGTGCTCTCGTTGGTCAGTTCCTCATTGACGCCGTGGTCGTGGATGTGCCCCGCGGCAGCGATCAATTTGCCCGAGAAGGTGGCTTTCCAGTCGTAGTGCGTGTCGCTGAACCCAATCGGGACGGAGATCAGCGAGTCGAGCGTGCACTGGGCCTGGTCGAGCCAGACGGGACGCAGCGGCGCACGGCTGGTCGCGTCGGTGCCGGTGGCGTACTTGTACGTCATCCGGATTTTCACCGTCTTCGACGTCGTTTCCCAGTTCATCAGGTCGTAGACCATGTTCCAGGTCTCGCTGCTGTTGACCTTGTAGCCGTAGGGCAGCGATTCGAGGTCGACCGCGGTCCGCTCGTCGCCGGAGGCGAAGAAGCGTTCGCCGAGCAGGCCAGGGCCTTTGCCGGGGCAGGTCACGTCGGACTTGCCGCTCGACTGAGCGGCGAACATCGCGTGGTGCAGCATCGGGCCGTTGCTGACCGTGGCCCTTGTGCCGTCGGTGTAGACCAGATCGGGCGTGACGCCGATGATCGTGCAGCCGGTGCACGGCTTGGCGATGTTGGTGACGATTTTGTTTTCCAGGTGACCCATGTTTTCGTGGTCATGGGGATCGCCGTTGCCGGCCGGAATCGTGTACGGGCCGTAGTCGATTGTTTTCGTCGTGATCGTGGCGCTTGCGGCGGCCGCCGGCACGAAGGCCGCGGCGACGAGACACGCAAGCAGGGCTAGGCGTCTGAAGGCAGACATCTATCCTCCTCCTTGTAGGACAAAAGAAGCTGAGCAATATAGACAAATCAACTAATAGGGGCCAGCGGGAGGACGAACGTTGGGGCCGGAATGGCCCTAGTAGGGGGCGGCGGCTTCGGCGACGGCGGTCATCGCCTCGGGGGTGGCGCTGGCAAGGCCGCGGACGACGATCGTGTCGAGGGCGCGGTAGCCGCTGAGCTGCGCCCGCGCGGCCTCGGCGTCAGCCGCGGCGACTCCTACTGTGCCCTCGGGCTCGGCTAGGCGGTCGAAGTGGTTGCGGTAGCCGGGGTGGAGGTCGCGGTAGAAGGACTCCTCCTTGGCCAGGCGCTCGGCGGCGTCGGGACCTACTGCTGTGCGGACGTAGCCGAAGACTGGGGGCGTTTCGCGGTTGGCGTCCTGGGCGCCGGCCTCGACCTTCTGGCGGGCGCCGGCGGCGAACTCGGGGGTCATCCAGTTGAAGAAGGCGCCGTCGTAGGAGGCGCCGGCGAGGGCGCACATCTTGGGGCCCATGGCGGCGAGGACGAGGCGGACGCCGGGGAGCTTCTCGCGCAGGGCGGGGAGGGACTCGCGCATTCGGGTCAGGGGCTTCTCGGAGAAGCCTGCGCCGACGCCAAGCCAGAGCCGGGACGGGTCGAGGCCGAGGTGCTCGATGTCGGCGGCGATCGTTTCCGGTGGGGTACGGTCGAGGGCGATCACGGCTACGCCCAAGTCGAGCGCTGGAGCCGCGGTGCCGAACTCGGCCAGTGTCTCGAGGCCTTTGGCGCCGGGATGGTCGTTGGACCACATCGAGCCGTAGCCAAGCTCTGCGCAGCACGCGGCCAGCGGGCGCGCGACCTCGGGCTCGAGCCCGGCGGCTACCCCGAATCCTCTGCTTTTTCCATCGTTCATCGGCGAGAAAGCCTATTACCTGGCCTTTGCGCGGAAGTCGTGACGAATTCCCAATCCCAGCTCAACCACAGACAACACATTTCGCGGTAGCGTGGCATCATCAATGGAGGCAATGGCGCGGGAATGGACATGACGATCGGCTGGACGGGCTCAGCGAAAGAGTCGATCTCGGCTTTAAGCATGTCGATAGGCGCTTCGAGGAGGTCGATCGACGCTTCGAGCAAGTGGACAAGCGTTTCGACGAGGTCGACAGGCGCTTCGAACAGATTGACAAGCGCTTCGAGAAGGTCGATGCAGATATCCGCGAACTGAGCGGCGAGATGGCGGAAATGCGCCGCACGATGACTCAGGGATTCATCGGACTCGCCGGGGTGATGCTTACCGGCTTCGTCGGACTCTTCACGCTGATCGTTATCGCTCAGCTCTAGGCGTTACTTCTCTAGCAGGGCCACACACTCGATGTGCGGGGTCTGGGGGAACATGTCGACCGGTTTGACTCGGCGCAGGGTGTAGCCGGCTTCGACCAGCTGGGCGGCGTTGGGGGCGAGGGTGGTCGGGTTGCAGGAGACGTAGACGATCTTCTTCGCCTCGCACTCGATCAGGCGGCGGACGATCTTTTGGGAGAGGCCGGCGCGGGGCGGGTCGACGAGGACGACGTCGGGTTTGCCGGCCTGCTCGATCAGCGGGCGCACGCCGGTGCGGGCGCTGCCGGCGATGAAGTGGGCGTTCTCGATCTTGTTTCGCTCGGCGTTGCGCTCGGCGTCGGCGATCGCCTCGGGGACGATCTCGATGCCCCAGACCTCGCCGGCCCGCTTCGCCATCGTCAGGCCGATCGTGCCGATCCCGCAGTAGAGGTCGAAGACCCGCTCGTTGCCGCTGAGGCCGGCGTACTCGGCAGCCACCGCGTAGAGGCGCTCAGCCATCTCGGTGTTGGTCTGGAAGAAGGCGCCGTGGGACATCTCGAGGCGAAGGCCGCAGAGCTCCTCGCGCAGGCGCTCCTCGCCGAGCGCGCCGGTCGGCCCGTCGGTGCCGCCCGAGTCGCCCTCGATCATCGTGTGCAGGTCGACGGGCGGTTTGGGGAACTTGGCGGCCGAGGTGACGAGGCGGGTCTGGATCTGGCCGGTGCGCCAGCCCTCGCGCACGACAAGGTTGCGCAGGATGCCCTCGCGCGAACGGCCGTCGTAGGCGGGCACCGACTCGAGGCGCGCCCACTCGCGAACCGCGTTGCGGGCTGCGTTGCCGCGCTCGGAGGCGAGGTGGCAGTCCTCGACGTCGACGATCAGGTCCCAGCGACCGCGGGCGTGGAAGCCGAGGACTCGGCTCGCCGTCGCGATCGCCGAAGGAGTACTCGAGCTTGTTGCGGTAGCGCCACTGCTCGATCGCCGGCTCGATCGCCTCCAGCTCGAAACCGTCGAGCTCGCCGATACGCGCGCAGCGCCTCGTCGACCTGCTCGCTCTTGTGCGCGAGCTGGCGCTCGTAGGAAAGGCCCTGCCAGGGAGCGCCTGGGCAGGGCTCGCCGTCGTGGACGCAGACGTCGGCGATGCGCTCGGCGCCGGGGCTGAGCAGCTCGACCGTGCGCGCCTCGGCGAAGCGCTTCTTCGCTTTGGTGATCTCGGCCTTGACCCGGTCGCCCGGCAGCGCCGCCGGCGACGAAGACGACGAGCCCGTCGCAGCGTGCGACGCCCCGCCCGCCGAAGGCGAGCGACTCGATCTCCAGCTCCAGCTGCTCGCCGCGGTGCCGGCGGGCCGCTGGCTTCTCGCCAGTGGCCGGCACTGCTTAACCCAGTTTCTTGCGGGCGCGGCGAGCCGCCTGCGTCGCCTGTTTGCGCACGGGCTCGGCTCGGCCGCCGACCTCGCGGCGCGCCTGTTTGACCAGCCGTTCAAGCTCTTTGAGCAGCGAGTCGGTCTGGCGCCGGCCCTTTTTGACCAGTTCGGAGAGCATTTTCTCGGCGTCGCCGCGGGTCATGCGGCCGCGTTTGACGGCGTCGTCGACGACCTCCTGCAGGCGCTCGCGGCTGAGGGTGACGCTGCGCTCGAGGCTCTCGCGGAACTGCTCGACGCTCTTATCCAAGCCAGTCGTCGCACCACCGCGCGCGGCTTTTTTCGGCGCTTTGGCTTTCGCCTTTTTGGCCGAGGCTTTTTTCGCAGCTTTCGGTTTCTTCGTGCTGGCGGCTTTGGCTTTTTGCGCTTTTTTGCCGCTGCTCGCTTTTTTTGTCGCCATCTAAGGCCTCCTGATCGTCGCGCGGTGTGTGGTGACTATCTCATCCGAGCGCCTTACCCGCTGACCGGGGTGTTGAAGCGCGCCTGCACGGGGGCGTGATCGGAGAGGCGCAAGGCGAGGCCGTCCCGTTGCAGCTCGCGCTGCTCGGGGGGCCATGGCGCAGGCGGGTCGATCGTCTCGAGTCCCCGGGTCAGCAGATGGTCGATGGCGCGCGGGCCGGTGGTCCCGGCCAGGCCGAAGCGCTCGCGCAGCTGCTCGAAGACTCCGGGATCATCGCCCGGACGGAGGTTGAGATCGCCGCCGAAGAGCAGGGGCGAATCCCCAGCCCAGTCGGTTGCCGCCTCGGCTGCACGCAGCACGTCCTCGACGGCGAGCGCCGGCGCGTCGTTGGTCGCGTGCAGGTTGGCGACGCAGAGATGAGCGTCATCGATCGCGATGCGTGTGAACGCCATCGCCCGCCGCTCCGGCCTGCCCACGTGGATCGCCAGCTCTCGCGCTCGACGATCCAGGCCGAGCGCCCCGTGTCCGGACGAGGGTTAGGTTCGAGCCGCCCTCGCCGGAGGCGATCAGGTCGGGGTTGAGGCGGGCGGCGAGGCCGCGCAGGGCGCCGAAGGAGTTGCGCGAGGTGAGGACGCGGTGCGCCTCGGCTTCGCACGCTTCGGCCAGCGGCCTGGCGAAGCGGGGTGGGCACTCCTGCAGCAGGGCGACGTCCCACTCGGCGGCGGCGAGCATCGCGGCGAACTCGCCGCCCAGTTCGCGGTTGACCTGCACGTGCGTGTCGTTGCGCTCGGTCGACCCGCAGCAGGCGCGAGCGCCAGGTGAAGAGCGCCGGATCGGGCGGGAAGTCGCGGCCGTGGAAGAGATTCCAGCTGACGGCGGTGAATTCCACCGCCGTAGTATCCGCTGCTTGACCAAGCGAGACTTCCTCACAGGCGAAGAGATCGGCGCCTTCGAGCTCGGCAAGCTGCTCGACCGCGCCGCCGAGCTGAAAGCGGGCCGACGCGAGCGGCTCGGCGCCGACGCGCTGGCCGGCCGCAGCGTCGCTCTCGTCTTCGAGAAGCCGTCGACCCGGACGCGGATTTCCTTCGAGGTCGGCGTCGCCGAGCTCGGCGCCACGCCGGTCGTCCTGCGCGGGGACGAGCTGCAGCTCTCGCGCGGCGAGTCGATCGGCGACACCGCCCGCGTGCTCTCGCGCTACGTCGACGCGATCGTGATCCGCTCCGGCTCCCACGAGGCGGTCGCCGAGCTGGCCGCCGCCGCCGAGGTGCCGGTCGTCAACGCGCTCACCCCGCTCCACCATCCCTGCCAGGCGCTGGCCGACCTGCTCACCCTGCGCGAGCGCTGCGGCGAGCTCGCCGGCCTGCGCCTCGCCTACGTCGGCGACGGCAACAACGTCGCCCGCTCACTGGCGATCGCGGGCGAGCTGGCCGGGGTCGAGGTCGTCGTCGCCGCACCCGCGGGCTACCAGCTGGAGGAGGGCCACGAGGCAAAGCTGACCGCCGACCCGCGCGACGCCGCCGCTGGCGCCGACGCGATCTACACCGACGTCTGGGTCAGCATGGGCGATGAGGCCGAGGCCGAGCGCCGCCGCGCCGACCTGGCGCCCTTCCGGGTCGACGCCGACCTGCTCGCCGCGGCCAAGGACAGCGCCGTCGTCCTGCACTGCCTGCCGGCCCACCCCGGCGAGGAGATCACGGCCGAGGTCCTCTACGGCGAGCGCTCCGCCGTCTGGGACCAGGCCGAGAACCGGCTGCACGCCCAGAAGGCGCTGCTCGAGCTGCTGATCGCCGGCTGAGAGATGTACCCCGAGATCCACATCGGCCCGCTCACCCTGCAGACCTTCGGCTTGATGTTCGCCCTCGCTTTCCTCGCCGCGGGGGCGCTGATCGCCAAGCGCTTGAAGGAGATCGGCAAGCCGGTCGACTGGGCCTATGAGATGGGCTTCGCGGCGCTGGTCGGCGGCATCGTCGGCTCGCGCGTCTACTTCCTGGTCCAGAACTGGTCCAGCGTCAAGAGCGACCTGCTCGGCAATGTCTTCTCCGGCTCCGGCCTGGTCTGGTACGGCGGCGCGATTGGCGGCGCCCTCGCCGTCTTGCTCTGGGCCCGGTACCGCGACTTCCTCGGCCTCGCCCTGCTCGACCTCGCCGCACCGGCGCTCGCCCTTGGCTACGCGATCGGTCGCTGCGGCTGCCAGCTCTCCGGCGACGGCGACTACGGCAAGCCCTGGAACGGGCCCTGGGCGATGTCCTACCCCGACGGCACCGTCCCCACCGACCGCACCGTCCATCCCACGCCCGTCTACGAGACGCTGGCGATGGGGCTGGGCGCCTGGATGCTCTGGCAGCTGCGCGACCGTTTCCGGCTCGGGGTTCTCTTCGCGATCTACCTCGTCTACGCCGGCGCCGAGCGCTTCCTGATCGAGTTCCTGCGGCGCAATAGCGACGTCGCTCTGGGGCTGACCGCGGCCCAGCTCGAGAGCCTGGGGATGATGCTTGCCGGCGCGGCGTGGATCCTCGTCGTGCGGCGCCGACACGGTAGCCTTGCGCGCGTGGCTCCCACCGAACCAATTCAGCCCGCAGCGGGGTTGTAAGCGTGGAAGCCCAGAAGGAGGAGCGGCCGCTGATGACCAGCGCCGGCGAGATCGTCAGGCAGGCAACTGAGTCGATTGCCGCGGCGGGTTGCGATTCGCCCGAGGCAGACGCCAAGGTGCTGGTGGCGAAAGCGCTCGCGGTGAGCGTCGAGGATCTCGACCTCGACGGCGGCACCGCCGTGCCGCCCGAGGCACAGGAGGAGATCGAAAGGTTCGTGGCGCGGCGCCTTGAGCGCGAGCCGCTCGAGTACATCCTCGGCAGCGCCCGCTTCCGCGGAATCGAGATCGCCGTTGACGAACGAGTTCTGGTTCCCCGTCGAGAGACCGAGCTGCTGGTTACCGTCGGCGCCGAGCTGCCGCAGGGCACCCGTGTGCACGAGGTCGGCACCGGCTCGGGCGCGATCGCTCTGGCCCTGCTCAGCGAGCGCCCCGACCTGCGAGTCACCGCATCAGACCTCTCCGAGGAGGCGGCCGAAAAAGCGCGCGAGAACGCCGAGCGTCTTGGCATCCCGCTCGAGGTGACGGTTGCCAAGGGGATTCCCGATCACGTTGAGGAAGTCGACCTGTTGATCGCCAACCTTCCCTACGTCACCACGACCTCGATCGACGAGCGCTCGCCGGAGATCCGACGCGAGCCAGAGATCGCCGTGATGGGCGAAAGCGGCGACGACGGGCTTGGTGTGATCCGCGGCCTGATCGCCGAAACGCCGAGCGGCTGGCGGATGGCAATGGAGCACGACACCCACCATGGCCTGGCGATGCGCGAGCTGCTGCGCGAGGCCGAAACGCGGACCGACTACCGCGGCGACGAGCGGGTGACGGTCGGCCTGGCGCCATGAGCGCGGGGGCCGAGCCCTCGCAGGGCTCCACCGAGCAGGTCCGCCGCGAGAAGCTCGAGCGGCTGCGTGCCGAAGGCATCGATCCCTACCCACCGCAGGGCTGGCCGGACCGCGACAAGATCGCGGCGATCCACGAGGCGCACGATCCCGAGCCGAGCTGGAGGAGGGCGAGCAGACCGGGCACTCCTACCGGATCGCCGGCCGCGTGGTCGGCCACCGCGGCCACGGCAAGACGATCTTCCTCGACATCCGCGACCTGACCGGCTCGATCCAGGCCTACGCCCGCGTCGACTCGCTCGGCGAGGAGGCCTTCGGCCGAATCGACGCACTCGACATCGGCGACGCGGTCGGGATCGAGGGCGACCTCTACGTGACCAAGCGCGGCCAGCTGGCGCTGGCCGTGCGCGAGTGCACGATGCTGGGCAAGGCGCTGCGCGACCCGCCCGACCTCTTCCACGGCATCTCCGACCCCGAGGTCCGCTACCGCCAGCGCGAGCTCGACCTGATGGCGAACGAGCGACTCGCGCGAGATCTTCGCGATGCGGGCGAAGCTGGTCGCGGCGATCCGCAGCTACCTGAACGAGCGTGACTTCGTCGAGGTCGAAACACCGATCCTGCAGACCCTCGCCGGCGGCGCCGCGGCTCGCCCGTTCACCACTCACCATCACGCGCTCAACCGCGAGCTGTTCCTGCGCACCGCGACCGAGCTCTACCTGAAGCGGGCGATCGTCGGCGGCTTCGAGAACGTCTACGAGCTGAGCAGGTTCTTCCGCAACGAGGGCCTCTCGCCTCAGCACAGCCCCGAGTTCACGATGCTCGAGTGGTTCCTCGGCTGCGCCGGCTACGAGGGCGTGATGGACTTCGCCGAGCAGATGATCTCGACCGTGGTCGAGCAGGTGCTGGGAACGACCGAGGTCGAGCGCGGCGGTCGCACGATCGACTTCAAGGCTCCGTGGAAGCGGATCACCCTGCGCGACGCGATACGTGAGGAGACTGGCGTCGACATCCTCAGCGCGAGCCGCGAGGAGCTGGTCGAGCTGCTCGGGGAGGACGTCGCCCCGGACGCCGACTGGGCCTGGATCGTCGACGAGATCCAGGGCAAGCTGATCGAGCCGAAGCTGATCCAGCCCACCTTCCTCGTCGACCTGCCGCGCGAACTCTGGCCGACCGTGAAGCCGGTGCCCGAGCATCCAGATCTGCTTGGCGAGGCGTTCGACGGGGTCGTCGACGGGATGGAGATCATCGGCGGCGGCACCGACACGAACGACGCGGAGATGCAGCGCGAGAACTTCGTGCGCCAGCGCCAGCGCCGGCACGCCGAGAGCGAGGAGGCTCCCTATCCGAGCGACGACGAGTTCGTGCGGGCGCTCGAATACGGGTCGTTGCCGGCGGGCGGCTCGGGCATCGGCATCGACCGCCTGACGATGATCCTCGCCGGCGTCGAGAACCTGCGCGACGTGATCCTCTTCCCCTCGATGCGCCAGGTCGGCGAGCTAGAAGGCGGAGCGGAGCAGGCCGCCGTCTATCGGGATTACGGTGCCGGTGATGTAGGCGGCGCGCTCGGAGCAGAGGAAGGCGACCAGGTCGCCGTACTCCTCGGGTAGGCCGAGGCGGCCGGCGGGGACTTCGCTGCTGCGCGGCCTCTTCGGCAGCCTCGAGCGAGCCGCTGGCGTCGGCGAGACGTTCGGTGGCGAAGCGGCCGGTGGCGACGGTGTTGACGGTGATCCCGTCGGCGGCGACCTCGCGCGAGAGCGTCTTGAGGAAGCCGACCGCGGCCATGCGGTGGGAGTTGGAGAGGTTGAGGCCCGGGATCGGCTCGCGGGTCGAGCTGGAGCCGACGTTGACGATCCGGCCCCAGCCGCGCTCGCGCATTCCCGGCACGACCGCGCCGGCCAGCACCCGCGGCGCGAGGACGAGCGAGCGGTAGGCGGCCTCCCACTCGTCGAGCTCGTGATCGAGGGCGCCACCGAAGGGCGGCCCGCCGGTGTTGATGACGAGGATCTCTACCGGGCCGAGCGTCTCCTCGACCTCGCCGGGAAGCGCGGCGAGCCGGTCGAGGTCGGAGGCGTCGGCGACGAAGGGCGTCGCACTCCCGCCGATCTCCGCCACTGCTTCTTCCAGCTTCTCCTGCGAGCGACTGGAGATCGCGACCCGCGCTCCTTCGCGCGCCAGCGCCGCCGCGATCGCCCGCCCGATCCCGCGGCTGGCGCCCATCACCAGCGCGACGCGGCCCTCTATCCCTAGGTCCATGCCCTGGTCCCAGAGTCCCGCGCGCAGAGGTAGGCGAAGAGCCCGATCGCGACGAGGGCGCCGAGCCAGTGCTGCCCGATCAGCACGGCGAGGACGCTGACCAGCCCGGCGAGCACCGCCTGCAGCAGCGTCGGCGGCACGCTCCAGGCCCGACAACGCGCGCCGTCGCCCAGGCGCAGGCCAGCCAAGCCGCCGGGCCAACCAGCCACCCCCAGCTCTCGAAGAAGCCATGCGAGAAGACGAGGGCCAGCAGCAGCGAAAGCACC
The DNA here is from genome assembly GCA_963778715.1 of uncultured Solirubrobacterales bacterium. Lineage (GTDB taxonomy): Bacteria > Actinomycetota > Thermoleophilia > Solirubrobacterales > 70-9 > VRUE01. Next base: position 24,719 of record CAVZVK010000003.1, read on the forward strand.
GCCACGGCGACGAACTGCACCAGCGCCACCCGCCAGAAGACCTCGACTCTCATGCCGGCAGTCTCCCATCCCGCCGACCGCGCCACCTCCCAGCCCGGCGTGTTCCATAATCAGACAGGCCTGGGCGGTTAGCTCAGTTGGGAGAGCACCTGCCTTACAAGCAGGAGGTCACTGGTTCGAGCCCGGCACCGCCCATGGCGGGAAGTCGCTGCTAATTGGCGGGTCCTGAGTCGGGGCGCGCGGCGGTGACCGCGATGTGGGGCGCTCCGTTTTGGGCACGAGTGCCCGAAACAGCGGCGATTGCCGTGGATCGGCGCCGATTCGCGCCGATTCGGACTCGCTTTCGAGCGCGAGCGGAGCTACGGTCCGCGACCCAAGACATATGGCCCCGGCGACGCTACCAACGCCCCGGGGCCTGGCACCGAAGAACCAACCTTCGATGCAGGTCGATTCTCCCAGAGCACTTCGTGTCCGGGTAGAGCGACGGCCCTGATCTGAGCGGTTCTTTCGGTGTCCCGACCGGAAGGAGGGGCGCCATGCCCGTCACCGCAACGATCACCAAAGAGCAGCGCGACGGCCTCTACGAACTGGTCCGCCACCACCTCTACAGCATCGATGACCTGTGGACCGCGTTCGGCCGGAGCAGGGACTACGCCACCGCTGAGCGTCTCGCCATCGAGTTCGGCGAAGACTTCCGCGTGCTGACAGACATCGGCTGGGCCGCGGACGACAATCGCGAGAGGTTCGAGCTGACCATGCCGCCTCTCGACCTGACGGAACTGCTCCGGCGCCTTCACACAGAAGCCGAGAAAGTCCTGGTCGAGTCGGGCACCGAGCGAGAGGCAAGCGAAGACGACGCCAGAACCGACGAGCGCTTCCAGATCGGCCACGACGCCTGCGAGAAAGTCCTGGCCGACCTCGATTCTCCAAAGGGCGAAGCGTCATGAATGGCCCCAAGAAGGGAGAGCGCCTTCGCCCCGGCGAGCTGGATGGCCAGGTGCTCACCTACATGCGCAGGCACAAAGACGACGGCCCGCTGACCGCGAGCGCGATCGGCAAGGGCATCGGCCGCTCCTCCGGCGCCATCGCCAACTGCCTCGCCAGGCTGGCCAAGGAGAAGAAGGTGCGGCTCGCCAAGAAGCGCCCGCGCGCCTACGTCCTCAAGGAAGCGAAGCCGAAGTGACCGCGCGAGCGACTGCGGTTCCTCGAGGGCCGAGGCGCAGGCCACAGGGAGGTACGAGGCGCTCGCTGGTCGGGCGTCTCGACACCTGCCTCGGCCCTCGAGGAACCGCAGGTGTGCGCACGAGGCGGCGGCGATGAGACAGCGACTACCGACGTCTGCCCCGCCAACCCCGGAGATGAAAGCGCGTTTCGGCCAGAATCTGGCCCGCTGCCGAGAGGGAGCCGACGTCTCCCAGGAAGAGCTGAGCTTCCGCGCCTCAATCCACCGCACCGAGGTGAGCCTGCTCGAGCGTGGCGAGCGCATGCCGCGCGTCGACACTGCCCTACGGATCGCCGGCAGCCTCGGCGTTCCGCTTGATGACCTCGTTGTCGGCCTGGAGTGGCGCCCGGCTACGAGATCGTCGTGCCGGGATCGTGGGAGGTGGTCGAGCGGGAGGGTCGAGTGCCAGAGAAAGCCAACGAAGCTCCCGCCAGCCCGGTCGCCGTCGAGACTGCCAACGGCGCCCGATGACGGCGGGTTCGCGTTCCAAGACGCCATTTCCTTTCAATGCGCTCGCACGGTTCGCAGACAACGTCTACCGCGCCCGCGAGCTGTCCGGGCTCGACCAGAAGGAGGCAGCCAAGCGCGCAGCCCTCACCCGCTCCCGTCTCGACAAGATCGAGGGCGGCGAATACATCCCCACCCTCGACGTCCTCATCCGCCTCGCCGGTACCTACTCAACCTCCATTGGCGATCTCGTGAACGGCGTCACCTGGCAGCCTGGCTGGGTCAAGCACGCCGGGCCAGCGGAATACCTGGTTTCAGAGGGTCAGCCTCCTGCGATCTAGCCGCGGTGCAAGGGCGTCACTGGAACCTGCGCGGAGTGGATCTCACTGGACGATGCCCGGATCGACCATGATGTCCGCAAATCGGCCCAACTTGGCTTTCATGTCGTTGACGATAAACGTCTCCCAGCGTTGGGGGTCACGGGTATTCAGTGAGACGACGAGCGAAACGAGGCCCCATGGCGTCACCTCGGGCGAGTCGTAGTAGGCAACGTAGGTCCGAAGTGCGCCTCGGTCGAGGTAGCGCTGAACGTAGTCACGGCAGTCGAAGTCAATCACCGATGCCGCCTTACTCCAAAGCATTGCGAGTGCAGAGGGGTCGCTATCGACTTCCAGCGCAGCGCGGAGTTCGGCGTTGCCCTTTCGCGCCCGGATATCGTCGGCCCAGAAAGTGAACCAGTCGAGATTCAGCTCGGTTTCCCGCAGCATTGGTGCCGGTTCATTTTTACGCCCGAAGAAGCCCATCGTCCGCCCTCTAGCGTTCCCCATCACTTAATGGGCGCCTAATGTATATGGTGGTCGTGAGAAGGTTCTCTTACTCGAATTAGCACAGTGATGGGGAGGGAGGGAGTTCATGGGATGGAACCCGGAGAAGGATCGACACCTGAAGCCCGGCAACAATCCCGAGAAGAAGCCGGAGTTCTCGCCGATGAAACAGGGTCCGTCGGATAAGACGTTGCGTGGTCTGGGGCGAACGGCGGTACGCGGCACGCAGGGCAAACGCTGAGGTGGACGAGTCGGCACTGCGAGAGCGCGACGCCGCAGGGGATGCGGTCGCCGCGCGCGAACTCGGGGTTCTGCTTCAAGACCGGCACGAGCTTGACGAGGCGGAAGCTGCATTCAGTCGAGCAGGCGAGCGGGGTGATGTCGTCGCGCTAGGCAAGCTCGCGATTCTGATCGACGTACACCGCGATGATCCCCCACGGGCGGAGGCAGCGTACCGCCGGGCCGACGAGCTGGGTAGCGTCGACGGCGCCGGCAATGTGGGAAGGATCCTGCGCGAACGGGGCGACCTGCGCGGGGCCGAGGAAGCGTTCAAGCGATGCGTCACCGCGGCAGCCTACGGGCATTGGGCGACTACGCTGGTTTGCTGTCGCAGCGTGAGGACGCCAGCGCGGAGGAGATTGCTGGGACCGTGCGGATGCTGTGTTTGGCAGAAGACCGCATCACGACCGGTGGGCCTGAGCTCGGCGACGCGGCGATGGAAGCTGGTGCTGCCGCGATGGTCTTCACGGGGATGTGGGAAAGGTGTGACCTGGCGGCGATGGAGGCCGGGGTGAGGGCCGCCGATCAGGAGGGAAGCGCCTCTGCCGCGTATCACCTCGGTCTCACTTTGAGAGAACGCCGCGACCTCTCGGCTGCGGCCCTAGCGTTTCGGCGCGGCGGTGAACGAGGCTATGCCTCCTCCTGGGTGAACGCTGCGGTCTGTTTGTCAGAGATGGGCGACCTTGACGAGGCCAAGGCCGCAGCTGAACGGGGCGAGGAACTCGGCGAGGCCAGCGGGGCGACCATGCTCGGCCTGATCCATGAACAAGACGGGGACGACGAGGCTTGTATTGCTGCATATCTCCGTGCCGACGCCGGTGGGGATGGCAATGGCTCGTACAACCTTGGCATCAAGTTGCTTCAGCGTAATCAACTGGCGGAGGCTGAGGCCGCCCTTGCCCGAGCCGAAGAGCGAGGGGTTGCTAGCGCACCGGAAGCCCGCGCGAAGGCTCAAGAGCAAGACTGGGCCTCTGACATCCGTATGAGCAGGCAGGTTCAATGAGGCCCGATCGCTAGCGGCGCGCCGAAAGGGATGCGACTACTTCGCCTCGAAGCACCGCGGGTTCTCGATGCAGTACCAATTGATCCCCGAGCAGCGGTGCGCGCAGCCTGAGAACTCCCGGGGAGACAGGCGCGCCGAGTCGTGGTTTACAAGCGACAGGCGATCGGCCTTGGAGACGAACTTCGGCTCAGGCAGCTCCGCTTGCTCCCGGGGAGCAGCGGCCGTCATGTGGATGCCCTCCAGCGAGACGTCGATCACGTACTGCCGGCCATCGAGGGCGGGGAGGGTGGATCTTTGAGAAGGGCGGCCATAGCTGGCGGCGGGGCCGCGGCTCGACGATCACCGTCTCGCCGACCAGCAACTTCGGCTGGGCGCCTTGGAACACGGCCGAGCTGAGCGTGGAGACGTAGGTCGCGAAGACGCCAAGGACGAGGCCGGCGATGATTTTCGTTTCCTCCCCCGCGCCGATGAACTGGCCGAGCACCGCGGCCATCGCCGCGGCGAGCAGGAAGCGGAACGCGACGGTCGCGACGATGCGGTGGATGTACCACCAGCGCGTCACCTCCTTCCAGCTATGCGGAAAAGGAAAGCGCGGGTCTCGGTCTCGACACGGCCTCGCCCCGAGCTGTCCGCTCACCCGCGGCAGGATCACGTACCAGTCGACCAGGCTCAAGAGATAGATCGCGGCCGCGGCGATGGCCAGGAAGCCGATCGCGATCCGCGCCGTCGCGGCACCGTCTCCGCTTGGGCTGAGCCCGATCACCCATGAGACGACGATCAGCAGCGTCGCAGGCGCCAGTGCAGCCATCGCATCGCTTGCCACCACCTCGTCGAGCTTGGCCCGGTGAGGCGGATCGTCGCGCCGGTGACGACGATGTCGTGTCGGTACCGCGCGTTCAGCAGCGCTGCCCCTGCTGCACTGGCCAGCGCGCAAAGAAGCGCGAGCAACGAGGTGCCGAGTATTCCCGAGGCGATCAACAGCGCCGCCAGCGCAACCGCATGGGCTCGCACGTAGGGAAGGGGGCTCATTCTCGAATAAGGTACTCGCCGATGCTCGACCGAATCGAATGGATGAAGGGGAAAGGCCGGACGCTCCAACGCGGGGACTTTCGCGCGTCCGACGCTGATCGCAAGGATGCTCACCGCCGTATCGGTGTGCATAAGACGATGGGGCATCTGGACGAGGCTCAGGCTTCAGAGCTTGGCCGGGAAGTCAACGCTGCCACGACGCTGAATGGGATTGCGAAAGTCTTTGTCAACGCGGGTCTTCCCGAGCTTCCGGCCCGCTCGCCGTCAACCGAGCGGCGGGTTTCGTCCCAGGAACGGGCCGAGGCGATCAGTCTGCTCAAGAAGGCATACGCCGAAGGCCGGATCGAAACGGGCGAGTGCGCGGAGGCCAAGGACCGGGTGAGCGTCGCGAGGACGCGCAGCGAGATCGACGCCACCTTCCACGGTCTTTCGAGTCCGACCCGAGTCGCGGTGGCGAATACGGCGTCAAATGTGACGAGGCAAACCACGCATGTAGTCGCGGAGGGTGGGCGCCGTGTCGGGAAGGCGTTTCGGCGCGGGGTGTTCGCCGCAGGGGCAATGATGCTCGGGGTCATCCTTTTGATTGCGGGCATTGGCACGGCAGCCCTTCTTTGCTTCGTGGGCGCTGTCTTGCTGGGCGTCAGTGCGGCCGTCTCATTGGTGACGTCGCAGTCGACCACCTAACCCGAGCACTCGTACTCCGCGAATACATGCTCGCGAGGGCACCCGCGAGCGGACAGCCCTTTGCGGGTTCACTCAGCCCGAATCTAAAAGTTTCCTAACGGATATGTGCGTGGATTAGCGGGGATACGCGGGGATTACGGGTAGCGGGATAGGGCGGTTTGACTCCTCATGGTCACGGAGCTACTTAGGTGACTATGAAAACTTTTTCAGGCTCATCTCATCGCACGTCCCGTCGTAGGTCCAAACGCATATCCGAACGCTGCAACTCGCTCTCCGAAAGGCTCAATCGCGCCACCGGACGGCGACTGCGGGGTTCGCGTTTTGCCGACATCCCTGTGTCACATCGAGGTCGAATCATGAAGGGCCTCGATCCGCACGATCCCCGGCCGATGCTGGTGATCTTCGCCGGCATCCTTCTCATCGCCGCCTGGAGGGTGCTATCGAGCGTCACCTCGCGGGGGCCCTCGCACTCGCTGAGCCGCTCGCGCCCTTCGCTCTCGGTGCCCTCGCTATCGCCTCCGCGCTGGCTACACAACGCTTCCTCGCCACGCGCCGCACGCTTCGCGACCGAAGCACTGTGGCGGTCGTGCCGGCCGACGAGTTCGACGCGAAGCCCGAGGCGGTGCTGCGCTTCGCCGCCGAGTGGCGCCGGCCGATCGCAGGGTGCGCGGCTGGCTCGATCGCCGCGCCTGCGCGCTGCGGGTGCGGCTGACCAGCGACGGCGAGGGCCGGCTCGTCTACCTGCTGAAGCGCCGGCCGCGCTCGCTCAAGCTTCTGCGCAGCGCCTGCCGGCTACGAGGGAGTCGAGCTGCGCGATGCGCCGAGGAGGTGCTCGGCAAGCGACCCGAAGGCCGAGCGAGGTCACGCTCGCACCGAGTTGATCCTGGCCCGCCCGAGCGTCGAACCTCTGGCCCGGCCTCGACAACGAGCCCGATCCGCTTCAGCCCTTCGCCGCGGCGATGGCCTCGCTTCGCCGCAAGACCGGGAGCGATCAACGGTCTGCCTCGACTTGCTGCCGGCAGCCGGCCGGCGGCGCACGCGGTCTGCGCCGCCGCTTGAAGCGACAGGCGCGGCGGGCCACGGCGAACGGCGCAGCTTCACGGAGGGCTCGACGGCGAGCGCCGCCGCGACACCGGCCAACCCCGCCGAGTTGATCGACCGCCGCCTGGTCGGCCAGGCGCTCGACGCGAAACTGCGCGAGGCCGGACCGCTGTTCGAGGCGCAGATCCTGCTCCGCTGCCGAGGCCACCGAACGCCGCTGGCGCAAAGCTCGCGATGCAGAGCCTGCTTGCCGCCTTCGAGCCCTTCGCCGCGCAGAACTGGCTGCGCCCGGCGGGGTCTCGGTTCGCGGTGCTCGTGTTCTTCGGCTCGGATTTTCCGCCGCGTCGAAGGAGCTTCGACCGCCGCTTGGCCTCGGGACTCTTCCGCCCGGCGCCGCAGACATCCTCACCGCCCGCGAGGTGGCGGGCTTCCTGAAGCCGCCGACCGTCCACTGCGTCGCCGAGAACGTCGCTGCGCTCCGGCACGCTCCTGCCGGCGCCCGCCGAAGCTGCCGACCTTCGAGAAGACCAAGGAGGACCTGATTCCGCTCGGGCCGGATCGGCGCGGAGGGCGGCGAGCGGATCGTCGGGGTCCGCACCGCCGACACCTTCTTCTCCTACGTCGCCGGGCGCTCCCGTTACGGCAAGACCGAGATGGCCATCGCCCAGTTCGTTCACCTGGTCCGCTCCGGCCACGGGGGCCTCTTCCTCGATCCCCACGGCGACGCGCTGACGCGGATCAGGCCCTACCTGCGCGAGCCGGACCTCGCCGGCGAGTGGTTGAGATCGACCTCGGCCCTGGCAGCCCTCGGCGCCTGCCCGGGCTGGAACCTCTTCGAGCTGAGCGCGAGCGCGGGGACGGCGAGGCGCGGGTGGAGGCGATCGTCGACGCCTTCGCCTCCGCCCTGAGTGGGGCGAGCGATCACCCGCGCGATCAACCTGACCACCCAGGCGGCCGCCGCGCTGGCGCGATCGCCAGGTGCTGCCCGACGAGCTGGCGCCGACGATCTTCCAGCTCCCCACGCTGCTCTCCGACGAGCGCTGGCGCGCCGCCGCCCTGCCCTTCCTGCCGCGCGCCTCCCAGCGCTTCTGGGGCGACCGCTTCCCGCTGCTCGCCGCCGAGGCGGTTACGCCGCTGACGAACATGGTCGACCGTCTGCGCGCCTCTCCCTCGACCACGACGCTGCTCGGCCAGAGCGAGAGCACCTATCGGGTGCGCAAGGCGATGGACGAGGGCCAGATCGTCCTCGTCTGTCCCGGCTCGGGTGGTGCGCTCGACCGGCTGATCGCCAACCTGATCGTCTTCGATCTGCTGCACTCGGCACGGGGCCGGGCAGAGCTGGCGCCCGGGCGTCGCAAGCCCTTCTGGGTCTTCCTCGATGAGGTGCAGAGCTTCGACGCCGGCCGCTCCGGCAGCCTTGCCGGCCTACTGGAGCAGAGCGCCAAGTTCGGGCTGCGCGCGGTGCTCCTCAACCAGAACCCCGAGCGGCTGAGCCCGCAGACGCTGAACGCACTCACGACCAATCGCTCCCACCTGCTGACACCGCGCTCGAACTCCCACGCGGCTGCGCTGTTGACCAAAGAGTGGGGCGGAGAGCTGAACAGCACCGTGATGGCGAGGCTGCCGCGCTTCCGCTTCATCGCCCAGGTCACCCACGAAGGCGACCTCAGCCGGCCCTTCGCGCTGCAGGGAATCAGGGTCGAGGACGTCCACTCGAGCGCCCGGCGTTTGGTCGGGAAGCCGTGGTGCCGAAGCCGCGCCGCGCACCAAGGCCGCGCAGGTGATCGAGCACCTTGAAACGCTCGACGAGCGCATCCAAGCTCAACTCGAGGCGCTGACCCGGCCTCCGCGCCGGCGACCGGGCGGCGGCGAGGAGGCGCGGACCGCCCGGGTCCCTTCGGCTCGACGGAGGGAGGCGAGTGAACGATCCGCCACCGGCAGGCCGGCCTGCCGGAAACGGCGGGTCGAGGTGTCGCCTCGCTCGCCCAGCACCGCGTTCTCTCCGCCGCCCAGGTCCGGGCCATCCATTTCCCCGACGGCCGCGACCGCTGGACGCAGAGCGTCCTCGCCCGGCTCGCGAGACGCGGGCCTCGTCGAGCTACTTCAGACCGCCCCGCGCCCGCCGCGCGGCTCTGGTACGTCACCGAGCGCGGGCTGCGGCTGGCGCGGGAGGCCGGCGCTCTGGACGGCGACGCCGCGCCTGCTCGGCGCCGAGCGAGGTGGCCGGTCCGCTTCAAGCGCACACGCTCGCGGTCAACGACTCCGGCGATCTGCTTCCTGCGGGCGGCCCGGGAGCGGGGCGATGAGTTCGGCCGCTTCGCCTGGCGCCACGAGGTGGCCCATCGGCTCATCGCGGGCCGCGGCCGGCGACGGCGGACGCTGATAGCCGACGCGGTCTGACCTACCTGCGCCTCGAGGCGGGCGGCGTCGCGATCGAGCAGCGCTTCCTCGAGCTCGACCGCGCCACCCTCTCGGTCGATCGCCTCGCCGCCGAGCTGGCGCGCTACGCGGAGCTGTACCGGCGGCGGGCGGGACGGCGAGCCGGCCTGGCGCGCCACTATCCGGTCTTCCCCGCGTCCATTGCGTCCTGGCCGGGGCTCCCGGCCCGCCCTGGAGCGCCGTCGCTCGACGCGCGATCGCACTGATGCGAAGCGACCCCAGCTCGCCCGCGCGCCGCGAGGTCGCGATCTCGATCTGCCTGCTGGAGGACCTGCAGGAGCACGGCCCGTTCGCGCCGATCTTCGTCGAGGTCCGCAACCCCGGCAAGCAGGTGACTGGCTCGGCAAGGCGTCGCGGAAGAAGCGGGAGGGGGACTGACGTGCCGGTCTACAAGGTGAAGCTCACGCCGAGCGAGATCGACGCGATCGTGGGTCCGGGTCGCCGAGCTCCTCCAGTCGAGGCGCACGGCACGCCCTGCACGTCCGCGTACGCGGCTGGTGACCGCAGCCGAAGTCGCGCGGTGGTGCGGCGTCGAGCGCTCGTGGGTCTATGCCCACGCCGAGGAGCTGGGTGCCCGCAAGATCGGCACCGGCGAGCGCCCGCGGCTGCGCTTCGATCTCGCCGAGGTGAGCGAGCGGATCGCCGTGCTCGGAAGCTCGCAAACCGGCTCTGGGCGGGGATCTACGTCGATTGCCGCTGATCCTCGCGGTCGCTCGCTTTCGCCGCGACGGAGAGGTATTGTCGTCAGGCAAAACAAAACGGCCGGGCGGCGCTCGAAACGCCCCCGGCCCCGCGCCGAAGGCGAAGCTTCGACGCGATGATCAGCCTAGCGGCGACCTGCGTACCCGGCGCCGCATGGCGTCCGCGACAGCCCTGCCTCCGGCGCCTCGGAAGAGGAGGTGATCGGAATGGCTCGTAGATCGGAAGGCCAGGTGGTGGAGCGCCATTGGAAGAGCGGGCGCGGCTACGCGCTCCGCTTCCGCGCCTACGGCGAACGCCAGTACCTGACGCTCGGGCTGGAGACCGAAGGCTGGAACCGCAAGCGCGCCGAGGAAGAGCTGGCGAACGTCATGGCCGACGTGCGGCGGGGCCTATGGACCCCGCCGACGCGGCGGCGTCGGCCGAGGAGCGCGGGGAGCGAGGCCTGAGCGCCGAGGGCGATCTGCTCTTCGGTCCCTTCGCGCAGCGGGTGATTGCCCAGCGCGAGGGCGAGGTCAGCGCCAGCTACCTCCGGATCATGCATTGGTGCCTTTCGCATCTGCTGCCCTACTTCGCCGATTGGCCGCTTGCTGAGATCGACGTGGAAGCGGTCGACGCCTACCGCGCCAACAAGGTCGAGGAGGCGGAGTCGATCCGGCGGGCGATCGAGCGCCGCAAGCCCAAGCTTGATGACCGCGGCCGGCCGCGTCGACCGCTCAACGCCGCCTCGATCAACAAGACGCTGAAGCTCCTCTCCTGGGTGCTCTCGATCGCGGTCGAGTACGGGCACATCGACCGCAACCCCGCCGAAGGGCGGCGGCGCCGCCTCCCCGAACCCAAGCACGCTCTGTCCACCTCGACACGGTCGAGCAGATCCAGGCGCTGCTCGACGCCTGCGCCGCGCTCGACCCAAGCCCGCAGCGGCGCTCCGAGGGCAGGGTGGCGGTGATCTCGACCCTGCTCTTCGCCGGCCCGCGCGCCGAAGAGCTATGCAACCTGCTCTGGCGCGACGTCAACCTCGCCAACGGGCGAATCATCATCGGCCGCTCCAAGACCCAGGCGGGCCTGCGCGAGATCGATCTCCTGCCGGTCCTGCGCGACACCCTCGCCACCCACAAGGCGAACGCCTACCGCTCCGGCCCCGACGACCTCGTCTTTCCGACCGGACCGGCGGGCGCCGGGACCGCCACAACCTGCGCAGTCGCACGCTCGGCCTGGCGATCAAGCGGGCCAACGAGCTGCTGGCAAAGCGCGGGCAGCCCTCGCTCCCACGCGGCCTCACGACCCACAAGCTGCGCCACACCTTCGCCTCGATTCTGGTCGCCACCGGCGAGGACCCCGCCTCGGTGATGGCCCAGCTCGGCCACGCCCACCCCGCCTTTACCCTCCGCGTCTACACCCACCTGATGCGCCGCGGCAAGGAGGAGCGAGCGCGCCTGAAGGCGCTGGTGCAGGGGGAAGGGACAGGAGGCGATGACGATCGAGTCGCTCGCGGTCGAGGAGGCGGGACCATGACCTCGGCGATCGGCAGAACGTCTGCCTTTCCGTTTTGCCGCAGTGCCGCGAGCGCCGATGGTAAAGCTGATTAGCGGGTCGTCGATCTTGCGGGGCTATCCTCTGCTCAAGATCCGAATCCGGGCGGTTAGCTCAGTTGGGAGAGCACCTGCTTTACAAGCAGGGGGTCGGCGGTTCGAGCCCGTCACCGCCCATCGGCGCTTTGCGGATCGGCGACTTCTCGGGCGAAGAGGTTGTCGCTGTGCGGCCAACGCGAAACGCGGTTTGATCATCACGGAAGTGCAACAACGGACACGCGGAGGTGACGCGCAGTGAAGCGAGGACGGGCCTGAAAGCTAGAGCGGGCGGTGGTTCACAAAAGAGGCGGGGGAACTCGCAAATTCGGTACAGCGGCAGCGACGGACCGAAGCCCAAGCCGCATACCCGAAAGATGTACTGGCACCCTGGCAACAATTGGCTCCAGCGCAACCCCTATTACGACCCGAACGCCTGAGGGGGCGGCGGCGCTACGGTGCAAACTTGGCCGCTCGTGATTCCGCCGTCATTCCCCGAGGATGCACTCGCCGCGCTGCGAGTTGCGCAGGCGCAGACGCTCGCGCGCGGCCAGATCTGGTGGCTGCCCCACCAGCACGTCGCGTACCGCGGTATGCCGAAGGGTCGGTACTGTCTACTCATCGCGATAGAGGAAACGCCGCTTGGGTCGGTTGCCAGGGTTACTTCGTCGCCGGGACGAGCAAACGGGCGAGTGGCCCGGCGGTAGTGCTGGAGGAGGGCGAATCCTCCCTCGGCAAGCGGACGGAGTTCGACTTCTCCCTGGCTTGGCCGGTTGCTGCGACTGACGTTGCCGCGCATGCGCGTTTTGTTGACGACATCGACTCGCGCATCGCCGAGATCGACCGCGCAATCGGAGACACGCGGGCCTCGGAGCTGATGGCTGTCAAGAAGGTGCTTGCTCTATGACGGTCCTAGAGGAACTGCGGGACGAGCGCTGGAAGGAAGTGATCGGACAGGATCTGGCCAGTCTCCTAGCCCGGGTGGCTGCCGCCACCGCCAAGACCTACCCGCCCGACTACAGCCCGGCCGGTGTATGGAACGACGAGGCGATCGAAGATGTGCTCCAGGACTGGACGGAGGATCGCTTGCTGCGTCGCAAGGATCTGTCGAAGTTGCTCGCCGGGGCTCGCTCCGAGGCTGCATTGCGGGCCGGCCTGACCACTTCCATCGGGCAGCACCTGACCAACCGCCGCCGCCGATCTGCAGCGGCAAACCTGTACAAGAGGATGCAGAGGATGCTGCGCGATGACGATGCCTTCAAGGAGGCGCTGGCGACCGGAGCCGCCGCAGACCGTCCATGGACCGTCTCCGCCGCACAAGCTACCGTTCCGTCGTCGCTCTCCGAGGCGGAGGTCCTGGTGCGTCTGGCATTCGAGCTTTCCGACGAAGGTGTCGAGGTCGTTCGCTACGGGCCATACTCGCTGAAGGAGTCGCCAATTCTCCGCAAGCCGGCTCTACGCCGTTTCTTGATCCACATGCTGAGCTCGGCGCAAGGAACCCTCACGCCGGCAGTCCTGATCGAAATCTTCAAGCGGCGATTCAACCTCGTGGAACCGGAGGAGGTTAACCTCGATGCTGCCGTCGGCACCGAGGCGCCAGCTATCGCCCCGGAGACAGGAGCTGTGGCTGCGAGCGTGATCGCACGCATGGGTCGGGAGCGTTGCGAGTTGGTCGCCGCTTTCGCGAGGCACGGTGATGCGGCTTCGGCTGCCAGAGGTCCGGCGTCGGCTTGAATGCAATGCAACGTGCGCTTTCGGAGACTCTCGCGCTTGTAGCGGAGCACGCCTCAGACGGAGATCAAGCACGCGCGATTTATGACGTCGTGGTCGAAAGACTGTTTGGAGGGAGTGCATGAGCGATAGCTGTCCCTGCCCATCGACTGGCTCGACTACCTTGAGGGTGAGATGCCCGAGCGACTGACGGCGCATCTGCGCGACTGTCCGTCTTGCAGCGAGGTCGTGAGCCTGCAGCGACAGCAGCCGGGAAGCGTTCAGGACCAAGGTTGGTTCGAGCGCTTCAGGTATATGGATGGCGGGCGCTTGGTGGAGGAGGCAGTAGCGAGCCCTGGCGTGGCGGAGCTTTGGCTGTCGGCCGGTAGTTGGAGGTTTCACGACACCGAGTACAAGCCGCCGGAACGATCGCTTGTGCTTGTCCTCTCCGATGCGATCTCCCATGAGAGCGAGGAGCCTTCATGGTTCGACGTCGCCCCAGTGAGGACCGATGTCGAGGTGGCTCTACCGACCGATTTTCTAGTTACCGCGGATGAGTCCAGCTATGGCTGTCCCCTGCGGGTCGTCCTTTCTATGGAGTGTAAGGTGGAGCGGCGGCATTGGAGTCCCGTGTCGGCTCACTGGCGGATGTTGACATTGTCATCTCTGCGCTCGGCGAGAGGAATGCAGAGTGGCGGTGGGGAAATCCGCTTGAGGGTCCCGAAGATCCTCGTCTCTCGTGGGAGACGAGCTTCTTGGAGACTCTCGATGCCCTCCGTGGGCCGTGGCTGCAGTTTCTCGATGGCATTCGCCATGAGCAGGCCAGCGATCCCTTGACCGATGATGCGGAACTCGGGGACTTGCTGTTCTTTCCGGTGGAGTGGAAGCGCATGGGCCAGAGCCAGCGCTCGCTGCGGCAGCGTCTGGGCACGAGAAAGTTCGACGCTGGCAGCTCAAGACGAATAATTTCCGGATCGATGGAAGTTTTTCCGTCGATTGGGATGCAGGTTCACTGGTCTTTTCTATCGATCATTTCTGGGCTCCAGACACGATCCGGTTGCGTTTGCATGTCTATTTGAAGGGGGAGGATGAGCCGCGTACTTCGGAGGTGTTTCAGCCTGTGGAAGGGTATCGGGTGCTTTGGCCCGAGCCTCGTGTCCCTGATGAGGCTGAAATTGGGCGCAAAGGTGGTCTGATGGATCAGGGAGAGCGCGAGTTGGTACGAGCCAGGGAGAGATTTTGGTCTGCGGGTGGGGACGACATAGGAATGGCCAGAGAGGTCGTGGAGAAAGCCCTTGCCGCCGAGCATTGCCAACCTCACCCCTCATGCGGGCGGTCCAGATAGCTGCCCTGGCGGACCTGCCACTAGCTTTCGCCGATCGGGTCGAGAAGGAGCTTAAGCCGGCAGCAGAGGCCACACGAAGCCGCCTGCGCCTGCTCGACCAACTCGGCGACGCGAACCTTTCGGCCGGAGGCGGTCTCGACCGACTCGTCCCGTTCGTTGGTGAAGCGGAGTTCGACGAGCTCGACTTGGAGGTCTTGAAAGCAAGCCGGGCAAAGGCGGCCGGGAGGCCGCAGATGGCGAAGGCACTTTTGGGGGCCATTGGCCCAAACGGACTCCCGGAGGGCCTCGGCGATCATCTTCGCTTACTCGCCGACGAGCTCGTTTCCGGCTCGGATCGCTTCCAGGCCAGTGCTCTTGTTGTTTCCCAGAAGCAAGGTCTGGCGCTCGGCGTAAAAGTGTGTCCATCTGCCGAGGCGGGCGTTGAGGCGATGGACAGTGCCGATCCGGCGATGCGGAAGCAGGGGCAAATCGCGCTCTCTCCCTACGAGGAGTGCAGGGCTCCGTTGCAGCCTAGAGTGGCCGCTCACCTTCGAAGGTTCCTCGATGGCCTTGCGCTCAAGGTCGGCGGCATGGTTGCCTGCGAGAACCTGGCAAGTGATCCTCTTCTGGCGGCAACTGGTGAGGTCGATGAGTCCGGAGCTGTCCTTTGGGTTGCCGAGATCGAGGCCAAGCTCCGTGCCGCCTCTGCCGCTGGCTTCCAGCGCGTGCTCCTGCCGGAGGAGAATAGGAGCGAGGTCAACGACTTGCACTTGACGACTTGCCGGAGCTTCTCTTCATCGCGAACGTCAAAGAAATACGCCCACGGGTTGCCAAGGCGGGGGCAAAGAGTGACTTTTCGGTCGGGGGCCGGACCCGCTTCCTCAAGGCAGCGATGAGGGCGGCCGGGCTCGATGTGCTCGAGGAGCGAGACATTCCGCACGGCAAGCAGTTCCCGGTCGCTGACGCGCAGAGCGAGGCAACGGTCCTTGTATACGGTGGGGCAAAGGGCAAGGCGACCGTGCAGGGACCAGAGGGAAGCGCCCGGCACCTGGCGGCATCAGTGCTGGACGAGGTGTACGGGAGTGCTGCCGATCGAAAGCGAGAGCCGCGCAAATGGAAGGTAGCTGGCCCGGCACCGCCGCGACACGCTTGAGAAGGCAGTCCAAGAGGCCGGATCGCAGGCGCAGAGCGCCAGCGGCCAGTCCGAGCAATGGCGTTACGTTCTGGAGCGACCGGGGACGAAGGCGCAGATCACCCAGTGGACGACCGGAACCTTGATGCTTCAAGGGAATGGGGCCGCCTTTAATGAGCCTGCTCGGTGTCGTCGAAAATCAACTGGCCGACCTTCCGGGCGTAGCGGTCACGTCCGGGGAGCGCGAAGTCAACCGAAATACCGCCCTCGCCGATCTTCCGCGCGACGTACCCTGGGCTGGCACCGACGAGTCAGGTAAGGGCGACTACTTCGGCCCCCTCGCGAGCGCCGCCGTGATCGTCGACGCCTGGGTCGCCGAGCAGCTCGAGGCCCGGGGTGTGCGGGATCGAAGAAGCTCTCTGACAGCCGCGTTCACAAGCTCGCACCGGAGCTTCGCCGCCTGCTGCAGGGCCGGTACGATCTCACGCCAATTCCTCCGGCCAAATTCAACCCGCTCTACAGCGAAATGAAGCAAGAGGGAAAGAACCTAAATACGCCGCTTGCCTGGGGACACGTTCTATTAATAGAGGATCTCCTGGGAAAAGGGAATGCGACCCGACTACGTGATCGTTGACAAGTTTGCCGACGCCTCGTACATGGAACGTAAGCTCCTTGCCGACACCCGCGAAGCTGGCATTCGCCTAATTCAGCTAACGAAGGCCGAGGCTGACATTGCCGTGGCGGCGGCGTCGATACTGGCCCGGGAGGCGTTCCTAGCCTGGCTGGATAGAACGTCTCGCAAGCTCGGCATGGAACTACCGAAGGGGGCGTCCGAGCGTGTCAAAGGAGACGGCCCGGCGGATCGTCGCCAGTGAGGGCGAGGAGGCACTCGGCCAGTACGCCAAGCTCTTCTTTAAAACCACCAAGGAGGTGCTGGCGGCATGAGCGTCGCAGCCGAGGCTAAGGTGGACGTTGACGATCTTCTGCGGCAGGCCGACGCCCGCATCGAGAGGAACGACTGGAATGCCGCATGCCAGATCCTCGCGGGGGCCGGTTCACAGGGGGCTCGCGTCCGCGAAAAGAAGACCTGCGCCTTTTTTGCCTTTCCCGGGCAAAGCGTTACGCCGAGGCGATCGAGCGCCGGGCAGGAACTCTGTACTGCCCATCCAGGCAACGCCCGGTGGCAGTACATGCTCGGCTACCAGTACTACGAGCAGGAGCGGTATGCCGAGGCTATGCCGCACTTTGTTGAGGCCGGAAACTCGACCCCCTCGATCTGCGCAATCTTTACCGGCTAGCGCAACCTCGCCTGCACCTCGACGAAGCCGAGAAGGCGAAGCGGGGGGCAGCCGAGGTTCTGCGGCGGGCGGCGGCATGGATTGCCTCCCGACCGCCAGGCCAGGGAGGCACGCACGGTCGCGAAGGCGGCGTATCTCCTTGGGCGCGAGGAGCTCAAGACTGAACCAGCGAAAGTCATCGCCCCCCTTTCACTGGCCGTAGAGAAGGACCCTGCCGATCTGAATAAGCACTACCTCCTCGGCAAGGCGCTGCGCAAAGCCTGCAGCTCCCGAGGAGGATCCCGCCGCTCCGCCATGCGCTGAGGATGAAACCGAGAGGAACCTACGTTCAGTTGGAGCTCGCCGTCGCATTGAGCCGCACCCCAGACGGCGAAGTGGAGGCGTCCCCAACTCCTGGGCCAGGTCGAGCGGCGCCTCGACGACGGGCAGACAGTGGAGGGCGCCGGACTTGCGGTTCGACTGGAGAATGCGTCGCGCGCTCGCGGTCTACTGGAGCGAGCGGCGAGGAAGTCCTTCGTGCGTCGCTCGCCAGCTTACGCAGCGGTTGCGGAGCAGCTTGCCGGTTTGAGCGCAGTCGCGCCGTCCGAGGTCGATGCGCGCGAGGATGAGGAACCGACGATCGGCCTTATCGACAAGATTAATCCGAAGCGCGGTTTCGGATTCCTCACCGATCAAGCCGATCAGACGGCGACCATACTTCAAGCTCCCGGCCGATCTTCGCCTGCGTCGCGGTCAGATGGTTACCTACCACCCTCGTTCAGCCGAGAAGGGTCCAGCCGCAGATGTCATCGGACTTCGAGACTAGCCTCGGTGTTCTACCTGCCGACGAGCCCGTTCCCTACCTTGTAGACGATCCCCTCTCGGCGCGAGAGCGTTTCGCGGCCAAGCTTCCAGAAGAGGTACGGAAACTGGTGGCACGTTACCTGGGAGCCGGTTCCTGCCCTTGGTGCCCAGCAGGGCCTTATTCCATCCTGCTGGACTGGAGGTGATTGTTGTGTTGTCTTTGGCCATGACACCTACGATCCCGGAGAAGCGTATCCTGATGCCGCTGTCCTTGAAATTCGCTCTCGGGTATGCGACGGTCAACTCAAGGCTCTGGGGTGCCATGGTGGTGCATTGTCGGAGCGTGGCGAGCTGGAAAGTTCGTTTCAGCAGATGAGCTTCGAAAGGAAGAGATTTCAGTTATCTCTCCCGTTGAGGGGTGCCCATGTTCACTGGCTGCCGTCATGCGAGAGCAACAGGCAGTCTGGCGTGCAACCTGTGCGTGACGTAGTGATCTGATCGGGCCAGCTCGGAAGTTAGTGGAGGGTCTCGGAGGCAAGTCTCGAGCCTGGTCTCGTAGCTGTGCGAAGAGGCGATGCTCGCGGTGGGCAACTTGATCGCTGAGGAGGGTCGTCTCGTCCTCGTTCAGCTCGGCCAGGAATCCGAAGCGGGCACGTACCCGCTCGCAGATTTGCTCGGAATCGCTTGCCAGATTGCGGGGAACCAGGCCCGAGATGTCGCTCCAGCGGAAGTTCTGTGGCTTGATCGCGGCCAGGAGCGCGGTCGGGTCATAGCTGGGCTGGCCGCGTCGATCCGTCCAGGCCTTGAGAACGGCGAGTCAACGCACGAGGCGCTCGTCGAAGGCGCTTGGCCCAGAGGTCGAGGTCATAGACGTCCTTGCTGGAGCCGCCTTGACGGCGGTTGCAGGCCATGATCTTCTCGCCGATCATCTCGTAGGGGCCGAGGCCAAGAGCCGGGCGCGGACACTCCTCGCCGGCTTTCGCGTAGTAGGACTGCTCTGAAGCGTCAGGTCGACTGGCTCCAAGATCGGGTCCAGGCGGTAGGAGATCTGCAGCTCAAGGCGCCCTCGCCGTTGGCGTGGTGGTACTCGACGGTGCCGCTGAAGTTGTCGTCGCTGGAATAGCGGAAACGGGGGAGGGAGAACTCGATCCCGTAGTAGGGCTGGGCGGGCTGGAAGGCGGCCTCGACGGCCTCCTCGAAACCGTTCTTATGGGTGGCGTCGAGATCGATGTCCTGGGAGAAGCGCCCAGTCGAACCGAAGATGCACTTACGAAGAGCGGTGCCGCCCTTGAAGAGCAGCGGTCCTGGCATCTGCTCGCCGGGCGGATAGCCCACCAGGCCGATCTCGTTCAGGCGTGCGAGGGCGTAGTGGAGGACCACCTCCTGATCGGCAACGTCGAGGTCGATCTTTTGACCAGCCGCGAACTGGCGGACGAAGGCCTGGGCGATCATCAGCGTCTCACCTCCTCACGCAGGGCCTCGGGACTGACGTTGAGCTGCACCCGCCAGCGAGGCAGTATCTCTCCGCGGCGCCCTTGGGCGCGAATACTACCGAGGTAGATCGGCGCGCCGCCCTTCCTTGCGCGTGCAAGTTTGGCCAGAGGCGGGGGTACATCTTGGCCGAGGATCTCAAGCAGAGCCGCGATCCGGCGGGCCGCCGCCACTCCCCGGCTGGTCTTCTTCGCCAGTGGACGAAGCGCCGCCAGTCGGCCTGCTCGGCGCCGCGGTTAACGATGCGCGCAAGCCCGAACACGCCACCCACGCGCCCCGGCATGGTTGCGCCGTCGAGCAGTACTCGCTCGATCCCGGCGAGGCGGACGGCGACGCCGTGAGCTTCGGTGAGCTGGCTGCCGTCTAGCTGGAATGCTCGCCTCGGAACCAGCGTGATGGCCAGCTCCTTCCAGCCGCTCGGCTCCGCGGTTCCGACGGAAACGCATACCTGCACCGCGCCAGGACGGTCGGGGATGAGGTTGTGCTCATAGGCCGCGGAGGCGAGCGCGACGTAGTAAGGGACCTTCCAGCTCGTCAGGGCGACCCACGGGTCGGGCACCAGGATTCCTGCGCTCTCGCCCAAGAGCGGTTCGTAATGACCAGCGCGGGTCCGGTGCAGCCAGCTCTTCTTGGCGAGACGAGATGCGACGTTGTAGGTGCGCTTCTGCGGCCAGTCGAGCGCGCTTGCGATCTCTGCCAGGCTGACGCTCTTGGGTCTCTCGACCTCGAGCCAGCTAACGAGTTCCGCCTCGCGGCGGCTCAGCGTTCGGTTGGGTCCCGCCTGGTTGGGTGAGACAGCCATGACGGTAAAAGTATAGGGCCTTTTCTCTGAAATTACGAAAACTCCCTATACATCTACAGCCGCCATCAGATCGGTGTGTTCGGGCACTCGTGCGCAGGAGTGCCCGAAACGAGCCAAATCGGCGTATATCCCCGCGCATTCGGCTCGAACGCGCTCCCGACCCCCTGCGCGAATCCCCTGACAGCGGCCGATTCCAGCCCCTCTCCTAGAATCAACCCGAGCGCCTTACAAGCAGGGGGTCACTGGTTCGAGCCCAGTACCGCCCATCGTGGATGTCTTGGAGCTCGTCGAGCCGGGCCGGCTGCCGTCGCAGTCAGACGACGGCCGGGGCTATCTGGATTTTCTGGGGGAAGCTGAGCCGACCGGGTCGGGCCTGGGGCAGCGGCTGATGGTGAGCCGGGTGCTGCCGCAGATCTACCAGCGCTTCTGGCGGCCGCTGGGAGGGCGGGTGCTGATGGGGCTCACGGGACCTGACACCGCGGAGGAGCACCGGATCGCGCTGGAGATGCTGGTGATCTCGCCTGGGGACCGGGTGCTCGACGTCGCCTGCGGGCCCGGCAACTTCACCCGCGACTTTGCCGAGGCAGCCGGCAAGGGCGCGGTCGTCGGCCTCGACGCCTCGAAATCGATGCTCGACGTCGCCGTGCGCGAGACCCAGGCCAGCAACGTCGCCTACGTCCGCGGCAACGCCGCCGACCTCCCGTTCCGCGATGGCACATTCGACGCGGTCTGCTGCTTCGCGGCCCTCTATCTGATCGAGGAGCCGATGCGGGCGATCGAGGAGATTGTGCGGGTGCTCGCGCCCGGCGGTCGGGTGGCGCTGCTCTCCAGCGCAACCGGGGCGCCCTGCCCGTGTCCGCGACCAACGCGGTCGTGCACGGCCTGAGCGGGGTGAGGGTCTTCGGACGCGAGGAGCTGACGGTGCTCTCACCCGCGGCGGCCTGCTCGACGTCGAGCAGCGCATCGCCGGCCTCGCCCAGTTCGTCTCCGGCCGCAAGCCGTCGCCCTAGTGCGGCCTGGCACGCTCCGGGCCAAGGTTGTCTCTTTACAGCGTCAGGGACACGAACTACTGTGGCGGCCATGAACCGGCCGAGGCCCACACGCTTTCTTCCCGCCGCCTTCGTGGCAATGCTGCTGATGGCGTTCGCCGCTCCGAGTGCCCTGGCCACGTTCCCGGGTAAGCCCGGTCCGCTCGCCTACTCACGGGCCAGCCTCGGCGAAGTGGAAGACAGTGGAGGCCTGTTTCTCCACGGGCCACGACAGAAGCAGAAAGCTCACCAGCTCACGACCAGTGTGGGGGACAACACGCCCTCGTTCTCCGCCAGCGGACGCTTGATCGCCTTCTCCGGCAATCACGATCCCGGCCTGGCACCGCCCGGCCTCCACATCTACGTGATGAACGTGACGGCAGCGGTACGCGCCAACTCACCAGCGGTCCCAGCTTCGACTCCAACCCGTCCTTCTCGCCCAACGGCAAACAGTGAACCGCCCCGGCTTTCTTGGAGACGCTTTTCATTGGGGACTCAACTCCGCCAGGTAGTTCGCCTCGAACTCAACGGGCGGGATATCACCGCAGGCTCCATGGAGCCTGCGGTGATTGAACCAGTTGACCCAGGTAAGGGTCGCCAGCTCGACGTCGGAGACCGTCTTCCACGGTCCCCTGGGCTCGATCATCTCGGTCTTGAAGAGGCCGATCGTTGTCTCGGCCAGGGCGTTGTCGTAGGCATCTCCGACCGAGCCGACCGAGGGATCGACGCCGGCCTCGATCAGCCTGCGGGTGAAGGAGAAGCTCGTGTATTGACTGCCGGCATCGGAGTGGTGAATGAGCCCGGCCTTCACCGGGGAGCCCTCGTGGTCGCGTGACCAAAGCGCCATCTCGATCGTGTCGAGGACGAGCTCGGTCTTCATCGAGCGAGCCGCGCGCCAGCCGACGATCCGGCGGCTGAAGACGTCGATCACGAAGGCGACGTAAGCGGTCGCCTCCCAGGCCGCCACGTAGGTGAAGTCGGCGACCCAGAGCTGGTTGGGAGCGGTCGCGGTGAAATCGCGATCGACGAGATCCGGGGCCCGCTCAGCCTCGCCGTCGGGGAATGTCGTGCGAATCCTCTTGCCACCCCTGATCGCTCCTCTGAGGCCGTCTGCGCGCATCAGGCGCTCGACCTGACAGCGCGGGGCGGCGATGCCCTCGCGACCCAGCGCCCGCCAGGTCTTCTCGGCGCCGTAGACCGAGAGGTTCTCCCCGTGGACCCTGCGGATCTCGGGGAGGAGCTCGCGGTCGCGGAGGGCGCGAGCGCAGGGGTTGCGCTCGCGCTCCTTGCGCGCGTAGTAGGTCGAGGGGGCGGACTGCAGGGCTCTGCAGATCGGCTCGACCCCGAATCGGTCGCGGTGGGCGTCGATGAAGAGGCTCATCTCCTCGGCATCGGCGGGTCGAGCTCCCGCGCGAAAAAAGCCGAGGCCGCCTTGAGGATCTCGTTGGCCCGGCGCAACTCCTTGTTCTCGCGCTCGAGCTCCTTGATCCTGACCAGCTCCTCGCTTCTCGGGCCCGGCTTCAGGCCGCGGTCGCGTTCGGCTTGGCGGACCCAGTTGCGAAGCGTCTCGGCCGCCATCCCGAACTCGGGTGCGATCGACTGCGTCGCCGCCCACTGCGAGCGATGCTCGCCCTGGTGCTCGAGCACCAGGGCGACCGCCCGCTCCCTGACCTCCGGCGGGTACCTCCGATTTCGTGACATGACCTCATCCTCTCAGGGGATTTGGTCTCCATCGAAGCCGGGGCGGTTCACAGGTGGTGTTCGAGCGCAACCTCGGCAGCGGCCAGTCCCACATCTACGTTGTGAACGCGGACGGCACCGGCTTGCGCCAGCTGACCAGCGGCAAAGGCAACGACAGCGAACCGGTTTACGCGCCGAGCGGCAAGCGCATCCTCTTCACCAGCAATCGCGACCACGACGTCCGCACCGACCGCAGCGATATCTTCGCCATGGGGCCGGGCGGCGAGAACATGCGGGTGCTGATCGACGGGCCGCGCAACGAGAGCGAACCGGACCCCTCGCCCAACGGCAGGGCGATCGCCTTCGTCAGCAACCGGGCGCCGGGGATCAACATCTTCGTCGCCGGCGCCAGCGGCGCTCACGTTCGCCAGCCTGACCCGCAACCGGCGCGACTGCTTCAGTGGCAACTGCAACCTGAGCCCGGCCTGGTCTCCCGACGGCAGGCACATCGCCTTCCTCGCGGTCGGCCGCTTCAGCAGCGACCTCGAGGTGATGCGCGCAAACGGGACGGGCGAGAAGGAGTTCGCCAACGGCTCGACCGAAGAAGAAGGCTTCGGCAGCTCGGTCGGCCCGCCCGCCTGGGGCCGCGCGCCTTAACACCGCTCAAATCGTGTCCCGGTATCGTGATTCCCAACGGGAACCGGGAGGGGATGTAATGAAGTGGAAGATCGCTGTTGGAGTCGTGCTGGGTCTGCTCGCCATCGTCGCGACGGCGAACGCCTTCAAAGTCACGGTACGCGCGGGCAATCTCGTCCTCGAAGCGGAAGGCGATTTCACGCCGAAGGCATTGCCAAAGCACAAAAACGCTCCGATCATCACTCACGGAGGCGGCAAACTCTCGACCGTCTCCGGCGAGCTGCCGCCGATCCTCGACACCTTCGTGCTCGAATTCGACAAGCACGGTGCGCTCGACACGACCGGCATCCCCTTCTGCACCAGGGGCAAACTGGTTGCCACCGACGTGGCCGCGGCGCGGCGCGCTTGCAAGGACGCGATCGTCGGCACCGGCTTTGGCAGCGCGGTCGTCAAGTTCCCGGAACAGGGGCCGATCAAGGTCGGCTCGCCGATCACGCTCTTCAACGGTCCGAAAAAGGGCGGCGACTACACAATCATCGCCCACGCCCACCTCGACTATCCCGGACCGACCACGTTCATCGTTCCGATCGTGATCGAAAAAATCCACAAGGGCGTCTACGGCTACCGGGTTAAGGTGACGATCCCGAAGATCGCCGGCGGCTATGGCCACCCGATCTCCGGCTCGGCCACGGTCGGCCGCAAATGGACCTACAAGGGCAAGAAGCACAGCTACATCAACGCCCGCTGTGAAACGGGACACTTCCAGGTGCGCGGCGAATTCAGCTTCAAAGGCGGGCCGGAAGACTCGCCGACACAGGCCGAAGAGGCGGCTGAGACCCTGAACGCCAGTTTCTTCCTGCCGTGCAAGGTGCGCAAGTAGGAGGCGGTCGGGTGACTGCGCCGACGGGGCGCAACAGAAAAGTTCGCCTGGCACTTTTCCTGCTGGCGCTGGCGATGCTGGCGCTGGCGGCGACAGCGCTCGCCATGCGAGACAACGACCGAATCGAACTCCGCGCCGGCGATCTGATCATCGTCGGCCACGGGGGCTTCCGGCCGGAAACGCTTCCCAAGCACCACGACGCCCCGATCACGATCCACGGCGGCGGCAAGCTCTCGACCGTCTCCGGCGAACTGCCGCCGATCCTCGAAACGCTCACCATCGAATTCGACAGCCACGGCGCGGTGGACACCACCGGGCTCGAAGTCTGCACCGCCGGCAAGCTGCAGGCCACCGACGTGCCCGCGGCGCGGCGCGCCTGCCCGGACGCGATCGTCGGCAAGGGCTTCGGCAGCGCGGTCGTCGCTCTTCCCCGAACAGGAGCCGATCCCGGTCTCCTCGCCGATCACCCTCTTCAACGGGCCCAAGGTGCACGGCAACGACACGGTGCTCGCCCACGCCTTCACCACCGTTCCCGTGCTCCGACCACCTTCATCGTCCCGGTCGTGATCGAAAGGATCCACAAGGGCGTCTACGGCTACCGCACCAAAGCGAAGATCCCGAAGATCGCCGGCGGCTACGGCCACCCGATCTCCGGCAACCTGACGATCGGCCGCAAATGGACCTACAAGGGCAAGAAGCACAGCTACATCAACGCCCGCTGCGAAACCGGCCACCTCCAGGCCCGCGGCGAATTCACCTTCAAGGACGGCACCTTCCTCAAGGGGACGTTCCTCCGGCCCTGCCAGGTGCTCCGGCTAGCTCTAGCTTCCACCGCAGCCGCCGCCAGAGCGAGGGCGGGCGCGGCTGGGTGCGCGCGCCACTCTTCCTCGGTCGGAAGGCGGCCGGCCTTGCGGGCGGCGAGCACGCAGGCGGTGTGGGCGTGGCGGCGGCGTGAGGTGTCGCCTTCGGGGGCGATCAGGACGTGCTCGCTGAGCGCGGGCAGGTGCTTGCCGCAGAAGGGGCAGCGGTAGGTGGCGGGCTTGCGGTTCTGGGCCGGTCGCATCGACCACCAGCGCACCGGCTCGCTCACGGCGCCGGGACGGCCAACGCTCAGGCGCCGCGGAGCTGCGGGGTCTGCGTGCCGCCGCGCTCGCGCTCGGCCTTGGTGACGACGTCGAAGAAGACGTCGTTGCGGCCGCGGCGCATGTTGCGCGGGAAGAGGGGGCGGGCGCGGCGGTGGGCGGCGGTCATCGCCCGGAAGCGGCCTCGTGGGCGCGGCTCCAGGGAATGCCGAAGATCTCCCGCACCCGCGGCGGCAGCGTGCCCTTGATGATGTGGTTCTGGGCGACGAGGTTGCCGCGGGCCGGCGCCGGCACCGGCTGCCTGAAGGCGACCAGCGGCGCCATCTCCAGCCCGTGCTCGGTCGCCTGCAGGTCGGGCGAGGCGAGCCGCTCCTCCCACCAGGCGCTGAACTCGCGGTAGCTGGCGGGCATCTCGCTGGCGCGGCAGGCCGAAGAGCTCGCCGAAGCGGACGTAGTCCTGCCAGAGCGCCTCGCGCTCGCCGGCCGTCAGCGGCCGCACCATCGCCTCGTACATCGCCCGGCCCGAGTCGGCGATCACCGCCAGGGTCCACAGCATCAGCTCCGGGTCGAAGGCGGAGTAGGGCGGTGCCGGCGGGGTGCGCGCCGGCGGCCTCGGGCAGCTGCCCTTGACCCGTCTCGTGCAGGCGGCGGACGACGGCCAGGGCCTTGTCGGCTTCCTCGCGGGTGCCGAGCAGGACCGTCTCCTGGATCTTCGCCGTGCGGGCGAGCCGCTGGAACGGGCGGTCGGCCGAGCGCGTGCTCAGCATCGTGCCGGTGTAGGTGAGCGGCTCCAGCGCTCCGATCAGCAGCGCCCGCTGCCCATAGAGCAGGCCGACCGCGCGCTCGCCGTGCACGCGTCGCGCGCCACCGAGCGGCCCGGCGGGAAGTAGTGACGGAGTCCCCGTCGCGGTACGCCACCGTGCCGAGAGATGCTACTCGGGGTCGGCGGCCTCGGAGGCAGAGCGTCGCCATCGGCCGCTCGAGCACGCCCGAGCGCGCGTCGAGTTCCTGCAGCTCGTGCGCGGCGAAGATCTCGTCGAGGTCCTCGCGGGTCAGCGTCTCGCGCTCGAGCGCGTTGGCGGCGAGGTCGTCGAGGCATTCGCCGGTTGGCGGCAAGCAGGCTGCGGGCGCGGCGGTGGGCCTCGCGCGCCAGCGTCATCGCCGCCAGGTCGACGTCGCGGCGGGTGCGGTCGGAGAGCGCGTAGTCGCCGGTCGGCAGCGCGATCGGCGGCGCGCCCTCGGCGTCGATCGCGACGCCCATGCCGAACTCGCCGACCATCTGCTTGCAGACCGCGTGGACGCGGGCGAGGTCGTCGACGGCGCCGGAGAAGGAGGTCGCCGAACACCTCTTCCTCGGCGGCGCGGCCGCCGAGCAGGGTGACGATCTCGTCGAGCAGCTCGTCGCGCGACTTGAGGTAGGTGTCCTCCTCCGGCGAGTGGCCGACGAAGCCGAGCGCCGGCCCGCGCGGGACGATGCTGAGGATCTCCGGCGGGTCGAGCCCGAGCAGCCGGCGGCAGAGCGCGTGGCCGGCCTCGTGGTAGGCGACGATCCGCCGCTCCTTCTGGTTCAGGCGCCGCGCCTGCTGGGAGCCGACCGACTGGCGCAGCAGCGCCTCGTCGAGGTCCTCGCGCGCCATCGCCTTGCGCTCGGCCCGCCCGGCGATGATCGCCGCCTCGTTGAGCGCGTTGGCGAGCTGGGCGCCGGTCATCCCGGTCGTCTTGCGGGCGACGTCGCTCAGGTCGAGGTCGTCGCCGAGCGGCTTGCCCTTGGCGTGGGCGCGCAGGATCGCCTCGCGGCCGTCGCGGTCGGGCGGCGCGACCAGCACCTGGCGGTCGAAGCGGCCCGGGCGCAGCAGCGCGTGGTCGAGCTTGTCGACGTGGTTGGAGGCGGCGATGACGATCACCGTGCCGGGGTCGCGCTCGAAGCCGTCGAGCTCGACCAGCAGCTGGTTGAGCGCCTGCTCGCGCTCGCTGGAGCCGCCATCGCCTCCGCCCCCACTGCGCGCGCCGCCCACCGCGTCGAGCTCGTCGATGAAGATCACCGCGCGGCCCGACTTGCGCGCCTCCTTGAACAGCCGCCTGATCCGGGCGGCACCCCTCCCCACGAACATCTCTACGAAGCTGGAGCCCGAGGCGGCGAAGAAGTCGACGCCGGCCTGCGCGGCAACCGCCCGCGCCAGCATCGTCTTGCCGGTCCCGGGAGGGCCGAAGAGCAGCACGCCGCGCGGCGGCTGGGCGCCGAGCGCGGCGAAGCGCTTCGGGTCGCGCAGCCAGGCGGCGACGTCGAGCAGCTCGTCCTTGGCCGCGTCGACGCCCTGGACCTCGTCCCAGAGCACCGGCGCGGTCTTGCTCGCCTTCACCGTCTCCGGCTTGGTCGTGCCCATCGTGCCCGCATCAGCTTGAAGAAGACGAGCAGCAGCATCGCCATGAAGACGACCCCGAAGACTGGGTACCAGTCGAAGGCGAAGTTCTGGATTTCGGTGGTGGTGAGCGCCAGCGCCACGTTCATGCCTGCCAATCGGAAGGGGTCATCAGAACTAACGAGTCAGTGTGGGGATTAAATGCGTGTCGCTCCAATCGCATATGCGTCCAGCGCGCGCCCGGGCGCTTAAAGCTCGCGGGGCGCGACTGCCCCGCTCTGCAGCGCCCGCTCGGCGACCGCGACCCGCTTCTGGTTCTGCGGCAGGTCCTCGACCTCGAGCTTCTGGAAGAGGGCGCGCATGTGGGTCTTGACCGCGTCGACGCTGAGGTGGAGCTCGTCGGCGATCTCCTGGTTGGTGGGAGGGGTGGCGAAGGCCGAGCCGTCCTTGAAGGGGCGGCAGAGCGCGATCAGGACGCGGCGCTGGCCGGGGGAGATCGTCGCCGCGGCGGGCAGCTCGCTGGCCGCCACGGTCGCTTCCGGCGGCCTCCTCGCCGGGGCGGCGGTAGAGCACGGTGGTGCGGCCGAAGCGCAGCACCTCGCCGTCGCGCAGGCGGCGGCGGCCGTGGACGCGCTCGGCGCCGACGAAGGAGCCGTTGCGGGAGAGGCCGTCGTCGAGCAGCGTGCACTCGCCGCCGACGACCTCGATCTGGGCATGCAGGGCGGAGACCTCCTCGTCCCAGTCGAGGCGCAGCCCGGCGGCCTCGCCGCGTCCCACCCAGAGCTCGGTTGCCCCCTCCGCGACGACGAGGATCCGTTGCGCGCCCTCGCCGTCGCGGAAGACGAGGAAGGGGCGACCGCCGCGCTCGGCTTCGATTTGCGCCTTCAGCTCCGGCGCGCTGGTCTGGCGTGGCTCTACCACGGCGATCGTTAGCCGCGCTCGACCTGCGATCCGCCGACGATCGCCTCGGTGCCGTCGTCGGCGAAGACGATCCAGGCCTTGTTGCCGCCGTCGTAGTCGGGCGCCCAGAGCTTCATCGTCGCCGGGCGGCCCCAGACGGTGACCTGCTCGTCGCCGGTCTGGTCCTCGCCGCGCCAGATCCGCACGAAGGCGTTGCCCTCGCGCTCCTCGCCGATCGTGGTCGGCTCGCGGTGGCCGGGGTGGACGATGGTTTCCGGCGGCAGCTCCAGCAGGCGCAGGACCGAGGCCTTGAGGTCGGCGAAGCCGCTCGCGCCCGGTGCCATCGTGCCGCCGACCGTGCCCTTGAAGAGGACGTCGGCGGTGAAGAGGTCGGTGCCGTTGACGAGGAAGGCGACGTGGCCGGCGGCGTGGCCGGGGGTGTAGATCGCTTCGATCTGAGGCCGCCGGTGCTGAGCGTCTCGCCGTCGGCGATCGTCTGCGCCACCTGCTCGGCCATTTCCGCGGCTGCGTCGCGCGTGGGCGACCATCGGCACGCCGCCGAGCTTGCGCTGCGCCTCGGCCAGTCCGGCGACGTGGTCGCCGTGCGGATGGGTGACGAGGATGTGGGTGATCTCGATCCCGTCGCGCTCGGCGCGCTCGAGCAGCGGCCCGAGGTCGTCGTTGCCGTCGATCAGGACGCCCGTGCCGCCGGCTTCGTCGGCGACGAGGTAGGCGTTGGACAGCCACTGCGGGTTCTCGGTTCTCTCGACGATCAATGCTCTCTCCTTCGCTCGGGTCGGCCCCCAACTCTTCCAGAACTCAGGCGAGCGCCGAGACCGGCGCTGCCCTCGCAGCAGCGTCGCCGCGACCAGCTGCGGGTCGTCCCAGGTCGGCGTGTGGCCGACGCCCGGGAGGACCAGGTAGCGGGCGCCGGGCGGGCATCCGCTCGGGCCGCGGCGGCGAGACCAGGCGGTCGTGCTCGCCCCAGGCGATCGTCACCGGGACGCTCCGGGTAGCCGGCGGGCTCGAAGACGTGGGAGCGCATCGCGCGGTTGGCGGCGTCGTAGCCGCGCGCGTCGATCCAGTCGAGGACCAGCGCCGCGGCCGGCCGCGGGCGGGAGCCGCTCGGGGTGCGCGGCGAACGTGGCGCAGCATCGCGCTCGCGGCCGCGCCGGCGGGTGCGCAGGACAGCGAGACGAGCGGGCCGCAGGCGCCGCGCCCAGCGGCGTGGAGTCGAGGCGCCGCGGGCCCGAGCGGCGCGCGCCAGAGCCCGGCGGGGGAGATCGCGTAGACCGAGGCGGCCCAGCCGGCCCGGCCCATCTCGAGCGCCGACCCAGCCGCCGAGCGAGTTGCCGGCGACGTGCGGGCGCTCGATCCCGAGCTCCGAGCAGAGCTCGCTGACCGCCGCCGCCAGGTTGGCCGCGGTCGGCTCGATCGTCCGGCGAGCAGCTCGGCGTGCGCCGAAGCCGGGCAGGTCGACGGCGATCACGTCGCGCTCGCGCCGCCAGCCGGCCGATCACCGGGTCCCAGACCGCGGCGGAGCCGCCGAGCCCGTGCAGCAGGACTAGCGGCTCGCCGCGCCAGCTCGCAGTCATCGCCACGCCCGGCTTGGCGAAGAGCATCTGCACGTCGCCGATCCGCCGCTCGCGGAAGCCGCGCCTCCGAGGAGCCAGGTAGAAGTTCCAGAGCCGGCGGAAGCGCTCGTCGTAGCCGCGCTGGCGCAGGCGCGCCCAGGCGTCGTTGAAGCGCTCGCGCCAGGCGGCGAGCGTGCGCGGGTAGTGGGCGGTGATGTCGTCGATCCAGACCTGGCGCATGCTCGGTGACGCGGCCGACGCAGTCGGCGATCAGCCGCTTCGAGGGCAGGCAGCCGCCGGGGAAGATGTGCGTGTTGGCGAAGCTGCGCGACGCCTTCTCGATCTCGTAGAGCCCGTCGTCGATCATGATCGCCTGCAGGAGCATCAGGCCGCCGGCGCGAGCAGCGCGTCGCAGCGGCGGAAGAACTCGTCGAAGTACTGCCAGCCGACCGCCTCGATCATCTCGATCGAGACCAGCTTGTCGTAGCGTGCCGCGCAGGTCGCGGTAGTCCTGCAGCAGCACCGTCGACCCGGTCCTCGAGGCCGGCGTCGCGGACGCGCTGCGACGCGCCAGCGCGTGCTGCTCGGCGCGAGATCGTCGTCGTCGTCACCCGGCAGCCGTGGTCGCGGCGGCGTGGACCGCCAGGCCGCCCCAGCCGGTGCCGATCTCCAGCAGGTGGTCGTCGGGGCCAAGCTCGAGCCGCTCGCAGATCCGCTCGAGCTTCGCCAGCTGGGCCTCCTCCAGGCTCGCGTCCGGGCGCGGGAAGTAGGCGCACGAGTACATCATCCGCTGGTCGAGGAAGGCCGCGAAGAGGTCGTTGCCGAGGTCGTAGTGGGCGGAGATGTGCTGGCGGGCGCCGCTGCGCGTGTTCTCGGGGACCAGGTCGCGGAGCCGGTGCAGCAGGCCGCGCGGCCGGGCGACGGCGCCGCGCAGGCCGTCGAGCGGCCGCAGCTCGCGGGCGGCGATCCGGATCAGCGCGACCAGGTCGTCGGTCTCCCAGAGCCCGTCGACGTAGCCCTCGCCGAGCCCGAGGCTGCCGCGCAGCGGCCCGCGCCAGGCGGCGGCGTCGTTGATCGTCGACCGTCGCCTGCAGGTCGGCGTCGGCGGGGCCGAAGACCCGGCGCTGCCGCCCTCGACGCACCTCGATCCGACCGCGTCGACGCCGCGGAGAGGGCCTGGCGGACCGCGGTCGCGGGCGAGCCGTCCCTCACGGCGACAGGAACCCCTTCGGTCGCTGCCCTCGGGGTGGGGGAACCAGCGGGCGCCCTTCAGCCGCAGCCGCAGCGCCTGCGCGTAGATCCTCGCGACGACCTGCAGCGAGATCGCCGGGTAGCGGAGCAGCAGCCGGCCATCAGACCGCTGGCTGAGCTCGCGGCGGCGCAGCGAGAGCGTCGCGTCGAAGGCCTTGCCCGCGCGCCGGTCGCTTCGCGGCGTGGCGGGACTCGTGTGCACCTGCGAGGTCGCTCGCCCGGGCACCGTCGGTCGCGCAAGTCGTAGCGGTGATCCATCCCCATCAGCGGGGAGACGTGGAAGCTCCTTTTCGAGCCGTCTCTCAGCACGGCTCCCTGACGCTCGCCGCGTGCCAGCACATAAGCGATGACGCTTCTCCCCAGGGGATGTTGTTGACATCGGCGACGACCGCGTCGACCTGTCTCGCCGCTCGCGTCGAAGCAGAAGTAGAAGCTGACCGGGTTGAAGCAGTGGCCGAGGTAGCGCAGGCTGGTCAGCAGCCGGACCGGACCCGCGGGCCGGTTGCCGGTCTCGGCCTCGACCGCGTCGCGGGCGCACTCGGCCAGCGGGCGGGCCGGGTCGCCGAGGAAGTCGTCGCGGCGGAAGCGCGCCGGGGCGCGGCGTCGCGCCGACCAGAGCGGGTAGGGGTCGAGCACCTCGCGGCAGCTCGTCGAGGTCGAGGTAGGTGATGAAGATCCGGTAGCGGAACGAGTGCTCGACCGGCTCGAAGCGGCGGTGGCGGACCCGGCCCTCGTAGACGGCCGAGGCGCTCATGCCGCCAGCGCTCTCCGGCGTGAGCGGCCGCGCGTCGGCGGCGGCGCGAGCAGCCGCTCGCAGGCGCGCAGCGCGCTCACCACAGCCGTCCTCGTGGAAGCCCCAGCCCCAGTAGGCGCCGCAGTAGTGGGTGCGGCGACGCCGCTGATCTCGGCGTGGCGGGCCTGCGCCGCGACGCCCTCGGCGGTGTAGACGGGGTGCGTCGTAGCTGAAGCGCTGCGATCACCTTGTCCGGGTCGATCCGCTCGCCGCGGTTGAGGGTGACGCAAGTAGTCGCGCTCGGCGCGCAGCCGCTGCAGGTTGTTCATCCAGTAGGTGACCGTCGTGCGCCCGCCGGCCGCTCGGCGAGGTGGAAGTTCCAGCTCGCCCAGGCGCGTGCGGCGCCGCGGCATCAGCGAGGCGTCGGTGTGCAGCACCGCCTCGTTGCGCTGGTAGGGGATCGCGCCGAGGACCTCGCGCTCGGCGTCGCTCGGGTCGGCGAGCATCGCCAGCGCCTGGTCGGAGTGGGTCGCGATCACGACCTCGTCGAAGTCCTCGCTCTCGCAGCCCTCGGCCTCGA
This sequence comes from uncultured Solirubrobacterales bacterium, assembly GCA_963778715.1. Lineage (GTDB taxonomy): Bacteria > Actinomycetota > Thermoleophilia > Solirubrobacterales > 70-9 > VRUE01. The sequence continues at coordinate 57,198 of CAVZVK010000003.1, forward strand.
TCCGCACCCCATCGGGGAGGCGCTCGATCCGCCGCACCGGCGCCCGCAGGCGGACGCGGTCGCGCCAGGGCCCGGAGATCGCCTCGACGTAGCGCGCGAGCCGCCGCTGATCGTCCGCCAGCGCGGCCGGTCGCGCAGGCTGAACATGCCGTGGTTGTCGAGGAACTCGGCCATGAAGCTGGCCGGGAAGTCCCACATCTGCTCCGGGTCCGCGGACCACACGGCGGAGGCCTGGGGGACGATCAGCCGCTCGACGAACTGGCGCGAGAAGCCGCGCTGCTGCAGGCAGTCGCCGAGCGAGGGCGCGGTCGCCGTTCATCCCGATCAGCGGCCGGGCCTCGCGGTTGAAGCGGCGCCAGTCGCGCAGCATGCGCGAGGAAGGCGGGGCTGAGCAGGTTGCGAGCGCCGCGCGAACAGGCCGCGCGGGGTGTCCGCGAGTACTCGAACCGCCCGCGCCCGTCGGAGACCGAGAAGCCCATCTGGGACGGCTGGGTGGCGACGCCGAGCTCGTCGAGCAGGCGTTCGAAGCTGGGGTAGTTGCGGTCGTTGAGGACGATGAAGCCGGTGTCGATCCAGTGCTCGCCATCGCCGTCGTCGACCCGGACCGTGTTGGTGTGGCCGCCGAGCCGGTCGCCGGCCTCGTAGACGACGATCTCGTGCTCGCCGTGCAGCAGATGGGCGGCAACGAGGCCCGAGACTCCGGTTCCGACGATCGCGATCTTCACTCCAGGGGAGTACGTCGGGAGCCGGGAAACGGATGACAACGGCATTTCGGTACGGCCATGGTATGGCAGATTTCCCACACGTACCGCGATGGCCGCTACGGTGTTTTCCGATGAGCTGAAGGCCCGCTTCAAGGTGGCGCCAGGGTTCCGCCCCGTGCTCTTCACGCTCTCTTTTTCAATGACGCTCCTCGCGTACACGTCGACCCCTGTCTGCGGTCCCGCTCCGTGAGCGGGCGCCCGGCGGGGGCGCTTGCGGGCATGGCCATGATCCTTCTCCTCGCCGCCCCGGCGGGCGCGGCGAGCCAGCGTCCCGGCATGGCCGGCTCGCTCGAGGTGCCGCGGCCTGCGGCACCGATGCGAGACGTCGTGCTGGGCGAGCCCGGTGCTGCGGCGGCGCGGATATCGGCATCCGCGTCGTCGCAGCGCTACTCGATCGGCGACGGCAGCGATGCGACGATCGCAGTCAGCGTCACCCAGGCCTGTGCGGAACAGTGTCCGGTGACCGACCCGCAGCGGATCGCCAGCTTCATCGGCACGCTGATCCACGGCGACGAGGTGAGCCTGCTCACGGTCCAGCTCGACACCGAATTCGAGCTCGGCTTCGACTGCGGCTTCGGCGCCGAGGCCTGCTACTTCAGCGGCGAAAACAAGATCGTCATCGGCGGCTACGAAGAAGTCGACGGCGACGGAGCGACGCTGGACTTCGTCCTCGCCCATGAGTACGGCCACCACGTCGCCCAGCACCGCGAGCTGCCGACTCCCTTTGGTGAAGCGATCGACTGGGGCACCGAGCGCTGGGCCAGCCTCGAGAACGTCTGCCAGGGCAGGCGCCACGGCCGCCTCTACCCCGGCGACGAGGGCACCCACTACTTCGAAGATCCCGGCGAGGCCTTCGCCGAGTCCTTCGCCCACTACCGCTTCCCGGAAGCGTCGATCGCCTGGCGCTACGCCTCGGCCCTGAAGCCGAGCCCGGCTTCGCTCGCTGCGGTCCGGGAAGACACGCTCAATCCCTGGCAGGGGCGCAAGAGCTTCACGCTCTCGGGGCACGTACCGGCCAGGGGGGAGGGCGCAGCCGTCGAGTCCCTGCGTACGCCACTCGACGGGACGGTCAGCCTGCGCCCAAGCAGCCTGCACGGCAGCGGCTACGAACTTGCCCTTCGTAGCCGCGCCGGCAGGCTCCTACGCAGCTCCCGCCACGGCCTTGACCCCCGCCACCAGCTCGACTACACCGTCTGCGGCCAGCACCACCTCCGCCTCCAAATCCGCTCCACCCGCCCCCACGGCGGACCCTTCCGCCTCCAAATCCAGCGACCCTGAGATAATGCCCGCCCGGGCGCCAGTCGCCCGTCCCTCGGGGGCGTAGCTCAGTTGGTTAGAGCGCCGGCCTGTCACGCCGGAGGTCGCGGGTTCGAGTCCCGTCGCTCCCGCTTCGCGACAACCGCATTGTAGTGCCGGTTCCGCATTGGCCTCACGAGTTGACTGCCTCTCAGATCGGCCGTGGGTACCAGATATGGGTACCAAGGACTTCACCCGCTCGCGAGACATCGCTCGGCTTTTGTCCAACTGAATTTGTTGGGCCGATCCAAGTCGAACACTCCAACGGGGCTAGCAGCCGAATACCTCGCCTGCCGCGGGAGGAAGACATCACCACACAGCGATTGCGCCGCTGATCGGCCGTCTTGCGCGGCGGATCTACCTGCCCTGACGATGGCCCCGAAGAGTCCGGTGAGGCCGATCGAGGCTGACTGCCCCGATCTTGCTCACCGCTCATCTCGACAGTCGGCAGCTGTGACAGACGGTGGCGTCCCAAGGACTGGGCGGCGCAGGCTCTAGTTTCGCCCGGCTCCTAGCCCAGTCCTTCGCAAATAGCCGGTAAATAACGCCTTTTGCCCCCGGACGGGGCGGTCGCGAAGACCATCCCACCTCAAGGAAGCCCTTTGCCGCGTTCTTCGCCCCCGCCCCTCCGTCTCGGCGCGCACTTCCCCACGAAGGGAACCATGAGGTCGCCATCAGCTCGCAATTTCGCTCTGCCGCACAGAATAGGGGCGTGCGACGAGCCTATCGCCCCGATCTTGCTCACCACTCATCTCGACAGTCGGCAGCTGTGGCAGACGGTGGCGTCCCAAGGACTGGACGGCGCGCACACTCAAGAACGCAAAGTCCTAAAAACAACCTAGCGGCTCTCAAAAAAGCGCGAATTGCAGGGAAATTAATTTGCAGTAACATAGGAGCGAGCAACGCACTTGCTGATGCTACGAGCCTAAGACCGGCAGACCTGCCGGTCGCCGACCCAAAAACCGTGTATTCATGCTCTCAATTCCCGACCGCTAGGGAACAGCGGCAGATAAATCGACGCTGACTCATCCTTTCTCTCTCCTTTACAATTGTGCTAACTTAGGCACATGACCGACACCGACGCCGTCACTGACGCACTTCGCTCCGCATACGAGGCCGTGGACGCCGCAGGGGTCCCGCAGGACCTGCGGGTCGCGGCATTCGAAAAGGCCGCCACGGCCCTGCTTTCGCCCGCGAGCCCGCCGGGCCCTGGTACCAAACCGGCCGGCATGGGTGCCCCGGACCCCGGCACCGACGCCGAGCCGGACTCCGCCGTCCATAGGGCAGCCCAGAAACTCCAGGTCGAGGAGGCGCAGCTCAGCCGCGTGCTCGACTTCGATGAAGATGGCGTCCATGTTCTCCTGCAGCGGAGCCGGTTCTCGAGCAAGAAGTCGGAGGCGATTCAGCAGGTCGCGCTGCTGGTCGTCGCAGGACGGCAGGCCGGTGGGCTGGACCCCGAGGGCTGGACCCACCAGGGGCAGGTCCGCGACGCCACCGAGGCGCTGGGGGTCGATGATCGCAAGAACTTCGCCCTGCACCTGAAAAGGCTGGACGGCGTCCGCACCCGCGGATCAGGGCGGACGGGTGAATTGAAGATGAACGCCGTGGGCTTCGAGGAGGCCGGGGAGCTTCTCCGGCGCCTGGCGGCCGAAACCGAAGCTGGATGAAAGGAACGCAGGTGTCTGAAGAGTTCGACCTCTCGATAAAGTTCGGGGAGGCGGAGTTCTCCGCCTCCGGCCCCTCGGAGCTGGTCTTGGACGCGTTCGAGGAATTCAAGTCGCTGATCGAGAAGGTCCCCGCATCCGCCACCCAGGGAGCGGGGGATCGGCCGGCAGGGGCCGTCCTCGGGGAGAAGCCGCCCTTCGCGGTGTTCATGAAGCGCCCCTGGCCGAACCAGGGCGCGAAGGCGACCGCGATCTTCACCTGGGCGAAGAAATTCGACGGAAAGGACCGCCTGCGCCCGAGCGAAATGGCGACCTACTGGAAGAAATTCGACAAAAAACCGGGAAACCCGACGATGGCCTGCCAGGGCGCCGAGCAGAAGGGCTGGTTGGAGAGCCTCGGCAACGGCTACTACGCCGTGACCGGGCACGGGGAAAACATGGTCGAGGAGACGTCGCCCGCCGGCGGCTGAAGATGGACCCGATCGGGCTCCGCCTCCAGAAGCTCGAGCTCACCGACCAGGTGCTTTCCCTCTCGCGCCTGGCCGAATGCCGCTCGCCCTCCGGGCGCTTCGCGCCCGGAGACGTCGACGACCTATTCGACGAAATTGGCCTGCCTCGCCCGGCGAAGACCTCGAACCAGATGGCGACCCTCGAGCGGAGGAAGTCGCTGATGCGGGTCAAGGGCAACTTCGGGCGCGCGGTCTGGAAGGTGGCGCCGATGGGAAAGCAACGGGTCGCAGAGCGGGTCACCGACCTCGACCTGGCGGCGCTGATGGCCGAGAGCGCCGTCACGCCGATGAGTCGGCTGGGTCACATGGCTCACCCGGAGGTGCCGCCCAGTCTGGCGCCCCCCGAGCTCCTGATGGCGATCCACGACTTCTGCAGGGACTACCCCTTCGAAACCAACATCTTCGGGATGACCAGATTTCCGGGTCGGCTGCCCGACGACGCAGCCGATCCTGTCGGTCCCGCGCTTGAGTGCGCCCGCGAGGCCTGCCGGATGCACGGCCTGACCTTCCACCTCGCCGATGACAGGAAGATCGTCGACGACCTCTGGGGCAACGTGATGGCCCACATCTGGGGATCCCGGTACGGGATCGCGTTCTTCGAGGAGCGCAGTGGCGGCCTCAACTACAACCTCACGATCGAGGTCGGTAGCTCGATGGCACTGGGCCGCCGGATCGCGGTGCTCAAGGATGAGCCCGTGGAGAAACTGCCGACCGACCTGGTCGGCCAGATCTACCACGAGGTCGACCTCGACGATATCGGAGCGCTGGAGCGCGAGTTTCATCGATGGATCCGCGACGACCTGCGGCTGGGGCCCTGTCCCGCCTGCCCTCAACCGAGCGCCGCCGCCGAGCTGTCGGCGGCCAGCGGGCCCTGAGCGAGGAGGGGGCATGAGGACCGCGACCCAGCTCAGCCGGAAGGTATGGCGGCCCGAGTACAAGGCTCCCGCCCCTGGCAGCGAGCCGCCGCCCGCCTACCTGAGCGTGCCGGTCACGGTCGCCCGCAAGGCGGTCAACCTCTACCACGGTAGGGGCGCTGCGACGGCCCGCGGCTACCTGCACTCGAGCAAGGTCGGGCAGTGGGCCAATCACACGAACTCGAGCATGGCGACCTCCAACAGCAATGTCCTCAGCGGGTTCGAGGCCTACGTCGCTGCCGACGCGTCGGACGGCAGGCCAGTTCTGCAGCTCGTCCAGAACGCGTCGCTGAAGAAGCCCCTGACTAGGTGCTCGTCGTGGTTGCCCAGTTGGGCGCCGATCAGAACCTCAGCGTAGGTCACGGCCGAGACGAGCAGTCGTTCCTTGCCAATGAGATCGCGGATGGCTGCATCTGCCGCGTGATGGAGGGCATCGTTACGGTCGAGAAAGCCGACCACCGCATCGGAGTCGAGAACTACCCCACTCCTTGCGCAGCCCGTCCACGCGCTCGCGCAGATCGCCGCCGGTGTCGAGGCAGCCGGAGTAGCGATCGACAAGCTCGTCGACGCGAGTCAGGACGACGCGGCCGGCTCCCTCGGCTTCTACCCGTAAAGTGTCACCGGCCTCGAACCCCGCCTTGTGGAACGGGTCCGCGGGTATCGTCACTTGGTGCTTGCTGGACACTCTGGTTTGATTCTTTACCTTCTCGATCATAGGTAAAGAATAGTTCGCTGTTGGCGGATGCCGCAAACACTTCCGCACTTCAACTTTCGCATTCCGAGCCCCGACCCATGGATCAAGGCAGGGATATGCCGCCAAGCGCCCGGCCGACGGCCGCCGCCAGGGCTCCGACCAGGGAAGCGGCGAGTCCCCTGGTTGCGAGCCTGGTCAATCGTTCCGATCGCCGGGCGGTGAACTCCACCCCTGGCCAGACGGCAAGGACGGCACCCACGAGAATCCCGACGCCTGCTCCGACGATCACGACGGTTATCAGGCCGGCTTCGGACGCTGCCACTACGCATACGGGGACGGGTCCGACGAAGAGCGCGAGGAGGCGGATTGAACGGCGTTCTGCTTTGGCCCGCCACTCCTCGGGAATCTCGGTGGCCCGTCCTTCTCGGTCGAGCGGGCGGAAGCCTGCGACCGAAGTCGACGACCCGCCCATCCCCAAGCGCGGCTCACCGCGCTTCACCGCGGCAACCATGCGATCGTGAATCGCGATGACAGAATCAAGTTTGCCGACGGCCAGCGAGCCAACCTCGAGCAGAACGGAGTTCTTCAGCCAGGGGCGCTCACGGTCACGGCGCCGAGCCACGGTGAGGTGGACCCAGAGGTCATCCTCCCCGCCGGCTTGTACAAGGACGGAATCGGGCCTCTCCCGTGCCTCGGGGGTCGCGAGGGAGAGGTAGTCCTCGGGACTTGAGAACTCCTCGGTGTCGTCGTCCACCCTCGCCTCAATCGAAGCCGGGGATTGGCTGCCGTCGATGCGACTCAGCTCCCCTTGGGCCAGCCGCGCAAGGTGAGCGATCAGCGGCGCCTGGGCCAGCCAGTCGCGCCAGAGAGTCCAGGCAAGCGGCACGAACTGTGCGCTCGCCGCTTCATTCGCCTCCTCTGTGATCTTGCACATGGGCAGACAGAGTTGCGACCAGTCCGAGAGATCACCTGAGCTCTTCCACAGTTTGTCGGTGGCTGTGGTCAGCGCCACGATTTCCCCCGCGGCCAACTTCAGCGGGGTTTTGGATATCCGTCTTCTTCGCTTTCCGCCGGTGAGTTCGTCGCCCATCGGCTCGACGTAGGTCGAGTTGCCGATGGCCGGGGCACGCAGCGCACAGTGGCGCTTCAGCTCCACTCGCCCGCTGCCGTTGATGTGCGGCCAGCGATAGACAGTTGCCGCGACCTCCGACTCCGAAGCCTGGTCGATCGTCAGATAGGCCAAGGTGGACGGATCGGCGTCACCGATCTCGATCGGTCTCCACAGTGTGGGATCCGGTTGACGTTCCTTGGTCGACATGACGCCCAAGAGTCAGTCCCGCGGCGCGTAGCGGTGGTGGAGGACCAGGGCGTTGCCGTCGGGGTCGGTGAAGAAGGCCATGTGGCAGACGCCGCTGTCGAGGGTGTCGGCGGAGAAGGAGATGCCCTTGGACTCGAGCTCGGCGCGGGCTGCTTCGACGTTCTCGACGTGGAGGGCGAGCGGGTGGCCGCTGGACTCGAAGTCACGGCCGATCGCGGCGGAGTCGACGACCTGCAGGGTGAGGTTGCCGGTCTCGAACTCGCCGCCGGGGATTTTGCCGTAGTCGGCTGACTGCTCGAGGCCGAGGGTCTGGCCATAGAACTCGACCGCTTTGGGGTAGTCGGTGACGAAGACGGTGGCGAAGTCGACGCCGGTGATCGTTACTGGGGAAGCGCTCATGGTTTCTGTCCTCTCATAGCTTGCGCCAGTGGGCCGATGGGCCGGAGCCCTCTGACTTGATCTTCTTCGTGTCTCGCAGGTGGTTGAGGGCTAGTCGGATCGTTGCGGGGCTGATACCGGGCAATGCCCGTTCGACATCGCGCCGGCGGAATTCGGCTGGAGCCTGACTGAGAATGTAGTTGCGCGCTCTGTCCTGCTTGCTGCCGGCGTCTTCCTTTGAGGCCGCAACTCGCTGTTCGAAATCCTCGTAGGCGCCAGCGAGCGTGCGGGCGAGATAGGTCACCCAGGGCCAGACGTCGTGCTTCCCCTCGTGCCACTTGCGCTGAGAGTCGAAGAGGCTCTTGTAGTAGCTGTTCTTGGTCTCGAAGACCCGCTGCTCGATGCTGATGTACCGGGCGACGCCGTAGCCCTGTCCGAGCAGCTCGTGGGTTGTCACCAACCGCGCCAGGCGCCCGTTGCCGTCGGCGACGGGATGGATGGCGAGGAAGTCGAGGATCAACGCTCCGATCAAGACGAGCGGGTGCGCGCGGTGCTCTCGAGTCGCATCGCCGTAGCGGACCAGCAGCTCGGTGAGCAGGAACTCGGTTTCCTCGGGAGCCGGCGGCAAGAACACGGTCTCTTGCTGGCCGCTCTCGTAAGAGACGATCAGGTTCTCGTCGGTCTTGAGGTGGCCGCCGCGACCGTCGGTGTGCTGGAAGAGCATCCGGTGAAGGCTGAGGATGAAAGGAACCGTGAGCGCCTCCGTTGTGTCGTGGCGCATCAGCATGTCGACCGCGTCCCGGTAGCCGACGAACTCGCGCTCGTTGCGGTTGCGAAAGCGCGCTCCTTCGACCACCCGGCTTGCTCTCTCGCCCTCGACCACGACTCCCTCGATCGCATTCGATGCGGTGATCGAGGCGATGCGCGCATCCTCGGAGAGTCGCTTCAGGAGTTCGGGCGCCTGGCCCTCATAGAGGCGCTCCTGCCCCCTGCCGGTGTCTATGCGCGCGAGTATCGCCCCAAGCTCTCGGGGCTGACCGGCGAAGGTCTTGTCGAGGTCGATGAAGCTACGCATCGTGCTAAGCATCCCATAATCGTGCTAATTAGGCCAGTTTTTAGCATGATTATTGGGGCGTTAGCACGATTGGGCGTAGGATTCCGGCCGTGGTCCTGGGAGACGATACGAAGGTCGTGCTGTTGCTCGCGGCGGCGATGTTCCTCTGGGCGCTGCTGCTCGGGGTCTGGAAGTTCCGGCAGATGGACGCATCCGAGGAGGGGTTGGCGCACCCGTACGTGGACATCGCGCACCGGGCGGCGCTGCTCTACAGCTTCGCCCTGCTGCTGGTCGCCACCTTCGTCGAGCTCAGCGGCTGGAGCGTGCTGGTCAACCTGCTCGCCGCCGGCGCCCTCGCTTTCTACTTCTTCGCCGCGGTCGCCGGCTACGCGGTCCACGGCTGGAAGCGCGACACCGACAATCAGTTCCGCCGGCCGGTGCGCGGGACGAACGCCTTCATGACCGCCCTCATCGTCTCCGAGATCGGCGGCTGGCTGGTCCTCATCGCCGGCTTCCTCGACGCCCAGATCTTCTAATGGACGACGCAGCCCCGGCTGCGGCCGCCGCCTGAGGGGAAGGCCTCGGCGAGGGCATCGGCGATCAGGCGGGCGCGGGCGCGGTAGCCGGGGGTGGTGAAGTGGATGCCGTCGTCGATGAACCAGGAGTCCTTGACGTCGGCGGCCCAGTCGTAGACGCGCATGTTGGGGTACTTGGGGCAGGCTTCGAGCAGGGCGTCGTCCCATTCGACCATGTTGGAGGCGGCGTAGGGGCCGCTCGTCTCGATCGACTTGACGTTGACCCAGAGCACCGGTTCGTTGCCCACCGCGGACATCATCCGTTCGATCCGTTCGAGCTGGTCGACGCTGCCGCCGACGAAGACGTCCGCGGTGTCGTTGGTCCCCAGGGCAAAGACCCAGCAGCCTTTGAAGCCTTCGGCCTTCCAGGCAAGCGCCGTTTCGTAGGCGTTCGGTTCGCCTTCGTAGCGCTCGACGATCGAGCGCGCGCCGGAGATCGAGAAGTAGGAGGTCGGTGGCGCCGACCCGGGCGTACTGGGCTTCGCTGCGGTCCCTCGGGTTCGGCAGGTAGTTGCTCGAGGTCAGCCCCTCTGAGGTCGAGTCGCCGATGTGGACGACCGCGTGGCACGAGCTCTTGCCTGGGATCGCCGGTTCGTTTGCTTCGCTGATCGCCTTGGCGATCTTCGCGGCCGGCACCGGCGAGGCGACGGCGCTGCCTTCGACCGCCGGCGGTTCGGCGTTGGGATCGAGCGCCGCGCCGGCCAGCCCGACGACGCAGACGAGCAGGACCGCGGTGAGTGCGCCGGCGGCGATCCAGCCCCGCTGTGGGACCGCCTGCGGCCGCCAGCCCTGCGCGCGCAGCCGCTCCCACAGCCGCCCCAGCGCGCCCTGGCGGACCGGCTCCTCGACGTAGCGCCAGGAGAGCGCCGCGATCCCGAAGGTCGCGCCGACCTGGAGCACGTCGCGCACGAGGCTGCGGCCGTGCACGCCGCTCGGCGAGGTGAGGACGATGATCGGGAAGTGCCAGAGGTAGATGCCGTAGGAGCGCACGCCGATCCAGCGCAGCGGCTTCCAGCCGAGCAACACGCCCGAGCCGGCTCGCCGGGTGGGCGAGCGCCGCGACCAGCACCGCCGTCGCGACCGAGAGCAGGACCAGCCCGCCGTGGTAGATGAACGACGAGTACTGGTCGGTCTGCCAGATCAGCACCCCGATCACGAGCAGGCCGACCGCCCCCGCTCCGTCGATCAGGTTGCGCGCCCCCGCGGTGACCTTCGCCGCTCAGCTTGCGGCTCGGCCAGACCATCGCCAGCGCCGCGCCGAAGAGCAGCTCGAAGGCGCGGGTGTCGGTGCCGTCGTAGACCCGCGAGGGGTCGAAGCTCGGGTGGTAGAGGACCGCCATCAGGATCGCCGAGGCGGCGGCGAGGATCAGCGTCGCCACGGCCAGCCGCGGCCGCACCCCCGCCGGCGCGCCCGGGCGCTCCTTGACCAGGCGCACCCCGCCGAGCAGCATGAACGGCCAGAGGATGTAGAACTGCTCCTCGACCGCCAGCGACCAGAGATGGCCGAGCGGTTCCGCCGCGCCGAAGCGGGCGAAGTAGGAGACGTGCTGGAAGATCAGCTGCCAGTTGCTGACGTAGAGCGCGGCGGCAATGACCGCGTCGCGGAACTTGTCGGGCTGGGCGGGCCCGAAGATCGTCACCCAGGCGATGACGACGAGCCAGCATCAGGAAGAGCGCCGGCAGCAGCCGCCGCGCCCGGCCCAGCCAGAAGTCGACCAGGCGCATGTCGCGCCGCGCCATGTGGGCGAGCAGGATGTCGGTGATCAGGTAGCCGCTGAGGGTGAAGAAGATGCCGACCCCGAGCAGCCCGCCGGGAGCCCACCCGAATTCCAGGTGGTAGGCGATGACGGCGAGCACGGCGATCGCTCGCAGCCCATCGAGGCCGGGCATATAGCGCTTGCTGCGCCTGACGGGTTCAGGCATGTGAGTACGGGAATGGTACGGCCGCTAGGCGGCGCTGCTGCGGGCGATGTAGATCGCCTTGGTGTGCGTCGATTCGTCGAGCGGCTGTTTGGGGATGCCGTCGAGGCCGTGGCCGTAGACGTCGAGGCACTCCAGGCCGGCGCGCTCCATGACCGCCAGCACCTCGGCTTCGGGGAAGTGACGCTGGCGGTGCACCATGGCCGGTGTCTCGCCGACCTCGGTCCTCCCATCGAGCGAAGTCACCTCGAGCCGCGATTCGCAGATCGACCCCGGCGCCACATCGGCCGGGGCGAGGCCGTGCCAGGTCAGCTTGCGCCCCCCCTTTTCGACCACCGAGGTTTCGGCGAAGAATGTGCGGTAGGCAGGAAGGCAGTTGACGTCGAAGAGCAGCAGCCCGCCGGGAGCGAGGTTGGCGCGCATGCCGGTCAGCGCCCGCTCCAGCTCGTCGGCGCTGAGCAGGTAGTTGATCGCGTCGTCGAGCGCCCAGACCAGGTCGAACTCGCCGAAGCGCGGCAGCTCGAGCATGTCGGCCACGCTCAGCTCGACCGCATCCGTCGCCCGCTCGCGGGCGAGCTCGACCATCGCCGCCGAGATGTCGCACGCGGTCACCTGCCAGCCGCGCGGCAGCATCTGTTCGAAGCTCTTGCCGGTACCGCAGGCGACGTCGAGCAGGCGCTTGCCGTTCAGCCCGTGGGGCTCGAGGATCGCCAGCAGGTCGGCGGTCCAGCCCTCGTAGTCGTGGTGCGCGGTGAAGTCGTCGTAGACCGGCGCCATCGCCTCGTAGGCGCTCTCGGCCCAGTCCCCGCCCGTCTTCTCCGCTGCCTCGGGTGCCACGATCTACAGACCTGAGCGTCAATCAAGAAAGTTTCAGCACTAAAATTTACCTTTTTGGTTTTAGAAGTAGTACGGTCGAGCAATCAACGTTTCGATCACTCAAGACTCGAACGGTGACGGGGGTTGGGAGTGGGAGGAGGTACAGCGCTTCTGCCTACGCATCGCCTACCGCTACGCCAACAACCCGAGCGAGGCTGAGGACATCGCCCAGGATGCGCTGCTGCGAGCCTGGCGCCGCCGCTCGACTCTGCGAGACGATGCTTGCCGCAACGACTGGCTGGCGACAATCGTCCGCAACGAGGCCTTCCGCCAGCACGCGCGGGTGCGGCCCGACCCGGTCGCCACGATCGAGCCGCCCGAGGGGGTCGAAGACGAGGGGATCGTCGCCGCACTCGAGCGCGCCGAGCTGCAGGCGGCGCTGAGCTCCCTCAACGAGCGCGACCGCAAACTGATCGAACTCCGCTACGAAGAGGACCTCACCCAGGAGGCGATCGCCAGCCGCCTCGGCATCCCCGACGGCACGGTCAAGGTTCGTCTCCATCGCGTGCGCCACAAACTGCGCAAGGAGATGGACGCGGCGCGGGCCCTCTCGGCCTAGGCTGAGCCGGCCGCCGCCGCGCGCCGCATCTCATCCGCCGCCGCGTGCGGCCCGATGTAGGGGACCAGCATCGCGAAGAGCAGGTCGGGCAGCAGCGCCGGCAGCTGGGCCGCCCGGCCCGCCAGCAGCTCGTCGAAGATCAGGCCGGAGACAGCGCCAGCCGACATCAGCGAGATGTTCTCCGGCAGCTCGCGCCCGTTGGCGAGCTCGCGCCCGCCCTCGAGGTACTGGGTGAAGCGAGCCACCGCGTTCCAGTGCAGCTGGCGGGCGTCGGCCCCGGCCGCGGCGACCTCGACCACGGCGGTGCGGGCGAGCTGAGGGTCGACGGCGAAGAGCTCGACGATCGTCGCCAGGCCGGTCTGCACCCGCTCCAACCACGGCTCGTCCCCGTCGCATTTGGCCACGACCTCGGCGAAGACCTGCTCGACCAGCATCTCGTAGGCGGCGAGGAAGCACTCGTGCTTGTCCTCGAAATGTTTGTAGAAGGTGGTGCGGGAGGTGCCCGCCTCCTCGATCACGTCAGCGACCGAGGTCTCCTTGTATCCCTTGCTGCCGACCACGCGGATCATTGCCGCGAGGATCAGTTCACGCCGCGATTCGGAAGGCATCGCCCAGTCCCAGGTTGGTGAAAAACTTCGGAGTACCTTCATCATAGCGGCATGGTGTACGTAAACGTTTATTGTCCCGTTTCGCCCACCTCCCTGGCTGCCGCTGCTGGGCCGATATAGGGGACCAGCGTGGCAAAAAGCACGTCCGAAAGCAAGCTAGGAAGTTCGTCCGCTCGGCCCACGGCGAGCTCGTCGGAGATCAGCCCGGCGACGGCGCCGATCGCCATCCGCGAGGTGTTCGGCGGCAGGTTGCGCCCGCCGGGGGCGAAGTCGCGCCCCTCGTCGAAGAACGGCGTCAGCCGCTGCAGGGCGTTGCGGTAGCGGCGCTGCGCCGCCGGCCCGGCGGCGCTGGCGTCGACCAGGGCCAAGCGCGCCATCTCCGGCTCCTCGGCGAGCGCCTCGAGCAGCGCCGCCAGGCCCGCCCGCGCCCGCCGCGGCCAGCCCTCCTCGGCCTCGTAGGCAGCGCTCACGCGGCGAACCAGAGCGTCGACCATCGCGTCGTAGGCGGCGAGGAAGCAGCCTTCCTTGTCCTCGAACATCGCGTAGAAGGTCGTGCGGGAGATGCCGGCCTCGCGGGTCAGATCGGCGACGGTGGTGGCGCCGTAGCCCTTTGCGGCGACGACCTCGATCGCGGCGTCGAGCAGGCGATCGCGCTGGGAGCGGGCGATCACCTCGGGTGGCAGCCGGTGCCGGCCGCGCGGCGGGCGCCAGCGCTCGCGTTTGCGGCCCCCGGCCTGCGGCACGGCTCAGCCGTCCCTGGCCGGGACCAGCTTCTCCGCTTCGCGCGACTGGCGCAGCGCCTCCTCCTGGCCGAGGTAGGGCACGGTGGTGATGTAGACCACGTCGGGGAGCAGCTCCGGCAGGCGCTCGGTGTTGCCGGCGAGGATCTGGCCGACGATCAGCGACTCCGCAGCCGAGAGGGCGGCGCGCCCGGCGGTGGAGGGAATCGCCTCTTCCTCGACCGGGTCGTCGCGACCGCGTTCGAGCAGCGACTGCAGGACGCGCTTGCCGGAGGCGTAGAGCTCGAAGGCACGCTCGCCCGAGGAGGGCGCCTCGACCAGGGCCATGCGGGCGAAGGCGGGGCGGCTGGCGAGCAGGTCGAGGAAGGCGGCGGCGGCGTCGCGGACCATCGTCGCCCACGGCTTGTCGGGTGAGTAGACGGCGACGATACGTCCCATCGCGTCGGCGAGCGAGAGCTCCATCGCCGCGTGGAAGCAGTCCTCCTTGTCCTTGAAGAGCTCGTAGAAGGTGGCGCGGGAGACGCCGGCCGTCTCGCAGATGTCGGCGATCGTCGTCGCGCCATAGCCTTTCTTGGCGCAGCTGTCGGCCATCGAGACCAGCAGTCGTTCGCGCTGGGAATGGGCGATCAGCGGCTCGGCGAGCTCCTCGCGGCCGGCGGGAAGCTGCTCTTGCTCGATCACCCCGCCAAGGTCCGGGGGCGATGCGTTGCCGTTGGGTGTGGGAGGCACTGCTGACTCCTCAGGCAGACAACCGTGTTTAAGGTAAACGCGATTGTACACCCTAGGGAGGCTTCGTGGACGAGATGGTACCCAATTCAGCGATACGGCGAACGATTGGGAACGCCATTGGCCAAAACAGAATCGGGGCGGGTATCTGGGTTGGCCGTGCGCACGCCTGTACATCGGGGCGATGGCAGCAGGCTGAACTTCGGACCCCTGTACAACCGTCGCCGAGTGGGGTGCCGCGACCATTTGACGATGGAGACTGCGCCACGCCAGATCGTCGCCTTTGGCGGTGGCGGCTTCTCGATGGAGTCGGGGAACCCGCTGCTCGACGAGTACGTGCTGGGCCTCTGCACCGGCGAGCGCCCGCGAGTCTGCTTCCTGCCCTCAGCCAGCGGCGACGCCGACCACTACGTCGTCCGCTTCTACCGCGCCTTCCCGGCCGAGCGCTGCGAGGCCAGCCACGTCTCGCTCTTCCGCCGCGAGCAGGGCCCGGCCGATCTGCGCGACCATCTGCTCTCACAGGACCTGATTTACGTCGGTGGCGGCAGCGTGGTCAGCCTGCTCGGGGTCTGGCGCGCGCACGGGATCGACCAGATCCTGCGTGAAGCCTGGGAAGCGGGAATCGTCCTCTGCGGCCTCTCGGCCGGCTCGCTGTGCTGGTTCTCCGAAGCACACAGCGGCTTCCACGGGGCGCCGCGGCGGGTCGACGGGCTCGGCCTGCTGCCGTTTAGCAACAGCGTCCACTACCAGCCTGGCTCCGATCACGGTCTCGCCTACCAGGGCCTCTTGCGCGAGGGCATGCGGGCCGGCTACGCGGCCGAGGACGGGGCGGCGCTGCACTTCGTCGGCGAGGAGCTGAGCCGGGTGGTGGCCTCGCGGCCGAAGTCGCGCGGCTACCGCCTCGACAGCGACGGGGGCAGGGTCACCGAGGTCCGTCTCGCCACGACCTACCTCGGCGGCTCGGGGGCCGTGCCGCAGCTCGGCGAAGCGTCTGCGACGGCGATCGCATCCTGATGGTCAGCCGCATCCTCGCCCTCGGGGGCCATGACTTCACCTCGCGCCCACCCGACCGCGCGGTCAGCGAGCTGATGCTGCGGCTGGCAACCGAGCGCGCCGGCGGTCGGCCGAAGATCTGCATCCTGCCGACCGCCAGTGGCGACACCTCCGAGCAGATCGGCCGCTTCTACGCCGCCTTCGGCGAGCGCCCCTGCGAGCCCTCCGACCTCTCCCTCTTCCGCCTCGGCCGGCGGCCGATGGCTCTGCGCGACCACCTGCTCTCCCAGGATCTGATCTACGTCGGCGGCGGCAGCATGGTCAACCTGCTCGCGGTCTGGGAGGCGCACGAGCTGGGCTCGATCCTCAGCCTTGCCTGGCGCCAAGGCGTCGTCCTCGCCGGCCAGAGCGCCGGCGCGATGTGCTGGTTCGATGAGGGGATCACCAAGTCCTCCGGCCGCCCCGAGGCCGAGGCCGGCCTCGGGCTGCTCCACGGCAGCCTCTGCGTTCACTACAACAACGAGCCCGAGCGCCGCGCCGCCTATCTCGAAGCGGTCGGCAACGGCATGCCCGACGGCTACGGGCTTGATGACTACGCCGGGTTGATCTGGGAAGGCGACGGGCCTCCATCAGCCGTGACCGCCCGCCGTGGCGCCCGGGCCTACCGAGTCACCAGCTCTGACACCGGCGTGATCGAGTCTCCCCTCCCGGCGCGCTTCCTTCCCGCTCCAGCTCCAGCGGCACTCCGCGAGGACATTGCCGAGTTCCGCCGGATCAAAAGCATGCGCAAGCGGGCTGGGTGGCTTGGGTAGTTGAGTGCGGGAAGAGGGACGGGTGCCCCTCCCCATAAGACCGTTGCGCAGCTGCGCCGCTGCGGCGATTCGGGGCGTATTACCGGGAGCCTTATGGGGAGGGGCACCCGTCCCTCTTCGAGCCCGGTCTACTCGCCCATTCCCGCGGCGGGGGGAGCTGTCGGGTCGCCGCCGCCTTCGCCGGGATTCTCGCGGGCGATGTAGTCCTCGGCCAGCAGCAGGTTTTCCTTCGAGCGCTCTACGACATTCAGGAGGTCACCCATTAGCGCGACCTCCTCGACCTGCTCCTTGACGAACCACTGCATGAACTGCTCGGCGCGGTAATCCTTGACTTCGCGGGCGAGCTCGAACAGCGCGTAGATCTCCTCGCCGACGCGCTTCTCCTGCTCCAGAGCAGCCTTCACTGGCGCTACGCCGTCGGAGAAGCTCGTTTGCTGGGATTTGATGTCCGGGATGTGGACCTCAGCACCGACATCGAGTAGGTACTGCACCATCATCATCGCGTGCTCTCGCTCCTCCAGCGCCTGCCGGTAGAAGAAGGCGGCGAGGCGGGGTAGCGTTTCGGCGTCGTAGTAAACGGCGACGCCGACGTACTGCTGTGAGGCGGCGAACTCGTTGGCGATCTGCTCGTTGAGGGCGTCGGCGAAGCTTTTCTTGGCCATCTGGTCCTTTCAGTCTTCCCAGCGGAATCCGGTTGGAGTCAGCTTAGGGTCGAGTGGGCTGGTCGGGAGCCCCGGTGGCGGCTCGGCTTCGTTGTAGCCGCGCGGCGCGGTGTCGTTGGGGGTGTCGGGGTGGAAGAGCGAGGCGAGGGCCTGGATCTGGCCGCGGCCGACTCCCAGCTCCCACTGGCCGCCGCCGTAGGCGCCGATGCCGCGCTCGGCGCAGTAGTCGTAGGTCTCGCAGAGGTCGCGCAGGCCGCCGATCCTCGACGGCTTGACGTTGACCATCTTCGGCGTCCAGGGCAGCGCCTCGATGTCGGCGATCGAGTGGATCGGCGCGTCCCAGGTGATGCGGTCGCGGACGGGCTCGAGGATCGGGCGGGTCTCGTCGTTTACGTCGGGGTCCTCGAGCCAGGCCTCGGGGAAGGCCCCGATCAGCTTGGCGTAGAGCTCGGGGTCGGTCTCGACGTCGACGACGGTGCCCTTGTAGAAGCCCTTGAGGTCGAGCGAGTCGACGGCACCGGTCTCCACCAGCTCGGCGATCAGTTCGTCGGTCCAGTCGTTGACCGGGTCGAGCTTGAAGCGGAGGGTGGGGTAGCGGTCGAGCTTGCGCTGGAGTGGCGCTAGTGAGGAGGGAGCTCTTCGGCCCCCAGGCGCATCGAGGCGACGAAGCTCACCGGCTTCGGCTCGCGGCCAAGTGCCTCGGCCAGGCTCTTGCCGGCTTGGCGCAGGGCCAGGTCGAGCGCGGCGGACTCGAAGGCCCAGCGGCGGTAGCGGCGGGAGACGTCGCGCTGGGGCTCGGCGGGGAAGGTGTCCTCCTCGGCCATCAGGTCGCAGAACTCGCCGAGGGTGGCGTAGCCGGTCAGGTCTAGCGTTGGGCCGGCGTCTTGGAGGGCTATGTGGTCTACGGCGTCGTAGGTGACGTCCTCGCCCAGGCCGTCCTCGCCTTGGCCCCAGAGGTGGATCACCGTGCTTAGGCGTTCGAAGCTTGGGAGGTGCAGTTCTAGGGGTTGGAGCTCGTAGCCGTCGATCTCTAGCGGCAGGTCGGCGAGGGCGTTGAAGGTGGGCACGCGTGGAGTGTATGAGGGCGTGTGGGCGGGGTCCCCAAAACGCTCGGCAGGAGCCTCGCTGGAGTGTTTTGGGGACCCCGCCCACACGCCCTGGCAGACTCGTCGCGTGAGGCACGACGCCTACGGTTATTGGCTGGAGGAGGCGCCCGTGGTGGAGGTTGCTCCGGAGCTGGTCGGCGAGCGGAGCGCTGACGTGGTGATCGTTGGTGGTGGCTACACAGGGATGTGGGCTGCTTGGCACGTGAAGCAGCTGGAGCCGGAAGCGAGGGTCGTATTGCTTGAGGCTGATCGGTGTGGGTTCGGGCCGAGTGGGCGGAATGGGGGGTTCTGCAACCTGATGTGGTTCTCGCTGCCGAATATGCGGGAGCGGTGGGGGGACGCAGGGGCGCTGGCTGTTGCTCGGGCGGCTGAAGCGGCGGTGGTTGGGATTGGGGAGTTCTGCGAAGGGGAGGGTGTCGATGCCTGGTACAGGTCCGGGGGGTACCTGCAGGTCTCTACGGCCGAGGCTCACGACACTGTCTGGCACGGGGCGCTCGAGGCTTGCCGGGAGCTTGGAGTGGAAGACGCGGTCGAGCCGCTTTCGCCAGAGCAAGTGAGAAAGCGCTGTGCCTCACCTGCCTTTCGGGGCGGGGCCTTTTACCCGAAGGCGGCCACGGTGCAGCCGGCGCGGTTGGCGTTCGGGCTGCGGGAGCGGTTGCGCGGGTGCGGGGTCGCGGTGTATGAGCGGTCGCGGGTCAGCCGGGTCGTCGGTTCGCCAAGTTGCGTAGAAGTGCAGACGGCTGCGGGCACGGTTCGCACCGATCGTGCCGTGCTGGCGGTGGGTGCCGCTGCCAAGTCACACCGGGGGCCGTTGCAAAACAGGCTCTCGGTCGCCTCGTCTCACATCGTCCTCACCGAGCCGGTGCCGGAGCTGTTGGAGGAGATCGGTTGGACGGGGGCGAGTGCATTACGGATAGTCGGGGGTTGATCAACTACTTCCGCACCACTCCCGACGGGCGCATTGCTTTCGGCTGGGGTGGCGGCCGGATCGCGATGGGGGCGCGCCTGCACGGCCTCTCCGAGCTAGACCCCGAAGTCGCCTCGCTCGCCGCCAAGCACCTCTGGGACTACTTCCCCGGCCTAGAGGGCCGCGCCATCGCCCACGCCTGGGGCGGCCCAATAGACGCTTCCCCACCCACCTACCATTGGTCCTCCCCCTCCACGGCGACCGCGCCTTCGCAGCCGCCGGCTACACCGGCAACGGCGTAGGCCCCTCCCACATGGTCGGCAGAACCCTCGCCTCCCTAACCCTGACCCCCACGACGAGCCCATCCCGTCTCGCCTTTGTAGACCCATCCCCGCCCCGCGTCCCTCCCGAGCCCTTCCACTGGATCGGCGGCGAAGCCATCCGCTGGGGCATAGAGCGCAAGGAGCAGGCCCAGCTATCTGGCCGCAGGCCCGACCCGATCTCATCCCTGCTCGCGGCAATCCCACAGCTGATCGGCTTCCACATCGGCCGATAGTCGTTCCGCTTCAGCCGCTTCGAGGGGGGCGTGTGGGGTGGGGTCCCAAAACACTCCAGCGAGGCTCCCGCCGAGCGTTTTGGGACCCCACCCCACACGCCCGTCCCCCACCTACCGCTGCGCAGGAACCACCAAAACCGGCCGATCCGCCAAATGCAGCAACTTGTTCGGAGTCGACCCAAGGATCATGCCCTTGAGCGGCGGATCCCCATAGCTGCCCACCACGATCATCCGAGCATCCCGCTCATCCGCCGTCTCAACGATCGCCTCCGAAGGCTTCTTCGCAGCCAGTACCAACTCCACGGTCGCTCCCGCAGCCTCGGCCTGGTGCTTCGCCTCCTCCAGCACCTTGGCGCCCCGTTCTTCGATCGCCTCCTCGTGTTCGACGATCTCGCCGCCCCAGAGCCCCGGGGGTGAATAGCCGAAGACGACGACAACCTCGTCGCCCAGCGCCTTTGCGGTCCTGAGCCCCTCCTCGAGCGCGGCCCGGCTCAGTCCGAGCCGTCGTAGCCGACGACTATCTGACTCATCTCAGCTCCCTCCCTCGTCGCGTGCGATCGGGACCGGCTCCAGCGCCGCTTCGCCCTCGAGGAACCCTGCGGGCGCCACCTCGGGCTTGCGCTTGAAGAAGGACGGCATCGCGCGCCACTGAACGAACATCAAGAGCACCCCGAGCACGAGGAAGAAGGCGGCGATCAAGAGCGGCGGCCCGACCCCGAGCCAGGAGTTGCCCGATTCAGAGTTGGCCGGGTCGGAGAGTTCGATCCCGTTCTTGATCAGCAGGTAGAAGAGGATCACGCCGCCGATCAGCGGCCCGAGGCCGACGAAGAAGAAGTTCTTGACGCTGCGAAAGAGCTCGCGCCGGTAGTAAATCGCGCAGGCGAAGCCGGTGAGGCCGATGTAGAAGGAGATCATCAGGCCCAGTGCTGCCAGCGAGTCGAAGAGGATGTCTTCGCTGACCAGGGTCAAGCCGACGTACCAGACGATCGAGGCAATGCCCATCAGCACGGTCGAGATGTGGGGGGTGAGGAAGCGCGGGTGCACCTTTCCGAGGCTCTTCGGCATCGCGTTGGCGCGCGCCATCGAGAGCGTGGTGCGGGCGGTGGGCAGGATCGTCGTCTGCGTCGAGGCCGCCGCCGAGGAAAGCACCGCGATGATCAGGATCTTGTCCAGCGGCGAGCCGAAGACTTCGGTGCCGAGGGCGCTGAGCACGTCTTCCTGGTTGGCGACGAGCTGGTCGGTCCCCGCGTAGGCCTGAGCTGCGACCGCGACGATCAGGTAGATGCCGAGCAGGATCAGGGTGCTGATCACCGTCGCCCGGCCCGGCGCCTCGCCGGGATCT
>CAVZVK010000004.1:0-74068 GCA_963778715.1 uncultured Solirubrobacterales bacterium
GTCAGCTCCAGCTGCAGCTCGTGCTCGGCCACCTGGACGCGGACCCGGTTGATCATCAGGTCGACGATCTCCTTGACCTCGTCCTTGGCCAGCTTGTGGAAGACGATCACCTCGTCGATCCGGTTGAGGAACTCGGGCCGGAAGACTTTCTTCAGGTCGCTCATGATCCGGTTCTTCATGTCGCCGTAAGACATGCCGGTCTCATCGGCGACGGTGAAGCCGATCGAGGTGTTCTTGGCGATCTCCGAGGCGCCGATGTTCGAGGTCATGATCACGATCGCGTTGCGGAAGTCGACCGTGCGGCCCTGGGCGTCGGTGAGCCGCCCGTCCTCGAGGATCTGCAGCAGGATGTTGAAGACGTCGGGGTGGGCCTTCTCGATCTCGTCGAGCAGCAGCACCGAGTAGGGCTTGCGCCGCACGGCCTCGGTCAGCTGGCCGCCCTCGTCGTAGCCGATGTAGCCCGGGGGCGAGCCGACCAGGCGGCTGACCGCGTGCTTCTCCATGTACTCGGACATGTCGATGCGGATCATCGACTCCTCGTCGCCGAAGAGGAACTCGGCCAGGGTGCGGGCGAGCTCGGTCTTGCCGACCCCGGAGGGGCCGAGGAAGATGAAGGAGCCGGCGGGGCGCTTGGGGTCCTTGATCCCGGCACGCGAGCGGCGGATCGCCTTGGAGACGGCGGTGATCGCGACCTCCTGGCCGATCACCCGCTTGTGCAGCTCCTCCTCCATGCGGATCAGCTTCTTGGTCTCGGCCTCGGTCAGTTTGAAGACCGGGATCCCGGTCCACATCGAGACGATGTCGGCGATCTCCTCTTCGCCGACGTCGGGGCGCTCGCCGTTCTCGCCCTCGGCCCACTCGTCCTCGAGCTGGCGCTTGCGGGTCGTCAGCTGGCGCTCGGTGTCGCGCAGGTTCGCGGCCTTCTCGAACTCCTGCGCTTCGATCGCGGCCTCCTTCTCGCGCCGCGTCGTCTCGATTTCCTCCTCGAGGTCGCGGTAGACAGGCGGTGAGCTCATCGACTTGATCCGCATCCGCGATGCGGCCTCGTCGATCAGGTCGATCGCCTTGTCGGGCAGGAAGCGGTCGGAGATGTAGCGGTCGGCGAGCTCGGCGGCGGCCTCCAGCGCGTCGTCGGTGATGTTGACGCGGTGGTGCTGCTCGTAGCGCTCGCGCAGCCCTTCGAGGATCTTGACCGTGTCCTCGACCGAGGGCTGGTCGACCTTGATCTGGGCGAAGCGGCGCTCCAGCGCCGAGTCGCGCTCGAGGTACTTGCGGTACTCGTCGAGCGTCGTCGCGCCGATCGTCTGCAGCTCGCCGCGGGCGAGCGCCGGCTTGAGGATCGAGGCGGCGTCGATCGCGCCCTCGGCGGCGCCGGCGCCGACCAGGTTGTGGAGCTCGTCGATGAAGAGGATGATGTCGCCGCGCTGGGTGATCTCCTTCATCACCTTCTTGAGGCGCTCCTCGAACTCGCCGCGGTACTTCGAGCCGGCGACCAGGGCGGCCAGGTCGAGCGTGTAGATCTGCTTGTTCTTGAGCAGCTCCGGGACCTCGCCCTTGTTGATGCGGGCGGCCAGCCCCTCGACCACGGCGGTCTTGCCAACGCCGGGCTCGCCCAGCAGCACCGGGTTGTTCTTGGTGCGGCGGGAGAGGATCTGCATGATCCGCTCGATCTCGGTCTCGCGGCCGATCACCGGGTCGAGCTTGCCCTCCTCGGCGAGCTTGGTCAGGTTGCGGCCGAACTGGTCGAGCAGCTTCGAGGACTTCTTGCCCTCGCCGGACCCGCCGGCACCCGCGCCGGCGCCCTGGCGGCGACCGCCCGGGCCGGAGAGCATCCGGATCACCTCGTTGCGGATCTTGTCCGAGTCGGCGTCGAAGTCGAGCAGGATGCGGGCGGCGACGCCCTCGTTCTCACGCACCAGGCCGAGCAGGATGTGCTCGGTGCCGATGTAGTTGTGGCCGAGCGAGAGCGCCTCGCGCAGCGCCAGCTCGAGAACCTTCTTGGCGCGCGGCGTGAATGGGATCTGGCCGGAGGTGACCTCCTCGCCGGAACCGACGATGCGGACCACCTGGGAGCGAACGCGCTCGGTGGTGATGTCGAGCGACTCGAGCACCCGCGCGGCAAGGCCCTCCTCCTCGCGCAGCAGGCCGAGCAGGATGTGCTCGGTGCCGATGTAGTTGTGCTTCAGCGTGCGCGCCTCTTCCTGGGCCAGGACGACGACTTGACGGGCTCGCTCTGTGAATCGCTCGAACAAAAAGCCTCTCTATCTACCCAACCCAGTCAGCCGGGTAAGTATCGGTGGACGCCCTTCGGTTATCGGGAGGCGCCTATGTGCTCCTTGAGAGGATACCGAGACCGCCCAACCGGCCCGGTGACGCAAAAATACGCTCAGAGCGGCCTTTCAAACCGTTCCGGTGCGCTTTATGTGGTCATAGAACGCATAAAGCGCACCGGAAGCCGGAAGCGTCAGGAGCGCATCGCGGGGAAGAGGACGACCTCGCGGACGGTTTTGGCGCCGGTCAGCAGCATGACCAGGCGGTCGATGCCGATGCCGACGCCCGCCGGTCGGCGGCATCCCCTGCTCGAGGGCGCCGACGAAGTCCTCGTCGTAGGGCTGCGCCTCTTCGTCGCCGCGGGCCAGCTCCGCCGCCTGCTGCTCGAAGCGCCGCCGCTGCTCGTCGGGGTCGTTGAGCTCGGTGAAGGCGTTGGCGATCTCCATGCCCCCGGCGAAGGCCTCGAAGCGCTCGACCAGGCCCTCCTCGGAGCGGTGGGACTTGGCGAAGGGCGAGAGCTCGACCGGGTAGTCGAGGAGGAAGGTCGGCTGGATCAGCTCGGGCTCGACGTGCTTGGAGAGCAGGCCGTCGACGAGCTTGCCCCAGCCCTCGTCCTCGGGCCGGCTCGGTCCCGATCGCCGCGGCCAGCGCCTCGCGGGTCGGGTGCTCGGCGATGTCGACGCCGCTGTGCTCGCGGATCGCCTCGCGCAGGGTCACCCGCCGCCAGGGCGGCGCGAAGTCGATCTCGACCTCGCCGCGCTGGACCTTGGTCGTGCCCAGCACGCGCTCGGCCACCTCGGCGACCATCTGCTCGACCCGGTGCGCGGTCGAGGCTGTAGTCGGCGTAGGCCTCGTACCACTCGAGCATCGTGAACTCGGGGTTGTGCTTGTGCGAGATGCCCTCGTTGCGGAAGTCCTTGCCGAGCTCGTAGACGCGCTCGATGCCGCCGACGACGAGGCGCTTCAGGTAGAGCTCGGTGGCGATCCGCAGGTAGAGGTCGCGGTCGAGCGCGTTGTGGTGGGTGGTGAAGGGCCGCGCCAGGGCGCCGCCGTAGAGCGGCTGCAGGACGGGCGTCTCGACCTCGACGAAGCCGCGTTCGTCGAGCCAGCGGCGCACCTCGCTGACCGTGCGGGCGCGCAGGCCGAAGAGCCTGCGGCTCTCCTCGTTGGCGATCAGGTCGAGCTCGCGGTGGCGGTAGCGGGTCTCGACGTCCTCGAGGCCGTGGAACTTGTCCGGCGGCGGCCGCAGGCTCTTGGCCAGCAGCTTCCAGTGGTCGATCGCCAGCGAGAGCTCGCCGCCGCGCCGGGTCGCCAACGCCGTGCCCTCGACGCCGACGATGTCGCCCAGGTCGAGCTCGACCAGCACCTTGTAGGGCTCCTCGCCGAGCAGGTCCTCGCGCGCGTGCAGCTGGATCTGGCCGGTTGCGTCGCGCAGGTCGAGGAAGCAGGCCTTGCCGTGCCCGCGGCGCCCGACCATCCGCCCCGCGACCCGGTGGCGCGACTCGGTCTCGACCCCGGGCGCCAGTCCCTCGTGCGCCGCCCGCACCTCGCCGATGTCCTCGCGTTCGCCGAACTCGGGCGGGAACGGGTCGATCCCCGCCTCGCGCAGCCGCTCGAGCTTCTCCCGCCGGTCGGCGAGGACGTCGGAGAGCTTTGGCTCTTCGGTCTCGCCCATTGGAGCGAGACCCTATGCGGTCTCGATCTTGGTGATCTTCAGTTTCTTCTTCGGCCCGCGCGGGACCTCGACCGTGACGATGTCGTTGCGCTTGTGGCCGATCAGCGCTTTGCCGATCGGCGACTCGTTGGAGAGCTTGTGCTCCAGCGGGTCGGCCTCGGTCGAGCCGACGATCTGGAACTTCTGCGAGTCGCCGGTCTTCTGGTCCTTGACGTGGACGATCGAGCCGAACTGGACTTCGTCGGTGCTGATGTCCTTCTCGTCGATCACGGTGGCGCGGCGCAGCCGCTCTTCGAGCTGGGCGATCCGCTGCTCGAGCAGAGCCTGCTCGTTCTTGGCGTCGTCGTACTCGGCGTTCTCGGAGATGTCGCCGAACTCGCGCGCCTCCTTGATCCGTTCGGCGACCTCACGCCGCTTGGCGGTCGAGAGGTGATCGATCTCCTCCTTGAGCTTCTCCAGACCCTCGGGGGTGATTACGGACTGGCGACTCACTTGTCCTGACCTCGCTTTGCTCGATAGAACGGCGGGAAACGGCTCCTAGACCCAAAAAACGGCCAGGTGCGGCGGCGTTTCCTCACCACACCAGGGCCGGAAGTCGCGGGATTATAGCGAGGGCGCCCGAGCGGCCAGATCGGCGATCAGGCGGCGGGCTTGCGGCAGGTCGGCGTGGCGCTGCAGCTCGTCGGCCAGCTCGGGGGAGGCGCCCAGCGGCTCGACGTACCAGGGGTAGAACTTGCGCAGGTAGCGACCGGCCCGCTCGGCTGCCGAGATGCTCCTCGGCGCGGTCGATCATCCAGAGCAGCTCGGCGACGACCTCGTCGCGCTCGGGCGGGCTGCTGCGCCGCCCGGTCAGCTCTTCGAAGACCCAGGGGTTGCCGAGCGCGCCGCGGGCGATCATCACCGCGTCGGCGCCGGATTCCTCGTAGGCGCCGCGGGCTGCGTCGGCGCTCTTCAGACCGCCGGAGACGATCACCGGCACCTCGATCCGCTCGACCAGCTCGCGGGTGAGCGCGTAGTCGGGGCTGCCCTTGTGGCCGACCGTCGCCGCGCGCGGGTGGAAGCCGATCGCCGGCGACGCCGGCCTCCTCGGCCAGGCGCACGGCGAGGTCGAAGCCGGAGCGGTCGCCGACTTCGATCCCGGAGCGCAGCTTCACCGTCACCGGCAGCCCGCCGCCCTCGACCGCGCCGCGGGCCAGAGCGAGGGCCAGCTCATGGTCGCGCAGCAGCTCGGCGCCGGCGCCGGTCTTGCGCACCTTGCGCACCGGGCAGCCCATGTTGATGTCGATCAGGTCGGCGCCGGCCTCGGCGGCGATCGCCGCGGCGGAGCGCATCACCTCGGCGTCGTGGCCGAAGAGCTGCACCGAGACCGGGTGCTCGTCGGGGTGGATCCGCATCAGCTCGCGCAGGGTGCGCTCGTTGCGGTGGTGCAGGCCGAAGCTCGAGACCATCTCCGAGACCGCCAGTCCGGCGCCGTGGCGCTTGGCCTGCAGGCGCACGAACCAGTTGCCGATCCCCGCCAGCGGCGCCAGCAGGACGCGGTTGGGGATCTCGACGTCGCCGATCCGGAGTGGATCAGTCAGCGGGGGCTGTTGCGGAGTTGCGTTCATGGATCAGGCGCAGCCCCTTGAGGGTAAGCATGTCGTCGACTTCCTCGATCGTCTCGGTGAAGGGGACGATCGTCTTGGCCAGGCCACCGGTGGCGAGGAGCCGCGGGTCCGGCAGCTCTTCTTCGATCCGGCGCACGATGCCGTCGATCATGCCGGCGAAGCCAAAGACAAAGCCGGACTGGATCGCGGCGCGGCTGGAACGGCCGATCGCCGCCTCGGGCGCCTCGAGGTCGATGCGGGTGATGCGGGCAGCGCGGTCGATCAGCGCGGTGAGCGAGATCTCCAGGCCGGGTCCGATCGCGCCGCCGAGGTATTCGCCCTCGGCGGAGACGACATCGATGTTGATGCCGGTGCCGAAGTCGACGACGATGCAGGCGGCCCCGAAGCGCGCGTAGGCGGCGATCGCGTTGACCAGGCGGTCGGCGCCGACCTCGAGCGGGTTGTCGATCCGGATCGGCATCCCGGTCTTCACGCCGGGACCGATCGCCAGGCACTCCGCTTCGAGGTAGCGCTCGCTCAGCTGCTCGTACTGGGTGCCGAGCGGCGGCACCACCGAGGAGACGCAGACGGCGTCGATGTCCGCCAGCGACATCCCGCAGAGGGTGAAGAGGCCGCCGATCCGCTCGGCCAGCTCGTCGCCGGTCGCGCCCGAGCGGGTCTGGAAGCGCCAGTGCTCGACCAGGCGCTCGCCGTCGAAGACGCCGAGGTGCGTTTGGGTGTTGCCGACGTCGACCGCGAGAAGCACGGCGCGATTATCGCCTAGGATGCTTCGCCGTGGAGGCCCGTCTATACGTGATCCCGGCATCGCACCCGAGCATCTCGGCGGCCTTGATGCTCGAACAGAAGGGGGTCTCGTTCAAGCGGACCGACCTGCTGCCGGTGATTTCGAAGCTCGCCCTGCGCGGCCTCGGCTTTCCCCGCAACACGGTGCCGGCGCTCAAGATCGACGGCCAGAAGGTGCAGGGCTCGCGCGAGATCGCCCGTGAGCTGGACCGCCTCGTGCCCGATCCACCGCTGCTTCCCGCCGACGCCGAGAAGCGAGCGGCGATCGAAGAGGCCGAGCGCTTCGGCGACGAGGAGCTCCAGCACCCGGTCCGCCAGATCCTCTGGTGGACGATCAAGCGCGACAAGGAGCCGCTGCGCAGCTACTCGGAGGGGGCCAAGCTGGGAGTGCCGCTCTCGTTGGCGATGAAGACCGCTGCCCCGATCGTCGCCCTCTCGGCCCGCTTCAACGAGGCCAGCGACGAGAACGTCCGCCGCGACCTCAGCGCGCTGCCGGGCCTGCTGGACAAGGTCGACGCCTGGATCGAGGCCGGCGTGCTGAACGGCGAGCAGCTCAACGCCGCCGACTTCCAGATCGCCCCCAGCCTCGGCCTGGCGCTGACCCTCGACGACCTCCGCCCGGCGATCGAGTCCCGCCCCGCCGGTGCGCTGGCCAAGCGCGTCGTCCCGAACTACCCGGGCAAGACCCCGCCGATCCTGCCGCCTGCCTGGCTGCAGCAGCTGCGCGGCGCCAGCGCCGCGGCCTGACTCAGAGCGAGCCGAGCCGCTCGGCGCGCTGACCTTGACCAAGCGCCCCGAGCGCTTGGTCAAGAGAGGTCCCGTCCGGGAGGCAGAGATCGGGATCGAGCTCCAGCAGGGGGACAAGGACGAAGCGACGGGTGGTGACCTCGCGGTGCGGGAGCGTCAGGCGCTCGGTCTCCAGCTCGAGCTCGCCGAGCAGGAGCAGGTCGACGTCGAGCGGGCGGGGGCTGTGGCGGGGAGCGTCGAGGGCGCGGCCGCGCTCGGCCTCGATCTGCTTGCAGACGTCGAGCAGAGCCTCCGGCTCCAGTTCGGTGCGGATGCGGATCGCAGCGTTGAGAAAGTCGGGCTGGTCGAGGACCTCGCCGACCGGCTCGGTCTCATAGGTCGAGGAGACCGCCTCGACCTCCACCCCGCGCTCGCGTAGCCCGTCGATCGCCGCCCGCAGATGGGACTCGCGGTCGCCGACGTTGGAGCCTAGACCCAAGTATCCGATTCTCACCACGGATGGAATCTAATTGAGCCTGCTGCGCGTTTTGGGATGACTCAAAGTTCGGCATTTTCATTGTTACCGAACTTTATGAACTTAAAATTCGGTAACATTCCCCGATACCGAACCTTATGACTCCTAAAGGACACCTGGAAGAGCGCATCTGGCACGCGGACTATGGCCGCTACGGAGGTCGTCGGTCGAGGGGATCGTTCAGCTATCAAGCTTACGTTCCAGAGCCCGTCGCTGAGTTCGATCTTCCTTTGCCAGGTGACGTGGCAGAGGTCGTTAGCGAAGCCGAACGCGAGGTTTCGCTTCTCAACCACGATCCACCTGAGCTGGACGGACTGGAGGCGCTGGCCCGCCAACTGCTGCGAGCGGAGTCGCTTGCCTCTTCGCGGATCGAGGGCCTGACCCTTTCTCATCGACGTCTCGCAAAAGCCGCGGCCGACCCCGAGGGCAGCCGAGACGTCAACGCCCGCTCGGTCGTGGGCAACATCATCGCCATGGAGAAGGCAATCGAAATCGGCGCCGGTGCCGATCGGATCTCTGCCGAAAGCATCGTGGCGATTCACGAGACGCTGTTTCGCGGCACCCGCGACGATGCAATCGCAGGTGCAATCCGCGCGACCCAGAACTGGATTGGCGGCAGCGCCGACACGCCTCGCAACGCTGACTTCATTCCGCCCCCGCCCGAGCTGGTCCCCTCGCTGCTAGAGGACCTCGGCAAGTTCATCAACCGCAACGACCTTCCGTCGGTAGTGCAAGCGGCGATTGCGCATGCGCAGTTCGAGACCATCCACCCCTTTCCCGACGGCAACGGGCGCGTCGGGCGATGCCTGATTCACGCAATCCTCCGTCGCCGCAATCTAGCCACGCGCTATGTGCCACCGATCAGCCTCGTGCTCGCCACCGACGTACGCGGCTATGAACAGGGGCTGACGGACTATCGACAAGGGGAGGATGCGGCCTGGTGCGCCGTCTTCGCGCAGGCAACGCGCACCGCGGCGGGCGAAGCAGAGGACTTCGCGCAGCGGATCGAGCGATTGCAGCAAGAGTGGCTCCGCCGCGCCGGTAACCCTCGCCGTGACTCTGCAGCCAGAAAGCTGATCGCCGCCCTTCCTGCGCATCCCATCGTCGACGTCCCGACGACGATGGAGATCGCCGGTGTATCCGATGTGGCCGCCGGCCGGGCCGTCGACACGCTCGAACAAACAGGCGTTCTTCAGCCTGCGAGGCGCGGGCAGAAACGCAAGCGGTCCTGGGAGGCACGTGAGCTCTTCGATCTTGTCAACGGCTTCGAGCGCGACCTGGCGACACCGCCGGGGCAACGACGCCCGGCGCGACCGGCGCCGGGCTCCGCCTAGCGAACTACGCCTCTTCGGCCTCGTCATCGTCGACCTCGGCGGTGCGCTCTTGGACGACCTCGACCGCGACCTCCTGGATCGCCAGGGGCAGCGGCGGCTCGGGCTTGGCGGCGCGGACGCGGACCGACTCGCAGCCGTAGCGCTCCATCAGGCGCTCGCCGACGACCTGGGCGAGGCGCTCGAGGGTGCGGTAGCTGCGCTCGGTGGCGGCGAGGGCGACGATGTCGCAGACCTCGGCGTAGTCGACCGTGTCCTCGATCCGGTCGGTGAGCACCGCATCGCAGTCCGGCACGTCGAAGGAGACGTCGAACTCGAGCCGCTGGCCGACCTCCTGCTCGGAGTCGCTGACGCCGTGGTGGGTGTAGATCGAGAGCCCGCGCAGCTCGACCTCGACGCTCGAATCCATCCCGTTGTCGTGTGCCTCCATGGTGTGAACCTACCCAAGGATCGCCTCAGCGACCCGCATCGCCTGCGCCATCTCGGCCACATCGTGGACCCGCAGGACGTCCGCCCCCTCGACCGCGGCGAGCACAGACGAGGCAATCGTCCCCCCAATCCGTTCCTCCACATCCGACCCATCGACCTTCCCGATAAAGCTCTTACGCGACGTCCCGATTACCAACGGCCGCCCCAACGCCCGCAACTCCCCCAGCCGCCGCAGCAGCTCCAGATTGTGCTCCAACGTCTTGCCAAACCCGATCCCCGGGTCCAACCAAATCCGCTCCTCCTCGATGCCGACAGCACTCGCCGCTTCCACCCGCTCCCACCAAGAACGCCTTGACCTCATCGACCACGTCCCCGTAGCTGGGTTCGTCCTGCATAGTCCGCGGATTCCCCGGCATGTGCATCAACACCACCCCGACCCCCCGCTCCGCACAGAGCGCCGCCATCTCCGCATCTCCCCGCAGCGCAGTCACGTCATTGACGATCGAAGCCCCCGCATTCAGCGCCGCCTCGGCAACCGCCGCCTTCGAGGTATCGATCGAAACCGTCGCCTGTCCCGCCAAGCCCGCAACCACCGGCTCAACCCTTCTCAGCTCCTCAGCCTGATCGACCGGCTCAGCGCCAGGCCGAGTGGATTCCCCGCCGACGTCGAGAATCACCGCCCCGTCACTGACAAGCTCTTCGCCATGCGCGATCGCCGCGGCCGCATCGAGATACCGCCCCCCATCGGAGAACGAGTCCGGCGTCACGTTGACGACCCCCATCAGCTTCGGCTTCATGAACGAAGTATCTCCGCGCCCCCTGCCGGGGGTGGCGCGGTTTTGGGGGACCGCCCCGAGGAGGCGGCGAAAGCCGCCCCCGCAGGGGTGGTGGCACCAAAACGGCGACAGGACCCGCCGGCCCGAAAACCTCGGTCCCTGATGCAGTTAGCTGGCGTCGCCGCCAGCGTACCCAGGCCTCGGCCGCGGAATGGGCCGCGCCCCCTCACGCTGCGCCCGTTCCGGCTCCGGCGCCGGCTCAACGGGCTGCGCCGCCTCCTCGTCATCAGCGAAAACCTCGTCTTCAGGCTTACCTTCGAGCAGTGCCACGAACTGCTCGGCGTCGATCGTCTCCCGCTCAAGCAGCATCTTCGAGATCCGGTCGAGCTCCTCGCGCTTTTCGGTCAGCAGGTCCTTGGCGGTTTGGTGGGCGCTCTCGACGATGCGGCGGATCTCGTCGTCGATCTCGCGGGCGATCTCGTCGGAGTAGTCGGGCTCGGAGGAGAACTCGCGGCCGAGGAAAGGCTGGCCGCGGTCGTGGCCGAAGACGCGCGGGCCGAGGCGCTCAGACATGCCGAAGCGCATCACCATCTGCTTCGCCGTCTCGGTCACCTTCTCAAGGTCGTTGGAGGCGCCGGTGGTGATCTCGCCGAAGACGATCTCCTCGGCGGCGCGCCCACCCAGGGTCATCGCCATCGTGTCGGTCAGCTCGGCGCGCGAGGTGAGGAACTTGTCTTCGGTCGGCAGGCTGATCGTGTAGCCGAGCGCCTGGCCGCGGCTGATGATCGAGATCTTGTGGACCGGGTCGCAGTTGGGCAGCAAGTGGCCGACGATCGCGTGGCCGAGCTCGTGGTAGGCGGTGATCAGGCGCTCTTTCTCGCTCATCACCCGGGTCTTCTTCTCGGGGCCGGCGATCACCCGCATGATCCCCTCCTCGAGCTCGTGCATGGTGATCTCGCGCTTGCCCTGGCGGGCGGTGAGCAGCGCCGCCTCGTTGATCAGGTTGGCGAGGTCAGCGCCGGTGAAGCCGGGGGTCTGGCCGGCGAGCGCGTCGAGGTCGATTTCCTTGGCAAGCGGCTTGCCACGGGTGTGCACCTCGAGGATGTGCTTGCGGCCCTTGCGGTCGGGACGGTCGACGACGACCTGACGGTCGAAGCGGCCGGGCCGCAGCAGCGCCGGGTCGAGGATGTCGGGCCGGTTCGTGGCCGCGATCAAGATGATGTTGTCCTTCATCTCGAAGCCGTCCATCTCGACCAGCAGCTGGTTCAGCGTCTGCTCGCGCTCGTCGTGACCGCCGCCCATGCCGGCGCCGCGGTGGCGGCCGACGGCGTCGATCTCGTCCATGAAGATGATGCAGGGGGAGTTCTGCTTGGCCTGCTCGAAGAGGTCGCGGACGCGGCTGGCGCCGACGCCGACGAACATCTCGACGAAGTCCGAGCCCGAGATCGAGAAGAAGGGGACGCCGGCCTCACCGGCGACGGCGCGAGCCAGCAGCGTCTTGCCGGTGCCCGGAGGGCCGTAGAGCAGTACGCCCTTGGGGATGCGCGCCCCCAGCGCCTGGAATTTCTTCGGGTTCTCGAGGAACTCCTTGATCTCGTGCAGCTCCTGCACGG
This sequence comes from uncultured Solirubrobacterales bacterium, assembly GCA_963778715.1. Classification (GTDB taxonomy): domain Bacteria; phylum Actinomycetota; class Thermoleophilia; order Solirubrobacterales; family 70-9; genus VRUE01. The sequence goes on from CAVZVK010000004.1 coordinate 11,747, forward strand.
CCTCGTCGACGCCGGCTACGTCGCGGAAGGTGATCTTGGGCGCGTCGACCGACATCCGCTTCGCCTTCGATTTGCCGAAGTTCATCACCCGCGAGCCGCCGCCCTGCATCTGGTTCATCAGGAAGATCCAGAAGCCGAAGAAGAGGACGAAGGGCAGGATGTAGGTGAGCAGCGAGAGCAGGCTCGAGCCGCCGGTGCCGTGCACCGTGGTCTTCACTTCGTTCTGGTCGATCAGGTTGAGCAGCGACTGCTCGGTGTTGGGCGGGTAGCCGGTGGAGAAGCTTTCGCCGTCTTCGCCGTTCGCGCCCTTCTCCTTGACGTCGAGCGAGTTGTCCTTCGTATTGATCGTGATTTCTTCGACCTTGCCGGTCGCGATCAAACCGCCCTGCGCCTTGCTGGCGACGAGTTCGTTGTAGGAGGGGGCCTCCGTGCTCGAGCCGGGGCTGATCACCCGCTGGGCGACGAAGGCGAGGATCACCACCAGCAGGATCGGGAAAGCCGCGCTCTTGAAAAAACGCCTCACAGGGAAAAATCAGCGTACCAGGGCGGTTTTGGCGCTAGGCGTCCAAACGCGGCGACGTAGGAGAGGTTGCGGTAGCGCTGAGCGTGGTCGAGGCCGTAGCCGATCGCGAAGCGATTGGGGATCTCGAAGCCGACGTACTTGGGCGAGAGATCGACCCGCAGGCGCTCGGGCTTGGTCAGCAGCGCGCAGACCTCGAGCGAGGCCGGGTTGCGGGCGCGCAGGTTGCGCATCAGGTAGTGCAGGGTGAGACCGGAGTCGATGATGTCCTCGACGATCAGCACGTCGCGGCCTTCGATCGGGGCGTCGAGGTCCTTGAGGATCCGCACCACGCCTGAGGAATCGGTCTGCGAGCCGTAGCTGGAGACCGCCATGAAGTCGATCTCGCAGGGCACGTCGATGTTGCGCATCAGGTCGGCGAGGAAGAGCACCGCGCCCTTCAGCACGCCGACCATGAAGAGGTCGCGGCCGGCGTACTCCTCGCTGATCTGGCGGCCGAGCTCGGTGACGCGCCGCTGCAGGTCCTCGCCGGAAACGAGGGTCTCGCCGATCGAGTCGCTCACGCCGCGAGGCTAACGCTCGGCGTGGAGGACGCCGCGCTCGACCACGGCGCGGACGCCGCCGCCGAGGTCGAGCATCGCGGTGCCGGTGCGGCGCAGGCAGGCGACCTCGTCGGCGTGGTTGGCGGCGCCGGGGACCGGGCGGCCGGCGGCGCGGTCGGCGAGGCGCTGGATGACCAGGCGGCGCAGCGGCGGCGCGCAGTTCGGCGAGGCGCCCGAGCTCGATCGTGCCCCTCTCGCTCCCGTCCGCCCCGAGCTCGGCATCGACGAGGGCGTCGAGCACCTCGGCCTCGTCGCGCAGCAGTTCCGCCGTGCGCAGCACGTTGCGGGCGGCGGCGGGGTGGATCTCGGCCAGGGCCGGGGCGAGGAGGTGGCGGACCTTGTTGCGCGCGTAGCCGGCCTCGCTCGTTGGTCGGGTCGTCGCGCCAGGCGAGCCCGCGCTCCTCGCAGTAGGCGGTCGTCTGCTCCCGCGTGAAGCCGAGCAGCGGCCGCACCAGCTTGCCGTCGCGGGGGCGCATGCCGAGCAGGGCGCGGCGGCTGGGAGAGGAGGCGAGGCGGTAGAGGATCGTCTCGACCTGGTCGTCAGCGGTGTGGCCGGTGGCGATCCGCGCCTCAGGCGCCAACGCCAGGCGAGCGGCGGCCGCGTAGCGCGTGTCGCGCGCCCAGGCCTGAAGATTGCCCGGGCCCTTGGGCCGCTTCGGTCGCTCGACTTCGAGCCGTACTCCGAGCCGCTCGCAGATCTCGGCGCAGTGGGCCTCATCGGCGTCGGAGTCGTCGCGGAGGCCGTAGTTGACGTGCAGCGCGGTAACCGCCGCGGGCTCGCCGAGCCGAACGAGGAGATCGAGCAGACAGACGGAATCGCGGCCGCCGGAGAGCATCGCCACGTTGGGCCCGGCGTCGGTCAGCAGCCCCCCCGTCCGTACGGCCTCAAGCATCGCGTCCATGCATCGAGTTTAGGCCCGGGGCAGATGACAAGCGTGCTTTACACTGATTCACAAGCTTTCTTTAGGTTAAGGCCAAATCCCGACTTAAAATAAAAGTTAATTTAGATTATGCGAATAGATCCCCAACTTACCGATACGGCCGTGCTCGAGGAGCTCGGCGCGCGCCTGCGGCAGGTCAGGCTCAACAGGAACCTGACCCAGGGCCGGCTCGCGGAGGAGGCCGGCGTGTCCCCGCCGACGATCAACAAGCTCGAGCACGGCAAGCCGGTTCAGCTGACCACCCTGGTCCGGGCCATGCGGGTACTCGGCCTTCTCGACGGGTGGGAGGCGGCGATCCCCGCGCCCTCTCCGAGCCCGATGGACCAGCTTCGGCGCCGAGGTCGCGAGCGCAAGCGGGCATCGCGGCGAATCGAGCGCGACAACCGGCAGCCCGAGCTCTTCTCCTGGGGCGACGAGCTCGAAGGCAGCCAATGACCGCACTGGCGGAGGTGAGGCTGTGGGGAAGCCGCGTCGGCGCCGTCTCGCTGCAGGAGGGCGAGGCCTTCGCCGCCTTCGAGTACGACCCGGACTTCGTCCACAGCTCGATCGAGGTCTCTCCCCTGGCGATGCCCTTGGGCGACGGGGTCCATCGCTTCCCGGGCCTCGCCCCGGAGAGCTTCAAGGGCCTGCCGGGCCTTCTGGCCGACTCGCTGCCGGACCGCTACGGCCATGCCCTAATCGACGCCTGGCTGGCGAGCAGAGGGCGCACCGCGGACAGCGCCAACGCGGTCGAGCGCCTCTGTTTCATCGGGCGCCGCGGCATGGGAGCGCTCGAGTTCGCCCCGGAGCACGGACCGGCGCCGACGGCAAGCCACCGGATAGACGTCGAAGCCCTCGCCGAGCTCGCCGCCGAGATCCTCGCCGAGCGAGTTGATCTGACCACGTCGCTGCGAAATCCGGACAAGGCGGGTGCGCTGAGGGAGATCCTTAGAGTCGGAACGTCGGCCGGAGGCGCCCGGGCCAAGGCGCTCATCGCCCTCGACCCACAGACCAACGAGGTCCGCTCGGGACAGCTCGACGTCGATCCCGGCTTCCAACACTGGATCCTCAAGTTCGACGGCGTCGACGACGAGAGTCGCGACCTCGGCAGGTCGCGCGGCTACGGTGCGGTTGAGTGGGTCTACTCTCAGCTCGCCGCCAGGGCGGGAATCGAGATGGCGGAGTGCCGGCTGCTGGAAGAGGGCGGCCGGCGCCACTTCATGACTCGTCGCTTCGACCGCCTTGCCGACGGCTCGAGGGTCCACATGCAGTCGCTTGCTGCACTCGCCCACCTGGACTACAACCAGCCGCGGGCCCACTCCTACGAGGAGGCCTTCCTGGTGATGCGGCAACTCGGGCTGCCGATGGCGCAGATCGAGCAGCAGTTCCGGCGCATGGCGTTCAACGTCGTCGCCCGCAATCAGGACGACCACGTCAAGAACATCGCCTTTCTAATGGATCGCGCCGGCTCCTGGCGCCTCTCTCCGGCCTTCGACCTCGTCTATGCCTACAGCTCAAAAGGCGGCGCGACCGCGAGCCACCAGATGTCGGTGAACGGCAAGCGCGGCGGGTTCACGATCGAGGACTTTCGGCAAGTCGGCCAGGTGACCTCGATGAAGCGCGGCCGGGCCGAGGAGATCGTGGCAGAGGTTGTCGATGCAGTTAAAGCCTGGCCGCAGTTGGCGAGCAAAGCCGCGGTCGAGGACGAGCGCATTGCCCGGATCGGGGCGACCCACCGCCTCGACCTCGCAACGGGCTGAGCCCTATGCCGAGCTGACCACGAAGAGGGCTGTCGGGGTGGGGAAACCGCGCAGGGCGACCTCGCCGATCGGGTCGCACTCGAGGCCGCGGCCGCGCAGCGCCTCGCTGACGCTGTCGGTGACCAGCACCTCGCCGGCCTGGGCGCGGCTGACCACCCGGTGGGCGAGGTTGACGTGGGTACCGAAGTAATCGCCATCGCGGTAGACAGCCTGGGCGTAGTGGATGCCGACCCGCGGCTGCGGGCGCTCGGGGAAGCGGCCCATCAGCCCGACCGCCCACTCGGTCAGGGCGGCGGGATCGGGGGAGACGACCATCACCTCGTCGCCGATCGTCTTCACGATCGCCGCCTCCGGTGGCATCGTCGCTTCCACCGTTTCGACGAAGTTCTCGATCACGTCGAGTGCCTCGAGGTCACCCTCCTCCTCGGTGTAGCGGGTGAAGCCGGTGAGGTCGATGAAGCAAAGTGTGACCGGGACGTGGTGCACCTGCGAGGCTGCCGTGCCCCCTCCGCCCTCCATGTGGCCGACGACGTCCTGCTCGAGGAAGAAGCGGAGATAGCGGTTGTGGAGGTACTCGGTGAGCGGCGCCGCCAAGGGCAGGATGTCGCCGGCGAGCTCGCCCATCTCCTCGGCCATCTCGAGCTCGGGCACGGCGTCGCGGATCAGCGGTTCGTGAACGTAGAGGTGGAAGAGGCGCACCTCGGCATCGGCGATCCGCCGCAGCGACTGGACGTAGACGCGCACCAGCTGCAGGAAGGCGACGAGAGGGAAGCCGGCGGCCAGCACGCGGGCGCAGTGACGGAGCGCCCTCACGTCCTCGGGGCCGAGCAGCCGCTCCTGGCCCAGCGGCGTGCCGAGGATGGCGAGGATGCGCTCGACCAGCTCCGGCTCGAGGCCGGTCTCGCGGGCGACCTCCTCGACCGTCGTCTGCTCCTCGGGCCTGGGGAAGAGATCCTCGGTGAAGCCGAAGGCAAGGCGGCCCTCGCGGCCGGCCCGCTTCAGGTCCTCCAGCGAGTGGCCGCGCTCTCGCATCCGCGCGACGACGCGCGCCTGGGCCGCTGCGGCCGCGGTCCAGCGCCCCCGCCGCACCGGCAGCACTTTCTCCTCGGCCCAGCGTTTCAGCGTGCTCGTCGAGACGCCGGAGCGGCGCGAGGCCTCGCTGAGGGAAATCCGTTCGTCGGTCGCCATCTCGCGACGAGGCTAACCCGCGCCGGGGTCAGGACGACGGGTCGTGCGCAATAGGGTGCGGCGCCGTGCCGATCCGCCTCCGCCCCACCGCGCCGGTCGCCAGCGAGGCGATCCTCGTCGGCGACCCCGGCCGGGCGCTGCTGCTCGCCCAGGAGCTCCTGACCGAGCCGAAGATGAGCAACCACGCGCGTGGGCTCTGGGGTTACTCGGGCGTTACCGCCGAGGGAGACGGGCTGACAATCCAGACGACCGGGATGGGTGGGCCGAGCGCAGCTCTAGTCCTTGCCGACCTCGTCGAGCTGGGAGTGCGCGAGGCGGTCCGGGTCGGGACCTGCGTCGGGCTGGAGGACTCGGTCGAGTTGGGCGAACTGCTGCTGGTCGGCTCGGCCCTCGCAGTAGGGGGCAGCGCGACGTCCCACGGCGCAGCGCCCGGCGAGGCCGTCGGCCCCGATCCCCGCCTCAGCGCAGGCCTGCAGGAAGCGCTCGGAAACGGGAGCACTCCCGTGACGATCGCCAGTCTCGATGCCTACCCTCCCGAGCCCTCGCCGGTGAAGGACGCTGTCGCCGTTGATCTGCAGACCGCGGGCCTCTTCGCCCGCGGTCGCGATCTCGGGATCGCGCTAGCGGCGCTTCTGATCGTCGCCGAGACCGCCGCCAGAGAGTCGATCGACAGGGACCGACTCGAGCAGATCGAGCGGCGTGCGGGCCGACTCGCCGCGGCCGTACTCTCAGGCTGAAGTTGAGGGTTAGTCTTCGTCTTCGCGGCGCTTGTCCGCCGCCAGCTGGCGGCGAATGTCACCGATGTCACGACCAACCCGGTCGATCTGGTCCTCAACCTCTTCCAGGCGTTGCGAAAACGAGCGCAGGCGGCGTTCCAGTCGCTCGACGTCGCCGGCCGAGGGCAGGTTGAGGGCGCTCATCGCCGCGTGCTGGGCCTCGACCGCCTTCTCACGCGCGCCGAAGGCCGCGGCGAGGGCGTTCTCGAGCACCTGGCTGTCGAGCAGCGCCTGGGCAAACTCGCCGATCGCCTGCTCGCTGCGGGCCCGCAGCCCGTCTGGGTCGTCGTACTCCATTGACAGCAGCTTAACCAGCGCATCCGGGCAAGCTGAAATCCTGCCGCATACGAGCATGGGGGCAGAGTTGATTAAGGCCTTGTTGGGGGGCGGCGCGAGCCGTTGCGCGCCCCTGGGTGAGCAAGTAGCTTGGATCGTCCTGTCACGCAGGGAGATGGCGCGGGCGAGCCGCACGATCCGTGCCACCGGGTATAGGGACGCCGTCGCATGAGAAACAAGCTCGCACTGATCATCGCCCTGGCCAGCTTTGGCATCGTCACCGCGCTCGGAGTCGGCTTCGCCGGCGCCGACCAGACGTCGTCGGAACTGACCGAAACGACAACCCCCCCAATCGCCCCGGCGGCGGCGAGCACGCCGGCCTGCGCCAACGAACTCGACGACGACGGCGACGGCCTCGTCGACGCCGAAGACCCGGACTGCGCCTCTCCCGCCGACACCAGCGAGGAACCCGAAGCGGCACCACCCCCGACCTCGAACAGCAGCGTCGAAGCGCCAGCCGCCCCGGCGGCGCCGGAAAGCCAAGGCGGCGGCTTCGAAACCGGCGCCTCGATCAACGGTGGCGGCAGCGGCGTCCACCACAACCAGAGCCTCGGCGACAGCAGTGGCGGCGGAGGCGGCAACTCGGGCGGCGTCAGCGCGCCGCCGGCGACCGCGGGAGTGCAGCTGCCGCCGAAGGGCTCAAACGGCGGCTCGCAGTACTCGAGCGGCGGCACTCCGACCGAAGCCAACCCGACGACGACGATCGCCCCCTTCGGCCCGGCCCCGCTCGGGGTTCCCAACTTCGTCATCGACTCCTTCGAAATCCCGCCCTTCCTGCTGCCGATCTACCAGGCCTGCGGGACCGAGTACGGCATTCCCTGGGAGGTGCTCGCCTCGATCAACAAGATCGAGAGCAACTTCGGCACCAACATGGGGCCGTCGAGCGCCGGCGCGATGGGCTGGATGCAGTTCCTCCCCTCGAGCTGGGAAGCCTTCGGCCTCGACGCCAACGGTGACGGCCGCAAGGACCCCTTCAACCCGGTCGACGCGATCTGCGCAGCCGCCCACTACCTCAAGCTCAGCGGCGGCTCCGGCGACCTCTACAAGGCGATCTTCGCCTACAACCACGCCGACTGGTACGTGCAGGAGGTGCTGGCCGGGGCGCGCGCCTACGGCAAGCTGCCCCCCGACCTGGTCGGCTCGCTGACCGGCCTCACCGAGGGTGCCCACTTCCCGGTCGCAGCCGACGCCACCTACGCGGACGACGTCGCCGCCCGGGCCGCCGGCGCTTCCGACGCCGTCGCCTCCTCGCCGACTGCCGCGCGGGGTCAACATCTTCTCCCACGAAGGCGCGCCGGTGGTCGCCGTCAACGACGGCGTGATCAAGGCGATCGGCGATACGCCGAAGCTCGGCAAGTACATCGTCCTCGAAGACCCCTACGGCAACCGCTACACCTACGCCGAGCTCGGCGAGATCGTCCGTGAGGGCGGTGGCATCCTCGCCTCCAACGGCTCCCGACAGCCGCTGGTCGACAGCCAGAACCTGCGCCCGCGGCTCTACGCCCTGCCAGGCCGGGCGGCGAAGAGTCAGGCAGGTGATGCCGGTGAGGAAGAAGGCAAAACCCAGACCCTCAAGGTTGGCTCGAGGGTTGCCGGTGGAGCCGTCATCGCCCGGATCGGCGCCAGCGGCGACGGCACCGACCCCCACATCAACTTCGCGATCTCGCCAGCCGGCGCCGGCTCCGCCGAGATCGACCCGAAGCCAATCCTCGACGGCTGGAAGCTGCTCGAAGCGACGGCGATCTACCGCGCCAACGGCAAGAGCCCCTTCGCCACCGACCTCAGCGTCAGTGGCGTCCTGCTGCTGCCCAAGGAGGCGCTGGAGCAGCGGGTCCTGCACGATAAGAACCTCTCGATCTACGAATGCGGCCGCGAAGACATCGCCGGCGGGCGCATCGACCGCCGCGTCCTCGCAGTGCTCGAGTACCTAGTCTCGAAAGGCTTCCAGCTGACGATCACCTCGCTGGAGTGCGGTCACAGCGTCTACAGTTCCTCCGGCTACGTCTCCGAGCACAGCACGGGCGACGCGGTCGACATCGCCACGATCGACGGCGTCCCCGTCACCGGCCACCAGGGGCCCGGCACCCTCACCGACTCGCTGATCAAGACCGTGCTGCACCTGCAGGGGACGATGCACCCACACCAGGTGATCTCGCTCGAGGACCTGCCCGGAGAAACCAGCTTCGCCCTGCCCGACCACTACGACCACGTCCACATCGGCTACAGCCCGGCGTTCGAAATCGAATACGTCAGCCCCTTCCTCTCGGCAGCCACCGGCCGGATCGACCAGGGCGTCGACTTCACCGGCAGCGGTCCGATCGCCGCGGTCGGCGACGCCGAAATTCTCAAGACCGGTGCCCCCGGCTGGCCGGAAGGCGGCGGCGTCCTCTACAAGCTGCTCGGTGGCGAGCGCGCCGGCCAGATCATCTTCGTCTACGAGGGCGTCGAAGCGACCGTGCACGCCGGTCAGCACGTATCCGCCGGTGACCAGATCGCGACCTTCGTCCCCGGCGGCTCGATCGAGATGGGCTTCGCCGACGCCAACGGGGTGCCGCTCAGCCATGGCGAATACGAAGAGGGCGTGGAAACCGAGTCGGGCAAAGAGATGGCGGCCTTCCTGACCAGCATCGGCGGCGCCAACGGACTCTCCCTGGGCCAGCTCTCGCCGGAAAAGTGGGACCGGCTGATCAATCGCCTCGGCGAAATCGAAAACCCGGAAGTGCCGACCGAACCGTCGAAGTTCTCGGTGCCGGACACCAAGTCGGGCAAGGGCGGCACGGCTCAGCCCGGCGAAGACTGAGTTTCCAGCAGAATCGGGTCTTTGACCGAGGACCCCAAGCTATTCGGCTTCACCCAGCTCGACTTCGCCGGCACGCTGGCAGTTGGCGACGGCCGCTACGTGCTGCGTGAAGGCGAGCGCGAGCGGGTGCTGGTGCTCGCAACGCTGGGCGCGCCTCCTCCGCCCCGGCGACGCCGGCGGCGAGCCAAGGAGGCCAACGCCGGCAAGGACCCTGCGTCGCTGCCGCTGACCCGGGCGACGCTGGTGCGCGCCTTCGAGCGGTTCGCGGCAGCCGAGGATGCGCTCGCCTGGGTCGAGTCCTCCGTCGCCGCTGAAGACGCCGTCGACGCCCTGATCGAGGAAGCGATCGGCGTCCTCAACCAGGCCCTCCACGCCCACGCCGTCGCCAGCAGCGATCCCCAGCCGCAGGCGCTGACGCCGAGGCTGGCGGTCGCGGCCCGGGTCGGCTACGGCAGCGGCGCGGAGGTCGCCGACGGCGAGTTCAGCGCCGCCCGCGAGATCGACGTGCGGACCGCCGGCGGCTCACGGCGACAGCAGCACGCCGAGGAAATGCGCCCCCAGGAGCGGCTGGCGGCGGTGCTCGGCGGCCGCGAACGCTTCGACGCCTGCGAGACCCTGATCCTGCGAGCGCGGGCCGACCTCGACGCCGGCCGCATCCGCGAGGCGGCGCTGCAGCTGCGGGTCGGGCTCGAGGCAGTGCTGGCCGAGCTGCGCGGCGCGGTCGCCGACCCCGGCCACGACGAGGACATGGCAACGCTTGAGAGCCGCCGCTACGAGGCGGGCAAGCTAGCCAACAGCGCCCTCAGCGGCAACCTCAGCGGCGAGGCCCTCGACCAGCTGCGCGACCTGCTCGAGACCTGCGAGCGAATCCTCCGCCGCCGCCGCGTCCTCCGCGGCTGACCCCCGAACTGCATCAACTTCTCCATCCAGCAGATAGACAAGTTGATGCAGTTCGGGGTTCAGAGGGCGAGGTGGCGGGCGACTACGACGTCTAGGAGGGACTCGGCGATCTCGTGGGCCTCCTCTAGCTCCACGCCGACAACTGACGGGACGCCGATCACGGTCAGCCCGCCGCCCTTGCGGCCGCGACGCCCGTCGGAGAGTCCTCCAAGGCGACGACCTCCGGCCCGGGCTCGACGCCGAGACGGCGGCAGGCCTCCAGGTAGGGGTCGGGGGCCGGCTTCGGCGCAGCCACTTCGTGGGCGCTGAGGACGACGTCAAAGCGGTCGCCGAAGCCGACGATCTCGAGCGAGCGCTCGACGAAGACGAGCGGCGAGTTGGAGACGAGGCCGATCGGCGTGCCGCGGCTGCGCAGGGCACTGAGCAGCTCGCGGGCGCCGACCATCGCCTCCACCCCGTGCTCGAGCTCGGCGACGACCAGCTCGTTCAGCTCCTCGATCAGCTCGGCTCGCCCTACCGGGCTCGCCCAGCCTCCGCTCGAGGATGCCGCCGGCGATCTCGGCCGAGGTGCCGACCAGCTCGCGCTTGTTTGCCGGGGTGAACTCGACGCCGCGGCGCTCGAAGAGGTCCTGCTCGGCTCGAGTCCAGACCGACTCGGTGTCGAGCAGCAGGCCGTCGTTGTCGAAGACGACGGCGGCGGGAAGGGGCGCGTTCACCGCGGCATCATCGCGAAAGCGCCACCGCCGCGGCACGCATATGGTTGCCGCGTGGTCTTCCACGTCGAGCTCAGCTCCGCCCTGCAGCACGCGCGCAGCTTCAACCTCAGTCGGGAGGAGCTGCTGGCGACCGTGGTCGAACCATGGCTCGAGGACCGCACGATCGAGCTCGGCGAACAGGAGTGGGTGCCAAAGGAGACGACGATGAAGATCCTCGAAGGGCCGCACCTGGGGATGCCGGAGCTCTCCTTCGGCCAGGGCTGGTCTAACGCCGAGCGCTCTAGCGAGAACGTCACCCAACGGGTCCTGGAGCAGGCGCCGCCGCCGCAGGTGCCCGACGCCTTCGTGGTCGAAGCGGACTCGCCCGAGGCTGTGGCTACGGGCATGGTCAGCGGCCGACACGCGCAGCCGATCGCCTGGGCGGAGGCGCGGGGGCGGATCGACAGCCGCGACCCGGAGGTCGCGGCTGTGATCCTCGTGGTCAGGCCGTCTGCGGCTGACCCTGAGCGAAGCTGACAGCGCGAGCCGCGAGGTACGACCAGGACCGGGTAGGTCGCGGTCTCCACGGCGTAGTCGCTGGCGGCGCTGAGCGTCACCTTCCCGGCCGGGGACTCGGGGCGCGAGCCGACGACGAGCAGGTCGAGCGGGCCGCTGCCGTGCTCGGCAGTCGAAGCGCCGAGCGCGGCGGCGAGGCTCTCGGCGGTCTCACGCGCGGCCGGGTCGCCTTCGTCGATGACGCCGATCGTGTTGACGCTGACCGAGGGATTCGAGCGAAAGCCAGCAGGAGCCACGGCGAGCGCTGCGGGCCCGCCGAGCAGCAGTTTGTGGGCCGGGATGCCCGGCTTGACCGTTCCCGGGGCGGTGCGGTACTCGGAGCCGAAGACGATCACGTCGGCGTTCTCGCGCTCGGCCAGTTCGGTCAGGCCGACGCTGGTGCCGGCGTTGACGACGACGTGGCGGGGCATGTCGGGGGCGCCGACCGACTCCGCACCGCGAGCGAGCAGCTCTTCTGCCTCCTTCTCCTCCAGCGCCCCGCCCTGGGAATGGCGGACGTAGGCGAGCGAGAGCTCGGCGCCCGAGTAGGCGAGCAGGCGGCCGAGCGCCAGAGCGTCGCGGTCGTTATCGGTGTCGTCGTAAGAGACGATGATTTTGAGAGCCATCTGGACTTCTCCTTATTCGGATTGGAGATCGGAAGTTCCAGCCGATGGTGCCACTCTCCTGCCATTAGCACAACTGTTATTACCTATAGTTACGATAAGTTTTACTTATGCTCAATGCGACCCGGCTGCGGGTCTTCGGCGAGGTGGTGGCACACGGCTCGTTCTCCGCCGCCGCCGACGCTCTCTCCTACTCCCAGTCGGCCGTCTCGCAGGCGATCGCCACGCTTGAGGGAGAAGTCGGCGTGGCGCTGATCGAGCGCCACCGCAGCGGCGTGCGCCCGACCGTCGCCGGCGCGGCGCTGGCCGGTCACGCCAACGGCATCCTGGCCCGGATGGAGACAGCCGAGGCCGAGATCGCGGCGATCGTCGCCGGGCGCGGCGGGCGGCTGCGCACGGCGTCCTTCCCGACCGCCGGCGCGACCCTGATGCCGCAGGCGATCGCCTCCTTCCGCGCCGCCCATCCCGGCGTCGAGGTCACGCTCGCCGAGGGCGAGCCGGAGGAGATCGCGCCGCGGCTGCGCGAAGGCGAGTTCGACCTCGTGCTGCTCTTCGAGTTCGAGGGCGTCGGCGACAGGCTCGGCTCCGGGATGAAGCGCTTCGAGCTGCTCGACGACCCGCTGCAGCTCGCTCTGCCGCGCGACCACCCGCTCGCCGGCCGCAAGCGGCTCGAGCCTGGAGGACCTGAGCGGGGAGTCCTGGGTGCAGACCTCGAGCGCCAGCCCCTGCGCCCGGCACGTGGTGCGCTCCTGTCACGCCGCCGGCTTCGAGCCCCGCGTCTCCTTCGAGAGCGACGACTACCAGACGGTCCAGGGCCTGGTCGCCGCCGGCGTCGGGGTCGCGCTGATCCCCGAGCTGGCGCTCTCGACCGTGCGTCCCGACATCGTCGTGCGGGCGCTGCACCCGCAGAGCCCGGTGCGCAAGGTGTTCGCCGCGACGCCGCGCGCGGCGGCCGGTCACGCCGGCGGTGGCGACGATGCTCGACGTGCTGCGCGACGCTTCCCGGCGCCAGCACCCGATGCGGCCGAGCCCGCCGACCCGGCGCGGGATCGGTCACCAAACGGAAACCGCCCCCGAGGAGAGGCGGGGGCGGTTCCGTTCGCTTGGTGGTTGTCGAATCGGCCGGCCCGGGAGGAGGGGGGCCGACCAGCTGCCGCTAGGCAGTTCCTCCCGCCGGTGCCGGCGGGGCAGGAGTCGCAGCCGGGACCCCTGCCGGGTAGCCGAGTGAGGGCACGTCGGACGGGTACACCTCGTGCCCGTGGACGGCGATGTCGCCCTCCTCCATTTCCGCCTCGGTCATCCGCAGCGGCACGAACAGGCCGACCAGCTTGAGCAGGACGAACGTCATGATCGCGGAGAACACGATCACCCAGGCGGCCGTGTAGGCCTGCACCCAGAGGAGGTGCAGCCCGCCGCCGGAGATCAGGCCTTCGTGTTCGCCGGCCATCAGGTTGTTGGCGAAGATCCCGACCAGGAGGCCGCCGGCGACGCCGGCGAAGCCGTGCGTGTACACGACCCCGAGCGTGTCGTCGACGTTGCGGAAGGGCGCCGTCCGGCTCAGGTAGTTGAGCGCCAGGTAGACGAGCGTCGAGGCGACGACGCCGATGATGATCGCGCCCCAGCCGTTGACGAAGCCGGCGCCGGGGGTGATCGCGACGAGGCCGACGATCATGCCGTTGACGCTTCCGATCAGGCTCGGCTTGCGGCCGGTCAGGTAGTCGAGCGCGACCCAGACGAGGAAGGCGACCGCGGTGCAGAGGTTGGTGTTGAGCACCGAGGCCGAGGCGATGTCGCCGGCGCTGTACCAGTCACCGCCGTTGAAGCCGTTCCAGCCCATCCAGAGCAGTCCCGGCGCCGACGGCGACCATCGCCAGGTTGTTCGGCGCGTCGACCTCGCGGTCGCGCTGCAGCCGCGGTCCGATCACGGCTGCGGCGACGAAGCCGGAGACGCCGGCGGCGAGGTGGATCACGTAGCCGCCGGAGTAGTCGATCGCGCCCTGCTGGGCGAAGAAGCCGCCGCCCCAGATCAGGAAGGCGTTGATCGTGTAGCAGCACAGCGTCCAGAGGGCGACGAACGGGATCCACGCCTTGAAGTTGATCCGCCCGAGCACCGAGCCCAGCATCAGGATCGGCGTGATCGCCGCGAAGACGATCTGGAAGTAGGCGAGCGTCGACTGCGGGAAGAGGAATTCTTCTTCCGCCAGCTCCGGGATGTGCGCTTGCTGCAGCAGATCGCTGCTGCCCAGGATCGATTCCGGCTTACCCAGGAAGTTCCCGAAGAAGCCACTGTTGGAAATCGCGTGGATCGGCTCGCCAAACGCCATCTTGAAGCCGACAAGCACCCAGAGAATGACCACGATCGCGAAGGCGACGAACGCCATCATCATCGAGTTCACCGACCACCGCTTCTGCATCACCCCGCCGTAGAGCACAACCAGGCCGGGGACGCTCATCAGACCCACCAGGGTCGCGGCAGTCATCTGCCACGAGTTGGCGCCTTCGTTCAGCCAATCCATAAGAAGAGTTAGTTCCTTTCTCAGCTAGATGCTTCTCGGACCACTGAACCCTCCCGCCGAGGGGTCCGCGCCACTACGTACACGTGTCTAAAGATCGATGCCAAATCTTCGCCACGCTGGCGCAGCGCCGGCCCGGATGGGCCAGATAACCTGCCGCCCATGCCACTTGAAGGACATTACGAGCGGCAGACAACGCCGCTCTACAAGCTGAGCCCACGCGAGCTCAAGATCGCCTCGATCACTCTCTTGGTGACGATCGCCGCGATGCTCGCCGTCGTCATTGCGACCGCCGGCGACAGCAACCCGCCGACCCCGATGGGCTGCATCCACGCTGAAACGGCCGGGATCGTCGGCGCCGAAACGATCAGCGGCTGCGGCGCCGAGGCAGAGGCGAAATGCGCCCACGCCGCCGGCTTCGACTCGCCGCAGGCGCACACGGTCGTCGCCGAGTGCGAACGGCAGCGCGTCAAATTCTGAGTCGGGCGCCGGCTAGAGCAGCGCCGCGAGCAGCGCTGTCAACTCCTCGTCGACCTCGCCCTCGAGCCTGAGCGCCGGCTTCGTCGTCGTAGGGAGTCGGGCCCTTGGTGACTATCGCCAGCTTGCCGCCACGCTCGAGAGTCAGCGCCGGCAGGCCCGGCGACGGGGTAGACCGCGAGCGAGGAGCCGACGCAGAGCATCAGCTCCGCCCGCTCGGCGAGCGCGCTGCGCCCGCGCCATCGCGCTCTCGGGCAGCAGCTCGCCGAAGAGGACGACGTCGGGCTTGACCGCGCCGCCGCAGCCGCCGCAGCGGGCGCACCCCGGTCGAGTCGAAGAGCTCCTCGACCTCGCTCGATCCCGAACGAGGCGTCGCAGTCGCGGCAGGAGGAGGTCTCGATCGAGCCGTGCACCTCGACCACGTTGCGCGAGCCGGCGGCGCGGTGCAGCCGGTCGATGTTCTGCGTGATCACGCCCTCGAGCAGCCCCCGCCGCTCGAGCTCCGCGAGCGCCTCGTGCGCGGCGTTTGGGCCGTTTGTCCCCGAGCGACTGGAAGCGCGGCCGGTAGTAGGACCAGAAGCGGGCCGGGTCGCGCTCGAAGACGTCGATGTGGGCGACCTCCATCGGGTCGACCTTCGCCCAGAGCCCGGTCTCCGGCGTGCGGAAGTCGGGGATCCCGGAGGGCACCGAGACCCCGGCCCCGGTAAGGGCAACGGTCGACCCCGACGCGCGAATCAACTCAGCCAGCCGATCAGCCTCGGCCGACGGGCCAAAGCGATATGTCGCTGAGGCCCGTCGGCGGAGTCTGGCTACTTGCCGCTCCATTTGGGGGTGCGCTTGCCGAGGAAGGCGCCGATGCCCTCCTTGGCGTCCTCGCTGCCGAAGGCGGTGGCGAAGGCCTGCTTCTCGGCCTCGATGCCCTCGTCGAGGTCGCCCTGGTGCCGGAGACGAGCTTGATCTGCTCGACCGCGACCGGCGCCTGGGCGGCGAGCTTGCGGCCCCACATCAGGGCGGTCTCGAACAGCTCGTGGTCGGGGACGACGCGGTTGACGAGGCCGAAGTCGAGCGCCTCCTCGGAGAGGATCGCGTCGCCGACCAGGTTCATCTCCAGCGCCTTGTTCGGGCCGACCAGGCGCGGCAGGCGCTGGGTGCCGCCGAAGCCGGGGATGATCCCCAGCTTGATCTCGGGCTGGCCGAAGACCGCCGCCTCGGCGGCGATCCGCACGTCGCAGGCCATCGCCACCTCGCAGCCGCCGCCGAAGGCGATCGCGTTGACGGCGGCGATCGTCGCCACCCGCGCCTGGCCGAAGTCGCGCAGCAGCGCGTGGGCGGTGTGGATCAGCTCCTCGCCGCCGCCCTCGTCCATCTGGGTGAAGGCCTTGATGTCGGCGCCGGCCGAGAAGACGATCGGGACCGAGGAGGCGATCACCATCGCCCCCACCCCGTCGCTCGCCTTGACCCGCTCCCAGACGGTCTTCAGGTCACGGATCACGTCGGGCGAGACGGCGTTCATCGGCGCGTTGGCGAGCCAGGCGATCGCGACCTCGCCGCGCGTCTCCAGCTTCACCGTCTCCGCCTGCTCGCCCTCGTCGGGCTGCGGGTAGGGATAGAAGCCCTGGCCGGCGGCCATGCCGAGGCGGCCCTGGGCGACGAGGCGGCGCAGCAGCGCCGGCGGGGCGAAGCGCTCGCCGTGGCGCTCCTGCAGCCCCTCGATCCGCTCCAGCACCCCGTCGAGGCCTTCGACGTCGGCTTTCCAGAACGGCGGCAGGAGGCCTTTGCGCGGGTCGAGGCCGGCGCCGGCCATCATCCCGAGGTCGATGTCGCGAACCGAGCAGACGCCCTCCTCGACCAGCAGGCAGGACTCGATCAGGGCGCGGCAGGTGAAGAGCGCGACCAGCTCCTCGGCGTCGGGGTCGGCCTCGCCCGGGATATTCTGCTCGCCCTCCTTGAAGAAGCCCTCGCCGCCGGACTTGGCGCCGAGCTTGCCGTCGGCGACCAGCTGCTTGAGGCCCTGGTGGACGTAGAAGGTCTCGCCGTAGGACTCGCTGAGGTGCTCGGCGACGTGCAGGACGGTGTCGAGGCCGAGCAGGTCGGTGAGGAAGAAGGGGCCCATCGGCGCCACCTGGGCGGCGGCGATCGCCTCGTCGATCTCCTTCAGCGAGAGGCCCTGCTCCTCCTGGGCGCGCCAGATCTCGCCGATCGTCGCCATCAGGATGCGGTTGACGACGAAGCCGGGCACCTCGCCGCAGACGATCGGCTGCTTCTTGATCGCCTGGGCGAAGTTGTAGGCGGCGGTGGCGGTCTCCTCGGAGGTGTCTTCGCCGGCGATCACCTCGACCAGCGGCATCACCGAGGCCGGGTAGAAGAAGTGGAAGCCGACGACCTTGTCGGGGCGCAGCGTCGCTTCGCCGATCTCGGTGATCGAGAGCGAGGAGGTGTTGGAGGCGAGGATCGCGTGGCCGGGCGTGGCGGCGTCGAGCTCGCGGAAGACGGCCTGCTTGATCTCCATCCGCTCCGGCACCGCCTCGACGACGAAGTCGACGTCGCCGAACTCCGCGTAGCTGGTCGTGCCGGTGACCAGGCCCATCACCTCGGCGAGGCGGGCGTCGGCCTGCTCCTGGGTCAGCTTCTCCTTCTTGACCAGGCGGGCGAGCTGGCCCTCGGTGACCGCGCGGGCCTTCTCCAGCGCGGCGTCGACGAACTTCTGGTCGACGTCCTTGACGACGACGGGGATGTCGGCGGCAGCGATCGCCTGCGCGATCTCACCGCCCATGGTGCCGCCGCCGACGACGGCGGCCTTGGAAACAAACATTGGCTGGTCTTCCTCCGGAGGGTTGGGGGCGCCGAAGGCTATCGGGACCGGACCACCAACAACCGCGGTTGCCATTTCGACCGCTATGCGGCGGAAATGGCAACCGCCGATCGCGGCTGGGCGAGGGTCAACTCGTGATGGCGTTGCGCGAGGTGGCGCTTGAGTCGGTCGATTACTCCGTCGGGATCGGCATCGAAGCGAGGTGCGGTTATTCGGATCATCTCCACCCCTTGCAGCTTCAGCTCCTCCTGCCGCAAACGGTCGTTCTCGAAGGACGCGTGACTGCCGTGAGTCTCATAGACGTCCAGTTCGACCGCGAAGCGAAGCTCTGGCCAGTACACGTCGAGCATGAAACCGGCGACGAAGAGGTTCGCTGACGGGGAGGGCAGGCCTGCGCCACGGACGGCAGCCAGGAAGCGGCGCTCGAAAAGGGAGAAGGTCGTGTCAGCCGGCAGATAGATACGGAGGGCGCGTCTGAACGGCGCAACGCCGTGATGGCCACCAGCACGCGCCAGGAGCGAATTGACAGCGTGGAGATCGAAAAGATCACGCTGCTCGGCCTGGTCGAGGAGGTGCTCGAGACGGTGGGGCGCCGTGGCGGCGACATCGAGGAGAGTGCGCGGCAACGCGGTGACCGGGATGTTGTCGACGATGGCGTGGTCGGCGGGCTCGAGTATCTGGGAGTGATGCATGCGGACCGGCAACCGGGATCGGCGCCGCACGGGACCGGTGACGTGCAACGGCGCTGCGCTCCCATTGGAAATCCCCCAGAGCCAGGCTGCTGAGAGGTGACTGAGCAGCGCGTTTGGCCCGCAGGCGAGCACAGCTGCCAGGCAGAGACCGTGCGTCGACAGATTCGCGTGGCCAACGGCGAAGACGCCCCAGTGCAGACGGTGGAGCCGACCAGAAGCAACGGCTCGCGAGACCGCGCTCCGAGAGTAGCCGAGGGGTCCGATCAGCTGACGGATCGAGATGACGCCGTGCTGCCGCTTGGCCATGGCTGCAAGTGCATGGTGGTCATTCCCACCCGTCGAGCGCTGTCGCCCTTTCTCCCCCATACAGGTCGATAAGGCGACCGCAGGGAGTTCTCTCCCCCCCATCCATTGGGCTGTCGCCATTTCTGGCGGAAAGCGGTTGAAATGACGACCGCGGGTGGGGGCTACTTCGTTGCGGGGAAGGAGGCGCCGATTGCGCGACGCGAGGTATAAGCGCCTCCGGTGATCCTTATCCGGCGGTACAAAGGCATCTTCGAGCCGTTGGCATTACCCTCTTTTGGCTCTTTCTAAAGGGAGTTGACCGGTAACCGACCGCGCCCGTCGACGGGCGCGACGCTAAGCGAGGACGACCAGAGCGATGACCCGTATCCGCCAGCAGAACGTGACCGCAGCCCAGTGGAGCTCCAACGGAGAGGCCCTCGGCACGATCGACCTGACCCTGCCCGAGAACGAAGCCTTCGGCGCCAACGTCTTCTCCGTCGCCGTGCAGCGCGAACGGCTGCCGGGCGACGTCTTCGAGAAGCTGACAGGCGACGCTGGAGGCCGGCGAGGCGATCGACTCCGGCACTCGCCGACGCGGTCGCCACGGCGATGAAGGACTGGGCGCTGGAGAAGGGCGCCACCCACTACACCCACATCTTCCAGCCGCTGACCGGCTCCACCGCGGAGAAGCACGACTCCTTCTTCGAGCCCGCCGGCGAGGGCCGCGCCCTGGCCGACTTCTCCGGCAAGGAGCTGATCCAGGGCGAGCCCGACGCCTCCTCCTTCCCCACCGGCGGCGTCCGCGCCACCTTCGAGGCCCGCGGCTACACCGCCTGGGACCCGACCAGCCCCGCCTTCATCCTCGAGAACCCGAACGGCGCGCTGCTCTGCATCCCGACCGCCTTCGCCTCCTGGACCGGCGAGGCGCTCGACGCCAAGATCCCGCTGCTGCGCTCGATGGACGCGCTCTCGCGCTCGGCGATCAAGGCGCTGCGGCTGCTCGGCGACGAGCAGAGCAAGCGCGTCTTCACCACCGTCGGGCCCGAGCAGGAGTACTTCCTGATCGACGAGCAGTACTTCTTCGAGCGTCCCGACCTGATCTCGACCGGCCGCACGCTCTTCGGCGCCAAGCCGCCCAAGGGCCAGGAACTCGACGACCACTACTTCGGCACGATCCCCGAGCGGGTGCTGGCCTTCATGCTCGAGTCCGAGCTGGAGATGCGCAAGCTCGGCATCCCGGTCAAGACCCGCCACAACGAGGTGGCGCCGGGCCAGTACGAGATCGCGCCGATCTTCGAGAACTCCAACGTCGGCTCCGACCACCAGCAGCTGATGATGCGGACGCTGGAAAACGTCGCCCGCCGCTACGGCCTGGTCTGCCTGCTGCACGAGAAGCCCTTCGCCGGCGTCAACGGCTCGGGCAAGCACAACAACTGGTCGATGGGCACCGACACCGGCTCCAACCTGCTCGACCCGGGCGACACGCCGGCCGACAACATCCACTTCCTCTTCTTCTGCGCGGCGGTGATCCAGGCCGTCAACAAGCACCAGGGCCTGCTGCGCGCCTCGGCCGCCAACATCGGCCAGGACCACCGCCTCGGCGCCAACGAGGCGCCGCCGGCGATCATCTCGATCTTCCTCGGCGCCGAGCTGGAAAAGGTCTTCGAGGCGATCGCCACGCGGCGAAGGCGACCCGCACACGCCGGCCTCCTTCCTCGACCTCGGCGCGACGGTGCTGCCGCCGCTGCCGATGCACGGCGGCGACCGCAACCGCACCTCGCCCTTCGCCTTCACCGGCAACAAGTTCGAGTTCCGGGCGCTGGGGTCGAGCATGTCGCTCGCCTTCCCCAACACCGTGCTGAACACGATCGTCGCCGAGGCGATCGACGAGCTGGCCGACAAGCTGGAGGCGAAGACCGAGCGGCGGCATGGACGTCGCCGAGGCCGTGATCGAGGTCGTCAAGGAGTCCTACACCGCCAACAAGCAGATCTGCTTCGGCGGCGACAACTACTCCGAGGAGTGGCACGCCGAGGCCGAGCAGCGCGGGCTGAAGAACCTGAAGCACCACGCCCGACGCGCTGCCCGAGGTGCTCGCCGACAGACTCGGTCGCGGCCTTCGAGAACTACAGCGTGCTCTCCAAGCGCGAGCTGGAGTCCCGCTTCGAGGTCTGGGTCGAGCAGTACGCGCTGCGGGCCAACATCGAGGCGGAGACGACCTTCTCGATCGCCAAGACGATGATCCTGCCGGCGGCGCTGCGCCACCTGGCGCTGATCGCCGAGGCCGGCGTCTCCAGCGCTCGAGGGCGAGGTCGCGCGGCCTGGTCGAGGAGCTCGTCGACCGCGCTCGACGCGCTGGAGGAGGCCAACGCCGACCCGGTCGAGCTCGAGGGCATCGACCTGGCGCTCTACGCCCGCGACAAGCAGCTGGCCGCGATGGCGGCGGTGCGCGAGGCGGCCGACAAGCTGGAGAAGGTCGTCGCCGACGACCTCTGGCCGCTGCCGAAGTACGAGGAGATGCTCTTCATCAAGTAGGGCGCTACAGCCCCGAGAAGTGGCTTTTGAGCGCCGGGCCAGGCGGCCTGGCTCTTCTTTCGCGTCGCAAAGATTACGCCGGTCAGACAGTTTCTCAAGCGATCTCCGCCTCAACTAAGGACGGACATCATGCAAGCATGCTCAAGATCGCTCGGCCTCGCCACCGTCGCGGTGACGGTGGCGATGGCGCTCGTGTCGGCGCCTCATCGGCGTAGCAGTGGGTCCGACGGCCGCTCTGTGCCATCCACGTCGACTCCATGGTCCGGCTGGCTTCGGACAGGTCGGCCACTTCGAAGCCGTCAGCAGCGAGACGGTCATGACGGTTAACGCTCAAGCTCGGGCCGATACTTATGCACCCACTCGCGCCTGCGCTCCTTGAGGCAAGCGCGTCGGGGTTAAGACATTCCGCTGCCGTCGATACACGTCACCTACTTGGATTTCGTTAAATCGCACACCTCGGCGGAGCATTTCGTGGAGGCCGAACACGCTCGAAATCCGGGCTTAGCCTTGACGAATGATTACGGACCTGCCTTAAACGAAGGGTCACTGCAGTTACAGCAACGAGCCGCCGAGCCAGATTCACGCCTGCCTCGCGACGCGCTTCACATGGCCGTCGTCGCATCCGTCCGGCGCGAGCGCCGCGCCGGCAAGCTCGGGCATAAGGCGGCGCCCGTCGTGAAGAACTACGGCAGTGCACACGAACTGGGCGCCCAGCTCAGCTGCGGAGCCGTTCGCATCGGCATGGCTCGATGCCCGAGCTGCGACCTGAAGCTGGACGCGCTCATACCGGATCCCACGTCAACCCTACCTAGCGGTGACCATCGTCGTCCTATCGCGAACAGAGCGCTCGGTCAGGTAGCCGATCGCCAGCCCGATGATCGGAACCGGCCCCCGAAGTGGCCGGCCAGGCCTCATCTCAACAACATCATCGGCGCACACCGCTGCATCGCCTCCGCAGCGCCCGCCGTCCTTCGGCGACAAGCGTCGGCATCTGGCGCACGGTCATCGTGCGGCCGGGCATCGCGTCGAGCCGCAGGCGCTGCAGCAGCATCGTCGCCACCAGCTTGACCTCGGTCTGGCCGAAGCGCTTGCCGATGCAGATCCGCCGGCCGCCGCCGAAGGGGACGTAGGCGCCGCGCGGCAGCGCCGCCTTGCGCTCGCGGGCGAAGCGCTCGGGGATGAAGGCCTCGGGCTCGGGGAAGACCTCGGGGATGCGGTGGCTGGCCCAGGAGCAGTAGTTGACGTAGGCGCCGCGGCGGACGCTGTGGCCGTCGAACTCGAAGTCGCGCACGGCGCGCCGCGGGCCGATCCAGGCAGGCGGGTAGAGGCGCAGCACCTCGTCGAGGACCATGTCGAGGTAGGGCATCTCGCGCTCGAGCCGGTCGATGTCGGGAGTCTCGCCGCCGAGCACCTCGTCCTGCTCCTGCGCAGAGCTTCTCCACCACCTCGGGGTGGCGGGCCAGCTCGTGCATCATGAAGGTCAGGGTCGAGGTCGAGGTGTCGTGGCCGGCGAACATCAGCGTCATCACCTGGTCGCGGACCTCCTTGTCGGAGAACCCCTCCCCCGCCTCGTCGCGGACGCCGAGCAGGAGGCTGAGGATGTCGCATCTTCCCGGGGTCGGGATCGGCGGCGGCGGCGCGGAGATCTCGCCGTAGACGATCTCGTCGAGGACTGCGCGCGAGCGCGACCATCTTCGACCAGGGCGAGCCGGGGCCGCGCAGCAGGCGCAGGTGGAAGTCGGTGCCGTAGAAGCCCGAGCGCCCGCTCGAAGTGCTCGGCCGCGGCGGCGCCTTTGCCCGCCTCGTCGGGGTCGAGGCCGAGCAGCGCCCGCATCGCGATCCGCA
Source organism: uncultured Solirubrobacterales bacterium (assembly GCA_963778715.1). GTDB lineage: Bacteria > Actinomycetota > Thermoleophilia > Solirubrobacterales > 70-9 > VRUE01. The sequence goes on from CAVZVK010000004.1 coordinate 34,579, forward strand.
TCGCCAGGCCGCGCATCCACTCGTAGACGTCGACGATCTGGCCCGGGCGCAGCGTCTCGATCGCCGGCGTCGCCTCGGCGCCCATCGCCTCGACCGAGGCGCGCGACCTGCTCGCGGTGGAAGGCCGGCATCATGATCTCGCGCGCGCGGTCGTGGTAGGCGTCGTCGATCGTCAGCAGGCCGTCGCCGAGCAGCGGGATCAGGTCGCCGAAGCTCGACTCGCGCCAGTGGAAGTTCTCCGGGTGGGCGACGGTGATGAAGTGGTTGGCCTCGGGCCCGAGCATGAAGATCACCGGGTGATGCAGGAGGCGAGCGCTGAAGATCGGCCCGTGCTCCTCGTAGAGAGAGAGCAGCAGCGGCAGCGGGTCGCGCGCCGCCTGCAGGGTGCGGCCGAAGTCGAAGCTCTGCGGGCCCGGCGGGTAGGCGCCGCGACGGCGCACGCCGAGCTCGGCGCGAACGTCTTCGGCGACGCGGCGAACCGGGTTCGCGCTCAGCTGCCGCGGCGGCTCGATCCGCCGCCAGGAACGGCCTCTCGTCTCCAGCGGCCACTCCCGAATCCTAGTTGGCTGACCAGCCAAACCGGCGACTGGCAGGCGGCGTTAGCGGCGAGCTGGCCGCAGGCGGCGTCGATGTCGCGGCCGCGGGTGAGGCGGACGGTGGCGGTAAGGCGGTGCTCGGCGAGGATCGCGCGGAAGCGCTCGATCCGCTCTGGCGAGGAGCCGTCGTAGGCGCCGGTCGGGTTGTAGGGGATCAGGTTGACCTTGTAGGCGCGCGGGTCGAGCAGCTCGGCGAGCTGGCGCGCGTGCTCGGGCAGGTCGTTGACCCCGTCGAGCATCACGTACTCGACGAAGACCTTGCGGCGGCGGCGCGCCATGTAGCGATCGCAGGCGGCCAGCACCTCGGCCAGCGGGTAGCGGTCGTTGACCGGCATCAGCTGCGAGCGCAGGCCGTCGTTGGGCGCGTGCAGGGAGAGCGCCAGGCTGACCGGCATCTCGCACTCGGCGAGCCGGTCGATTCCGGGCACCCAGCCGACCGTGGAGATGGCCGTGCGGCGGTGGGTGACGCCGAGGTCGGGCAGCAGCTCGCATGCGCCGAGCACGGCGTCGAGGTTCATCGTCGGCTCTCCCATTCCCATGAAGACGACGTGGTCGATCGCCTCGATGCGGCGAAAGTGCAGCGCCTGATCGAGGATCTCGTCGGCGCTGAGGTTGCGACCGAACTTCATCCGGCCGGTGGCGCAGAAGGTGCAGGTCAGCGGGCAGCCCGACTGCGAGGAGAGGCAGACCGAGCGTCGCCCGTCGCGGTAGCGCATCAGCACCGCCTCGATCGGACGGCCGTCGGCGGTGTGGAAGAGGGTCTTGACGGTGCCGTCGTCGGAGCTGCGCCTCGGTTTGGAGGGTGAGCGTCGAGAGCGGCACCGTCTCGGCAAGCCGCTCGCGAAGCGCCGCGGGCAGGTTCGTCATCTCCGCATAGGAGCGCGCTCCCACGCGCCATCCACTCCCAGATCTGGGAGGCGCGGTAGGGCGGCTCGCCGGCCACCGCAAGCGAGCTCTGGAGGAGGTCCCGGTCCACCCCGCGAGTGTAGGGAGCCTCAAGCCTTGCTACGGTCCCGGGCGTTAGGTCGGATCGATATCCGGCAAAGTCGTGTTTAGCGCTCGCGTCGTTGCTTTACCGAAGCCTCCGCGTTCGCAGCACATCAAGTGGAGGCAATGCATGCCCACTGGAACAGTCAAGTGGTTCAGCGACGACAAGGGTTACGGGTTCATCACGCCCGATGACGGCTCTAAGGACGTCTTCGTCCATCACAGCGCGATCCTCGGCGAGGGCTTCAAGTCCCTGACGGAGGGCGCCAAAGTGAGCTACGAGTCCGAGGAAGGGCCCAAGGGCCCAGCCGCGGCGAGCGTTCAGCAGACCTCGTAGTCGCGCACCGCACTTGAGCAGTACGGGGCCCGCCACTGGCGGGCCTCGTTTTTGCCCGCAAGGCCTTCCCTAACCTCCCCCGCAATGACCACTCGAGACGACCTCCGCAACATCGCCATCGTCGCCCACGTCGACCACGGCAAGACGACGCTGGTCGACGCCATGCTGTGGCAGTCCGGCGCCTTCCGCAAGGGCCAGGACGTCGCCGAGCGGGTGATGGACTCGATGGACCTCGAGCGCGAGAAGGGGATCACGATCCTCGCCAAGAACACCGCGGTCCACTACGACGGGGTCAAGCTCAACATCGTCGACACCCCCGGCCACGCCGACTTCGGCGGCGAGGTCGAGCGCGGGCTGACCATGGTCGACGGCGTGCTGCTGCTGGTCGACGCCTCCGAGGGCCCGCTGCCGCAGACCCGCTTCGTCCTGCGCAAGGCGCTGGAGGCGAAGCTGCCGGTGATCCTCGTCGTCAACAAGGTCGACCGGCCCGACGCCCGCATCGCCGAGGTCGTCGACGAGGTCTACGAGCTCTTCCTCGACCTCGACGCCGACGACGAGCAGATCGACTTCCCGATCGTCTACACCAACGCCAAGGCGGGCTGGGCCTCGCTGGAGGAGGGCGTCGAGGGCACCGACCTCTCGCCGCTGCTCGACCTGATGCTGGAGAAGATCCCGGCGCCCGAGTACGACCCCGAGCACCCGCTGCAGGCGCACGTCACCAACCTCGACGCCTCCCCCTACGTCGGCCGCCTGGCGCTCTGCCGCGTCCGCAACGGCACGATCCGCACCGGCCAGCAGATCGCCTGGTGCCGGGCAGACGGCTCGATCGAGCGCGCCACCGTCTCCGAGCTCTACATCACCGAGGCGCTCGAGCGGGTCCCGGCCGAGGAGGCCGGGCCCGGGCGAGATCATCGCCGTCGCCGGCATCGAAGAGGTGACGATCGGCGAGACGCTCGCCGACCCCGACGACCCGCGGCCGCTGCCGGTGATCACGGTCGACGAGCCCTCGCTCTCGATCGTGCTCGGGATCAACACCTCGCCGCTGGCCGGGCAGCGAGGGCGACAAGCTGACCGCGCGCCAGGTCCGCGACCGGCTCGACGCCGAGCTGGTCGGCAACGTCTCGATCCGCGTCAACGACACCGAACGCCCCGACGCCTGGGAGGTGCAGGGCCGCGGCGAGCTGCAGCTCGTCGTGCTGCTGGAGCTGATGCGCCGCGAGGGCTTCGAGCTGACCGCCGGCCAGCCGCGGGTGCTGACCCGCGAGATCGACGGCAAGCTGCACGAGCCGGTCGAGCGGCTGGCGATCGACGTGCCCGAGGAGCACGTCGGCGCCGTCACCCAGCTGCTCGCTGGCCGCAAGGGCCGCCTGGAGCAGATGGTCAACCACGACACCGGCTGGGTGCGGATGGAGTACCTGGTGCCGGCCCGCGGGCTGATCGGCTTCCGCACCGAGTTCCTCACCGAGACCCGCGGCACCGGCATCATGCACCACGTCTTCGAGGGCTGGGAGCGCTGGGCCGGCGAGCTGCGCCTGCGCCCGACCGGCTCGATCGTCGCCGACCGCCGCGGCAAGACCGCCGGCTACGCCCTGATCGGCATCCAGGACCGCGGCACGCTCTTCGTCGGCCCCGGCGAGGAGGTCTACGAGGGGATGATCATCGGCGAGAACGCCCGCGCCGAGGACATGGACGTCAACGCGATCAAGGAGAAGCAGCAGACCAACATGCGCGCCGCCGCCGCCGACGTGCTGGAGCGGCTGGCGCCGCCCACACGCCTCTCCCTCGAAGCCGCGCTCGAGTTCCTGCGCGAGGACGAGTGCGTCGAAGTCACCCCCGAGTCGGTCCGCCTGCGCAAGGTCGAGCTCGACAAGCTGAAGCGCCAGAAGGCCGCTCGCTCGGGCGCCCGCGTCGCCTAGTCCGCGTTACCTCGCGGCAGCTCGCAGCAGACCATCGCTGACATCGTGGCGATCGCCGCCTCGTCGCTCTCGGCAAGGCGTTCGGTGCTTTCGGCCTGGACCGCAAAGCTGGCCTCGAGCGCCTCGGCTTGAATCCGGGTGAGATCACGCCAACCCTGCTCGTCGACCAGCGAGATCGTACGACTGATGTGCCTGTCGCCGCGCGAGTCGAAGGTCCCGGCGGCCATCGCCGCCACGATGTCGGAGTTGATCAGCTGGACCACCCATGTGGAAAGGCGCTCCCGCTCCTCGTCACTCAGCGCGGCCGCCTCCTCGTCGCTCAAGACTTCCCGGATTCGGGCTTGATCGTCAAGCGGCAGACGGCCGATGCCCATGTCGATCCCGATGTTCTTGTCGGCCCCCTGGGTCACTCAGACCTCCTCTAGATCGACTTTGGGTCGGTCCACCATAGACCCACCGCCCAGACAAGAAAAGAGCCGCCGGACGGACCCGTCCAGCGACTCTTTTCGGAACCTAACCTTGAGTTAAGGTCTAAACAGTGGCGGCTGCCTGCTCGGACTGGCTGCCCTCGGATTCCCTGGCTGCCTTCGCCTCGGCCTCGGGAGTCACCTCGTCGATGCTGCGCGGCAGCAGCACTTCCTTGGCGATCACCAGGCGCTGGATCTGGCTGGTGCCCTCGTAGAGCTGCATGATCTTGGCGTCGCGCATCAGCTTCTCGACCGGGTACTCCTTGATGAAGCCGTAGCCGCCGTAGACCTGCACAGCGTCGACGGTGATCTCCATCGCCGAGTCGGCGGCGAAGCGCTTGGCCATCGAGGAGACCTTGCTGTTGCGGATGCCCTGATCGAGCAGGACCGCCGAGTTCCAGACCAGCAGGCGGGAGGCCTCGACCTTGGTCGCCATGTCGGCGATCATGAACTGGATCGCCTGGTGCATCGCGATCGGCACGCCGAACTGGACCCTTTCCTTCGAGTACTCCGTGGCGTACTCGAGCGCCGCACGGCCGATGCCGACGGCCATCGCCGAGACGCCGGGCCGGGTGCGGTCGAGGGTCATCATCGCCAGCTTGAAGCCCTTGTTTTCCTCGCCCAGCAGGTTCTCGGCGGGGATCTCGACTTCGTCGAAGGAGATGGTCGCGGTGTTGGAGGCCCGCTGGCCCATCTTGTCCTCCTTCTTGTCGACGCTGACCCCGGGGAGGTCGGCCTCGACGACGAAGGCGCTGATCCCGCGGTGGCCGGCCTCGGGATCGGTCTTGGCGTAGACGGTGAAGTAGTCGGCGTAGGTGCCGTTGGTGATGAAGCACTTGGAGCCGCTGATGACGTACTTGTCACCCTTCTTCACGGCCTTGGTCTTCATCCCCGAGACGTCGGAGCCGGCGTCGGGCTCGGTCAGGCAGAAGGAGGCCAGCTTCGGCTCCTCGGTGAGCATGCCGAGGTACTTCTTCTTCGTCTCCTCGGAGCCGCCAAGGGTGATCGGCGCGGAGGCGAGGCCGTTGGCCATCAGGCTGGTGCCGATGCCCGAGCATCCCCAGCCCATCTCCTCCTCGATCAGGCAGCCGGAGAGGTAGTCGAGGCCGGGGCCGCCGTAGGCCTCGGGGATGTGGGTGTTCATCAACCCGACCTCCCAGGCCTTGTCGATGATGTCCTGCGGCCAGGTGCCGTCCTTGTCGTACTCCCAGGCAACCTTGCGCATCTCTTTCTCGGCGAAGCTATGCGCGAGCTCGCGCAGATCCTTCTGTTCGTCGGTCAGGGTGAAGTCAACCACTGGTCGAAGCTCCTTCTATGTCAGTGCTTAAGCCGTTTTGATGCGGCCTCGCCGCGAGGCGACGACCACCGATTGACTGGTCAGTCAACCAAGGCCAAGGGTACCGGATGACGGCCCGGGTGCCGGGTCCCTACCCTTGGGCGATGGTCTGGCCCCTGGCACTGACCAGCCTGCAGAGCGGCTACGTGCTGGCCGCGATCACGCTTGCGATCCTGCCCTTTGCCGCCTTCAGCTTCATCCGCTCGGGCGGCGCCTGGGATGAGATCGGCAAGGGCCGCTTCGGGATCATGCACTCGATGCCGCCGCCGCGTCTCGGACAGTCGCCGGCGAAAGTCGACCCGGCGATCCAGGCCGCCGAGGCGCGTCAGATGCTGGAGGCGAAGTCCTACCGACGTTTACGGCGTGGGGAGGAGCCGGTCGACGTCGAGGCCGAGCTGGAGCGATTGCTCGATCCGAAGGCCGGCGAGAAGCCGGATCTCGACGAGAAGCTACGGGCCGAGGTGCGCCAACTGGTGATCGCCCGCAACGAACGGCGCATGCGCGGCGGTAAGGAGCCGCTGGACGTCGAGGCCGAGGTCGAGCGACAGGTGGCGGATTTCATAGGATTGGGCCACTGATGGCCGGCGCCGCCGAGGAGAATCTCTACGAGGTCGAGGAGCTGCTGATGCAGCCCGGGACCTACTTCAACCCGCAGACCGAGGTGCTGGTCGTGGTCGACGACTCGACCTCGCTCGACCAGGAGGTCTTCAACATGGAGGCCTACGAGGGTGCCGACTGGGTCCGCATCTCCGACGAGGTGCCGGTCGACGAGGATCACCGCGACCGCGTACTCGAGAGCTTCCAGACCAGCTACCACCCCGGCTCGACCGGCTCGGTCTCCGAGACGGCGCTGGAGCAGGGCGACGAAGAGCTCGACGAGGGCGAGAACGGCCAGGACCCCGGCCGTGAGGACCAGGGCGAGGGCTCCGAGTAGTGCTCGAGGCCGGGGGCGAGCGCCCCCGACTTCACCCTGCCCGACCAGGACGGCAAAGAGCTCAGCCTCTCCGACCGGCGACCTGAGCCGGCCGCTCGGTGATCTGGGGCCGCTCGGAACCGCGTCCGGCCGTGTTTAGGACGGGAGGAGACCGGTCGATAAGTGATTGTGATGAGGCCAGTGAGATGTTCACGACTGGGCGCAGCCTGGCTTTTTGCGGCCTGCCTGGCGGTGGCGCCGTGGACAATGCCGGTCGCGGCCGTGGGAATGCCCGAGGCCCCCTGGCAGGACCACCTTTCGCCGCGACTTGCCGAGCTTGCCAAGCCCACGACGCGCTCCGCACCCCCGGTCGAACAGGCCAGAAAGCTGGGCGTCGCTCCTTCTGGCCCCGGGAGCCTGCTGCGTGACGGCAAGCGGGTGCTGGCCTATGTGCGCTTTGATGAAGGTGCCGCCGCCGCCAGCGACGATCTGCGGTCGGCCGGGGCCCAGATCGTCGACCTCAGCCGCCGCTATGAGACAACGACGGTCGCGGCAAAGCCGGTCGACCTCCACAGCATTGGCAGCGTGCCCGGCGTCGCCAGCGTGACCGAGGCGCTGGCTCCCGTTGCCGCCGCCGAATGCACGAACCGCCTCGGCTCCGTCGTCTCCGAGGGGGTGGCGCAGCTGAACGCGGGCGACGCTCCGGGGGAAGCACGGGACGAATTCGCCGTCGACGGCAGCGGCGTCACCGTCGGCATCCTCTCCGACTCCTTCAATCAGGCAACCGAAGCTGCCACCGGCGGCCCGATCGCCACCAAAGCCAGCGATGACGTGAAAAGCGCTGACCTCCCGGGCCTGCTCAACCCGTGCGGCGACCTGACCCCGGTCGCCGTCCTCGAAAACGACCAGTCGGGCGAAGACGCGGATGAGGGGCGGGCGATGACCCAGATCGTCCACGACCTCGCCCCCGGCGCGCACCTCGACTTCGCCTCAGCCTTCAACGGCGAACCAAGCTTCGCCGACAACATCGGAGCGCTGAAGAGCGCCGGCGCCCAGGTAATCGCCGACGACGTCTTCTACTTCGAAGAGCCCTTCTTCCAGGACGGCCCGGTGGCGGTGGCTGTCAACGAAGCGGTGGCGGGCGGGGCGACGTTCCTCTCCGCCGCCGGCAACGACAACCTGATCGACGCCGAAGGGCACGACATCGGCTCATGGGAAACGCCGGAATTCAGGGACGCGGGCAGCTGCCCGCCAAAAGTCGAAGCGCTCTCCGGAAGCAACGCGAAACACTGCCTCGACTTCGATCCCGGGAGCGCCACCGACCGTACCTTCGGCATCAAAGTCGAAGCGGGCGCGGAATTGATCGCCGACCTGCAGTGGGCCGAACCCTGGTTCGGGGTCAGAACTGACCTTGACGCCTACCTGCTGGACGCCAACGGCAACCTGGTGGCCAAAGAAAGGACGAGCAACCTCAGCAGCCAGAAGCCGCTCGAGGTCCTGCAGTGGGCCAACGAATCCGGCTCGACGCGCACGGTTCAGCTGGTGGTCAACCGCTTCTCCGGCGCCAACCCGCGACTCAAGTTCGCCCTGCTCGAGAACGGCTCCGGCGTCGCCGCCACCGAGTACCCACGCTCGACCGGCGAAGACGTGGTCGGGCCGACGGTGTTCGGCCACAGCGGCGCCGCCAGCGCGATTTCGGTTGGGGCCGTCTCATACGAAGAGGGCCCCGAACCGACAGAACCGGAGGAATACTCCTCGCGCGGTCCGGTCAGGCACGACTTCGGCCCTGTGGTGGGAAAAACGCCGGCAGCCAAACTCCCCTCCCCGGAAGAAATCTCCAAGCCGGACGTCGCCGCCACCGACTGCGGCCTGACCACCTTCTTCGCCCGCCTCCGCGCCGGGGGGTGGCGATTCTGCGGAACGTCGGCGGCGGCGCCGCACGCGGCCGGAGTCGCCGCCCTGATGCTCGACGCCAAATCGTCGGCAACACCGGCCCAGATCCGCTCGGCGCTTGCCGAAAGCGCCGCGCCGGTCGGCGAATTCGAGCCGTGCGCGGTTGGGGCAGGACTAGTGGAAGCGCTGGGTGGAATCGAGGACCTCCTCACCCCGAGCGGCTCGACGCCCGCCGAATGCCTGCCGCCGGAAGCGGAAGGCTCGGTCGAAGAAGCGCGTGCGCCCGGCAACTGGGGGCTTGAAGTGCCTCCGACGACGGGGACGACCAACACGACCTCAACCCAACCGCCTCCTCCCCCCGAAGAAGAATCGCCCCGAAAGGTTCTGCGAACGTTCATCCGCTCGCGCCCCAGCACGCTTCTGCGCACCCGCTCCGCAACGGCGAAGCTGGTCCTCCACTTCGGCTCCACCGAGGCCGGCGCGACCTTCGTCTGCCGGATCGACGGCAGCCTCTTCCACCCTTGCCCGGCAACCCTGGTCAGACGATTCGGGATCGGCAGCCACTCGGTGCGCGCAATCGCCCGCGACACGGCGGGCAATGCCGACCCGACCCCAGCGGTCTTTCGCTTCAGGGTCGTCAGGGTCGACTAGAACAGCCCGCCGAGCAGGTCGAGCTTGGTGCCGAAGTAAACCGAGATCACGGTGATCGGCAGGTAGCCAACCGCAGTCGTCCAGATGAAGCGCCAGGTGGGGACGCGTGCGGCGCCGGCAGCGTAGGAGACGAGACTGAACGGCAGGATCGGGATCAGCCGGGCGGCGATCAGGACCTTGGCGCCGCCGCGCTCGATCCGCTGCTCGGTACGCTCGAAGCGCTCGGCGCCGAGCCAGCGATCGAGCAGGGGGCGGGCGACCGAGCGGCCGACCGCGAAGCAGACCAAGCCGGATAGCAGCCAGCCAAACATCATCAGCGCCAGGGCGGGGAGAAAGCCGTAGACCAGGCCGGCGGCAGCGTCGACGATCTCCGCCGGGTAGAAGACGATGGCATGGACCAGTGCGAGGACGAGGATCAGCAGCGGGCCGGCAACCCCGAGGCTGTGGATCTGATGCCGCACCTCCTCGGTGTCACCGTGGATCGCCGCCACGGCGGCGTCGTGCAGCGCCGGCACCGCGAAGACGAGCGCGGCGAGCAGGGCCATCCCCGCCAGGGTGATCCCGACCGCGAGGAGGATGGCTTCGGGTTCTCCACGCGCTGAGTATCGTTAGGCGAGACCCCGCACGCGGGCGCGCGCCGTAAGACCTACCTCCCGATTGCCCTCTGGTAGGTGCTCTCTTCGAGAGCCAGGCGCCACGGGCCCGAGGCGGACTCGGTGGCTCGGAAGTCGCGGAAGTCGAAGGTAAGGATCGGCAGTTCGTGTCGCTCGGCGATCGCCATCACGCAGGTGTTGACGAAACCCAGGTTGAGATCCGCATAGCGGTTGTCCAACTCGACCGCCCGTCGCACAAGGCCCGCAGTCAGATAAGCGATTTCGCGCTCTCCCCCTGCCGTTGCCTTGAGGAACGCTCGCGCGGCCGAGCCGCCGGCCCGGCTGCTGAGGATGTGGTCGACCTCGACGAGCACCGGCGTTGGAATCGACCGCGTCGCGGCTGAGTCTCACGATCAGGGGTGCCGCGATCTCGTGGGCGTCGTCACGGCGGTCAATGGCCGAGACGAGCGGGCCCGTGTCAATGACGATCTTCGTCACGCGGTCCCTCGCCCGGTCCCCACGGCTTGATTCCCAGGTACTTCTCGGCGTTGATCCCGAGATCACCTGGGCCCTCGAATCGAGCCGATCCAGTCCGGCCAGCTATCCCGATCGTCATCCAAGGCGCCAAGCAGGATCAAACGCACGACCGTGGCCGAAAACGACTCGCCCTTATGAGAGTGCTCGCGCACGAGCTGCTCGGCGCTGTCCGGGAGGTAGATGGTTCGGCGGGGCATCGTCTGCGGCATCGATTCGGAGTATGAAGGCTTGAATCATACCCGTGGCGCGCAGAAGCGCACGACACTGAATCGCCTTCCGCGGCTATCCGAGCAGGCGCTCGGCGAGGCCCGAGTGGCGGCCGCCGCTGTCGTCGCGGCGGATTGCGCGTGCCGAGCGCCGCCCGGTCGCCGATCAGCACGCAGGTGCTGCGGGCGCGGGTGATCGCCGTGTAGAGCAGGGGGCGGGTCAGCATCCGCGAGTGGGAGCGGTGGCAGACGCCGACGACGACCGGGACCTCGCAGCCCTGCGCCTTGTGGACGGAGATCGCGTAGGCGAGGCGCAGCGTCGCCGTCTCCCCGTAGGGGATCGTCAGCGTCCGCCCTTCGTCGGTGTCGACGACGATCTCTTCCTCGTCGGGATCGTCGGCGCGGAGGAAGACGATCGAGCCGTTCATCAGGCCCAGCTCGTGCGAGTTGCGGGTCTGGATCAGGCGGTCGCCGACCCGGAAGCGCTCGCCCACCGCCGCCTTGCCGTCGCGGGTTGAGCCGCGCCTGCAGCCGCTCGTTGAGGGCGTCGATCCCGACCGCCCCCCGGTACATCGGCGCCAGCACCTGGACCTCGCGGACCGGGTCGACGCCGAAGCGCGCCGGCGCCCGCTCGGCGACCACCTCGACCACCGTCTCCAGCGCCCGCTCCGGGTTGGCGCCGCTCGATGAAGAAGAAGTCGTGGTCCTGGTCCTCGGCCGGCTCCAGGTGGGGCGGGCGGCCCTGGTTGATCTCGTGGGCGGCGGTGGTGATCATCGAGCGCGCCGCCTGGCGGAAGATCTGGGTGAGCCGGACGACCGGCGACGATCCCCGAGGCGATCAGGTCCTCGAAGGGCTTGCCGGCGCCGATCGGCGGCAGCTGGTCGGCGTCGCCGACGAAGACGACGTGGGTCGATCTCGGCGAGGCCGCCGAGCAGGACCTCGATCAGGCGCAGGTTGAGCATCGAGGACTCGTCGACGATCACCAGGTCGGCGGGCAGCGGGTGGCCGGGCTTGAAGGCCGGCTCGCGCCCCGGCATCCACTCGAGCAGGCGGTGGATCGTCTGCGCGTCGTGGCCGGTCGCCTCCTCGAGCCGGCGGGCGGCGCGGCCGGTCGGCGCGCAGAGCGCGATGCGTCGCGTCGGCGGCTTCGGCCTCGGCGACGATCGCCCGCGTGCAGGCCGTCTTGCCCACCCCGGGCCGCCGGTGAGGACCGAGACGCGCGCGCGCGAAGGCGCCTCGCACCGCCGCCCACTGCTCGTCGGTGAGCTCCGCTCCTCGCTCGGGGGCGTCTCGCCCGGATCGTGGTCGAGGTGGGGCGGCGCCGCGGCGCGCGCGCCAGGGTCTCGGCGCACGGCGACCTCGCTGGCGTGGGTCGAGCTCGCGGTAGACCCGGCCCTCCGTCGACCAGCAGCCCGCGCGCCTCGACGCAGCACCTCGGGGTCGGGATCGAGGCCGATCAGCTTCGCGGTGCGCTGCGCCAGCTCCGCCAGCGGCAGGTAGCTGTTGCCCTGCTGCTCGGCCTCGGCGAGCGCGTAGAGCGGCGGCGGCCTGGGCGCGGCGGCTCGACTCGGGCGGCACGTCGGCGGCGAGGGCGATCTTGTCGGCGCGGGCGAAGCCGACCCCCTCGACCTCGGTCAGCCGGTAGGGGTCCTCGTGCAGGATCGCCATCGAGCGATCGCCGAAGCGGGCGTGGATCGGGGCAGCGAGGTGCGCGAGCCCGTGCGGGGCGAGCTGCACGTGGAGGTCGCGGACGGCGCGGCTGGCGTGCCAGGACTCGGCCGCGGCGGCCGCCTGGGCGGCGCTGACCCCGCGCAGCGAGCCGAAGACGCGCTGCGGGGTCGGCGGCGATCGCCCCCAGCACCCCCTCCCCGTGCTCGTCGACCAGCCGCTCGGCTCGGGCCGGGCCGATGTGGCGCAGCGAGGTGAGGTAGGCGATCCGCCCGGCGCGGTCGGCCGGGTCGAGCGGCAGCGCGCCCTGCGCCCGCAGCTGGCGCCCGTAGCGCGAGTGGGTCTGCCACTCGCCGCTTACTTCGGCGCGGTCGCCGACGCCGAGGTGCGCCACCGGACCGACCAGGGCGAAGCCCTCGCCCGACTCGGCGTCCTGGACCTCCAGCACCGCGTAGCCGTCGTCCTCGGCGCAGAAGATGACCCCCAGCACCTCGACCGTCGCCGAGTGTACGGGCGCGTCGGCGTCGAAGAGAGCGTTGCGGTCCCGTTCATGCACCAAAGCTAGCCACTGCCAAGGCGGTAGCGTCGCCCTGTGGAAGATCGCCTGCTAACCCTGGAAGAACGGCCTCTGCGATAGCTGCCTGCAGCCGACAACTGTGCCGAACACGCGCGGCTCGGTCTTCCCCCACTGCCTGCGCTCGCGCAGCGACCGGCGTTACTCCCGCTACCCGAGGACCCCAGTTCTCGCCTGCCCCGGGCACTGAGACGCGTCCGGGCAAGCCCGGAAAACCCTTGTAGCGCGCCATCGGGTCGGACGCAGAGCTGATTCCGGTTCTCGCCGGCGGCCTGGACAATCGCCTCCGGGACTCCGCCGTGCGGAATCAATGGACGCGGACTGCGCCTCGTACACGCCGGACCTAAGGCCTTGCGCTTCACCCGAGCCAACGCGTACAGGACGACGCTGGGTGTGGTCGGCTGTCGAGCTGGGACCAACGAACTCGCCTTCCGATCTCGATCTCGCCGCCAAAAGCCACGGCAAGGGCCAGCGAAGACCTCACTCCTGGCCGTCTTCGGAGTGGTCGTGCTGCGGGGTCAGATTCTCGAAGTTCGGCCCGGCGGGTCGATCAGCTTGGCCTCGCTCGATGACGGGACGATCGCCCCTGGAGACGGCCACCTCGACCAGCTCCAGGACAAAGAAGCCGAGAAGCTCCGAGGAGCTTGAAGGCACCCAGGTAGTATCGCCTCCATGTCATCGATCTTCTTCACCGGCGTGGCCTGCACTGTTCCTCCTTGTAAGTGATTGACCGGGCTAATCGACAAGCCGACCTGGCGCAGAATCGAGACCGACCGGTCGGAGTAAACGTCCTTGCGCTTGATCTTAGGCCGACCTCGAAGGGAATCACGTCAAAGGATGCTGTCCCAGCTGACCTCGCGCCGCCCCCGAGGCGAGGAGCCTAGCGAGATCCCCACGGTACGCAAACGGGGTTTGGAATGGGCCGCGGTCGGCGGTCCACTCTGCGTGACCACGGACCCTCGCGGACGTAGCGAGCCGGCGCGTCTCGAAGCGTATCGCGGCCACGCCTCGAAGATCTTGGCGATGTGCAAGCCGCGCACCTCCAGCGACCCTGCGCGGGTCTCAACCCTGCGGTGTGATTGGCAGGGACCATGTCGGGCGCGTGGCATGGCGACGATCGCGTCGAGGTTCCTGCGCGTTCCAGGCGTCGTTGCAATAACGGGCCGATCGCCTCGGTCAGCGGGAACCTCGATGACCGTCGCGCTCGTCCACAAGCCGGAAAACACTAGCTTCGGCCTTAGATCATTCCGCTCAGGCGTAGTAGAAGGCGATCCCGAAGACGAGGTAGACGGCTAGGAGCTGTACGCCCTCGAACCAGGTCGACTCGCCGTCCTGGGTGACGTAGTTGGCGATCAGGATCGCGATCAGGATCGCGCCGAGCTCGAAGCCGTTGAAGACCAGCGCCAGCGGGTGAGGGCCGATGAAGAAAGAGGCGAGGACGAGGATCGGGGCGACGAAGAGGGCGACCTGGGCGCTGGAGCCGATCGCGATGTTGACCGAGAGGTCCATCTTGTCTTTCATCGCGACCAGGACCGCGACCCAATGCTCGGCCGCGTTGCCGACGATGGCGACGACGATCACGCCGATGAAGAACTCGGAGAGGCCGATCGCGTGGGAGGCCTCGCTGATCGAGCCGACCAGGACCTCCGACATCACCCCGACCAGGACGCCGGCGCCGGCCAGGGCCAGCACCGAGGTCCGGGTCGACCAGCCCGACGTGCCCTCGCTGCCGTACTCGGGGTTGAAGAGGTCGCGGTGGGTCTTGAGCGAGAAGAAGAGGCCGGCGACGTAGGTGACCATCAGCACCAGGGCGACGGCCAGCGAGAGGTGCTCGACGGTGGAGCTGTAGTCGACGATTTCCGCTCCGGGCAGGGCAGCCCCTTGCCCTCGACCAGCTCGAAGATCGCCGGCATGATCAGCGCCGCGGCGGCGAGCAGCAGCATCGAGGTCTGCACGCTGGCGCCGGTGCGGCTGAAGGTCTGTTTTTCGCGCCTCAGCCCGCCGAAGAGCATCGCGGCTCCGAGCACGAGCAGGATGTTGCCGATGATCGAGCCCACGATCGAGGCCTTAACCACCTCGTGCAGGCCCTGGCCGAGGGCGAAGAGGGCGATGATCAGCTCCGGCGCGTTGCCGAAGGTGACGTTGAGCAGGCCGCCGATGCCCGGCCCCGAACGCGCTGCCAGCTCCTCGGTGGCGCGCCCCATCAGCGCTGCCGTGGGAACGATCCCCAGCGCCGAGGTGGCGAAGACGAGACCGGCGCTGGCGCCCGCCAGGTCCAGCGCCACCGCCAGTGGGATCAGCGGCGTCAGCAGATAAGGCCAGCCATATGGACTGCGCAGGAACGCGGCTACTGGCGTGCCTCCGCGAGGCGGTTGAGGCCTTCGATCAGGCCGCCGATGCCACCAGCACCGGACCGCCGCCGCCCTGCCGGAAGGCGTCGAGCAGTTCGATCGGGTTGACACCGAGCTTGAGGAAGAGGTCGCTGAGCGGCTTCGAGCCCTTCGGCGCCGAGATCGTCTGGTCTTCGTTGACCCCGGTGAGGCTGAGGTCGAGGTCGATTTCGACGCTCTTGGCGCCGCCGCTCGCGGCTTCCTGCGGTTCGATCTGGGCCTGGGAGACGATGCGACGGACGATGTGGTCGTCGCCGACGTAGAGCTCGACGTGGGCGCTCTTGATCGATTCTTCGATGATGCCCTTGGCGTCGTCGAGTTCCGCCCCGAAGGGACGGCTCCGGCGGCGCTCGAGCTGTTCGCTGCAGGCGGGGTCTTCGGAGAGCTTGGAGACTGCGTCGATCGCCCCGGCGACATCGAGGTCGCCGCTGACCTTGGTCGTGCCGGTGCCGCCGACGTCGGCGCTGCCTTCGCTCTTCAGGTTTTCGACGAAGTCGTCGAGTTCAAGCCCGCTCGCCGCTTCTTTGCAGGCGGTCGCTTCGCCCGATTGCCCGCCGGCGCCGCTTTTTGCCTTCAGCAGCGACTTGACGAAGCTGAAGGTCGTCGGGTCGACTTCGTACTCGGTGCCTTCGTAACCGACGTAGGCCTTGTTGCCGAGCAGGGTGACGGCGCCTTCGAAGTCGACCTTTTCGCCGCCGACCTTGCCCTTGGCGCTGGCACTGAGGTCGAGTTCGGGGTATTCGGCTTCGGCTTCGCACTGGAAGGGGCCGGAGGCCTTGACCTCGACGTGGCCGCTCTTTTTGCCCTTGACGTCGATTCCCAGCGTCATCTCCAGATCGCCGCTTTCGATCCCCTGCAGGGTCGCTTCTTCGACGACCGCTTCGGGGTCGCTGCTGCTGCCGCCTCCGCAGGCGGCAAGCGCCGCGGCGAGCGCGAGCAGCGTGGCGAAGAGGGTGAGGATGCGGAATCGACTCAAGACGGTTGGCCTCCTGGCGAGACTCGGCGTTGACGTTGACGTAAAGCTAGCGCTCGCCGCGGCTCTACGCGGCGGTCGTCCCGGCTTCGATCGCCTCGATCACGGTGCGCACGACGGCGACCCGGGCGTAGCGCTTGGACTCGGCCGGGATCAGGTGCCATGGAGCCCGCGGCTGATCGGTGCGGGCAACCATGTCCTCGACTGCCTGCTCGTAGTCCTCGCGCTTGGCACGGTTGGCCCAATCGTCATCGGTCAACTTCCAGGCCTTGAGCGGATCGGCGGAGCGGCGTTCGAAGCGCTTCAGCTGCTCGGCCTCGGAGATATGGAGCCAGAGCTTGACGATGATCGTGCCCTCATCGGCGAGCGTGCGCTCGAAGCCGTTGATCTCGTCGTAGGCGCGCAGCCACTGCTCGCGGCTGGCGAGGCCGTCGACGCGCTCGACCAGGACCCGCCCGTACCAGGAGCGGTCGAAGACCGCCATCCCTCCCCAGCCCGGCAGCACCGACCAGAAGCGCCAGAGGAAGTGGTGGCGCTTCTCGTCGTGGGTCGGGGCGGCGAACTGGACGACGCGGACGTGGCGCGGGTCGAGCGGGGCGACGAGGCGTTTGATCGAGCCACCCTTGCCCGAGGCGTCCCAGCCCTCAAAGAGGACCAGCACCGGCGGCCCGATCTGCCGCTCGCCGATCAGGCCGCCGAGCGTCAGCCGCAGCTCGGTCAGCCGGTCCCAGGCGGCGGCCAGGTCCCGCTCCTCTTCGCGGCGGCTGAGCGAGAGCGAGAGATCCACCTCGTCGAGCCGTCCCATAGACCAGATCGTACGTCGCGGTCGTCATTTCAACCGCATAGCGGCAGAAATGGCGACCGCGTCAGGGGAGGGTGCGGATCGGCTCGTTGCCTTCTTCGGGCGATTCGATTGGGTGCGGGTTGTCCTGGGTGAAGTTCACCGCCAGCGGGAAGAGGAAGGCACCGAGGAAGATCAGGATCACGCCGGCGGCGACCAGCCAGCGGGCCGAGCTGAGGTGGCCGAAGATGCCGATCCCGAAGCCGATCAGGACCAGGGCGATGTAGGGGCCGGCGCTGTGGGGCAGCAGGTCGGCGAGTGGCAGGGCGAGGTCGAGCACAGCGCCGGATTATCATCGCCCCCATGGCCGATGGCTCCGTAGCGGAGGTTAAGGACGCGCTGGCCCAGGTCGGCTACCTCGCCGACGAGCCCGCGGCGCTGGTCTCCTTCCTCGCCCAACGGCTGGAGAAGCCGGTACTGGTCGAGGGCCCGGCGGGGGTCGGCAAGACCGAGCTGGCCAAGGCGCTCTCGCGCGCCACCGGGCGCGAACTGATCCGCCTGCAGTGCTACGAGGGGCTCGACGAGGCCAAGGCGCTGTACGAGTGGAACTACCGCAAGCAGCTGCTGCGGATCCAGGCCGGCGGCGAGGACGGCTGGGAGGACGTCCACGGCGACATCTTCGACAAGGAGTTCCTGCTCGAGCGGCCGCTACTGCAGGCGATCGCCAGCCCGCAGCCGGTGGTGCTGTTGATCGACGAGATCGACAAGACCGACCAGGAGTTCGAGGCGATGCTGCTCGAGCTGCTCTCCGACTTCCAGATCACGATCCCAGAGCTGGGCCAGGTCTCGGCGACGACGATGCCGATCGTCGTCCTCACCTCGAACAACTCGCGCGAGTTGACCGAGGCGCTGAAGCGGCGCTGCCTCTACCTCTGGCTCGACTACCCGGACCTGGAGCGCGAGATGGAGATCGTCCGCCTGCACGCACCCGACCTGCCCGAGGCGCTGGCCCGCCGCATGGTCGAGGTGGTGCGGATGATCCGCGCCCTGGATCTAAAGAAGCCGCCCTCGATCGCCGAGTCGATCGACTGGGCGCGGACGCTGCTCTTGATGGGTGCCGAGGACATCGACCAGGAGACCTTCCAACAGTCGATGTCGATCATCGTCAAGCACCGCACCGACATCGAGCTCGTCTCCGAGCGGGTTGGGGTGAAGCTTGCCGAGCCCCTACGGCCCCAAGGCTGAGGCGGGCCCTCCGGGGCTCGCCGCCAAGCTGCTCGGCTTCTGCGAGGAGCTGCGCAGCGAGGGCGTCGCGGTCGGGACCTCGGAGATCCTCGACGCCTTTGCGGCGCTGGACGAGATCGCCTGGACTTCGCGAGACGACTTCCGCGAGGCGCTGGCGGCGACGATCGCCAAGTCCCAGGAGGACCGGCGGCTCTTTGAGCTGCTGTTCGAGCGCTGGTTCTTCCGCAGCGCCGAGGCGGAGGCGATCGAGCGCGGGGTCGAGGAGACCGAGCGCCGCCACGAGGGCGGCGAGCGGCTCGACATCGACCAGCTGCAGGAGCAAATACGCCAGGCGATCCTCGACGGCGACGACGCCCAGATGCGCGACCTGGCACGGCTGGCGATCGCCGCCTTCGGCCGCCAGGGGGAGGGCTCGGGCGTGGTCGGCGTCGACGTGCAGCGGATCCGCCGCACGCTCGGGCTCTCGGCGGGCCAGCAGCCGCCGGCCTCCGACGGCGCCGCCGAGCCGGTGCCGATCGACCGCGACCAGCTCAACGCCTTCGAGCGCCACTTGCGCCGCGAGCTCGAGCGCGACCTGATCGAGCGCACCTCCACCCTGCCCCCGTCCCGACCCCTGGCCGAGCTCGACCGCGCCCTGCCGACCAGCCCGACCCAGGACCTCGCCGCCGTGCACCGGGCGGTCTCGCAGATGAAGCGGCGACTGGCGACGCTCGGCCACGAGCAGCGGGGGCGGCGCAAGGGCCAGACGGTCGACGTGCGGCGGACGATGCGGACCTCGCTGGAGACCGGCGGCGTGCCAATGCACATCCGCTACAAGCCGAAGCGCCCGCGCCGGCCGGAGATCTACGTCCTCTGCGACGTCTCCACCTCGGTCACCTCGGCCAGCGTCTTCTTCCTCTCCGTCCTGCACGCCCTGCACGACTCCTTCCGCAAGCTGCGCAGCTTCGTCTTCATCGAGCGCATCTCCGAGGTGACCGAGGTTTTCGAGCACGAGCGCGACTTTCGCGTCATCGCCCAGCGCATCTCCAGCGAGGGCGGCGTCGCCGACGTCTCCGGCTACACCGACTACGGCCGCGTCTGGCTCGAGTTCCTCGGCGAGATCTCCGACGACCTCGACCCGCGCTCGACCGTGATCGTGCTCGGCGACGCCCGCACCAACGGGCGCGAGCCCCACGCCGAGGTCTTCGCCCAGGTAGCAGAGCGGGCCGGCCGCCTCTTCTGGCTCAACCCCGAGCCGAAGCTCTACTGGAACTACGGCGACTCGGTGATGGCGGCATACGAGCGCCACTGCGACGGCGCCTTCGAGTGCTGGACTACCAGACACCTGGAGAACTTCGTCAACGTCGTCGCGGGAGGAGTTCCGGCGTCCGACTGACCAGGTGCAACGCTTTGTCCCCCTCATGGGTGGACAAAGCGTTGCACCTGAAGGGATTTGCGGAAGACAGCGGTACTCATCCCCACAGACCGAAAGGGGAGAGAAATGCCACCGTCCTACCCAGTCACGTTCTCAGTCGACTACCCCGAGCGCCAGCTCAACCGGGTCTCGACCTTCTTCCGCATCTTCGCCGTGATCCCGATCGCGATCGTCGTGGCGCTGCTGCCCGGCGGGAGCCTCGCCGCGGGCAATTACGGGGGCGGATCCTGGGGCGGCTCGATCGCCGCGGGCAGCCTGATCTTCGTGCCGATCGTGCTGATGCTGCTGGTCGAGAAGAAGTACCCGCGCTGGTGGTACGACTGGAACCTCGAAGTGCTGCGCCTCCTCAACCGGATCGGCGTCTACGTGGCGCTGATGGACGACGCCTACCCCTCGACCGACGAGCGCCAGGCGGTCCACCTTGACTTCCCCTACCCCGACGCCCAGCATCTCTCGCGCGGCCTACCGCTGGTCAAGTGGTTTCTCGCGATCCCCCACTACATCGTCCTCTTCTTCCTCTACATCGGCGTCTTCTTGTCGGTGATCGGCGCCTGGTTCGTGATCCTCTTCACCGGCCGCTACCCGAAAGGAATCTTCAAATTCGTAGAGGGCACGATCCGTTGGCACAACCGCGTAGTCGGCTACGCTTTCGTCCTCGTCACCGACGACTACCCGCCGTTCCGCCTCTCGGCCTAACGGGCGACCCAGGCGTCGGGCTGCGCTGCGAGGGCAGAGATCTCGCTGGGGAGGTTGCCGCTGATCAGGTCGGCGAGAGTGACGTGCTCTAGAACTGTGCGGAGGCTGGCGCGGACGGCGATCCAGACCTCCTGCAGGTGCTCGGCGTTGCCGCGGTACTCGATCGACTCCGGCGGCGAGGACTGGACGTGGGCGATCGGGCCCTCGACGGCGCGGACGATGTCGGCGATGGTGACCTCGTCGGCCGGCTTGGCCAGCCAGTAGCCGCCCTTGGCGCCGCGGCGGGCGCGGACGATCCCCACGTGCTTCAGCTCGAGCAGGATGTGCTCCAAGAACTGCAGCGGGATGTCCTGCGCCTCGGCGAGCTTCTCGCCCTTGACCGGGCCCTCGTCGGCAGCAGCCAACTCTGCCGCCGCCCGAACGGCGTAGTCAGCCTTTGCCGAGACACGCATAGCGCTAGTTAATCAGGGGGCGTCAACTCGCCGACTCGAGAGCCAGCTCTGCAGCTTCTCGTTGACGGCGGCGGTGCAGGATGCGGGGGGCGGCGAGGATGCCGCCCAGGCCGAGGGCAGCCACCGCGGCGGCGATCGGCCAGACGTTGGGGTCGCCCTTCTGGATCGTGACTATGCCCGAGCCGACCAGGACAACGCCGAGGGCGGTGCGGATGAAGCCCTGCGGGGCCTTGTCGGAGAGGGCGGCGCCGATCACGACGCCGGGGATCGAGCCGAGCAGGATGTTGGTGGCGAGGACGAAGTCGACGTTGCCGCCGATCCAGTGGGCGATGCCCGCCGCCCAGAGCAGGATCGCGGCGTGGAAGACGTCGGTGCCGACGACCTTCTTCGGCGCCAGGCGGTAGACGGCGATCAGCAGGATCGCGATCACGGTGCCCGAGCCGGCCGAGGTGACCCCGATCACGAAGCCGGTGGTGGCGCCGATCGCGACCGCGGCGATCTTGTGGCGGCGCTCGACCTCGAAGCGGTCGCGCTCCTCGACCAGGTTGCGCAGGATCAGCGCCCGGGTCAGGGTGATGATCCCGACCATCAGCAGGGTGCCGCCCAGCACCGCATAGACGAGCGAGTCGAGCCGGTCTTCGCCGATGTGGTCCTGCAGCACGGAGACGATCGCCACGCCCAGGATCGCGGCGGGGACGCTGCCGAAGGAGAGCCACTTGACCAGCTCCATGTTCACCGTCTTCATCCGGAAGTGGCGCCAGCCGCCGACCGTCTTGGTCACCGCCGAGTAGAAGATGTCGGTGCCGATCGCCGTCGTCGGCTGGATGCCGAAGATCAGGATCAGCAGCGGCGTCATCAGCGACCCTCCGCCCATGCCGGTCATGCCGACGAGTACGCCGATTCCTAGTCCGAAGACGATGATTGCCGGGTCCATATGAGATTCGCGCGGGTTGGTTATCGACTTTCCTGACCGTTTTGGTCAGGAGCGCGAGTCCGCCAGGATACCAAGATGCCCGCGAGAACCAAGGAATTCGCCACCGGGAACGGCTTGCCTGCCGCCGTCGCATCGCGCGCTGTCGGCGTCTCGATTCGCGGCCTCGCGCACGCCTACGGAGAGCTGCGGACGATCGAGCGGCTGGACCTCGAGCTGCCCGCGCACGGGGTGCTCGGCCTGGTCGGGCCCTCGGGCTGCGGCAAGTCGACCCTGCTCGAGCTGATCGCCGGCCTGCAGGAGCCCGAGCGGGGCGAGATCGAGGTCGGCGACGCGAGAGCGAGCGCCGATCGCCTCGCCCGCAGCGCCTTCATGCCCCAGCGCGACATGCTGCTCCCGTGGCTGAGCGCGATCGACAACGCCGCGCTGGCCCTGCGCAACCGCGGCATCGGACGCAAGGACGCGCGGGTGGAGGCGGGGCAGCTGTTCGAGCGCTTCGGCCTCGGCGGCTTCGAGCGCACCCCCCCGGCCGAGCTCTCCGGCGGCATGCGCCAGCGGGTCGCCTTCCTGCGCACGCTGATCTCCGGCAAGCCGGTGCTGGCCCTGGACGAGCCCTTCGCCTCGCTCGACGCGATCACCCGCGCCGAGATGCAGGAATGGCTGGCCGGCGCGCTCGAGGCCGAGCCGCGCACAGTCGTCCTCGTCACTCACGACATCGAGGAGGCGCTCTATCTCTGCGACCAGGTCGTGGTGCTCTCCTCCCGACCTGCGCAAGTCGTTGAGACCTTGAACGCGCCTGCGCCGCGAGCCAGCAATCGCGACACCACCGTCACCGCCCCAAAGTTCATCGCCGCCCGCGAACAAGCCATAAGAGCCCTCCGCACCCGCAACAAAGGAGCTTCCGGTGCGCTTTATGCCAGCCATAGCGACATAAAGCGCACCGGAAGGGCGGAACGATGAGGAGGTGGGTACTGCCGGGGATGCTGCTCGCGGCGCTGGTGGGGGCTTGGCAGGTCGCTGCCAGCACCGGTGCGCTCGCCGACGCGCTGCACCTCGACCCCTTCCTCGTCCCCTCCCCTGCCGAAATCGCCGAATCGCTCTGGCAGAGCCGCTCGCTGCTGGCCGAAAACGCCTGGGTGACGCTGCGCGAGATCCTGCTGGGCTTTGGCTGCGCTGTGCTCGCCGGCCTGCTGTTCGCCGTCGCCATGCACCTCTCCGAGACCCTGCGCCTTGCCTTCTATCCACTGCTCGTCGCCTCGCAGACGGTGCCGATCGTCGCGATCGGCCCGATCCTGGTCGTCTGGTTCGGCTACGGGATCGCCCCCAAGCTCTGGATCATCGCCCTGATCTGCTTCTTCCCGATCACGGTCAACACCCTCGACGGCCTGCGCTCGGTCGACCCCGAGGCAACCAAGATGATGCGCAGCCTCGACGCGTCGCGCCGGCAGATCCTGCAACGGGTCGAGGCGCCCTCGGCGCTGCCCTACTTCTTCAGCGGGGCGAAGATCGCCGCCACCGTCGCCGTGATCGCGGCGCTCTTCGGCGAGTGGGCCGGCGCCGAATCCGGCCTCGGCGTGTTGATCCGCCAGGACAGCGCCCAACTTGAAACCGCGCGGGTCTTCGCCGCGGTGCTCGTCCTCTCGGCAATCGCGGTCGCCCTCTTCGCCCTGCTCGCCCTCGCAGAGCGTCGCGTCGTCACTTGGCGATAGAAAGCAGGGGATGAAGCGCTCCTCCACCGCGGCGATTGCCCTCGCCGTGGCCCTGATCGCCCTCGCGCTCGGCCTTGCCGCCTGCGGCGAGAAGAGCGAGGACGCGACCGGCGGCGCGGAACCGCTCAGCCTCACGCTCGACTTCTACCCCAACCCCGACCATGCCGGCATCTACATGGCGCAGAAGCTCGGCTACTTCGAAGAAGCCGGGCTCGACGTCAAGATCCAGACCCCGGCGGACCCGGCCGCGCCGATCAAGCTGCTCGCCGCCGGCCGCACCGACCTGGCGATCTCCTACGAGCCCGAGGTGCTTCTGGCTCACGAACAGGGCCTTGACGTCCGCGCCGTCGCCGCGCTCGTCAACCGCCCTCTCACCTCGATGATCTGGCTGAAGAAGTCCGGCATCAAGGGGGTCGGCGGCCTGCGCGGCAAGACGATCGCCACCGCCGGCATCCCCTACCAGGACGCCTACCTGAAGACGATCCTCGCCCGCGCCAATCTCACCCCATCCGACGTCAAGGCGGTCAACGTCGGCTTCGGCCTGCTGCCGGCGCTGGTCGGCGGCAGCGCCCAGGCGATGCTCGGCGGCTTCAGCAACGTCGAGGGCGTCGACCTGCGCCTGCGCGGCAAGGACCCCGTCGTCGACCCCCGTCGACAAGCTCGGCGTGCCCAGCTACGACGAGCTCGTCCTCGCCGCCCGGGGCAAGCGCCTGGAAGAAGACCCGCAGGCGATCCGCCTCTTTATCGCCGCGCTCGCCCGCGGCACCGCGGCCGCTGCAACCAACCCGAAGGCGGCGACAAAAGCGCTGCTGGAAGCCAACCCCGACCTCGACCCGAAGCTGACGAAGGCCGAGGTGGCGGCGACGCTGCCGCTGCTTGACCCGCCCCGCGGCAAGCAACCCTACGGCTACATGGACCCCGCCCTCTGGGGCGAATTCATCGGCTGGATGCGCGACAACGGTCTGATTGACACGCTACCGACGCCGGCGAGCGTGCTCAGCAACGACTATCTGCCGGGCGCGATCCCCGAATAGAGCGGCGCCCCTTCACTGAGCAGCGCCGAGATCTTCTCCGGCGGCAGCGCTCGCGAGAAGAGGTGGCCCTGGGCGTAGTCGCAGCCGAGCCGGCTCAGCTCCGAGAGCTGCGGCTCGTTCTCGACCCCCTCGGCGATCACGTCGAGCGACAGCGCCCGGGCCATGCCGATGATCGCCTCGACGATCGCGGTGCGCTCCTGTTCGACCCCGAGCGCGTCGACGAAGGAGCGGTCGATCTTCAGCGCGTCGAAGGGGAAGCGGTTGAGGTAGGCGAGCGAGGAGTAGCCGGTGCCGAAGTCGTCGAGGACGAGGCCGACGCCGATGTCGCTGAGCGCTTCCAGGGTGCCGGTCGCCGTCGCCGACTCCTCGACCAGGACGCTCTCGGTGATCTCCAGCCGCAGGTGGACCGGGTCGAGGCCGCTGGCGCCGAGGATCTCGGCGATCGAGGCGGCGAGGTCGCGGTGGGTGACCTGGCGGGCGGAGAGGTTGACCGAGACGTCGAAGGGGCGCTGGTCGGGGCGCAGTTGGTGCCACTCGAGGATCTGGCGGCAGGCGCTTTCCTGCACCCAGCGGCCGATCGGCTCGATCAGGCCGCTGTCCTCGGCGATCGAGACGAAGTCGCCGGGGTCGAGCAGGCCGCGCGCGGGGTGGCGCCAGCGCACCAGCGCCTCGAGGCCGGTGATCTCGCCACTGCGCAGGGCGATCAGCGGCTGGTAGTGCAGCTCCAGCTCTTCGCGCTCGAGCGCGTGGCGCAGCTCGCGCTCGACCTCGAGCCGGCGCACGGCCCGGGCCCGCATCTCGGCGTCGAAGAGCTCGCAGCGGGCCCGCCCGCGCTCCTTGGCCCGGTACATCGCGGCGTCGGCGTCGCGGATCAAGAGGTCGGCGTCGACCGGTTCGCGGGTCGAGGGCCGCGCTACGGCGATGCCGACGCTGGCGCTGACGAAGTGCTCGACCCCACCCATCGCGTAGGGCTCGGCGAAGGAGGCGGCGATGCGGTCGGCAATCGCCACCGCCTCGTCCTCGTCGGCGAGACGGTCGACGAGGATGCCGAACTCGTCGCCACCGAAGCGGGCGACGATGTCGCCGGGCCGCAGGTGGGCGCGCAGCCGCGGTGCCACTGCGCGCAACAGCTCGTCGCCGGCGTGGTGGCCCATGCTGTCGTTGATCAGCTTGAAATTGTCGAGGTCGAGGAAGAGGATGCCGACCGGCGATCCCGACACCGTGCTGCGCTTGAGCGCGTCGCCAAGCGAGGCGACGAAGCTGGGCCGGTTGGGCAGGCCGGTGAGCGGGTCGTGGAGGACGCGGTGGCGCAGTGCCTGGTCAGAGGAGTGGCGCTCGAGCGCGTCGGCGAGCACGTTGGCCGAGGCCTGGACGAAGTGGACGTCCTGCGGGGTGAAGCGGTTGGGCTCGGTCGAGTGGATGTCGAGCACGCCGAAGGGCGCCTGCTTGCCATCGATGACGACAGCGAGGCTGCTGCGCACGCCGAGCACGCGCAGGGCCGGCGGCATCGAGAAGCGGCGCTCGGCCTCCCAGTCGTCGACGATCACGTGCAGTTTCGAATCGAGCGCGGCGCCGGCGTGGGAATCGCGGGCGGCCGAGGCGCGGGCGGCGCCGACGACGCGGTCCTCGAGGCCAGCGCGCAGGCTAAGCCGGCGCCCGTCGCGGCCGATCTCCCAGATGCAGGCGGCGCTGACGCCCTCGATCTCGCTCATCAGCGAGACCGCCTCGCTCATCAGCCCGCTCGGGTCACCATCCTTCAGCGCCTGGCCGCCGAGGCGGGCGACGGCGGCCTGCTGCGCGGCGGCGCGCTGCAGCTCCTGCTCGGCCGTCTTGCGCTCAGTGATGTCGTAGAGGACGCCATGCCAAACCGGCGTGCCGGTTTCGTCGGGCTCGAGCACGGCCTCGTCGAGGATCCAGACCGTGCGCCCGTCGCGAGTGACCATGCGGTAGTCGACCGGCGGCGGGTTACGGGTGCCGATCGTCTTGCGGCTCTCCTGCGAGAGCGCCCGCTCGCGGTCCTCGGGATGGAGCAGGCTGGCCCAGAGCTCGGGGTCGGCGAGCCATTCCTCCGGCGTGTAGCCGAGGATCTCCTCGACCTGGGGGCTGACGTAGCGCCAGCGGCCGTTCTCGCCGAGCTCGGAGGCGTAGACGATGGCGGGCAGCCGCTCGACCAGGCGCCTGTAGTCCTCGCCCCCGGCAGAGATCTGGTCGAGGAACTCAGTGACTCGCTTCTCGGGCCAGCTCCCGCCCCGCGTCGGTTGCTCCATTGCTTGCCTTATCGACGCCTGGCGGCCACGCTTGAGTCAGGCGTGCATGCGCCCGGGAGGTGCAACGTCTTTTCCACCCACCAGGGGGACAACGCGTTGCACCCGGGCTATGCCGCGATCAGCCAGGTCGCGGCGAGGCCGCGGAAGGGGGCGTAGGGGGCGAAGAAGTCTTCGACCTCCTCGACGGTGGCACGGCGACCGAGGTGGGCGAGGCGGCCGACCAGCTTGAGGTAGATCAGGTCGCCGGCGGGGAGCGAGTCGGGGTCGCCGCGGCCGTAGAGGCCGAGGCACTGGACGGTCCAGGGGCCGATCTCGCGGATCGAGAGCAGGCGCTTGTCGGCGGCCGCGGTCCCCAGCTCGCAACGCCCGCTGGCGATGTCGCCGGCGACCGCGCGCAGGGCGATCGCCCGTTTCAGCGCCAGGCCCATCGACTCCAGTTCGACCGGTGCCCGGCCGGCGATCAGGGCGGCGGTGGGGACGTCGCGCAGGCCGCCGCGCTCCTGTCCCAATCGCAACCCCCAGCGGCCGACCATGCGGCGCTGGATGCGTGCGGCGCGACCGGACTCGATCAGCTGCTTGACCACAGCCCAGGCCAGCGCCTCCCAAGCCCAGGGGCGGCGGCGCGGGCGCAGGTGAGGCCGGCGGCGAAGCAGCGGCCCTAGCAGCGGGTCGCGGCGGAAGCGGCGGTAGAACTCGCTGAGGTCGTCGTCGACGCCGAGGGCGAAGCGCATCCGCTCGATCGCCAGTTCCAGCTGGGCGGGCCCGGCCACGCTCTCTGGGCCGACGGCGGCGGGACCGGGAACCCTGACGTCACCGGGGTCGAGCGCCTCGGCCCGCACCGCGACCCGGCCGCGACCAGGCTCCCAGGCCCGGACCAGCACCGGCCGGCCCTCGACGTGCAGCAGGCGGTTGAGCACCCCACGCTCGGCGCGCATCACCCCATCCTCCCCACCGTAGGCCGGCAGCCGGTAGGGAGAGGGCGGCCTGACCTCGACCTCGAGCGCTCACCGTCCCAGCAGGTGGACGTCTACGAGGAAGGAGCGGCTGGCGAGGACGTTGGGGCGCTCGCGTCGAGACATGCGGCGCGGCGTGCGCTTGCGGCCAGCAACGGCGCCGACCGCGCGAACGGCAGCGACGGTGGCGGCACCCGCCAAGACACCACCGGCAGCGGCTATCACCGCGGTCTTCGCCTCGGTGCGCACAGCCAGCGAGTTCGACGTCTCATGAGGGAGAACGCGAACCGGAATCGGCTCCAGCTCCATATTGCTCACCGGTTCGACCATAACGATGGTTGCGGCCGGCAGTAGGGGACAAGCCGCATCTTGCGCGGATCGAGAGCGATCCCGGTAGGGGTGGAGCGTCTTGTACTTTTTTCGGGCCATGCCCCGGGCGCCAGCCCCACCCCGTCCCTTCGAAAAAAGTTAAGCGGAACCCCTGCCGGGATCGCTCTCAACGCCCAGTCCCTTCTCGTAGACCCGGTACTTCTTGACCACCTTGCCCCCCATGCCTTCCATCGCCCGATTCATCGGGCCGTTGGTCTCGAGGATCCAGCCCATCTCGCCGCCTTCGATCTTGCCCGGCGCGGCGGCGGTCTCGAGGTGCTTGAGGTAGAGGCCGGCGGCGACGCCGCTGTGGCGGTAGTCGTGCTTGACGCCGAGGGCGAAGACGCGCAGCTGGTCGATCTTGCGCTTGCCGAGCAGGAAGCGCAGCCAACCGAAGGGCAGCAAGCGTCCGTTCAGCTTCGCCATCACCTGGTTGATGTCGGGCAGGGTGAGCGCGGCGCCTACCACCTCGCCATCCTTCTCGGCCATGAAGGCCCAGTCCTCGTCGATCACCTGCTTCAGGTTCTTGGCCTGGAACTCGACCTCGGCGTCGGTGATCGGGACGAAGCCCCAGTTGTCGCCCCAGGCCTCGTTGTAGACGTCCATGAAGCGGCGCACCTCGCCGGCCATGTCGCGCTTGCGCATGTTGCGGATCGCGATCCCTTCGTCGTGCAGCGCCTTCTCGGCGGCGGCGTGGATCGAGGGGTCGAAGCGCTCCCCCTGCTTGAGGTCGCCGAACTGCAGTTCCCACATCTGCACGTCCATCGCCTTGGCGAAGCCCTCGGCCTCGATCAGCTCGCGGTAGTGCGGCGGGTGCCAGGGCTCGAGGATCATCGGGCGCCGGTCATAGCCATCGATGAGGATGCCGATCTCGTCGTTAGTGGTGAAATCCATCGGACCGAGGATGCGCTGGCGGCCCTTGCCGCGCGCCCACTCGCACGCCGCGCCCAGCAGCGCCGCCGCGACCTCCGGGTCCTCCGCGGTCTCGAAGAAGCCGAACATCGCGTCGCTGCCGCCCTGGAACTCGTCCCAGCGGCGGTCGAGGTGGGCGCTGATCCGCCCGACCGCCTCGCCATCCCGCTCGGCGATGAAGAACTCGGCATCGCCGTGCTCGAACCAGGGGTTCTTCTTACGGTTGAGGAACTCCATCCGCTCGAAGATCAGCGGCGCCACCCACTGCGGCTGGTCCCGGTGCAGTCCGAAGGGCACCTTGACGAAGCGCTTCAGCTCGCGGCGAGTGCGAACGGGCCGGATTGACACGCTTGCCATGTGGAGCGGAACCTACACTCTGCTCCATGAGCGAGACAGCGAAGGCCCCCGTCGACGTCTTCGAGAAGGCGCGCCGCCACGACCGCCTCGAGCAGCTGGAAGCGGCCAAAGAGCACGACCTCCTCCCTTACTTCCGCCTACTCACCTCGCAGGCCGGCCCGGTGGTCGAGATGGAGGGACGGGAGACGATCATGCTCGGCTCCAACAACTATCTCGGCCTGACCGGCGACGAACGGGTCAAGCAGGCGGCGCGCGACGCGCTGGAGACCTACGGCACCGGCGTCACCGGCTCGCGCCTGCTCAACGGCACGACCCCGCTGCACGTCGAGCTCGAGCGCGAGCTGGCCGAGTGGATGGGGACCGAGGACGCGATCGTCTTCTCGACCGGCTACCAGTCGAACCTGGGCACGATCGGGACGATCCTCGGGCCGGATGACACCGTGGTCGTCGACTCCGGCGACCACGCCTCGATCCTCGACGGCTGCCGCCTCTCCGGCGCCAAGCTGCGCCCCTTCCGCCACAACCGCATGGACAAGCTGGAGAAGATGCTGCAGCGGGCGGCCGAGGACGGCGGCGGCGTGCTCGTCGTCGTCGACGGCGTCTTCTCGATGGAGGGCGACGTCTGCGACCTGCCCCGCATCGTCGAGCTCTGCAAGGCCTACGGCGCCCGCCTGATGGTCGACGAGGCCCACGGTGCCGGCGTGCTCGGCGCCCGCGGGGCCGGCGCCTGCGAGCTGTTCGGCCTCGAGGACGAGGTCGACCTGCGGATGGGCACCTTCTCCAAGAGCCTCGCCTCCTGCGGCGGCTTCGTCGTCGGGCCGGCCGACGTGATCGAGTACCTGCGGATCTCCTCGCGCTCCTTCGTCTTCAGCGCCTCGGCGGTGCCGGCGGCGGTCGGCGCCGCCCTGGAGGCGCTGCGGGTGATCCGCTCCGACGGCCCGCGCGCTCTTCGAGGCCCTGCTCGACAACGCCTCCTACCTGCGCGAGGGCCTGCGCCACCTCGGCCTCAAGGTGGTCGAGCCGGGCACGCTTCCAGACGGCAGCGTCGCCACCACGCCGGTCGTCCCGGTCGTCGTCGGCGACGACTGGCAGGCCGTCCTGCTCTGGAAGGCGCTCTTCGACGCCGGCGTCTACACCAACGTCGCGATCCACCCGGCGGTGCCGCCCGGCGGCGCGCTGCTGCGCACGAGCCTGATGGCGACCCACGAGCGCGAGCACCTCGACGCGGCACTGGGAACGATCGCCAGAACGATCGGGGAATTTCCCGATCTACCCCGCTCGGGGTAGTTTCGCTCTTGTCCGGAACGGGACAAGGCCCGCCAACGCACGAAAAAGGTGCTCTTAGCGACCGGGCCGCGCCGCCTTGGGTTTGGCCGGGCTTGACGCTCGCCGCTCCCAACGCATAGCTTGGCCCCCGCGCCGATCGCATCCCGGGGCAGGGAA
Organism: uncultured Solirubrobacterales bacterium; assembly: GCA_963778715.1. Taxonomy (GTDB): domain Bacteria; phylum Actinomycetota; class Thermoleophilia; order Solirubrobacterales; family 70-9; genus VRUE01. The sequence goes on from CAVZVK010000004.1 coordinate 65,180, forward strand.
GCGAGTGGTGGAGCACTCAACTCAACCAGGCCGAGGACTACCCCTCCGGTGGGCGCAACAGAGCTACCCAGTTAACGAACCTCGAAGGGAGGAGTCCCAGTGGACGCAGCTACGATCGCCCCTGCACCGACGAACGCTTCCGCAATCAAGGCCCCACAGCACATGGAGGCACTTGCCCGCGCCAATCGCGTACGACTCGCGAGGGCGGAGCTGAAGCGCTCGATCGCAAGAGGGGATGTCGATGCTGCCGACGTGATCCGGGACTGCCCCTGGGAGACGGAGAGCATGACCCTGGCCGAGCTACTGACCAGCCAGCGCCGCTGGGGCCGCACCCGCGCCCGCAAGTTCCTGCTCGCCCTCGCGCTCAACGAGAACAAGCGCCTCGGCACCCTGACCGACCGCCAGCGCGCCCTCGTCTCATCCGAACTGGCGACGCGAGAGCGGTCCTGGTCTAGCTCATCCGAAGCGGCCGGCCTTGAAGCTGAGGCCGCCGCTGGCCCGCTGGAAGGCGCGTCGCAGCAGAAAGAAGGCGGCGAGGAAGGCGACCGCTCCCACCCCCAAGGCGACCGCGAGGATCGTCCCGGCGACGTAGAAGAGGCCGCCGACGACGATGACGAAGACGGTGCCGGCGAGCAGGGTGGTGTGGGAGCGGTAGCCGGCGAAGTGCTCGCTGGCGGCGGTGGCGAGCCCGCCGAGGCCGGCGAGGACGACGCCGACGCCGATCGCGGTCGGGCTCTTGGCCGAAGATCCCGATCGCCAGCAGACGATCCCGGCGAGCACGCTCAGCTCGGCCAGGGGGAAGCTGCCCCAGGGCGCCTCAGGGCGCTCCTCCCCGCCCCGCTTGGGTGAGGCCCTGTCGCTCAACGGCCGCAAGCCGCGCGGATAACGGGCATCCAGAGGAGACCTTGACCCGCCACCAGCCCATCAGCATCCCGAGCGGGCCGAGCCGCGGCCGCGAGTGCCAGGTGCCGCAGCCGGGCTCGCCGACGTCGGCGCGGGAGATCCGCAGCCACTTGTGCTCGGCGGGTGCGGCGAGCATCTGCTCGAGCAGCTCGCGGTTGCGAGTCTCGACCAGCGAGCGCTCGCGCAGCGCGATGTGGGCGGCTGAGATCCGGTCGCTGAGCGCGTCGCGCACCTGCTCCAGCTCCTCGAGCCCGGCGATCCGCGGCTCGGCGAAACGGGCCGGCACGCCCGCGTCGAGCTCGAGCCGGGGAAAGGCCTCAGCCGTGAGACGCCCCAGCTCGTATTCGAGCCGGCCGATCTGACGGCGCAGCTCGGCCCGTGCGAGGCGCTCGTCGCCCCCCACCCGGAGCGCGCTGAGCGTCTCTCGTTCGAGCAGATCCGGCATAGACCCAATCGAGTGTAGATCACCGCGCTTCCGCCGTTCCTTAGCCGTTTATTACGCGGATAAGGAGCCTGCTCAGGCGGTGAGGGCCGCGCTGGCGATCCAGAGGGCCTCGTCGACCGAGGCCTGGGGCACGCCCTTGACCTGGACCGCGGCGATCAGCGAGGCGCTTGGCCTCGATCTCCTCGGGATCGGCCTTGGCCGGTTCGCCGAAGAGCAGCTCCAGCGGGCTTTGCTCGTCGGCGATCGTCAGGGTGCCCTGGGCGAGCTTGCCCGGTCTGCCGGGGAGCGACTCGCCGGGGGCCGAGTCGCGGATGCAGAGGCCGCCCTCGAGCCGCCCGGCGTCGTAGGCGCGCAGGGCGACGCCGGTCTCGACCGTGGCGATCGTGAGCGCGTCGGCCGGCATGCCGCGGCTGGAGAAGGCGCCGTCATGGAGCCGGTCGAGGGCGAGCTGCTCGATCGGGGTGCGGGTGCGGTCGGGGTCGAGGCCGATCTGGCGGAAGAAGACGCGGTAGGCCCAGGGGATCGGCCGCTCGCGCATGTGGATCGCGTGCGAGCCGTAGAAGCGGTCGGAGAGGTCGCGCAGGCGGCGCTGGACCGGCTCGGGGCTGTGCTTCGGCCCGGCCTCGACCTCGACCCAGGCGATGCCGAGCCCGGGGAACTCCTCGGCGATGTGCGGCGCGACCCGGCCCTGCTGCGGCAGCGGCTCCCAGCCGGCGGTCGGCGCCGGCTCGCTCTTCCGCGCTCATCTCAGCCGGCCTCCACCCGTGCCGCTCGCCCGCAGCGCTCGTGCACGTGCGAGCTCAGCTGGGCCGCCGTCAGCTCACCGATGCTGGCCGACTGCAGGGTCCCGCCGGGATAGACGTAGGCGAAGGTCGGGCAGCCGCCGACGCGGTAGAGGCTGCCGACGGCGCCGTCGCGGTCGTATCCCACCGGCATCCGCCAGCCGCGGTCCCGGATCAGTTCCCGGACCGTGCCGCGATCGTCGCGAATGTCCAGCGAGAGGAAATTCACCCGGCCACGGTAGCGCTCGTAGACCCGGCTCGACGGCATCCTGCTGTTCGACGCAGTTGCCGCCCGCGCGAGAACCAGAACGAGAGCACCAGGGGCCTGGCGAAGAAGTCGCAGACGCGCAGTGCGCCGGCGATGCGGACCGCGCAGGCTGGCGCGCGGGAGGCGTCGGCCGGGCAGGGCGTCTGGCGCGGTTTCGCAGTCGTCCTGGGCGACGTTGGCGTCGCCTTCGAGCCTGCCCGCCGCGTCGGGCACGGCGAACTCCGGCAGCGGCCAGCGCTGCGCCACTTCGTCCAGCCCCAGCGTCCCTTCGTCCTTGTGCCCGAGCGTGTTGATCGCCGCCACCGCGATCACGGCGACGAAGATCAGGCCGACGACAAGCGAGTAGCGGTCCCTCAATCCATCGAGAGCGGACCGGTGACGTCCGCGTTGAGGAACTGGCTGACGAAGCGGTTTTCGGAGTCGAACAGCTCCTCCTTGGGGCCCGACTCGACGATCTTGCCGTTCCAGAGCACCGCGATGAAGTCGGAGACGCGGCGCGCCGTGTTGAGGTCGTGGCTGATCACCAGGTAGCAGCCGCCGTTCTCCTCGTGCACCTCGCGGACCAGCTCGCAGAGCAGCGCCGTGCGCACCGGGTCGAGGCCGGAGTCGGGCTCGTCGAACATCACGATCGCCGGGTCCAGCACCAGCGCCCGGGCGAAGCCGGCGCGCTTGCGCATGCCGCCGGAGAGCTCGTTGGGCATCTTGTAGATGGCCTCGCTGAGCCCGACCTCCTTGAGCCGGCGGTTGCAGATCTCGCCGATCTCCTCCTCGCTCTTGTCGGTGTGCTGGCGCAGCGGGAAGGCGGTGTTGTCGTAGATGTTCATCGAGCCGAAGAGGGCGCCGTCCTGGAAGAGCAGGCCGAACTTCTTGCGCACCTCGAAGAGTTCGTCGTCGGTCATGTTGGGGATCGACTCGCCGTGCACGAGCACGTCGCCCGAGTCGGGGTAGAGCAGGCCGACGATGTGCTTGATCAGCACGCTCTTGCCGGTGCCCGAAGGGCCGAGCACCATCGAGATCTGGTCCTCGGGCAGGCCGAGGTTGAGGCCGTTGAGGATGCGGGCGCGGCCGAACTGCTTGACCAGGTCGATGATCTCGATCGCGTCGGTGCCGCCGTGGTCGCGCTTGCGGCCGGTGTGGAAGCGGTAGGGATCGGACTCGGCCGGGTCGACGCCGGGGATGACGAAGTCCTTGCCCATCGTCAGTCCGTCCTCGCTGACATAGGGACCGCTCGGCTCTTGCTCCTCGTCTGCTCTTCAGACATAAGGTTAGTCAGCCTCCTATCGGCGCCCGCGGATTTGCTCCCCAGAAGACCAGGGTGCCCAGCATCCCGATGATGTGGACCAAGACGATGTTGAGGACCATCGACTTCGCCGTCGCGGTCCCCACTCCCACCGGCCCGCCCGAAGCCGTGTAGCCGTAGTAGCAGCCGACCATGACGATCGCCGTCGCCATGAACATGCCCTTGATCAGGCTGAAGAGCAGGTCGGGCGGGTTCTGGAACATCCAGAAGATCAGCAGGTAGCCACCGGAGGAGACGTCGCCGATCTGCTGGACGACGGCCAGGTAGCTGGCGAAGTACATGATCCCGATCCCGACCAGGTACATGAAGGGGAAGGCGATCCAGGCGGCGAGCAGGCGGGTCGCGCAGAGGAAGGTGACCGGCGGCACGCCCATCACCTCGAGCGCGTCGATCTCGTCGGAGATCCGCATCGCGCCGAGCTCGGCGACGATCCCGGTGCCGACCTTGGCCGCCAGCATGTAGCCGAAGGCGTAGGGCATGATCTCGCGCAGGTCGCACCAGGCGGAGAAGACGCCGGCGTAGGCGGGGGCGCCCTGGGCGCGCAGCAGGTAGGCGCCCTCGATCCCGCACTGCAGGCCGAGGATGAAGACGAGGCCCCAGATGATCAGGGCCGAGCCGAGGATCAGGATCCCGGCCTGGCGCAGGCTCTCGCCGAAGAAGCGCAGGACGCGGCCGCTGTAGACGAGGCCGGCGACACGCGAGCCGAAGCGGGCGATCTCGCCGAAGGAGTCGAGCCAGCCGCGCGGGACTTCAAGCCAGGCGTTCATCGGATCGTCTGCAGCTCCGGGTTGGTGGCGAGCAGGGTCTGGGTGAAGGCGTAGTTGAAGGCGAAGACGCCCATGAAGGCGATCACCACGGCCTCGTTGACGGCGCGGCCGACGCCGGCGGCGCCGCCGGACGCGGTCATCCCCTTGTATGAGCAGACGACGGCGATGATCGCGCCGAACAGGGTGCACTTGATCACCGAGCCCCAGAGGTCGGTGATCGAGGCGTTGGAGAAGAGCGTGGCGAAGAAGCCGCCGAGCGGCTGGCCGTAGAGCATCTCGGTGAGGATGCCGCCGCTGATGCCGAAGACCAGGGCGTAGATGTCGAGCAGGCCGGTGATCAGCATCAGGGCGAGGAAGCGCGGCACGACCAGGTTCTTGATCGGGTCGACGCCGAGCACCTGCAGGGCGTCGAGCTCCTCGCGGATCTTGCGGGCGCCGAGGTCGGCGGTGATCGCGGTGCCGGCGACGCCGGCGACGACGACGGCGGTGACGAAGGGGGCGAACTCGCGGATCGAGGCGAGGACGAAGAAGCCGCCGAGCCGGTCGAGGGCGCCGAAGAGCGAGAGGAAGTTGGCCGCCTGCAGGCCGGGCGCGCCGAAGCCGAAGGCGACGGTCGAGACCAGCAGCGGGAACCAGCAGAGCTGCAGGGCGAAGAGGAACTGGCCGATGAACTCCTCGCCGTAGGGGTAGGGCGGCTTGACCGCGGAGATGAGCGTGCGAGCGGTGAGGATCATCATGTCCCCGACCTGTTCGAACAGCGACTTGGCGGGCAGGAATGCCCTGTTGACCGCGGATCCGACCATCTGCTCCTCCGGAGAGCGGCGCCGCCGTCCAAACGGCGCCCAAACTCGCTGAATCGAGTCTATGGGATGGGCCAGCGGCGACTGTTGAGTTGGGCTAACCCGGTGCCCGAGGGTGCCGGGAGCGCCCAGACCCCGTGGTATGTTCCGGCCGCTTTGGGGGGGCATCGCCAACACCCGCTTCGCGTTCCCGTCCGCGGGCTGCCGTCGCGGGCGCCCTCGCCGCGGCCCTGGCGCTCTCGGTCGCGGCTTGCGGGGGCGGGTCCTCCTCCGACGCCAACGAGACGGCGGGCAAGTACGCGGTCAAGGTGACCGAAGCGAGCTTCCCGACCAAGCAGAAGCTCGGCTCGACCTCGCTGATGAAGCTCGGCATCCGCAACACCGGGCGCAAGACGATCCCGGCGCTGACCGTCAACGTCTCGATCGCCGGCAAGGAGGGCCAGGGCTCCACCCTCCCCTTCGCGATCCACGACCCCCAGCCGGACCTGGCCCAGCCCGACCGCCCGGTCTGGGTGCTGGCCGAGCACTATCCGAAATTCGCCGGCTCCTCCGAGCCGGGCGGAGCCGAAACCTCAAACCAGAAGACCTTCGACTTCGGGCCGCTGAAGGCGGGCAAGAGCGCTGACGTGGTCTGGAAGCTGAGCGCGGTGCGCTCCGGCCGCTACACGATCGTCTACGCGGTCGAGGCCGGGCTCGACACCGCGACCAAGGCGGTCACCAGCGGCGGAGTCGCCCCGGGCGGCTCGTTCACGGCGCGGATCAGCTCGGCGCCACTGGACAAGGAAGTGACCGACTCGGCGGGAAGTCGTCGAAAAGCTGAGACGGGCCGCCTCTCGCCGCGGCCCTGCTTGCGCTCGCCCTGCCCGCCTGCGGGTCGGCCCAACAGGGGCCGAGCGGCATGGCGGGTCCTGAAGCGGATCGGCAGCTTCGACGAACCGACCTACGTCGCCGGCGCGCCCGGGCTTCCCCAAGCTCCTGTTCGTGGTCGAGCAGCCGGGCCGGGTCGAGGTCGATGCGCGGCGGGCACAAGCTCGGCCATCCCTTCCTCGACATCCAGGGCCTGGTGCGGTCGACGGCGGCGAGCGCGGCCTGCTTTCGATCGCCTTCCCGCCCGAGTACGCGCAGAGCCGCCGCTTCTACGTCTATTACACCGACAACGCCGGCAACATCCGGGTCGAGGAATTCAAGCGCCGCAGCGCGACGCGGGCGGCGCGGGGCTCCCGCCGCACCGTGATCGAGATCCCCCATCCGGTCAACGCCAACCACAACGGCGGCCAACTCCAGTTCCTCGGCGACCTGCTCTATTTCGGCAGCGGAGACGGTGGCTCCGGCGGCGACCCGCCCAACAACGCCCAGAACAGGGAGAGCCTGCTGGGCAAGTTGCTTCGCATCGACCCCCGCCCCAGCAACGGCCACCCCTACACGGTCCCCACCGACAACCCCTTCGTCGGCAAGCCCGGCCGCAACGAGATCTACAGCTACGGCCTGCGCAACCCCTACCGCTTCTCCTTCGACACGACCACGGCGGCCCAGCCCCGCATAGCGATCGCCGACGTCGGCCAGAACCGCTTCGAGGAGCTCGACTACACGACCGTTGTCGGCGCCAGCGGCGCCAACTTCGGCTGGGACGCCTTCGAGGGCTTCCACCCCTACGAAGAAGAAAACAGCGGCACCCTCGATCCCGGCGGAACCACCAAGCCGATCCTCGCTTACAGCCACAGCCGCGACGGCGGCAGTTGCTCGATCATCGGCGGCTACGTCGTCGGCCCCCGGGGGCCCGCGTCATTGCGGCGGCGCTACGTCTACGCCGACTTTTGCTCCGGCAAGCTGCGCAGCGTAATTCCGCACCTTGGTCGCGCCGGCCCCGATCGGCGACTCGGCCTTACCGTGTCCTCCCCCACCTCGTTCGGCGAAGACGATCGCGGCCAGCTGTACGTCACTTCACAAACTGGTCCGGTGTACAGATTCATCTCCCGCTGACGACGCGATCTCTATTCGTCACAGATCTCTGCAATTGACATCAGCGGTATGTCTGTCAAGCAATCGCATTCTCTAGATCGATCCGCCATGATGCGTAGAACGAGTCGTTCTCAAATAACGACCTGTTGTACCTCAAACAACCAGTTAGGGAGAGAGAAATGCGATCAAGGCATCTCGGACTGCCCTTGGCGGTCCTCGGCGTTGCGCTGACGGCGCTGGCGCTCACGGCTTCGGCGGCAAGCGCCGACACAATACGATCGGGATACGAGCGGTTCGCGGGCTGCCCTGGCCCGACCGAAAATCCGGAAGTGTTCATCTGTCAACGGGTCGTGGTCCACGGAGGCCATTTCCAGATGGGCAGCAAGGACGTCCCGCTTACCAACCCAATCACGATTTCGGGTGGCGTCAAGGCGGCCGGCGGCGAATTCACCGAACTCGTGGCGAATAGCAAAGGTGGAATGACCAAAGTCAGGCAGCAGGTTCCAGGAGGAGTCATCGGCCTGACCGGCCTCGACTGGCTGGTCAATTTCCTCAGCCTCGAAGGCCTGAAGCTCTACGCGGTGACCGAACTCGTAGGTACACCCAAGGCCTACGGCGGCATCGAAGAAGTCGAATTGCCGATACGAGTTCACCTGGAAAACCCGGTGCTCGGCAACAGCTGCTACGTCGGCTCGTTCGCGAACCCGATCAAACTGCGGCTGACGATCAACACCACGTCGCCTCCGGCGCCAAACAAACCGATCTCGGGCGCGGCTCCGACCGCAGTCGAACCGGACCTGCCGGAAATGTTCAAAGCGATCAACGGCCTGTATGTCGACAATTCCTTCTCGGCACCGGGCGCCAGCGGCTGCGTATTGACGCTGTTCGGCTTCATCCCGATCAGCATCAACGGCCTAGTCAACTCGCAGTCCGGCCTGCCAGCCGCGGCTGGAACCAACGAGACGAAACAGATTTTCGACGTCGAATTGACCCCGCAGCACACCGCCTACCAGTAAGTCACGACTCCAGGATCAGCTGGGTTCGGTGGCGTGCGGCGGGTCCCTCCCGCCGCACGCCACCGGGCGGGAGACGCGCCGGCAGCACGTCTGGTATCGTGCCCGGGCAATGACTCAGTACTTCTTGAGTACAAGATTGTTTTTGTGCCTTCTGACGGTTGTCTTGGCTGCTGCGGCAACAGGCTGTGGGGGGACTAGCGCAGACAACACCCTGAGCAGGGTGGAATTCCTTGAACAGGCCGACGCGATTTGTGCCAAGACCTCGGAATCCGTACGCAACGCGGGCGAAAAAAACGCAAAAGAAAACCCCTCCTCCACGGCCGCCGAGTTCGAAAAGAACCTCACCAACTTCGTAACAGAAACGATCGTTCCCGAATTCGAAAAAGAGCTCAAAGAAGTCGCTGCCCTGGACGCGCCAGCCAAGGACAATGCGAAGCTCGAAGAAGTGTTGACGGAATTCCAGAAGGGCCTCGATCAAGCCAAGGCGGCGCCAACTAAGATTTTCAGTCGGCCGAATCCGTCACTCGTTAAGGCGGGTGAACTCAGCAAAGAATACGGCTTCGCCCGCTGTGGCAGCCTCGGCTGAGGCGGAACCCGCCCCGCTCGGTAGCCTTGCTGGATGGCCGAGCGTGATTTCCTAGCGGCAACT
>CAVZVK010000005.1:0-97118 GCA_963778715.1 uncultured Solirubrobacterales bacterium
AGGAGGCGCTGCCAGGCGCCGCGGTCGAGGTGGGCGACGAGACCGGCGCCGGGGACCACCTGCGAGCGACCGTCGCCGCCCCTCAATTCGAAGGCCTCTCGCGCATCGACCAGCATCGCCTCGTCAAGACGGCGGTCAGGGAGCGGTTCGACGACGGCGAGATACACGCGCTCTCGGTCCGGCCCCGGGTGCCGGACTCGCTAGTCTTGGCCAATGGCAGATCCGGAGCTGAAAGCGAAAGTCGAGGAGCTGGTCGCGCAAATCCGGTGCTCCTGTTCATGAAAGGCACCCCGGAGATGCCCCGCTGCGGCTTCTCGATGCGGGTCGTACAGGTGCTCGACGCGATCGACGTCGAGTACGGGGCGATCGACGTGCTGCCGGCGCTGCAACCGCTGCGCGAAGTGACGACGGAGATCTCCGACTGGCAGACGTTCCCGCAGCTCTACGTCAACGGCGTGCTGGTCGGCGGCGCCGACATAGTCGAGGAGATGTTCGAGTCGGGCGAGCTGGCCGAGGCGCTCGGGGTCGATCAGCCGGACGTCGCCGCTGCCGCAGCCGCCGTTGCACCGGCGCAGTCCCCGCCACTGCAAATCGAATAGAGCCGGGCTGACGGTCGGCGGCTCGGCAGCGTCCTCTTTGACCTGGAAGGAGGAGCCGCAGCCGCAGGCCGCGACGACGTTCGGGTTGTTGACCTGGAACCCGGCGCCCTGCAGGCCTTCGATGTAGTCGACCTCGGAGCCGAAGACGAACTGCATGCTGACCTTGTCGACGATCACCGAGACGCCGTCGACCTCGAAGACGTTGTCGTCCTCCTTGGCCCGGTCGAAGGCGAGCGCGTACTGGAAGCCGGAGCAGCCCCCGCCCCGAACCGCGACCCGCAGGGCCTGGCCCTCGGATTCGGCCTGCCGCCGAGCAGCTCCCCGATCTTCTCGGCGGCCTTTCGGTCAGGGTGATCGCGTCTTTCGGGGTCTCCGTCACTTCACAAAGTGTAGCGACGGGCGGGGGGCGGGCCGATGGAAATCGGTCTGGAGAATCGCCGCCTTGAGCTCCAGCCCGCAGACCGCGGTCGTCTGCGACACGACCGCCTATCTCCCCATGACCTGCTCGCCGAGCGCGGGATCGAGCGGATCAGCCTCTACGTCTCGATCGACGGCGACCAGGAGCGCGAGAGCGGAGATCTCCGACTTCGCCGCGTTCTACGAGCGGCTGCGCGCCTCCGAGAGCGGGGCGACGACCTCGCAGCCGTCGGTCGGCGACTTCGTCGCGGTCTACGAGCCGCTGCTCGACGCCGGGCCGCGAGATCGTCTCGATCCACATCTCGGCCGGCATATCCGGCACCTTCGAGGCGGCCGGCCAGGCTCGCGAGCGGCTCACCGAGGAGGGCAAGGGCGGCGAGCGTATCCAGGTCTTCGACTCGCGCTCGGCGGCCGGTGGGATGGGGCTCTGCATGCTCGCGCCGCCGCCGCGGCGGCGGCCGGCGGCAGCCGGCGAGGCGGTCCTCGCCCGCGCCGAGCAGGCGCGGGAGGAGCTGAAGATGTGGTTCGCGATCGACACCCTCGAGTACCTGCGGCGCGGCGGCCGGATCGGCGGCGCTCGCGCCTGGATCGGCTCGGCGCTGAAGATCAAGCCGATCCTCACCCTGGAGGAGGAGATCACCCCGATCGAGCGGGTCCGGACCCGGGCCAGGTCGATCGAGCGGCTGCGCGACTACGCGCGCCAGCGCCACGAGTCCGGCATCGACGCCTGGGTCGTCCAGCACATCCAGGACCTCGAGACCGCCGACGGCCCTGGTCGAAGACTGCCGCGAGATATTCGGCTGCGAGCCCGCCTTCGTCTCCGAGATCGGCGCCGTGCTCGGCGCCCACGTCGGCCCCGGCCTGCTCGGCGTCGGCGCGCGTCTCGAAGTCGGTCCTCGAGTAGGCCGCGCTAGCGGCGGCGGCGGAGCATCATCAGCGCCGCCGACGGCGAAGCCGACGACCGCGGCGCCGGCGATCAGCTGCGAGCGGTGCTCGCTGATCTGGCGGCGCCAGTCGGTGAGCTCGGTGACCCGGTTGCGCAGCGCTTCGACCGAGCGGCCCAGGTCCTGGCGCTGGAGGTCGATGTCGCGGCGGATCTGCGCCGAGCTGCGGCCGGCAGGCCGCGGTGCGCCGGCGCGCGGCTCCGGGCGGGCTTGCCGCTCATTTCCGGGTCCCGCGCGGCTCTTCTCCTCGCCTTCGAGACGTCCTTGGTCAGCTTCGCCTCCTCGATCGCCTGTCGGGCACCGGCGGCGCCCCGGCCTGGACCGAGCGATAGGCGAAGAAGCCGGCGCCGGCGGCGATCAGCAGGAAGAGCGCGGCCTCGACGAAGAAGCCGGCCCAGGCGTTGGTCGAAGACCTCTTCGTTGAGCAGCCAGGCAACGCCCTCCATGATCAGGATCAGCGCCAGGAAGGCGAAGACGCCGGCGGCGACGCCGACGGCCGAGCCGCGCAGGAGCTTGCCGACTTTCTCGGAGACCTCCGCCTTGGCGAGCTCGATCTCCTCGCGGATCAGGCTCGAGGCGCGTTCGGAGACGTCGAAGACGAGCTCGGCGACGGACCTCTCGTCGGGCTCCGGCGGGAGGTGTCGGGGTTGGCTCGGGCAGGTTCGTCGATCACTCCGGAGGGTCTTCGTCGAAGAGCCGGCGCCAGAGCAGAGCCGCGGCGCGCGCGGCGAGAATGCTGGCCAGCGCGCTGCTGGCGGTGAGCATCCCGCTCCAGACGAGTCGTTTGACGATGTCGTTATCCATACCGGTTTCGCGACCTTACCTATCGCGGCTCGAGGCCGTCGCAGATCGTCGCCACGACAAGCTCCTTTGCCTGCTCGAAGTCGGTCGTCGGTCGGCCGGGATCACCTCGAAGATCCAGCCGGAGAGCAGCTGCTCGATCGCCCCGTAGAACGACATCGAGGCGAAGACCGGGTCGATGTCGCGGCGGAAGGTGCCCGCCTCCTGGCCGTCGGCGACGATCTTGGCGATCGAGTCATAGGCGCGGCGGATCTCGGCCAGGTGGGTGCGGCCGAAGGAGTTGGCGGCGCGGGTGACCTCGACGATGATCACCTTCATCAGCTCCGGGTCGTGGCGGTAGGAGTCGACGATGAAGGCGGCGACCGCGGCCAGCTTCGCGCGGGCGACTCGGCGCTCGCGTCGGCCTCCTCGATCGCCGCCAGCAGCAGCGACCAGCGCTCGCTGAAGAGCTCGTTGAGCACCTCCTCCTTGGAGTCGAAGTAGTGGTAGACGAGGCCGTAGGCGACCCCGGCCTCGTCGGCGATGTCGGAGACGCGGGTCGAGTGGAAGCCCTGGCGGGCGAAGACGCGGATCGCGGCGTCGAGGATGTTGCGGCGCTTGTCGACCGGGGGCGCCTTGGCCACAGGCGCTGCACCTCCGTCGAGCTGCGGCCAGGCGTAGGCGTCGGGGCCGGCGGTTGGCGAGCGAGGGAAGCGAGTCGCGGACCCGATCCTGGGCGGCGAGGTCGAGGTCGGCGGCGACGAAGCACTCCTCGTCGGGAGCCGTCGCGAGCACCGACGCCCCAGGGGTCGACGATCGCCGAGTGGCCGTAGGAGCTGTAGTGCGGCGGCGCCTCGCCGATCTGGTTGGGGGCGAGGACGAAGACCTGGTTCTCGATCGCCCGCGCCCGCAGCAGAACCTCCCAGTGATCGCGGCCGGTCGCCGCGGTGAAGGCCGAGGGGACGGTGATCAGCCGGGCGCCGCGGACGGCGAGGATCCGGAACAGCTCCGGGAAGCGAAGGTCGTAGCAGACGGTCAGGCCGACGCTGAGCATCGCCGATCTGCGGCGGTGACGATCTCCGAGCCCGGCTCCTCGTGCTCGGACTCGCGGTAGGCGACGCCGCCGACGTCGACGTCGAACATGTGGATCTTGCGGTAGACGGCGAGGTCGGCGCCGTCGGGGCCGATCAGGACCGAGGTGTTGAACGCCCTCTCATCGGCCCGCTCGCGAGACGCTGCCGGCGAGCAGGTGGATGCCGAGCTCGCGCGCCCATCCCCGGGCGGCGCTCAGGCTCGGGCCCGTCGAGCGGCTCGGCGCCGGCGAGCAGCTCCTCGCCGCCGGCCAGCAGGCTCCACTTCTCCGGGCAGAGCGACGAGCTCGGCGCCGTCGGCGGCGGCGGCGCGGACCAGCCGCTCGGCGGCGCCGAGGTTGCGCGCCTTGTCGGCGGTCGAGTTGAGCTGTACAGCGGCTGCCCGCAAGCTTCTCCTCTTCGGTCTTGTTTGCGCCGCAACTGGCTGATTGACCAGTCAATCGGTTGAGGCCTCAGTATAGGTGGCGGGTGCGCGGCGCCTCCCCGCGCGCGACCCGGCGGAAAACGATCATGCGGGCGAGGCGCTCAGGACCCGATAATGCGGCCGACGATCCGGTCCCATGACTCGAGTCGGGGTGACGATCCTCAGCCGCGCCTGGACCTTCGCGTCGGCGCCGACCAGGTAGCGGGCGCGAGGGCGGCGCGCGGTCAGCGCCCTGCTCGATCGTCGAGGCGACCCGCTCGGGTGGGATCCCCCGCTCCCCGAGTTTGCGGCTCAGCCGCCGCACTGCCTCCAGCTGCTTTCCGTAAAGCTTCTCGGTGTCGGGGACGCGCTCGATCATCGCCTCGGCCTCGCGATCGACCCGCTCCCAGATCGGCGTCGCGATCGAGCCGGGCTCGACGATCGAAACCGATATTCCCCATGGCCGCAGCTCCTGGCGGAAGACGTCGCCCATCGCCTCGATCCCGAACTTGGCGACGTGGTAGGGGCCGTTCATCGGGAACGCGATGCGCCCGCCGATCGAGCTGATGAAGACGATCCGCCCGCGGGCCTCGCGGATCGAGGGGCAGCGTGGCCTTCGTCACGGCCAGCTGGCGCGACCGTGTTGACCTCGAGCTGCCGCCGGAAGTCCTCGATCGGGATCGTCTCGAGCGGCCCGGGGACGACGATGCCCGCGTTGTTGACGAGCCCGTCGAGGCCTGCGCCGTCGGTCTCCGCCGCGACCTGCGCCGCGGCGGCGTCGATCTGCGCCGGCGTCGGTCACGTCGAGGATCAGCGGAACCAGGCGCTCCGAGCCGGCCTCGCGGAGGGAGTCCGCGTCGGCATCCCGGCGCACGCCGGCGAAGACCCGCCAGCCCGGCGGAGTCGAGTCGCAGCGCTGTGGCGCGGCCGATCCCCGTCGAGGCGCCGGTGACCAGGGCCGAGGGCACCCGCGCAGGCTATCGGGAGCGAGGGCCGGCGTGCCGATGCACGTAACCTGTGCAAACCATGGTCGAGATCGGCAAAGACGACGCCGAGCGCAAGCAGGTGACGGTGCTGTTCGCCGACGTCAAGGGGTCGATGGACCTGGCCGAGCAGCACGACCCCGAGGAGTGGCGCAAGATCATGCAGCGCTTCTTCTCGATCCTCGCCGAGGCGGTCGAGCGCTTCGAGGGCACGGTCGACAAGTTCACCGGCGACGGGATCATGGCCGTCTTCGGCGCCCCGGTCGCCCACGAGGACCATGCCCGGCGGGCCTGCTACGCGGCGCTGCAGATGCTCGACGACGTCGCCGAGTACGCGGCCGAGCTGCGCCGCGAGCAGAGCCTCAACTTCTCGATCCGGATCGGGATCAACTCCGGCGAGGTCGTCGCCGGGGCGATCGGCGACGGCAGCGAGGGCGACTACACGGCGATCGGCCACACGGTCGGCCTGGCGCAGCGGATGGAGGCGCTGGCCGAGCCGGGCAAGGCGTACCTGACCGAGCACACCGCCGAGCTGGCCGCCGGCTTCCTCGACCTCGAGCGACCTCGGCGAGTTCGAGATCAAGGGGGCGAGCCGGCCGGTCAGGGTCTTCGAGCTGGCCGGCGTCGGCGCGGCGCGCTCGCGCCTCGACCTCTCGCGCGAGCGCGGCTTCTCGCGCTTCGTCGGCCGCGACCGACGAGATGGACGATCTTCGAGGAGGCGCTGGCCGGGCCGAGGAGGGCGAGGGCGGCGTCGTCGGCATCGTCGCCGAGCCGGGCGTCGGCAAGAGCCGGCTCTGCCACGAGTTCGCCGAGCGCTGCCGCGGCGCAGGGGATCGAGGTCTTCGAAGCCAGGCGCAATCGCACGGCAAGTCGATCCCCTTCATGCCGGTGCTGCAGATGATGCGCGCCTACTTCGGCATCGACGACGCGCGAGCCGGAACGGCTCGCCCGCGAGAAGATCGCCGGCCGGGCGCTGCTGCTCGACCCCGAGTTCGCCGAGGACCTGCCGCTGCTCTTCGACTTCCTCGGCGTCCCCGATCCCGACCGGCCCGTGCCCCAGATGAGCGCCGAGGCGCGGCAGCGGGCGCTCGGCGGAGTCGTCTGCCGCCTCCTCAAGCGCCCAACCGGCGCGACACCGTCGTCATCCTGGTCGAGGACCTGCACTGGATCGACGAGGGCAGCGACGGATGCTGGGCGAGCTGGTCGCCTCGGTCGAGGGCACGCGGACGCTGGCGATCGTCAACTTCCGCCCCGAATACACGCCCGACTGGGACGCGAGCTCCTATCTACCAGGTCGCGCTCGAGCCCCTGGGCGAGGCCGACACCCGCGAGCTGCTGCGCGACCTGGCCGGCGAGGACCCCTCGCTCGACGGGCTCGAGGAGCTGATCCACGAGCGAACCCAGGGCAACCCGTTCTTCATCGAGGAGATCGTCCGCGAGCTGGCCGAGGCCGGCTACCTGGAGGGGGAGCGCGGCGCCTACCGGCTGGCCCGCCCGGTCGAGGACACCGGCGTGCCGGTCACCGTGCAGGCGATCCTCGCCGCGCGGATCGACCGGCTCGATCCCGACGCCAAGCAGCTCCTGCAGGTCGCCTCGGTGGTCGGCAAGGAGCTCGGCGCGCGGGCGCTGCGGCTGACCGCCGGGCTCGAGGAGGAGGAGATGGAGCCGGCCCTCTGCGAGCTGACCGACGCCGGCTTCCTCTACGAAGCCGAGCTCTACCCGGAACGGGTCCTCGCCTTCCGCCATCCGCTGACCCGCGAGGTCGCCTACGGCACCCAGCTGGCCGAGCGGCGAGCGGCCACCCACGCCGCCGCGGCGCGGGCGATGATCGAGCTCGACCCCGACCGCCACGACGAGCTGGCGGCGCTGGTCGCCCAGCACATGGAGGAGGGCGGCGAGACCCTGGAAGCGGCGCGCTGGTCGGCCGCGCCGCCTACTGGGCCGGCAGCAGCCAGCCGGCCGAGGCGCTGCGGCTCTGGCAGAAGGTGACGAGCTGGCCGACGAGCTCGAGGACGGCCGAGGAGACGACCGCGCTGGCGGTCACCTCGCGCCTGCTAGCAGCTCGACTTCGCCTGGCGCCTCGGAATGGACCCCGAGGAGGAACGGCGGCTGGCCGCCGAGGCCGAGGAGATCGCGACGCGGACCGGCGACCTGCGCTCGCTGGCGCTGCTGCGGATGGCCACCGGCGCCCGCCCGGCCTGGTCGCAGAGACACTGACGAATGGATCGCCGCGGCCGAGGAGGCGATCCGCCTCGCCGACGAGTCGGGCGACCTGCACCTGCGCGTCGCGATCCGCGGCGCGCGGCGTCCTACGCGTACCTCTGCGCCGGCGACCTCGACGGCTTCGAGCGGACGCTCGACGAGATGCTCGAGCTGGCCGGCGGACGACCGCCGACGGGCGCCGGGATCGTGATCGGCAGCCCGGTCGCCTGGGCGCTGATGGCCAAGGACGGTGCGCGGGAGCGCGGCCGATTCGAGGAGGCCGAAAGCGCTGCTCGACGCGGCGCTGCGCATCGCCGACGAGGCCGAGCGACCCCGAGACCGCCAGCTGGATCCGCGGCACCCAGGCGCTGCTGAGGAGCGACGCAGGGCGACATCGAGGGCGGCGGTCGCGCTGGCCCGCCGCAACTGCGAGCTGACCGAACGGCTCGGCGACGTCTTCTCGCGCAGCCTCGCCCTCGAACTCGAACCTCGCCGACGTCGCAGCTCGCCGCCGGGGACTTCGCGGCGGCCCTGGAGTCGATCGAGGAGGCGGAGCGCCTCTACCGCGAGGCGATGGGCAACGGCGGCGAGATCGAGGCCTGGCGCGGGCCTCCGGGCCGAAGCACTGCTCGGCGTGGGCCGCGTCGAGGAGGCGATCGAGGTGGCCGAGTGGCCGTGAGGTCGCCGCGAACGGGGCATGTCTGGTCGCTGCCGCCTCGGCCTGCTGGCGCTGGCCCGGGCGCGGGCGGCGGCCGGCGCGCCCGGCGGCACACGAGGCCCTCGACGAGGGGGCCGCGATGGCCGAGAGACACGGACGTCACGGTGACCCTGCGCCGAGATCGAAGCCGAGCGCGACTCGCTCGCCGCCGGCGCGGGCGAGCGCCTGACCGCGATGGCCGAGGCCAGCCTTCGTAACCGGCGGCTCGGGCTTCATCGGCGGCCGGCTGATCGAGCGCCTGGTCGGCGAGGGCCGGCCGGTGCGGGCGCTGGCGCGCTCCGAGGCGGCCGCGGCCAAGGTCGAGGCGCTCGGCGCCGAGGCGGTGCGCGGCGACCTCGGCGACCGCGCCTCGCTCGCCGCCGGCGCCGCCGGCTGCGACGTCGCCTTCCACCTCGCCGCCCACCTCGGCGAGTGGGGGCCGTGGGAGGACTTCGAGCGCGGCAACGTCGAGGGCACCCGCAACGCGCTCGCCGCCTGCGAAGAGGCCGGCGTGCGGCGCTTCGTCCACTGCGGCACCGAGGCGGCGCTGATGGCCGGCGAGCCGCTCGTCCACGTCGACGAGACGGCGCCGCTGCGGCCCGGACTCGCGGGCCCCCTACCCGGCGACCAAGGCGAAGGCCGAGCTGGCCGTCCGCGAGGCCGAGCCGCGACGGCTTCGAGACCGTCGTGGTGCGGCCCCGGTTCGTCTGGGGCAAGGGCGACACGACGCTGCTGCCGGAGATGGTGAAGACGGTCGAGGCGGGCAAATTCGCCTGGGTCGGCGGCGGCCGCAACGTGACCGACACCGCCCACGTCGACAACGTCGTCGAGGGCCTGCTCCTCGCCGCCGAGAAGGGCCGGCCCGGCGAGGCCTACTTCGTCACCGACGGCGAGCCGGTCGTCTTCCGCGAGTTCGTCACCGCGATGCTGCGAGACCCAGGGCGTCGAGCCGCCCGACCGCAGCCTGCCCGCCTGGACCGCGGCGCCCGCTGGCCCGCGTCTGCGAGGCGGCCTGGAAGCTGCCTGCCCCTCCGGGCGAGCCGCCGATGACCAAGTTCCGCTCCTGGATCCTGACCCAGGAGTGCACGATCGACATCTCCAAGGCGCGCGAGGAGCTCGGCTACGAGCCCCTCGTCACCCACGAGCAGGGCCTGGCGGAGATGCGCGAGCGTAGCCTAGCGGCGCGGCGCGGTGGCGCTCGAGCTCGGCGACCATCAGCTTGGTGTGCAGGGCGGCGATCAGGTCCTGGAGGGGCTGGGCGCCGGCTTCGAGCATCTCGACCACGCGCTCGGGCGAGACCTCGCCGGCGAGGCGGTCCATCACCATCTCGACCTCCTCGCGGACCAGGTCTTCGAGGGCGCTCTTGTAGCGCAGGGTGTCGTAGACGGTGAAGCCGATCTCCTCGTCGTAGCCGCCGGCGCGGAAGCGGCTGATCGCCTCGATGATCTTCACGTCGGAGGGCGAGTAGCCGCGGCTGTTGGGGCTCAGCACCTCGAGCTTCTCGAGCCGGTCGAGCACCTCCTTGGGGACGCCGTAGCGCTCGCGCACCTCGGCGGCGCTGGTCCGGGTGCGCTCGCCGGCCAGGGCGCGGTCGAGGATGCGGTCCTCGAGCTCGACCAGGGCGCGGGCGCGCTCGGGGTCCTCGTCGAGCACCGACTTGATCGCCTTCAGCGGCATGAAGCGCTCCTCCTGCAGCTGCTTGATCAGCTTGATCCGGTCGACGAACTCGGGCGGGTAGTAGGCCATGTTGCGGCTGGTCTTGACCGGCTCGGGCAGCAGGCCCTCGCGCAGGTAGTGCTTGATCGTCGGCGCCGGCACGCCGGAGGCCTCGGCCAGCTCGCCCATCCGCAGCAGCCGTCCGCCGGTCTTGCGCCGTTGGCCCGGGCTCATGCGCGGAACGTGGTCGCGGCGTCGGCGCTGGGGCCCGGCGGCGGCGCCGGACTCGAGCATCGCCGCGATCTCCTCGTCGGAGTAGCCGGCCTCGCGCAGGACCTCGTCGGTGTGCTCGCCGAAGGCCGGCGCCGGCCGGGTCGGGTCGCCGGGGGTGCGGCTCAGCTTCACCGGGACGCCGAGCTGGCGCACCGGGCCGAGGCCCGGCTGCTCCATCTCGACCACCATCTCGCGGGCGCGGACCAGCTCGGAGTCGAGCGCCTCGTCGATGTCGAGCACCGGCTCGATGCAGCAGTCGTGCTCGTCGTTGAAGGCCTTCCACTCGTCGCGGGTGCGTGCGCGGAAGACCTCGGCGACCTGGCGCCAGCCGTCGGAGCCCGGCGGCTCGAACTGCTCCTCGATCAGGTCGGGGCGCTCGACCCCGTTGCAGAAGGCGGCCCAGAACTTCGGCTCGAGCGCGCCGCAGCGTGACCCAGCCGTCGGCCGCCTCGTAGGGCAGGTAGCAGACGCAGGCCGCCGGCGAGCTGCTGCTCGCCGCGCCGCGGCACCTCGCCGTCGCAGAAGTAGCGGCCGGCGACCATCGCCAGCCAGGAGAGGGCGCCGTCGGCCATCGAGACGTCGACCATCTGGCCCTCGCCGGAGCGCTGGCGCTCGTGCAGCGCCGCCATCACCCCGAAGGCGGCCATCAGCGCGCCGCCGCCGAGGTCGGCGATCTGGCCGCCGGACTGCACCGGCGGCCCGTCCTTGGCGCCGGTCAGGCCGAGCAGGCCGACCAGGCCGAGGTAGTTCATGTCGTGGCCGGCGCGCTGGGTGTAGGGGCCGTCCTGGCCGTAGCCGGTGATCGCGCAGAAGACGATCGCCGGGTTGGCCTCGCGCATGCGCTCGTAGCCGACGCCGAGCCGGTCGAGCACGCCCGGGGCGGAAGCCGTCGAGGACGACGTCGTAGCGCTCGACCAGGCGCAGCAGCGCCTCGCGCCCCTGCTCGCTCTTGAGGTCGAGGCGGATCGAGCGCTTGCCGCGGTTGAGCGCGAGGTAGAGCGCCGAGCGCGTGCCCAGCTCCTGCTGCTCGTCCTGCCGTAGTAGGGCGGCGCCCAGCGGATGTAGTCGCCCATGCCGGTGTCCTCGACCTTGAGCACCTCGGCGCCGAGGTCGGCGAGCAGCAGCGAGCAGAAGCCGCCCGGCAGCAGCCGGGTGAGGTCGAGGACCTTGACGTCGCTAAGCGGGAGAGCGCTCACGCTTCGGCACTCCCAGCAGCTCGCGCGCCTCGGCGACGCGTGGCGGCGCGGCGGCCGACGTCCTCGGCCATCTGGCGCGCCTTGGCGATCAGGTCGCCGTTGGAGCTCGCACATCTCGCCGTTCGGCAGGTAGAGGTTGTCCTCGACCCCGGCGCGGACGTTGCCGCCCAGCACCAGCGAGGCGCCGAGCAGCTTCCACTGGTCGCGGGAGATGCCGATCACCTGCCACTGGTTCGGTCGCCCTCGGCGCCGCCGGGGATCTGGTCGGACATCAGGGCGACGTTGCGCGGCGTCGGCCGGATGCCGCCGTTGACCCCCATCACCAGCGAGATCTGCAGCGGCGTGCGCTCCAGCAGGCCCATGTCGATCAGCGGGTCGAGGTTGGCGACGTGGCCGGAGTCGAAGCACTCGTGCTCGGGCTTGATCCCGAGCTCCCGCATCGCGGTGAGGAACTCGATGATCGTGTCGAAGCTGTTCTCGAAGACCGCCTTGAAGACGAAGTCCTTGCGCCGCTGGGAGTACTTGGCGTAGTTCATCGAGCTCATGTTGAGCGCGGCGACGTCGGGCCGCAGCGCCCGCAGGTACTCGATCCGCTTCTCGATCGGGATCCCGATCGCGCCGGTCGAGTAGTTGACGATCACGTCGCCGACCTCGGCCAGGATCGCCTCGGTGATCGCGCGGAAGTCCTCGATCTCATAGGACGGCGTGCCGTCGGGCTTGCGGGCGTGGATGTGGATCTGCGAGGCGCCCTCGTCGACCGCCCGCCGCGCCTCGGCCGCGTACTCCTCCGGCGTGTAGGGGATCGCCGGGCACTGGTCGCGGTTGGCGATCACCCCGCTGATCGAGCAGCTGATGACCACCGGGTCGTCGAACGAGCTCACTCTTCTCCCTCCTGGGGCGAGTTATCCGTGTATATGACGGGAAAGTCGCCCCGCCGCCGTCATACCGGCATCACCCCGTGGCGCTTCTTGCGGCTTCTCGACGTGCTTGTCTTTCGGCCATGCGCAGGGCCTTGACGATCGTCGGGCGCGTCTCGCGCGGGTCGATGACGTCGTCGATCACGGCGTTGCCGGCGGCGATGTAGGGGTCGATCTGCTCGCGGACCGCGTTCAGCATCGCCTCGCGGGTCGCCTCCGGGTCGTCGGAGGCCTCGATCGTCGAGCGGCCGATGATGTTCGACCGCGCCCTCGGCGCCCATCACCGAGATCTCGGCGCCCGGCCAGGCGACGATCAGGTCCGGCTCGTAGGCCTTGCCGCACATCACGTAGTAGCCGGCGCCGTAGGCCTTGCGCACGACCACGGTCACCTTCGGCACCGTGGCGCGGCTGACCGCGTAGAGCATCTTCGCGCCGTGGCGGATGATCCCGGCGTGCTCGACCTTGGCGCCGACCATGAAGCCGGGCACGTCCTGGAGGAAGACGAGCGGGATGTTGAAGGCGTCGCAGAGGTTGATGAAGCGCGCCGCCTTGTCGGCCGAGTCGTTGTCGAGGATGCCGGCCAGCTGCTTGGGCTGGTTGGCGACGATCCCGGCCGGCTGGCCGCCGAAGCGGGCGAAGCAGGTGATCAGCGTCTTGGCGAACTTCGGCTTGATGTCGAACAACTCGCCGTCGTCGACGATCTCGCGGATCACGTCGTACATGTCGTAGGGCTGGCGCGAGGAGTCGGGGACGATCTCCATCAGCTTCTCCGACATGCGGTCGTCGGGGTCGGCAGCTCTCGATGCACCGGCGGCTTCTCCTCGCAGTTGGCCGGGAAGTAGGAGAGGTACTGCTTGACCGCTCGATGCACTCCTCGTCGTCCTTGACCTCGAGGTCGCCGACGCCGGATTTGCGGCAGTGGACCTTGGCGCCGCCGAGCTCCTCCATCGAGATGTCCTCGCCGGTGACCGCTTTGGTCAGGTGCGGGCCGGCGAGCGCCATCGCGCCCTGGCCGGAGACCATCGGCACGAAGTCGGCGAGCGCCGGGATGTAGGCGGTGCCGGCCGCGCAGGGGCCCATCATCGCCGCGACCATCGGGATCACGCCCGACATTTCGACCTCCTCGCGGAAGAGGTGGCCGGAGCCGGCGAAGAGCGAGCCCGCCGCCTCCTGGATGCGGGCGCCGGCCGAGTCGAGCAGCCAGATGAAGGGCATCCGCTTGGAGAGCGCCATCTCGCGCAGGCGGGTGACCTTGAGCTCGCCGGTCATCCCCATCGAGCCGGCCATCACGGTGAAGTCGTAGGCGGCGACGCAGCAGGGGCGGCCGTCGACGTCGCCCCAGCCGGTGATCACGCCGTCGGCCGGCGCCTCCTTGCCCTCCATCGCCCGCTGGGCGAAGTGGGGGCGGCCGTGGATGCCCATCTCGACGAAGGTGCCCTCGTCGACCAGCAGGTCGATCCGCTCGCGGGCGGTCAGCTTGCCGCGCTCGTGCTGCTTGGCGATCTTCTCCTCGCCGCCGCCGAGCTTCGCCTTCTCGCGCCGCTCGTGCAGCTGCTCGGTCAGCTCGCCCAGCGGGGCCGTGCCCGGCAGCAGGTGCTTGGTCTCCTGATCAGTCGCCACTACCGTCCCTTCCACTGCGGATCGCGTTTCTCGAAGAATGCGCGTGACGCCCTCGACGATGTCCTCGGTCGAGAAGGTGAGCGAGAGCTGCGAGCGCAGGTACTCGAGCGCGTCGTCGACCGCCATGTCCTGCTGGCGGTACATCGCGTCGTGGCCGAGCCGCATCAGCACCGGGCTCTTGGAGGCGAGCTTCGTCGCCCAGTCGGCGACCGCGGCGTCGAACTCGCCGGCCGGGACGACCTTGTTGGCGAGCCCGTACTCGACCGCCTGCTCGGCGCTCAGCCGCTCGCCCAGCAGCATCATCTCGTTGACCTTCTTGCGCGGGACGTTGCGGTAGATGATCGCCATGATCATGTAGGGGAAGGCGCCGACGTTGATCTCCGGCGTGCCGAAGGTGGCGCCCTCTTTGGCGATCACCAGGTCGCAGGAGAGGGCGAGGCCCATCCCGCCCGCCAGGACGTGGCCGTTGGCCGCGCAGAGGGAGGGCTTGCCGAGGCGCGGCATCAGCCGGAAAAATTCGAGGAAGAGGTCGGTGGCGAAGTGTTTGGCGACGAGCGGAACGTCGGCGGCGAAGCCACCCGAGGTCCGCCCCGGCGCAGAAGACTTTGTCGCCCGCGCCCGGTGAGGACGACCGCGCGCACCTCCTCGGCGTCGCGCGCCGTCTTCATCGCGTCGACCAGCTCGGCCAGCATCTGCCCGGAGAGCATGTTGCGCTTCTCCGGGTTGTTCAGCGTCACCGTGGCGACGCCGTCGGCGACCTCGTACTTGACGACCTCGTAGTCCATCGAGGCGAGACCATAGCCGAACCGCGCTGAAAGTAGGAAGTGCTACTGTCCACCCGCACGACGTGTCTGAGTTTAGGCCGCCGCATATGGACGGCCCAGAAGATCAGACACCCCCTGCCGATCACGAACTGCGAACGAGGAGAGAGACCAGTGGCGACCGCGACGACCAACGGCTCCAAAGTCATCAAGCCCGACTTCGAGGCGGGCCGCAAGCACTTCATCTTCAGCCAGGAGCACGAAGACCTGCGCGAGTCGATGCAGTCGTGGGTGAAGAAGGAGCTGTGGCCGCACCGCAACGAGTGGGAGGACACCTACTGGCCGACTCCGACGCGATGAAGCGGGCCGGCGAGCTCGGCTTCCTCGGCCTCTGCTTCCCCGAGGAGTACGGCGGCCAGGGCGGCGACTACTTCTACTCGCTGGTCCGCGCCGAGTGCATGAGCTACTCCGGCTCCGGCGGCACCAACATGGGCTTCGCCGTGCAGAGCGACATGGTGCTGCCGCCGATCCACCTGCTCGGCACCGAGGAGCAGAAGCGCCGCTACCTCGAGCCGGGCCTCAAGGGCGAGAAGATCGGCTGCCTCGGGATCACCGAGCCGGGCGCCGGCTCCGACGTCGCCGGCATCCGCACCACGCGCGATCCGCGACGGCGACGAATACGTGATCAACGGCTCCAAGACCTTCATCACCAACGGCCCCCGCGCCGACTTCATCGTCCTCGTCACCAAGACCGACCCCGAGCGCCCGCCACGAGGGCATCACGCTCTTCGTCCTCGACCTGCGCGACGAGGAGGGCGAGCACGTGCCCGGCTTCAGCGTCTCGGCCGAGCTGGAGAAGATGGGAATGCACGCCTCCGACACCGGCGAGCTCTCCTTCGAAGACGTCCGCGTGCCGGCCGACGCCGTGCTCGGCGAAGTCGGCAAGGGCTTCTACCACATCGCCTGGGAGCTCCAGGGCGAGCGGCTGGTCGCCGCCGCCGGCTGCCACGCGGGTGCGGAGCGGATGATCGAGAAGACGCTCGAGTACGCCAAGGAGCGCGAAGCCTTCGGCCGCCCGATCGGCAAATTCCAGGCGATCCGCCACAAGTTCGCCGAGATGGCGACCAAGACCGAGGCCGCGAAGCAGTTCACCTACGCGACCGCCTGGCGCTTCGCCAACGGCGAGTACCCGGTGCGCGAGATCACGATGGCCAAGCTCTTCGCCTCCCGCGTCGCCTGCGAGGTCGCCGACGACTGCGGTCCAGATCCTCGGCGGCTACGGCTACATGAAGGAGTACGAGATCGAGCGCGCCTACCGCGACGTCCGCCTCAACCGGATCGGCGCCGGGCACCGACGAGGTGATGCTCGACGTGATCGGGCGCTCCTACGGGCTGTAGAGCGCTGGAAGTCGGTCAGGCGTTGGTCGCGATGACCGTGCCGATGGTGGCGAAGATGCCGAGCATAGTCGCACCCCAGAGCTGGAACATGAGCATGCGCAAATCCCGGATGTCCCGGTCGACGCGCTCGAATCCCGCGTCCACTTTGTGGGCCAGGTCATTTAGTCGCTCGTCAGTCCACATCGTTCGCTCCATGCTGGCGACGCTAACAGACACCAACGCAGACAACACGCTTCGAGTGTAACGGATGACGGTAATCAAAGACACAGGACAGCGCGCCACCCTTCCCCCCTTCGGCGAGGAGCACGAGGAGCTGCGGGAGACGGTCAGCCGCTTCGTCGCCAAGGAGATCGCGCCCAACGTCGACGAGTGGGAGGAGGCGCGTGAATTCCCCCGCGAGCTCTACGGGCGCTGCGCCGAGCTGGGCTTCCTCGGCCTGAAGTTCCCGGAGGAGTACGGCGGTCAGGGCGGCACGCATCTGCACGACGCGATCTGGGTCGAAGAGCTGGCGCGCTCCGGCGGCTCCGGCGGCGTCGCCGCCGGGCTCAACGCCCACACCTCGATCGCGATGCCGCCGATCTTCAACTTCGGCACCGAGGAGCAGAAGCAGCGCTGGCTGGTGCCGGGAATCGCCGGCGAGAAGATCGGCGCGCTGGGGATCACCGAGCCGGGCGCCGGCTCCGACGTCGCTGGCATCTCCACCTTCGCCCGCAAGGTCGACGGCGGCTACGTCGTCAACGGCTCCAAGACCTTCATCACCAACGGCGTCCGCGCCGACTTCCTCGTCTGCGCGGTGAAGACGACGCAGGAGGGCGGCCACGGCGGCATCTCCTTCCTCGTCCTCGAGCGCGAGATGCCCGGCTACGAGGTGGCGCAGAAGCTGGAGAAGATGGGCTGGCACTCCTCCGACACGGGCGAGCTGGCCTTCACCGACGTCGAGGTGCCCGAGGAGAACCTGCTCGGCGAGGAGAACGGGGGCTTCAAGCTGATCATGGCCAACTTCGCCTGGGAGCGGCTGCTGATGGCGATCGGCGCCGTCGGCGCGATGCAGCGCCTGATCGAGCGGACCGTCGAGTACGCCCTCGAGCGCGAAGCCTTCGGCCGCCCCATCGGCAAGTTCCAGGCGATCCGCCACCAGGTCGCCGAGATGGCGACCAAGGCCGAGACCTCCCGCGCCCTCACCTACAACGCCCTGCGCCTCTTCCACGAAGGCCAGGACTGCATCCAGGACGTGACGATGGCCAAGCTCGTCACCCAGCGCGCCGTCCTCGAGATAGCCGACCAATCCCTCCAGATCCACGGCGGCTACGGCTACATGCGCGAGTACGGCATAGAGCGAGCCGTCCGCGACGCCCGCCTCGGCCCAA
Organism: uncultured Solirubrobacterales bacterium; assembly: GCA_963778715.1. Taxonomy (GTDB): domain Bacteria; phylum Actinomycetota; class Thermoleophilia; order Solirubrobacterales; family 70-9; genus VRUE01. The sequence continues at coordinate 17,305 of CAVZVK010000005.1, forward strand.
TCGGCGGCGGCACGGACGAGGTAATGAAGGAGATCCTCGGCAAGCTGATGGGGCTGTAGGGATTAGCAGGGATTTCCCGCTCCTTCTCCCCGTCGTCCGCATCGGGCGGACACGATTCGGACACATCGCTCCGCGCCTGGGCGATCTGATCCTCGGCAGACACGCGCTAGCAGCTATCGAGCACATATCGCTACTGTTTCGTGCCCTAGCCCATGTCGCTCGCGTCTGAAAGCGTCCCAACCGCGATGCGCCGCTCCGATCAGCCCCAGCCCGCCCTAGGCAAAGCAATCCGCCAGCTTCGCCAAAAGCGCGGCGTCACCCAGGAAGACCTCGCCCACGAGGCCGACATCACCACTGGCACCCTCTCCCTGATCGAGCGCGGCCAGGCCAACCCGACCTGGGGAACCCTCAAGGGCATCGCAGCCGGACTCGGTATTTCGATGGGCGAGCTAGGAAAGCTCGCCGACAAATTCGAGCATTAGCTCACTGAAAGTTTAAGAACTTATCTGTTTACATTCAACTGTGTAAAGTCCCGCTGCGATTCGCCAGGGGTCGGAGGCTCAAAGATGACGGGGTCAGAGGTTTATGTCGGTATAAACGTTGCCGGGGGTATCGCTTACCTGGGGGTCTGCCGAGGCAAGCAGCTCGACCTAAGCGATTCTGCCGAAAGCATCGAGCCAAACCGACAACTGGCGCTGGCAGAGCAGCTAGAGGATTTCCGTGCCCGCCTCGGTCAGGAGTTTCGGCGTCTCGCACCACAAGAAGTCGGGATAGCCCGTACGCGTAAGTTCTCACAGTGGCAGTACAAACCAGCCGCGGCACGCTTCGGGCTGGAGGCAGTAGCCATGATGGCAGCCATACAGGAGGGGATCCCCTGCAGCATGGTGGTGCAGGAGGATGCTGCAAAGGCGGCCCAGGTGCCTGTCACCAAGTTTGCGGAGGCCATGCCTGCCCGATTTGGAATCGATCCAACCCATCACTGGGACAAACGAGCTCTGGCCTTCGCGACGGCCCTTGCATTGGCGAAGGGCGAAACGAGATGACTGGAGCTCGTACTGAGCTCCGCAAGCTGACACTGCCATATGCCGCCCTGGAGACGGTTTATCAAGGGGACTGCGAAGTACGGCAATATCGCAACGAGCTAACTGGACAGCTTCAGGTCGGCAAGCGCATAGACGTCCTCGGAATGGAGGAGGCAGTTGCCTTTCGCGAGGGGGAACTGCTGCAGCAAATTGATCATCAGCACCTTGCCAAGGTGCAAGAGGTCGTTGAGGTGTCTGGCTATCCAGAGCCAATGCACGTCATCGAGCTGATCATGCCCTGGTATGAGCGGGGAAGTATCTGTGATGCCCTTCTTCGGGGAGAGGAATTCTCAGTGGGAGAGGCAATTACGCTCATGGCCGGCGGCCTGCTCGGTGTAGCTGAGCTGCACGAGTGTCATGGCATCCTGCATCGCGACCTTAAGTCACCGAACTTCTTTCTCTCCGATGACGATCGGTTGTTGGTCGGTGATCTAGGAGCAGCCGCTCCTATGGACACAGATGGTTCGGCGGAGGCCCTGCCAGCGCCACGCCTCTACTCCCCGCCGGAGTCACTCACCGTGGGACGACTTGACCGTCGCTCTGAGATTTATCAGTGCGGCCTCGTGCTTCATGAGCTTGTTTCAGGATCCTTCCCGTACGACGATCCGAAGCTATCGATCGATTCCGTGGCATCGCGGCTGGCAGAGGGAAAGCCAGCACTCCGACCAACCCATTTGATCCACGCTCCTTGGGTACCGCGCGGCCTTCGCTCAGTTATCAACAAAGCGCTGCAGACAAACCCCGCTGCCCGTTATTCCAGTACGCAACACATGAGTAGGGCGTTGAACCGAGTTACATACGTCGACTGGCGTCGCATCGTCGACACTCCTGACCGCAAACGATGGGAGGGAACAACGGTCCATCATCCTGGTCGCCGCTTTGCGGTTGAGGCCAAACTCATGCCTCCAAATCGCCGTCGCCACAAATCGGCCTGGGCTCTAAGCGGGCTCCAACGCGTGAACCGTTGGCAGCGGATGATTCCCGATGCACCAGCTACAGATCTCGACGGAACTCAGGCCACCCACTTCTTCGACCAAATGGTCGTTAGTGCCACCAAACGTTGAGCCGACTGGGTAAGCACGGCGCGTTCGTCTGCAGGGAGATGCTGGAGCAAGTCCCTGTGTCGCTGCAACCAAGCACTCTGTGCTCGGTAGGACGCTCCGGCACCTTTGCCCTCCGGCTTGATTGCGCCAGCCGCGGCGGCCTCACGAAGAACTGAACGCAAGCTAACGACCCGCCGGTCGGCCCTGGTCCGGCTCGTTAGAAGTGCTCGAATCGCAGGCGCAAGCCTAGGAATCACGGCAAGTTCGCCCGCCAACTCCTCGATTGCTCCCTCCAGCGGCCAGCCATCAACTGGAATCCGGCTGATACCGCTAGCGGTCCACAGCAAGCCGACAAGCGACAGCGGGCTGATCAGCGGCGTCGACATTTGTAAGGTTAGACTTTACATTTGTCAGCCGACGGAAAAGCGCGACAGAAACGTGGCGGTCCAAAGCCAACCGACCTCGCTGATTGGCTATTTGGCTATGGCCCGAGGCGGAGGTTGCTCGCATGTCTTTGGGGCCCAAAGACGCACCGGGTGATTCCGCCAAAGAAAGGCTTTTCTGCTGCTCAGCTCGCTGGTATGGCCGGTAAGTCCCGCCCTGCGATTGAGGCGGATATCGCTTCGCTTGAGCGCCTGGGGCTACTCACCCGCAAGCAGATCGGGAAACGCGATCGCTTCTTCCCTCGCTCTACCCGGCTGGCCAGAGCAATCAACGCTTTGATCCGCGCGGTTGACGATGCAGTCGGCATCTAATCCGCGTCCCAAATCACAGCTCGTGAATGTTCCATCCGAGGGAGCATGTAATCTGTGCCTTGCAAGGTACGGATTTAATGTCTCCACGAATAAAAGATTCCCCACTTCTGACGAGAAATGAGATCGCTGAGATCAGCGGTGTCTCGATCAATGCTGTGAACAAGGCGCTTGAACAACGGGTCGCAAAGGCGCGGCGACAGCGGGGACGAACATTGCTGGCGGCCGATGAGGCGGCGGCGCTGGCGCTGCTCTCGGAACTTCCGATTAGCCTCTCGATCAAGTTCAAACGTGAGGTGCGGAACTGGATCGTCGGGCGGAACCCCGCCAGAGCGGAGGAGTTCGAGCTTTCGCGAGCCCTGCGAGTTGCAATGACGGAGAACGCCGCCGATGTGGCCAAACGGGCGTTTGACTACGTGCGCCTGCGTGAGAGGTACGTCGAGGTCGATCCAGGCAAGAGGGGCGGCACGCCGGTGATCCGAGGGACGCGGGTGCCGGTGCGAACCCTGGCTCAGCTTGTCGAGGGCGGGGAGAGCCCTAAGGCGCTCAAGGAGGACTACCCGCACATTCCAGAGGAGGCATACGACGTTGCCGTGCTGTGGGCAAAGGGAAATCCACGCCGCGGGCGGCCAACCGGACAGCATCGGCTCCAAACGGCGGGTCACGCCCCAACGGCGTGAAACTCTGGATTGACGAGTGCTTGTCGCCGACTCTTGTAGCGCGCGCCAATCGTCGCGGATACTGGGCGACCTGCAACCGCGACCGAGATCTGCTCGGCATCGCCGATAAGAACCTGCACGAGCTGGTCATTGACGAAGAAGCGGTTTTCGTCACGAATGACGAAGCGGATTTCGTCGCGCTCTACAAGAGGGTCGATCTGCACACCGGCCTCCTGATCTTGCCGCAGACCGATACACGCGAGTCGCTATGGCGTCTGCTCGATGTCGCGCTCGACTACATCGAGCAGAAGGCCCGCATCGCAGCCGAGACAGCCGCCGAGTGGATGCTAAACAAGCGGATCGAGGTCGATCCGGGCGGCAAAGCCACCCACAATGATCTACCGGGCAGGGAATAGCGCGGACACGATCCGGACACATCGCCGAGACCACCACCGATCACGACCGACAATCGCCCTCATCCCCGAACAAGCTGATTTGCTTGAAATCCGTGCCCTCGGATGATCCCGCGTGCCCCCCCGTGCCATGCTCGGAAGTCATGAAGGAGATCCTCGGCAAACTGATGGGGCTTTGAAGCCGGTTGCTACCGCCTCGGCCTCACTCCTGATCTGGGTCTGCGCTGCCATGCAGCTGGGCGGGCCCGCATTCGCCGGGCCGAACAGCCTTCGACCCAGAGGGGATGCGAGCAACGTGCCACGACCACGGATCACGCGGCGGCTGATCCCATTCCCACCCAAGCGCAAGCGGCAGATGATGGCCTACTCGGAGCGGCACTACGGGGAACACACTTGGCGGCTGCGGCACCCGCGGATGATCGTCGAGCACTGGGCGGAAACGGGCAGTGCTTCGGCCGTCTACAACACGTTCGCGCCTGACACACCCGATCCGGAGCTGCATGAGCTGCCCAATGTCTGCGCGCATTTCGTCGTCTCGGGGGACGGGCGCATCAATCAGCTGGTCTCGACGCGGATTCGCTGCCGGCACACGGTCGGGCTCAACTGGACGGCGATCGGGATCGAGCACACTGGTTTCAGCGACGGCGAAGTGCTGGGCGATCGGCGGCAGATGCATGCGTCGCTGCGGCTGACGCGATATTTGCGCTGTCGCTTTCAGATCCGGATCCGCAACGTGATCGGCCACGCGGAGAGCCTCTCCTCGCCCTACCACCGCGAGCGCGTGCGGAGCCTGCGGACGCAGACGCACGGTGACTGGCGGCATCGGTCGATGCAGACGTACCGGCGGCAGCTTTGCCATCTTGGCTCCTGCTCAGGCCGAGATGATCGACAGGCCCAGCCCCGCGGCTGAGCCAAGGCTTGGCGGCGACGCCATCTGGGTACCGTGACCCGCATGGAAGAGGTGATCGACGGCGTATTCCACTGGAAGGCGATCCATCCGCGGATCGAAGCCGAGGTGGGCTGTCATTTCGTGCCGGGGTCCGGCACGCTGATCGACCCGCTGGTACCGGACGAGGGGATCGAGTGGTTCGACGGCCGCGGTGTGCAGCGCGTCGTCCTCTCCACTCGCCACCACCTGCGCCACGCACCGCGCTTCGCCGAGCGCTTCGGCTGTCCCATCCTCTGCCACGAGTCGGGCCTCTACGAGTTCGAGGGCGACCCGGACGTCGACGGCTTCGCCTTCGGCGACCGGCTCGCCGAGGACGTGGTCGCGCTCGAGATGGACTCGATCTCCCCCGACGACACGGTTCTCCAGATCGAAACCGGAGGCGGCGCGCTGCTCTTCGCCGACAGCCTCATCCACTACGACGCCGTCGGCTTCGTCCCGGACCGATTGATCGGCGACGACCCCGAGGGGGTCAAGCGCAGCATCCGCGCCCGCGCCGGCGAGCTGCTCCAGGAGCGTTTCGAGCACCTCCTCTTCGCCCATGGCGACCCCCTGCTCGGCGAAGGCCGCGAGGCGCTGCGGGGAATCGCCAGGGGCCATTGATCTACCTGCTGCGACACGGGGACGCCGAGGACGGCAGCGGCGGCGACGCGGCCCGGCGCCTGACACCGAAGGGAGAGCGGCAGGCCGCAGCCGCAGGGCAGGCGCTGGATGCGCTCAACGCCGAGATCGACGCCTGCCTGACCAGTCCCAAGCTGCGGGCGGCGGACACTGCCCGGCTCGCCTGCCAGGCACTTGGCCTAGAGCTCGAGGCCACCGAGGAGCTGCGCGGCGGCCGCTTCGACTCGCTCGTCCTCTCCGCCGGCCGCGGCAACGTCCTCCTCGTCGGCCACGAGCCCGACTTCTCCGGCGAGGTCGCCCGTCTCACCGGAGCCAACGTGAAGCTGCGCAAGGGCGGCCTGGCGATCGTCGAGGGCAGCACCCTGCTGGCGCTGCTGCGACCGAAGGACCTCACCCGGATCGCCGCCGGCTGACGGCCGAGGACGTTTGCCGCAGTAGCTGGCATTTCGCCAAGCGTCGAGTAGGGTCGTACTCGACCAGTACGCGGCAGGGAGAAAAGAGGGTTGCATGGCCTACGAAATGGAGATCCGGGGAAGTCAGGATCGCGTCAAGATCCGCAGCCCATGGGCGGCGGCGCTGCTGCCGATCATCACCCTGGGGATCTACCACCTGGTCTGGTGGTACCGGATCAATCGCGAGCTGCGCGACTACGGCAAGGCCAAGGGCTTCGACCTCGGACAGAACCCGACCAACTCGGTGCTCGCCCTCTTCCCGGGCGGGCTCATCATCGTCCCCGCCTTGATCACCTACTGGCGCGGCACCAAGCGGGTCATGGGCGCCTCCAAGGTCGGCGGCCAAGAGCCGCTCAACGGCTGGATCGCGATCCTGCTCTACCTCTTCATCGCACCCGGGCCTCTGGGCCTACATCCAGGTCTCGCTGAACAGCCTCTGGCAGGCTGAGGCGGACGCGATCGAGGGCCTGCCGGCGCCGCCGGAGCCGAGCGACCAGATGCCGCCGCCGCTCCCCCAGGAGCCGGCCGCGACCGAGCCGCCCCCGGCGGACCCGCCGCCCGTCGATCCGCCGCCAGCGGGGCCAACAGCCTGATCGGAGTCCCGTGAAGCAGCGCGTCAACCTGATCACCCTCGGAGTGGGCGATCTCGGGCGGGCGCGCCGCTTCTACGAAGCGCTGGGCTGGACGACCGGCGCTGCCGAGGACGACGACGTCGTCTTCTTCCAAGCCGGCGAGATGATCGTCGCGCTCTGGGACCGCGCTCGCCTCGCCGCGGACAGCTGCGTCGAGGACTCCGGCGGCTGGGGCGGCACGACGCTGGCGCTCAACCTCGGCTCGCGGCCCGAGGTCGACGCGGTGATCGAGGAGGCCCGCGGCGCCGGCGCGACGATCGGCCGCGAGCCGGCCGAGACCTTCTGGGGTGGCTACAGTGGCGTCTTCGTCGACCCCGACGGCAACCCCTGGGAGGTCGCCCACAACCCGCACTGGACGATCACCGAGGACGGCGGCGTCAGACTCTCTTGACGTGGTCAACCGCGTCCACCTCAACCTGATCGACAGCTCACGGCAGCTGTTCGAGCTCGATCCCGACGCCACCGTCGAGGCCGGCCCCGGCTGGGTCTTCGGCGCCGGCAGCCCTGAGCATCCGGTGATCTCGAACGCGGCCTTCCGCAACGACGATAGCCTTGACGCCGAGGAGTTCGTCGCTCGCGCCAAGAGCTTCTTCGCCAAACGAGGGCGCGGCTTCAGCGTCTGGGTCCGCGGCGATCAGCCGGAGGACCGCGACCTGCTCGCCGCCGCCGAGGCCGCCGGGCTCCAGTTCGTCTACGAGATGCCGGAGATGGTCCTCAAGGCGCCGGTCGACCCACCGCGCCGGGCTGCTGGCGCAGAGATCCGCAGGCTGACCGAGGTCGAGCAGGTCGACGACTACTGGGAGATCGCCGCCGCCTCCTACGCCAGCCTCGGCTTCCCGCCCGAGGTCTTCGGCAGCTACGGCAACCGCGCCGGGCTGCTCGGCCGAGAACGTCGCCGCCTTCCTCGCCTACCTCGACGGCGAGCCGGTCAGCATCGCGATGACGATCGTCAGCCACGGCGTCGCCGGCATCTACTGGGTCGGCAGCCTCGAGCGGGCGCGCGGCAAGGGGCTCGGCGAGGCGACGACCGCCGCCGCGACCAACGCCGGCTTCGAGCTGGGCGCCGACCTCGCCTCGCTGCAGGCCTCGCCGATGGGCAAGCCGATCTACGAGCGCATGGGCTACGAGACCCTCTTCGACTACCGGCTCTATATGTCGGCCCCGCCTTCCACAGATCGCTAGCCGGCTCTAACATCGAAACCGTGCCCCAGGTAGCCGCAGAGAACGAGGAGGCGCTCGAAGCCTGGGACGGCGTCCTCTTCGACCGCTTCCTCCGCTTCCGGGACATCGTCACCGACGGCCTCGGCGCCCACGGCGAGGCGGCGCTCGCGGCCCATCCGCCCCGGCCGGGAGAGCGCGTGCTCGACATCGGCTGCGGCTTCGGCGACACCAGCCGGCGGATCGCCGAGCTGGTAGGCAAGTCGGGCTCGGTGCTCGGCGTCGACGTCGCTCCCCGCTTCATCGAGCTGGCCCAGCAGGAGGCCGAGTGCGCCGCGCTGGCCAACGTCAGCTTCGATGTCCGCGACGTGCAGGTGACCACGTTCGAGGACCGCTTCGACTACGCCTTCGCTCGCTTCGGCACGATGTTCTTCGCCAGCCCGGTGGCGGCGATGCGCAACGTGCGCGAGGCGATGACGCCCGGCGGCCGCCTCTGCATCGTCGTCTGGCGGCGCAAGCTCGACAACGAGTGGCTGCACCGGGCCGAGAAGGTGGTCGACGAGTACCTCGAGGAGCCGGAGGAGACCGACGAGCCCACCTGCGGCCCCGGTCCCTTCTCGATGGCCAACGCCGACACCACCAGCGACATCCTCCAGGGCGCCGGCTTCGTCGACGTGGAGCTGCGCCGCTGCGACATCCCGATCAAGATCGGGAACGACCTCGACCACGCGGTCGAGTTCGCCACCGCGATCGGCCCAGCAGGCGAGTTGATCCGCCTTGTCGGCGACGAAGCGGAGCAGATCAGGCCCACGATCGAGGCCTCCCTGCGCGAGGCCCTGGCCGAGTTCGTCGGCCCCGACGGCGTCATCGCCGACGCTTCGACCTGGATCGTCAGCGCTAGAGCGCCTCAAGCCGCGTCCGCATAGCTGACTGGCCAGTCAGCCAGCGCCAGATCCATATAGCCTCCCGGGCCGACTTTACGAACTAGAAGGAGAACGCAGACTGATGGGACTTCTCGATGGGAAAGCGGCGATCGTCACCGGCTCGGCGCGCGGGATCGGCCGGGCGACCGCCGAGCTGTTCGCCAGCGAGGGCGCCAAGGTTCTGATCAACGACCTCGACGCCGACGTCGCCGAGCAGGCGGCGGGCGAGATCGACGGCGAGACCGCCGTCCACGCCGGCGACCTGACGCAACCCGAGGCCGCCGACAAGCTCGTCGCCGCCGGGGTCGACGCCTTCGGCGCCGTCGACATCGTCGTCAACAACGCCGGCTACACCTGGGACGGCGTCGCCCACCGGATGACCGACGAGCAGTTCCAGGCGATGCTCGACATCCACACGGTCGTGCCCTTCCGCGTCGCCCGGGCGCTCGCGCCCCACTGGCGCGAGGCGGCCAAGGCCGAGCGCGGCGAAGACAAGGAGGTCTTCCGCAAGCTGATCAACATCTCCTCGACCTCGGGGACGATGGGCAACGCCGGCCAGGTCAACTACTCGGCGGCGAAGATGGCCGTCGTCGGCCTGACCAAAACCCTCGCCAAGGAGTGGGGCCAGTTCAAGATCAACGTCAACGCGGTCGCCTTCGGCTTCGTCGAAACCCGCCTCACCGCCGCCAAGGAGGAGGGTGGAGAGATGACCACCCCGGGTGGCGAGAAGATCGAGCTCGGCATCCCCGAGCAGATGCGGGCGATGGCCTCGGCGATCATCCCGCTCGGCCGTCCCGCCACGCCCGAGGAGGCCTCCGGCCCGGTCCTCTTCCTCGCCTCGCCGCTGGCCAACTACGTGCACGGCCAGGTGCTCAACGTCACCGGCGGCATGTTCGGGGGGATGTACACCTGATGTCCCAGGCGGCAGGTGACAGGCGTCCGCCCCGCTACCTCGACGTGGCGGACCGGATCTGGCCTGTCACCCGTCGCTTCATGGGCCTGCACACCGCTCTCTACAAGGCGAGCGGCGGGCGGCTCGGCCACCAGGTGCCCGGGGGCCCGGGCAAGATGCTGCTGCTCGACCACGTCGGGGCGAAGAGCGGCACCAAGCGCACCTCGCCGCTGCTCTACTTCAGGGACGGCGAGGACCTCGTGGTCGTCGCCTCCAAGGGCGGCTTCCCCAAGCACCCGGCCTGGTTCCACAACCTGATGGCCAACCCCGACACGACGGTGCAGGTCGGCCCGCAGCACAGCAAGGTCCACGCCCGCGTCGCCAAGCCCGAGGAGCGCGAGCGCCTCTGGAAGCTGGCCGTCAAGGCATACCGCGGCTACGCCGACTACCAGGCCCGCAGCAAGGGCCGCGAAATCCCGCTGGTCATCCTCGAGCCGCGCTGAGAGTAGGGGCACGGCCCCCTCTCCCAGAGGCTTCGCAACCACGCCCCGCACCGAGGCAAACGATCTGCTGCGCAACGGCCTCTGGGAGAGGGGGCCGTGCCCTACTTCGGCTGCCGCTCCTCGGCGACCGGCTCGCCGGACTCGCTCGGCGATCGCCTCCGGGGGCCACGGCCCGGCCCAGTTGTCGCGGGCGCCGTCGATCGTGATCGTCGTGCCGGAGAAGAAGTCGCCGGCGGGCGAGGCGAGGTAGGCGACCAGCCAGGCCATCTCCTCGGCGCGGCCGGCGCGGCCGATCGGGATCGAGCGCTCGAGGTTGTCGACGACGACCTGCGGATACTTGGTCAGCAGCGTCTCGGTGGCGAACTGGCCGGCGGCGAGGGCGCAGGTCTTGATCCCGAAGCGCGCCCACTCGATCGCCAGCGTCCGCATCATGTTCTCGACCGCGGCGCGGGCGGCGCCGGAGTGGACCATTCCCGGCATGCCGTGGTGGGGCGAGAGGGTGACGCTGAGCACCTTGCCGCCGCCCTGCGGGATGAAGGCCTTGGTCGCGGCGGCGTGGGTCATCAGCCAGGTGCCCTGGACGTTGAGCTCGATCACAGTGCGGAAGCCTTTCGGGGTGATCGTCTCGGCCGGGGCGAGGAACTGGCCGCCGGCGTTGTTGACGAGGACGTCGAGCCGGCCGTGGCGCTCGAGCACGCCGTCGAAGAAGCGGTCGACCGCCTCCTCGTCGCGGATGTCGAGCGCCTCGTGCTCGAAGGTGCCCGCAAGGCCCTCCGCCAGCCCCGCGGTCTCGGCCAGCGGCTCCTCGCGGCGCCCGCAGCCGATCACGGCGGCGCCGAGGCGCGCCAGCTCCAGCGCCGTCTCGCGCCCGAGGCCGCTGCCGGCGCCGGAGACGACGCAGACCTGCCCGTCGAGCAGGTCCGGCCCTGAAGATGCGCGAATGCCCGCTGTCAGCCATGCGCGCGCAAGCCTATATACGGACGCTCGCCGGTAACCTGAGCGGCGATGAAGGTGCGCGTAGAGGCGAAACCGCTGCACGAGCCGCTGGCCGGCGGCACCCCGGGCGCCACGGTCACGGTCGAGCCGATCGTCGCCGGCACGGTCACCTGGCCGCGGACGATGATGGAACGGCCCGGGCGGGCGCTTCGAGACGCTGAAGCTGGCTGCGCGCGCTGCTCAGCGGCAAGCCGGCCGCGACGGTGCCGGTCCCCTGCCTTCCTGATCCGCCACCCCAGCGCCGGCGCGATCCTCGTCGACACCGGCCTGCACCCCTCGATCGCCACCGACGGCAAGGAGAACTTCGGCGGCCTCGGCGGCGCGCTTCGGCAACCCGGCCCTCGAGCCGGCGAAGACGTGCCCGCGCAGCTGCGCGAGCGCGGCCTCGACCCCGGCGAGATCCCGATCGTCGTGATGACCCACATGCACATCGACCACACCTCGGCGATCTCCGAGTTCCCCAGCTCGACCTTCGTCCTCAGCGAGACCGAGTGGGAGGCGCCGCGACCGGCGGCCGAGCCCGCTGCTCAACGGCTACCGGCGCCCCCACTTCGACTACGCCTTCGACTACCGCACGGTCGACTTCGACCGCGGCGGGATCGACTCCTACGCGAGCTTCGGCCGCTGCTTCGACCTCTTCGGCGACGGCTCGATCCGGCTCGCCTTCACCCCCGGCCACAGCGCCGGCCACATGTCGGTGATCTGCCCACCTGAAGGAGCGCGACTTCGTGATCGGCGGCGACGCCACCTACACCAAGGCCCAGCTCGACGGCGACGCGCCGCTGGCGCCGCGCCCCTTCGACGCCCACAACTACCGCCGCTCGCTGCAGGAGCTGAAGCTGTTCCGCCGCGAGTACCCCGACGCGATCGTCACCCCGGGCCACGACGCCGAGTTCTACGCCGGGCTCAGCGCCCGCTACGAGTAACGAGCCCCGCGTACATCTCGCGCACCGGGACGAAGATCTGCTCGGCGACCTCGAGCTGGCGCTCGCGGCTCGGCCCCTCCTCGTGCGGGAAGGAGAGCGGCTCGCCGAACTGGACGGTGACCTTGGGGAAGCGGAAGCGCTTCCAGCGCCGCACCTTCTCCGAGCCATGGATCGCGACCGGCACGACGGGCGCGCCCGATTCGAGCGCGATACGGCCGATCCCCGGCTTGACCTCTTTCAGCTTGCCGCTGCGCGAGCGCCCGCCCTCGGCGTAGACGAGCAGCATTTCTCCCTGCTCGAGCAGCGTGAAGGCGGTCTTGAACGACTCCTCGTCGCGGTGGCCGCGGCGGACCGGGAAGACGCCGCCGTGCTTGTAGATGTAGGTGAGGACGGGAGGGCCGAACATCTGCGACTTGGCCATGAAGCGGACCTTGCGCCGCAACAGGTAGAGGCCGATGAAGAAGTGGTCCATCTGGCTGAAGTGGTTGGGGGCGAGGATCAGCGGCGCCCTCGCGCGGCACGTTCTCGACCCCGATCGCCCGCACCCGGTAGATCAGCAGGGTCGGCAGCGAGACGAGGATGCGGACAAAGGTGTAGGTCCAGCCGACCCCCTTGCGCGCCGAGGCGTGGAACTGGTCGAAGTACTCCGCCGGACGGTCGTCCTTGTAGACCTGTGGCTTCATGCCGGTCATGAAGTGCGACGGCCTCGGCCCCGACGAGCCGACGGTCCCAGCCCGCCGCGGCGCCAGCCGCTCCAGCAGTTGCTCGCGCTCATCCTCACGCCATCGCCGGCTCGTAGCGCGCCGCCTCGCGCCACATCTCCCCCACCTGCTCCAGGGTCCAGCGGCCGGTGGCGATCCCGGCCAGGTAGGCGGCGCCCAGCGCGGTCGTCTCGGCGATCTCGGGTACGACTACCTCGGCGCCGAGCACGTCGGCCTGAAACTGCATCAGCCAGCGGTTGGCGACAGCACCGCCGTCTGCCTTCAGCACCGCAAGCCGCTCGCCGGAGGCGGCCTCCTGAGCCCGCACCGCGTCGACCGTCTGGTAGGCGATCGCCTCCAGCGCCGCACGCGCCAGGTGGGCCCGGCCACTGCCGCGGGTGAGGCCGACGATCGTGCCCCGCGCGTAGGGATCCCAGTGCGGCGAGCCGAGGCCGGTCAGCGCCGGGACGAAGTAGACCCCGTCATTGCCGTCGAGCGAGGCTGCGAGCGCCTCGCTCTCCTCGGCCCGCTCGATCACCCCCAACCCGTCGCGCAGCCACTGCACCGCCGCCCCGGTGACGAAGATCGAGGCCTCTAGCGCGTATGCGGGCGCCTCGTCGGTGCCGCAGGCCACCGTCGCCAGCAGGCCCTCGACCGGCGCCGGCGCCTCGGCGCCCGTGTGGAGGAGGACGAAGCTGCCGGTGCCGTAGGTGTTCTTGGCCGTCCCCGCCCGGTGGCAGGCCTGGCCGAAGAGGGCGGCCTGCTGGTCGCCGGCGATCCCGGCAACCGGCACCTCGCCGCCGAAGACGCTGGTCGTCCCGTAGACATGGGCGGAAGGCAACGGCTCGGGCAGCTGCGCCGGCGTCGACGCCGAACAGCGCGCACAGCTCCTCGTCCCAGCGCAGGCGGCCGATGTCGAACAGCATCGTCCGCGAGGCGTTGGTGTGGTCGGTCGCGTGGCGGCCGGTGAGCTTGAACAGCAGCCAGGATCGATCGTGCCGAAGGCGCCCGCTCGGCTCCCTCGACGTTGCGCACGCAGCCACTCGATCTTGGTCGCCGAGAAGTAGGGGTCGAGGACGAGGCCGGTGCGCTCGCGGACCAGCGGCTCGTGACCGGCGGCGCGCAGCTCCGCGCAGCGCTCGGCGGTGCGCCGGTCCTGCCAGACCAGGGCGCGATGCAGCGGCTCGCCGCTTGCCGGGTCCCAGGCGACGACCGTCTCGCGCTGGTTGGTGATCCCGATCCCATCCAGGTCCGCCCCCTGGATGCCGGCGTCGACGATCGCCTGCGCCGCGACCTGCCGGGTAACGTCCCAGATTTCGGCGGCGTCGTGCTCGACCCAGCCCGGCCGCGGGAAGTGCTGCTCGAACTCCGAGTAGGCGCGGCCGGCGATCCGCCCCTCGCGGTCGAAGACAAGGCAGGTCGTGCCCGTCGTCCCCTGGTCGATCGCAAGAATGCTCAAGAGTCGCCAGACTATCGGCGTGGCCACGCTCGAAGCACAGACTTTCGCCGGGCTCGGCGAGCAGGCAGGAGCGCTCCGCAGCGGCGAGGCCAGCTCGCGCGAGCTGGTCGAAGCGGCGCTCGAGCGTGCCGAGCAAGCGCAGGAGTCCCTCAACGCCTTCCGCGTGATCTGCGCCGAGGAAGCGCTGGTCGCGGCCGAGGAGGCGGATCGCCGCCTCGGGGCGGGAGAGGAGCCGCCGCTGCTCGGCGTCCCGGTCGCGATCAAGGACGACGTCGAGCTGGCCGGGCACACCACCCCGTTCGGCTGCGGCGGCGGCAGGCCGGCGCGTGCGCGACGCAGAGGCGGTGAGACGGCTGCGCGCGGCGGGCGCGATCGTAATCGGCAAGACGCATGCTCCCGAGGTCGGCCTCTGGCACTTCACCGAGACTCCACTGCACGGCGCCACCCGCAACCCCTGGAACCTCGACCACACACCCGGCGGCTCCAGCGGCGGCGCCGCCGCGGTGGTGGCGGCCGGTGTCGTCCCGGCGGCGATCGGCTCCGACGGGGCCGGCTCGATCCGCATCCCCGCCGCCTGGACCGGGCTGATCGGCCTCAAGCCCCAGCGCGGCCGGGTCTCCACCTGGCCCGACCCCGAGGCCTTCAACGGGCTCAGCTGTTACGGCCCACTGACCCGCAGCGTCGGCGACGCTGCTCTGCTGCTCGACGCGGTCCACGGCAACGTCCCGGCCGACCTGCACAAGCTGTCGCCGCCGGGCGAGCCCTTCGCCGAGGCCGCGGCCCGCGAGCCGGGTCGCCTGCGCATCGCGATTTCCTTTGCGACGCCCTTCGGAGTCCCGGCCAAGGCAGACGACGAGCATCGAGCGGCGATCGAATCCTTCGCCGGGCAGCTTGCCGACCTTGGCCACGAGATCGTCCGCGCCGATCCCGACTACGGAATGGTCGGGCCGACGATCGTCGCGCGGGGAGAGGCAGCCGTGGAGGAATGGCTGTGCGCCCACGGCGAAGACCGCGCTGCGCTGGAGCCGCGCACACGCACGGCGGCTCGCATCGGCAGAGCGCTACAGGGCCTGCCCCTGCGGCTCGCGCGCGCCGCCGAGCCCGGCCTGCAACGTCGGATAGGCCGGGTCTTTGAGCGCTGCGACGTCGTCCTCACGCCGACGACGGCGAAGCCCCCTCCTCGCATCGGCGCACTCGACGGACGGGGGTACTGGAAGACCGGCAGCACAGCCGGTGCCATCTGCCCCTTCGCCTTCGCCTGGAACGTGACCGGCTGGCCCGGCCTCAGTGTCCCGGCGGGCCTCACCGCCAGCGGCTTGCCAATCGGCGCCCAACTGCTCGGCCGCGAGAACGACGAGGCAACCCTGCTCTCCCTCGCCGCCTCGATCGAGCGCGAGCTCGGCAGCTGGCCTCAGGCGCGGGCTCTATAGGCGCGGAGGAAGTCGGCGAGCTGGCGGCCGCGGTGGAGGAAGCCGCCGATGGACCGGCCCGTGGCGCGATGGGAGAGGTCGAGCTCGTACTCGCGGATGCGGTAGCCGGCCCGCACCGCGTCCACGGTCATGCCCAGCTCCATCCCGTAGCCGCGGGCGAAGGGCAGGGTCGCGCGCAGCACCTCGGCCCGCATCGCCCGCTGGCCTGAGATCGGGGCTTCGGCCTCGAAGCCACAGAGACGCCCGATCGCCCAGCGGGCGAAGCCCAGGGCGAGCCCGAAGCCGCCGCCGACCCGTTGGCCGAAGGCGGCGACGGCGAGGTCGCCCTCTCCCACCCGCACGGCGTCGACCAGCGGCACGAGGTGCACCGCCGAGTCGCCGAGGTCGCCGTCGCAGAGCAGAACCAGCTCGGGACTGGACTCCTCCTCGCTCAGCGCTGCCTGCGCCGCTGCGGTCACGTTGGCGCCCTTGCCGTGCGGCCGGCCGCGGCTGACCACCCGCGCCCCCGCCGCCATCGCCGCCTCGGCGGTGCCGTCGCTCGACGCGTCGTCAGCAACCCAGATCGCCGCATCGGGGAAGGCTCCGCGCAGCGCACCGACGGTCGCGCCGATCCGGTCGGCCTCGTTGCGCGCGGCTACGACGACCGCCAGGGCCTCGCCGGAAGTCGTCATGCCGTTGACCCCGGGACGAGCAGCCAGCCGAGCATCCCAGCCGGCACTGCCCAGACCGCATTCGCCTCGCGGCGATCGGAGAGGTCGAGGACGGTGCGAGTAGCGAAGATGCCACCGCCCCGGGCGCGGATCGTCGCGGCGGATCGTCGCCACGGACGATCGACGTACTTGCCCTCGAAGGCGACCCCGAGGTTCGGGCCGACGAAATCGATCTCGGCCCCACTCGCCGTTCGCTCGTACATCAGCGTGCTCGCCTCGAGCAGCGCTGCCGGGCCCTGCTCGCCGCTGGCGCGCAGCAGCAGCATCCCGAGCTGCTGCTCGCTCAGCTGCGAGTCGTCCGGCTGCTGCCGCCGTCCGTCCCTGAGGTGCGGGAGCTGCGCCAGCAGCGGATCGACGAGGTAGACCTTCTCCTGCGCCCGCAGGTTGGGCAGCTCCCCTCTCGCCTGGTGACATCGCCATGCCATCAGGGCGAAGCTGAGCGCATCGATCCGATCGTCGACTCGGTGATGGTCGGAAAGGCCCACGTCCCGCGCCACCGCCGATGCGTTGAGCGGCGCGGCGAGCCCGACCGTCAGCCGCTCGAGAAACGCCGCGACCTCTCCATCTCCCATCGCCGTGGTCTGGAAGGCATCGCCGGCGATCGTCTCCCACAGCGCCTGCGCAAACCCCTCGCTGACGTCGGCGCCTTCGACGAAATCCCTGACCGCGCGCGGAAAGCCGCCGATGCGGAGGTAGGACTGCCAAGCGTGATCGAGGTCCGAGAAGAACGGCGAGAGGTCCGATACCGCTTCTTCCCCAGCGGCGGTGAGGATGTCCTTGGGGCGCAGGGACGCCTGTGGCAGCCCGTCGAAGCGGCCGCTCGCGAGACAAAAGGAGCGAAAGTCCATCGGCAGCAGCAGCCGATCGGAGTCGGCTATCTCGCCGCGCCGGCCGGCCAGCGCCTTGGTCGCCTCGCGCAGGTCGCGCGCTGAGGAGCCCGACAGCACCACGCAGCTGCGGCGGAAGGTCACGTCTCCGTCGCGCAGCTCCTTGATCGCGGCCGCCCATCCGCTCACCGCGGTGATCTCGTCGAGGAACCAGTAGCGCTCACCGTCCAGCGTCGCCGTATCCTGCTGTCCCACGGCAATCAGCCTGCGCACATCCTGAGCGCTGAGGCCGTCGCAGGAGCAGAAGAAGACCAGGCGGGGGTTGGCCCCGGCAGCGATCGTGGCAGCGATCGCACGCTTCACCTCAACGCTCTTACCAACCCGCCGAGGGCCTCTCAGCACATAGAGGCCTGGCGCGCGCAAACCAGCCAGCGGTCGCGGCTCGTAGAGGAAGGGGGCCTGTCCCGCCTCATGCAGATCGGCGTCGTCGTCCTGCCAGCCATCGCCCCGCCACCATACGGAGCGATCGGTCATCAACCTCCGCAACTGACCATCGTTCACCCAAAAAACCATAGCAAATTGGGGGTTGAACAACCAAAATACAGTTGTTTTTTGGGTTCTCACTCAGCACAGCGGGCACGGCGGATATTGTGCCGCGCCATGGAGATCGAGGCGCACATCACTGGCAACGTCTGGAAAATCGAGGTCGCGGTGGGAGACACGATCGAGGACGGCGACACCGTCGTCATCCTCGAGTCGATGAAGATGGAGATCCCGGTCGAGGCCGAAGACGACGGCACGGTCAAGGAGATTCGCTGCGAGGAGGGCCAGTCGGTGAGCGAAGGCGACGTCCTCGTAGTGCTCGAGTGACGGCGGAGCGGCTCGCCGGGGGCAAGCTCCTCCTCGACTCCCCCGCCGAGGCGGTCGTCCGCCTCCGCATCTCCAACCCCGACCGGCGCAACGCGCTCGACCACGAGATCC
This sequence comes from uncultured Solirubrobacterales bacterium, assembly GCA_963778715.1. Taxonomy (GTDB): domain Bacteria; phylum Actinomycetota; class Thermoleophilia; order Solirubrobacterales; family 70-9; genus VRUE01. The sequence continues at coordinate 35,411 of CAVZVK010000005.1, forward strand.
TCGACGCGCTCGCCGAGACCCTGCCCCGCCTCGACCAAGGAATCGAGACCCGCTGCCTGCTGATCACCGGCGCGCCGCCGGTCTTCTCCGCCGGCTACGACATCGCCTCGATTCCCTCCGAGACCTTCGAGCGCGACGCGGAGGCCCTTGTCGCCCATCCCTTCCACGCCGCGATGGAGGCGATCGCCGCCCATCCCTGGCCGACCGTGGCGGCGATCAACGGCCACTGCATCGGCGGCGGCCTGGAGCTGGCGATCACCTGCGACCTGCGGATCTGCGCGGCGGGGGCGAAGCTGGGCATGCCGCCGGTCAAGCTCGGCCTCGTCTACAGCCACACCGGCCTGCGCAAGTTTCTCGACACGGTCGGCCTCGCCCGCACCAAGGAGCTCTTCCTCACCGGGCGCAACTTCGAGGCCGAGCGCGCCGCCGAGATCGGCCTGGTGCACGAAGTCGTCGAGGCGGCGGCGCTGGAGGGCGCCGCGGTCGAGCTGGCGGCCGAGATCGCCGCCAACGCGCCGCTCTCGATGCGCGGCAACAAGAGTGCGATCGACCTGCTCGCCGCCTCGCCGCAGATCAGCGAGCAGCAGGAGGCCGGGCTGATCGCCCTGCGCGAGTCCTGCTTTGCCTCCGAGGACTTCCGCGAGGGCATCCAGGCCTTCGCCGAGAAGCGCAAGCCCGAGTGGAAGGGCCGTTGAGCGCGGCCAGCAAAGCGCTCGCCGCCGCCGACCCGACGATGGCGGCGCTGATCGAGCGCCTCGGCCACATCGACCTGGAGACGCGCTTGCGGCGCCGCAGCGAGGAGCGCCCGGCGGATGCCTACGGCGCGCTGCTGCGGGCGATCGTCGGTCAGCAGCTCTCGACCAAGGCGGCGCGGACGATCTATGGCCGCGTGCTCGAGCTCTTCGACGGCTCGACGCCCGCCCCCGAGCAGCTGCTCGAAGCCGAGGAAGCCGACCTTCGCGCCGCCGGCCTCTCCGGCCGCAAGGTCGAGTACATCCGCGACCTGGCCTCGCACGTGATCGAGGGCGAGCTGGAGCTCGACCGGCTCGACGAGCTCCCGGACGAGGAGGTGGTCGAGGAGATCGTCGCCGTGCGCGGACTCGGCGTCTGGACGGCGGAGATGTTCCTGATGTTCCACCTCGAACGGCCCGACGTGCTCTCCGGCGGCGACCTCGGCATCCGCAAGGCGATCCAGGTCGAGTACGAGCTGGAGGAGATGCCGGCCCCGACGCGGGTGATCGAGATCGGCGAGCCCTGGCGCCCGCACCGCAGCCTCGCCTCCCTCTACCTCTGGGAGTCCCTCGCCGCCACGCCTGCTTGACGGGGCGATCGCCCCGGCCGGCCGCGCGCTTGAAAAACGCGGCGGTGGGTAAATGACGGCGAAACGAATTGGGAGAAACGATGGCACTCACTGCGCTTGCTTCACTGCCCCTCGCGACAACGATCGTCCTGCCGGGGATCATCGTCGTCATCATCATCGTCCTGCTGCTGATCTGGCTGCTCTAGCCGCGAATCGCGAGGCTGATCGCAGAGGCCGGAACCGTCCGGGGCGCCGCCTAGCCTTGCTCCGGATGCCGGCCTTGATCTCCTTCGAGGAAGCGCTTGCCCTGGGCGAGCTGACCGACCACCAGGAGATCGGCGATGTGGTCGAGCGCGCCTGGGCCGTGCGGCGCGAGAACTTCGGCGACTCGACCGACATGTGCTCGCTGGTCAACGCCAAGTCGGGGGGCTGCGCCGAGGACTGCGGCTTCTGCGCCCAGTCACGCTACGCCGAGGCCGACACGCCGATGCACGCGATGATGGAGCCTGAGCAGATTCTCGAGCACGCGAAAGCAGCCGAGGCGGCCGGCGCCCACCGCTTCTGCATGGTCACCCAGGGCCAGGGCCTCTCCAAGCGCGACTTCGAGAAAATTCTCGAAGGGGCGGAAATGGTCGCCGAGCAGACCAACCTCAAGCGCTGCGCCTCGATCGGCCACATGTCGGCGGAGCGGGCGAAGAAGCTGCGCGAGGCGGGGATCCAGCGGGTCCATCACAACGTCGAGTCCTCGCGCTCCTACTACCCGGAGGTCTCGAGCACCGTCCGCTACGAGGGCCGGCTGCGGACGATCCAGGCGGTCAAGGAGGCCGGGCTAGAGACCTGCGTCGGCGGCATCCTCAACCTCGGCGAGACGCCGCGCCAGCGGGTCGAGATGGCCTTCGAGCTGACCGAGATCAACCCGACCTCGGTGCCGATCAACCTGCTCAACCCGCGCGACGGGACCAAGTTCGGTGACCGCCCGCTGATGGACGCCTGGGAGGTCGTCAAGTGGGTCGCGATCTTCCGCCTGATCATCCCCGGCGCCCTCTTCCGCCTCTGCGGCGGCCGGGTCGAGAACCTCGGCGACCTGCAGCCGCTGGCGGTCAAGGCCGGCCTCAACGGGGTGATGATGGGCAACTTCCTGACAACGCTCGGCGCCGAGCCGGAGGACGACCGGGCGATGTTCGAGGAGCTGGGCCTGAACGTGGCGCGCCAGCCCGACAACGGCGCCAACCCGCGGCCCGACAACCGCGACGGCTGGCTCGAGGGCGAGACACCGGCGACGCCGATCGACGCGTTGATCGACCACCAGGACGAGGCCAATTTCTGGGACCCCTCGACCCAGCTGCGGGTGATCAAGAAGGCGAAGAAGCCGCCGCCCTATCCAAAGGCCGCCTCCTCCGCGCCCGCGCGGGCGCGCTAATGACCAACGGAGATCACGCACCCGCGCTCCCGCGTCCGGGGGCGGCCGGGAACACCCTGGGCCGATGACCGAGATCGAGGAGCGGCTGGAGGAGCTTCGCGGCAGCGGGCTCCACCGTCGACTGCGCCTGGTCGGCGGGCCGCAGGGCCCGCGGGTCTTGCTCGACGGGCGCGAGGTGCTGCTGCTCTGCTCGAACGACTACCTCGGCCTGGCCAATCATCCCCGGGTGCGCGCCGCCGCCGCCGACGCCGCGATGGAGTGGGGCGCCGGCGCCGGCGCCTCGCGGCTGATCTCGGGCAACATGCAGCCGCACCGCGCGCTGGAGCAGCGGCTGGCCGCGTTCAAGGGCTACGAGGCGGCGCTGCTCTTCGGCTCCGGCTACCTGGCGAACACGGGCACGATCGCGGCGCTGGCCGGGCGCGGCGAGGTCGTCTTCTCCGACGAGCTCAACCACGCCAGCATCATCGACGGCTGCCGGCTCTCCCGGGCGGAGACCTTCGTCTACCGCCACGCCGACCTCGAGCACCTGGCCTGGGGCATGCGCGAGGCCGGGGACCGCGCGACCCTGATCGTCACCGACGGCGTCTTCTCGATGGACGGCGACCTGGCGCCGCTGCGCGGGCTCGCCGAGCTCGCCCGCGCCACGGCTGCCGGCTGATGGTCGACGAGGCCCACGCCACCGGCGCGATCGGCCCGGGCGGCCGCGGCACCGTCGCCGCCGCCGGGCTCAGCGGCGAGATCGATGTTGTGATGGGGACGATGGGCAAGGCGCTCGGCTCCTACGGCGCTTACGTCTGCGCCAGTCGCAAGCTGAGCGATTACCTGGTCAACACGGCGCGCTCTTTCATCTTCTCCACGGCGCCGCCGCCGCCCGTCGGTCGCCGCAAGCCTGGCAGCGCTGGAGCTGCTCGAAGCCGAGCCGGAGCGAGTCGAGCGGCTGAGGTCGAACGCCGCCACCCTGCGCTCGGCGCTCGCGGCCGAGGGACTTCGGGCCGGCGGCTGCGAGTCCCAGATCGTCCCCGTCGCAATCGGCGACGCCGGAGCTGACGATGCGGCTCTGCGAGCGTGCCCTCGACCGCGGCGTCTTCGCCCAGGGCATCCGCCCCCCGACCGTGCCCGAGGGCACCTCGCGGCTGCGCTTCACGGTGATGGCGACCCACCGCCCCGAGGACACTGCGCGACGCCGCCAAGCGGGTCGGCGCCGCGGCCCGCGAGCTCGGCATCGCCGCGGCCCCGGCGCCGCTCGCGGCCGCCGCCTGAGCCTTGCGCGGCGTCTTCGTCACCGGCACCGGCACCGAGGTCGGCAAGACCGTGGTGGCCGCGGTCATCGCCCACACGCTCGCCTCCGAGGGCGAGACCGTGGCGGTCTTCAAGCCGGCGGTGACCGGGCTGGAGGAGCGCGGAGAGTCAGACCACGCGCTGCTGCGCCGCGCCGCCGCCTCCAGCCAGAGCGACGAGGAGATCGCGCCCTACCGCTACGGGCCGCCGGCCTCGCCCCACCTTGCCGCGGCGCTTGCCGGCGAGCGAGATCGAACCCGACCGCCTGCTGGCCGCGGCCCGTGCAGCCGCGCGAAGGCGCCGACGCGCTCGTCTGCGAGGGCGTCGGCGGCCTGCTCGTCCCCCTCTCCCTCGACTACCTAGTCCGCGACCTCGCCGCCGACCTGGCGCTGCCGCTCGTCGATCGCCGCCTCGCCGGGCCTCGGCACGATCAACCACACGCTGCTGACGATCGAGGCGGCGCGCGCCGCGGGGCTGACCGTCGATGCCGTCGTCCTCACCCCCTGGCCGGAGGAACCGACCGGCATCGAGCACTCCAACCGCGAGACGATCGAGTCGCTCGGCAGAGGTGCGCGTCGAGACCCTGCCCCCTGCTCGACCTCGCGGAGCCCGGCAGCTGGCCGGAGCTGTCCCTCAGTCGCTGACTGCGCCGAGCACGGCCTCGCGCCCGGCCAGCTCCTCGCCGCCGAGGTTGACCGCGGCCTCGGCTCCCTCGACGGAGACCGTGTCCCGCTTGGCGCGGATCGCGGTCGCGCCGACCACGGCGCCCGGCGCCGCGACCACCGCGCAGACGCTCATCGCGTGGCCGAGCGCGTCGACGAACTGCTGCGGGCTGGCGTCGGCGAAGTTGGCGCCGACCGAGCCCTGGAAGATCGCGCCGGTGACGGCGACGCCGAGGCTGCCGCCGATCATGCGGAACATCGAGAGCACGCCGGAGGCGATGCCGGCCTTCTCGACCGCGACCGCGTTCATCGCGGCGCTGGTCATCGGCGACATCGTCATCGCGATGCCGATGCCGAGCAGCATGAAGCCGGGCAGCAGGTCGAGGTAGCTGGAGTCGACCGCGATGCCGCTGAAGCTGTAGAGCGAGGCGGCGACGACGCCGAGCCCGGCGGCGATCAGCCAGCGCGGCCCGAAGCGGTCCGCCAAGCGGCCGGCGACCGGCGCGACGCCGACGATCATCAGGGTCGAGGGCAGGAACCTGATCCCCGCCTCCAGCGGCGAGTAGCGGAGGATGTCCTGCATGTAGAGGGCGAGGAAGAAGAAGACGCCGAGCATCGAGAAGGAGACGATCAAGGCGACGACGACCGCGCCGAGGAAGTTGCGGTCGGAGAAGAAGCGGAATTCGACCATCGGCACCTTGACCCGCAGCTCGATCGCGACGAAGGCGGCGATGCCGACGGCGGCGCCGACCAGCAGGGCGACGATCTCGGTCGAGCCCCAGCCCCATGCGTTGCCCTCGACCAGGGCGAGGATCAGCGCCGTGAGGGCGCCGGTGAGCAGCGGCGACGCCGGCGTAGTCGACCTCGCGGCCGACGGTCGTTGTCGCGCGACTCGCGCACGGCGAAGAGCGCCGCGGTGACGGCGCCGATCGCGACCGGGATGTTGAGGTAGAAGATCGCCCGCCAGCTGACGTGCTCGGTGAGGAGGCCGCCGACCACCGGGCCGACCGCGAGCGCCAGCGCCGAGACCCCCGCCCACATCCCCATCGCCTTGCCGCGCTCGCGCGGCCGGGAAGGCGTCGGTGATGATCGAGAGCGTCGCCGGCATCATCAGCGCCGCGCCGACGCCCTGGACGACGCGGCTGGCGACGAGGTCGGTCGGAGTTCTGACGGCGAAGCCGGCCGTCGCCGAGGAGAGGGCGAAGATGACGACGCCGAAGAGGAACATGCGGCGGCGGCCGAAGATGTCGCCGAGCCGCCCGCCGGTGGCGAGCAGCACGGCGAAGGAGAGCGTGTAGCCGTTGATCGTCCACTCGAGGCCGGAGATCGAGGCGTGCAGGTCGCGCTGGATCGACGGCAGGGCGACGTTGACGACGGTGTTGTCGAGCATGATCATGAACAGCGCGAAGCACATCGCTCCGAGCGTCCACCACTTGCGGTTGTCGTCGGTGATCAGGTGGCTGGTAACGGGTCAAGCCGGTCCGACCTCCTTCAGGTGCTCATAGGTCTGCGCGATGTCGTCGCGGTCCATCAGCGAGTCGACCGCGGCGTCGAGCTTGCGCCGCTGCGCCGCGGTGAGGCTCGCGGCGAACGTCTCCATGCCCGGCCTGGCGCACGACCATCAGGGTGTCGACGAGCTTCTTGCCCTTGGCGGTGATCGCGACGCGGCGGACGCGGCGGTCCTCGGGGTCCTCGACCCTGGTGGCGAGCCGCTTCTTGACCAGGCCGTCGACGGCCCGGCTCATCGAGGGGACCGAGACGCCGAAGCGCCTCGGCCAGGTCGCCGACCTGGCGCGCCTCGGTCGCCTCGCCCAGGCCCACCCAGCTCGAGCAGCGCCTTGCACTGGGTCATCGAGAGGCCGCTCTCCTCGATCACCCGCAGCAGGTTGCCGCGGTCGTAGAGGAAGAGGTGGCGCAGCAGGGCGCTGATCCGCGCCGCGGTCTCCTGCGCCTCCTCGCTGACCTCCGGGTCCGCCACCTCTCGACGATCGCCGCGATCTCGCTCGCTTGCATGCGCATAATAGTTGCATATGCGACAACTATTTCTCAATGGCAATAGTTGCTCGTGTGATCGACATCACGCAGAACTCGCGTTCCGGCCGCGCAGCGCGGGTCTAGTCTCCGGCTCGTCGGTGATCGTCGGTGCGGATCATGCGCAGCTCGATCGGGACCACCTCTGGCACCCGTTCACGCAGCAGCAGGCCTGGTGCGAGGAAGAGCCGCTGATGATCGAGCGGGCGGAGGGCTCCTATCTGATCGACGAGGAGGGCCGCCGCTACCTCGACGGCGTCTCCTCGCTCTGGTGCAACGTGCACGGCCATCGCCACCCCGGCATCGACGCCGCGGTGCGCGAGCAGCTCGGCAGGGTCGCCCACTCGACCATGCTCGGCCTCTCCCACCCCGGCGCCGCCGAGCTGGCCGCGCCGCCTGGTCGATCTCGCCCCGCCCGGCCTCTCGCGCGTCTTCTACTCGGAGTCGGGCTCGACCGCGGTCGAGATCGCGCTGAAGATGGCCTTCCAGTACCAGCAGCAGCGCGGCGGCCAGCACGCCCGCCGCACCTCCTTCGTCCACCTGCGCGACGCCTACCACGGCGACACGATCGGCTCGGTCTCGGTCGGCGGCATCGACCTCTTCCACTCCGCCTACCGGCCGCTGCTGTTCTCGACCCACGCAGCCGAGCCCGGCGACGCGGCCGACCTCGAGCGCATCCTCGACCTGCACGAAGAAGAGATCGCCGCGGTGATCGTCGAGCCGCTGGTCCAGGGCGCCGCCGGGATGCTCATCCACCCGCCCGGCTACCTGCGCGCCGTGCGCGAGCTCTGCGACCGCTACGGCGTGCTGCTGATCTGCGACGAGGTGGCGACCGGCTTCGGCCGCACCGGCACGATGTTCGCCTGCGAGCAGGAGGGCGTCGCGCCCGACCTGCTCTGCCTCGCCAAGGGCCTCACCGGCGGCTACCTGCCGCTGGCGGCGACCCTCGCCACCGAGCGGATCTACGAGGGCTTCCTCGGCGCCTCCGAGGAGTGGCGCACCTTCTTCCACGGCCACACCTACACCGGCAACCCGCTCGCCTGCGCCGCCGCCCTCGCCAACCTCGACGCCTTCGAGAGCGAGCGCACGATCGAGCGCCTGCAGCCGAAGATCGCGCTGCTGCGGGAGCTGCTCGACGAGGTCGCGAGCGATGCCCGAGGTCGCCGAGATCCGCGCGCGCGGCTTCATGGTCGGAATCGACCTCGGCGAACACGACCCCGCCCTCCGCCTCGGCCACCAAGTCACCCTGGAGGCCCGCAAGCGCGGCGCGATCATCCGCCCGCTCGGCGACGTGGTCATCCTCATGCCCCCGCTTTCGATCTCCGACAGAGGAGCTGCAGAGAGCTGGTGCTGATCACTGCCGAGTCGATCGAGGCCGCCTGCACGGCCACAATGCGGGCGCTGCCGGAGCGTCTCGCTCAGGCAGCCTGACCTTTCCGCGTAGCGTGCGGTGTGATGGATTCGGGGTTCACCCGTAGTAGGGGCGTGAGCGAGGCAGTCCTTACAGCCGCGGTCGAGGTGCCCGGAGAGGCCGCCTTCGACTTCGAGCGGCTGTATCGATCGAGCCGCGACGACGTCTACGCCTATGCCGCCGGCCTGCTCCGCGACCGGGCCGCGGCCGAGGACGTCACCGCGGCGGCCTTCGAGCGCGCCTACCGCAAGCGCGCCCGCTTCAACCCGCGAAAGGGCTCGCCGAGGGCCTGGCTCTTCGGCATCGCCCGCAACGCTGCGCTCGACGAGCTGCGACGCCGCAGCCGCCACGCGAAGCTGGCGCAATGACCCAATCGACGAGACCATCGACGTGGGCGCCGATCAGCAGCGAGCGGCAGCGAGTTGCGGCTGGTCCTGACCGCCGCGCTCGTACAGCTCGAGCCGCCGCGAGCGGGAGCTGATCGCGCTCAAGTTCTTCGCCGGGCTCAGCAACGGTGAGATCGCCCGTGTGCTCGGCACCAGCGACTCGAATGCCGGCACCAAGCTGCACCGCGCCGTCAACAAGCTGAGGGAGGCATGCAATGGAGCGCTCTAGGGATTACGAGGAGATCGCCGTGGTCCTGGCGGAAGCGCGATCGACTCCAACCCCTAACTTCTGCGAGGAGCTCGATGAGCTGGTGGCGAGCGGGTTCCGGCGGGACCCACGCGTTGACCGACCTCGTCTGTCGGCTCTCGCGGACCGCCTGCGTGACCTCTCTCCCCGGCGCGCCCTCTTCGCCACCGGCGGTACTGCGCTGGCCGCGATCGCACTGGCGACCGTAGTCGTCGCCAGCCTCGATTCGGGCTCGGGCCCGGCAACGATCGAACGCCAGGCTGCCCCCCGACCGGCAAAGACCCAGTTCTCGGAAGAGATCCACGCGCCCGCTGGAGTCCCCGCCAACGCCGGCTCCTCGGCCGGCCAGGAATCCAGCGCTGTCGAAGCCGAAGTGATCCCGCCCAACCGCGGCGTCCGTCAGCGCGAGATCGAGCGCTCGGCCGAGATCGGCCTGGTTGCCGAACCGGATGATGTCGCCGCCGACTCGGCCAGGGTGTTCAGCGCAGTCCACGACGTACGGGGAATCGTCCTGCATTCGACGACCACGGCCGGAAGGCATGCCGGAGCCTATTTCGACCTGCTCATCCCCAGCGCCAGGCTCGGCGATGCACTGGCGTCCTTCTCGGCGATCGACGAGGTGCGAACGCGACACGAGGCGACAACAGACATCACCGCCCCCACGGTCGCCCTGGGCGAACAGCTCCAGGACTCGCGGGCGAAGGTTGACAGCCTCCTTGCCCAACTCGCCACGACCGAATCCGAATCCGAACGGGAAGCGGTCGAAATCGAGCTGAGCCGCGAGCGCCACCGTGCCGCCGTCCTGCGCGGCCGCCTCGACAAGCTGCACCGCCGCGCCGACTACTCGCGCGTCTCGCTGCGAATCGAGAGCTGGCTCCTCCTCCCACTCGACCGACGGCGCCTGGGGAGTGGATGACGGCCTTCCACGACGCCGGCCGCATCCTCGGCATCGCCGCCGGCGTCGCCCTGATCGGCATCGCCATCCTCGCCCCGTTGGCCCTGATCGCTCTCCTGGCCTGGCTCGCCAGAAGCGCCTGGCTGCGTTGGGCACGCCGCCGCGCCCTCGCTTAACCGGAGACGTGTCTGACTTTAACCACCAAATACGGTGGGAAAACTCAGACACGCCCCCGATATGGTGGCTCGATGGACGAGAGAAGCGGGGGCCGGCGGAGGCGCCGAATCTCGGTGAGCCCGCAGTGCCACGGCCGGCCGCTTCGGTCGTGCTGCTTGCGACGGGGCGGCAAGCACTCGCGATCGGGCGCTTGAGGTGCTGCTGCTGAAGCGGACCGAGGAGGCGAAGTTCATGCCGAACGTGTGGGTGTTTCCAGGTGGCGCCGTGGACGACGGGGACGGCGTGGATGAGGCGCGGCTTCAAAGCCTGCGCGGTGCGGGAGCTGGAGGAGGAGGCGGGGATCGCGCTGCCAGCGGACGAGGAGCTGGTGCTGTTCTCGCGCTGGATCACGCCGGAGGTCGTCTCGCGCCGCTTCGATGCCTGGTTCTTCCTCGCCCTGGCGCCGGCGCACTCGCCGCCGCGGCCCGACGGGGTCGAGACCACTGACGCGGGCTGGTTCGAGCCGGCGCGGGCACTGGAGGCTCAGGCAGCCGGCGAGATCGTGCTCGCCTTTCCGACGATCAAGCAGCTCGAGTCGCTGCTGCCCTTCTGCAACTCCGACGAGGCGCTTGCCGCGCACCGCGAGCTCGCGGTCGAGCCGGTCCTGCCCAAGGTGATCGGCACACCCGAGGACAACCGCGTCGTCCTCCCCGGCGATCCCGACTACCCGGCCTGAGGCGATTTAGCTCGCCGGAAACGGCGCGAGGCCGGCGTGCCAGGGCCCGGGCGGATACGTGTGGAGGCCGCTCTCCTCCATCTCCCCCTGCAACCGTTTGAACAGCTGGCCGGCGTTTTTCAGCACCGCTTTCAGTTCCTCGGCGCTGCGCTCGCCGAGCTGCCAGAGGAACCAGAGCTGGCGGTCGTTGATGCCGAAGTCGACCTCGCCGGTCATCGTCGTCGTCCAGGCGAGGAAGCCGGGGCTGAAGAGCTCGCGCAGGGCGACCGGGTCGTACTCGCTGGGCACCGTGGCGAGGAAGCGCTTGTTGAAGTCGATCGACTCGAACTCGACCTTGCGGGCGAAGCGCTGGGTGACGTGCTCGTGGCCCTCGATCGACTCGACGTTGAAGGCGGGCACCACCTGGGCCAGGTCGGGCATGTGGGCCTTGGCCAGCAGCGCGCTGGGCAGCACCGCCTTGCCGAAGAGGCCGCCGACTTCCTTCTCGTCGGCGTCGCAGCAGGAGCCCCAGAAGCCCTCGGCGAGCTGCCCCGTGAGCCGGTTGGTCCCGCCCACGCAGAGCGCCACCGGCGCGTCTTTGGGGTTGATCCCGCCGACCGGCTCGTATTTCAGCTCGTGCCGCTCGCCGTAGGTGGCGACGATTTCGGCCCATTCCTGCGCTTCTTGCTTGGCTCCCATCGAGGTCGATCCTATGCCCAGCACCGCCACAGCCGAGTATGGCCGCGCATGATGCCAGTTGGCCGGTCGACCAGTAGGATGGGCTCAATGACTATCGCCATCATCGTGGTCGTCGCGATCATCGTCATCGCGGTCCTCTACTACATCGCCAAGCGCAACTCGATCATCTCCTCGCGCAACCGGGTCGACGAGTCGTGGAGCGGGATCGACGTGCAGCTGAAGCGCCGCCACGACCTCGTGCCCAACCTGGTCGAGACGGTCAAGGGCTACGCCGAGCACGAGAGCCAGACCTTCGAGAAGACGACCCAGGCGCGGGCCGCGGCGATGGCCGCCCAGGGCGTCGAGGAAACCGCCAAGGCCGAGCAGCAGCTGACCCGGGCGCTGGCCGACGTCAAGGCCGTCGCGGAGAACTACCCGACCCTGCGCGCCACCGAGAACTTCCAGCAGCTCAGCCGCAACCTCTCCGAGCTCGAGGACGAGATCCAGGCCTCGCGCCGGATCTACAACTCCAACGTGCAGTCCTACAACACCGATGATCGAACAGTTCCCGGGCTCGATCATCGCCAACCAGGGCAACTTCACCAAACGCGAGTTCTTCGAGATCGAGGACGCCTCGGATCGCGAGCCGGTCTCGGTCAGCTTCAGCAAAGACTGAGGTCCCTAAGCTCTTGTCATGACGACGGCTACCGAGCAAACGCTCTGGATCTGCGAGAGCTGCGGCTTCATCTACGACCCGGCGATCGGCGATCCCGACGGCGGCATCCCGCCCGGCACCAAGTTCGAGGACATCCCCAAAGACTGGTTCTGCCCCGTCTGCGGCGCCCGCACCTCGGACTTCCGCCCGCTGGAGCCCGGCGAGGCCTAGGCCCGCCCGGGGGCGCCATGAAGCACGACTTCGACTGGTTCGTGGTGGGCTCCGGCTTCGGGGGCTCCGTCTCGGCGCTGCGACTCGCTGAAAAGGGCTACTCGGTCGCGGTGCTGGAGTGCGGCAGCCGCTTCCGCGACGAGGACTTCGCCGAGTCCAACCTGAAGCATCCGCGCCGCTACTTCTGGTTCCCCCGCTTCGGCATGCGCGGGGTGATGCGGATGACCTTCTTCAAGGACGTCTTCATCGTCTCCGGCAGCGGCGTCGGCGGCGGCAGCCTCGGCTACGCAAACACGCTCTACCGCGCCCGCCCGGCCTTCTTCAGCGATCCGCAGTGGAGCGAGCTGGGTGAGTGGGACCGCGAGCTGGCGCCCCACTACGACACCGCCGAGCGGATGCTCGGGGTGGTCGAGTACGAGGGGATCGGGCCAGCCGACAAGCTGCTGCAGGAATACGGCGAGGAGATCGGCGTCGGCGAGACCTTCACCAACACCCGCGTCGGCGTCTTCTTCGACAAGCCCGGGGTCGAGGTCGAGGATCCGTTCTTCGGCGGCGAGGGGCCCAGCCGCACCGGCTGCATGCGCTGCGGCAGCTGCATGGTCGGCTGCCGCCACGGGGCCAAGAACACGCTGATGAAGAACTACCTCTGGTTCGCCGAGAAGCTCGGCGTGCAGATCCAGCCCGAGCGCCAGGTGACCGAGATCCGCCCGCTCGGCGCCGCCGACGGCTCCGACGGCTACGCGGTGACCAGCGAGCGCTCGGGCTCCTGGCTGCGCAAGCGGCGGCGCACCCAGACCGCCCGCGGCGTGATCGTCGCCGCCGGCGCCCTCGGCACCAACAACCTGCTCGCCAACTGCCGCCACAGCGGCGCCCTGCCCCACATCTCGGACAGGCTCGGCGACCTCGTCCGCACCAACTCGGAGTCGATCCAGTCGGTCACCGCGCCCGACGACGAGCGCGACTTCAGCCGCTCGGTCGCGATCACCTCGAGCATCTATCCAGATCCCGACACCCACATCGAGGTCGTCACCTACGGCCAGGGCGGCGACGCGATGGCCGGCACCTTCACCGCGATGACCGGGCCGGGGACGAAACTGAGCCGCCCGATCAAGTGGCTGGCCGCGGTCCTCCGCCACCCGCTGCGCACCGTGCGGATGCTGATCCCGCACCGCTGGTCCCAGCGCACGGTGATCCTGCTGGTGATGCAGACGGTCGACGCGGCGATGCACTTCCGGCCCAAGCGCAAGCTGTTCGGGCGCGGCGTGCGCCTGCAGACCGAACAGGACCCGGGCCGGCCCAACCCGACCTACATCCCGGCTGCCGAGCAGGTGGCGCGCTGGTTCGCGAAGCGAACCGGCGGCGTCGCCCAGAGCGCGATCACCGAGTCGGTCCGCAACATTCCCTCGACCGCCCACATCCTCGGCGGCGCCGTCGTCGGCGAGGGCCCAGAGAGCGGCGTCGTCGACGCCGGCAACCGCGTCTTCGGCTACGAGAACCTGCTGGTCTGCGACGGGGCGGCGATACCGGCCAACCCCGGCGTCAACCCAAGCCTGACGATCACCGCCAAGGCCGAGCACGCGATGAGCCTGATCCCGCCAAAGGAGGGTGCGGAGCCGGGCCACCTGCCGGAGGCGGCCGGCCGGCGGGGGCGTCGGGGCTGGTCCCCGGAGCTTCGGCCGAGGCTCCCGGGGACCCGGCCCCGCGCCTGACGGTCTCGCCGCCGAAGTAGGCCTGTTCAGCTGTCAGCCGGCCTCGGCGAGGCGCTCAGCTACGATCCCAGTTGACGACGTTCCAGAAAGCGTCGATGTAGTCGGGGCGCTTGTTCTGGTACTTGAGGTAGTAGGCGTGCTCCCAGACGTCGCAGCCGAGCAGCGGCACGCTGCCGTCGGAGATCGGCGAGTCCTGGTTCGGCGTCGAGACGACCGCGAGGCCGGAGCTGTCCTTGACCAGCCAGGCCCAGCCGGAGCCGAAGCGGGCGATGCCGGCGGCCTTGAACTCGTCCTTGAAGGAGTCGAAGGAGCCGAAGGTCTCGCCGATCGCCGCGCCGAGGTCGCCGCCGGGCTCACCACCGCCGTCGGGGCTCAGCATCTGCCAGAAGAGCGAGTGGTTGTAGTGGCCGCCGGCGTTGTTGCGCACCGGGCCCTGCTTGTCGCCGGGCAGGCTGGAGAGATTGCGCAGCACGTCCTCGACCTCGCGGTCGGCCCACTCGGTCCCCTCCAACGCCGCGTTGGCTTTGTCGACGTAGGCCTGGTGGTGCTTGTCGTGGTGCACGCGCATCGTCGCCTCGTCGATGTGGGGCTCGAGCGCGTCGTATGCGTAGGGAAGGTCGGGAACCGAAAAGGCCATCTGGCGTCTCCTCATGATTGGACTGGTAGGAAGCCTAACGCCGCCACGCGTTCTCGCTGACCCGCCCACTAAGCCGTCGAGCACGGGCACCTAAGTGCGGGATGGGGAAGGAGACGACACCGATCGGCGCTCGAATGCCCGGCCCGGGGAGCAGCTCACCGTCGAACGTGAGCTCTGGGAGCGCTTTGCCCGCGATCGCGAGCCCGCTGTCCGTGAAGAGCTAGTGCGGCGCAACATGGCCTTCGCCAAGCGCCTGGCGTTGCGCTACCGCGGCGCCAGCGAGTCCTTCGACGACCTGCTCCAGGTCGCCAACCTTGGCCTGCTGAACGCGGTCGATCGCTTCGACCCCGAGCGCGGCATCCCCTTCACCGCCTTCGCCTCGCCGACGATCCTCGGTGAGCTGAAGCGCCACTTCCGCGACCGGGTCTGGACGGTGCGCGTGCCGCGCGGCCTGCACGACCGCATGGCCGAAGTCGACAAAGCGATCACCGAGCTGACCAAGCAGCTGCAGCGCTCACCCACCGTCGGCGAGATCGCCGAGAAGCTGGGGCTCGAGCAGACCGACGTGCTCGAGGTGCTGGAGGCCAACCACAACCGCCGCCCGCTCTCGCTCGATCGTCCCGCCGGCGGCGAGGACTCAGACGAGGCTCCGCCCTCGGAGTGGGTCGGCGAGGAGGACGAGCGCTTCGAGCTGGTCGAGGGCCGGATCGCCCTCGACGCGGCCCTGCCCTACCTCGAGGAGCGCGAGCGCGTCGTCCTGCGCCTGCGCTTCGTCGAGGACATGACCCAGTCGCAGATCGCCGAGCGGATCGGTCACTCGCAGATGCACGTCTCTCGCATCCTGCGTCGCGCTCTGGTGCAGATTCGCGAGCGGATTGAGGAGGAAGGTGGGCGGTGAGGTGGCGGGGTGGGGTCCCCAAAACGCTCGGCGGGAGCCTCGCTTGAGTGTTTTGGGGACCCCACCCGGCCACCTGATCGACCCGGCTGCCTCGCTGGGATCAAGCTCTGGTGAATCTGATTATCAGGTAGTCCCCGTCGTCGGACTGGTCGACCTCGAGCTCGTCGACCAGCGCCTCCAGAGAGCCGCCGAGATCAGGGACCGCCAGCTCCTCGCGGATCTCGCTTGCGGCGCCTTTTTCCATCGGGCCGAGGCGCAGCTCGAGGCCGGCTTCGCTCTCGCCGAGGCCGAGCCGCACGCAGCCGTCGGCGAAGCGGCCGGGTGCCGCGACCGAAATCGCGTCGGTGATCAGGACGGCATCGGACACCCGGTCGACCGAGAGGTCGCGACGGGCGGCAAGCACGCCGACCAGACGCGCCAGCACCGGTTCGAGCAGCTCGGCGCTGCCGACCGAGATCTCGGTGCCGGCAACCTCGGGGACCAGCTTCGGCTCCGCCGGACCGCCCCCATTCGTGCCACCACCCTTTAGCGGCAGCCGCATCATCACCTCGGTGCCACGGTCGAGGCCACCGGAGATGCTGAAGCTGCTGGAGAGCGCTGCGATCAGCGAAAGTCCGAGTTTGAGGCTGGCGCGCTCCGGATCGGCCTGCGGGCTGATCCCAGCGCCACTGTCGCTGACGGTTACGGTCATGCCCTCGCTATCGGGCTGGGCATCGACCAGGAGTGGCCCCGGGCCGTCGGGATAGGCGTGGACGACGACGTTCATGCAGGCCTCGGTCACCACGGTCTTCAGGTCGGCGACACCGGCTTCGTCCATCCCCATCTGCTCCCCCATCCCGGCCAACGCGTGGCGAACCACCGCTACGTTGTCCGCCCTGGCGGGAAGCCTCATCTGAAGCCCGGTCGGCTTCTCGTTGGTGGTGGAGCCGTTTGCCATCTAGCGTGATTCCCCGCTGGGGAGCCTGTTCCCCGCGGACAGCGAGCATAGCCGTCTTGCGTTGGCCATTCCGCTACCCGAGGCGCGATGGCGCAAAACGCCTGACAGCCTCTTCGGGGTCGACGAAGACCTCGCCGCGGACGAATAAACCATCCCGCAGCTGCCAGATCCAGGCGACCGGCATGTCGCGAATACCGAGCTCGCGGCTGCGGACGTAGACCCTCCCGATCACCAGCATGCGGTCCTCGAGCTGCTCGACCCGGCTCGGCGTGATCAGCAGCTCTTCCCAGATCCGTTCGACGTCGGCGAGGTACTGGCGCAGGCCGTCAGAGCCGGTGTAGGGAGCCTCGCGGCCGACCTCCTCAGCGGTCACGGCGAAGAACTCCATCTGCTCGGAGCAGAGCGCCACGATCGTCTCCTCGTCACGCTGGTTGAAGGCGTGGAAGAGGCGTCCGACCAGCGCCTCGCCAGTCTCAGCCATCGCCGTCCCCGATGGCGGAATCGGGCGCCGGCCCATTCGAGGCTCGGGCGACGACAAGGATCGCGGCATCGTCGTCGGGCGCGCCCGCGATGAAGGCGCGCAGCGCGACTTCGAGGCGCTGCACGGCGTGCGCCGGGTTGCCGGCGCCGGCGAGCTCGGCGTGCAGCCGCTGCTCGCCGAAGCGTCCCGTCCTCGCCGTTCGCCTCGATGATCCCGTCGGTAACCAGAACCAGCTGCTGGCCCGGCTCGATCGTCTGCTCGCTGATCTGCCACTGGACGTCGCTGAAGGCGCCGAGCACAGGGTCGGCGCTGGCCGCCTCGGTGACCTCGTCGCCGTCGATCAGGAGCGGCGGCGGGTGGCCGGCAACGGCGATCCGCACCGGCTCAGCGCGGGTCCTCGCTGAGACCGAGCGCGGCGATGCTGCAGAGCGAAGCGTCCTGGCGCGCCAGCAGGGCGCGGTTGAGCGTCGTCAGGGCAACCAGCGGGTCGTCGGTCAGCTGGGCGGCGGTGCGCAGCGTGTAGCGGGCAAGCGCGGTGATCGAGGCGGCGCGGGCGCCGCGGCCGGTGACGTCGCCGATCACCAACATCCAGCCGCCGGCGACCCGGAAGGCGTCGTAGAAGTCCCCGCCGACCTCGTTCTCGGCCCCCGCCGGCCGGTACATCGCCGCCAGCGACCAGCCCGGGATGTGAGGCAGTGGCGGTGGCAGCAGACCGCGCTGCAGCGTTTCGGCGATCTCGGCGCGCGCCCCTTCGGCCCGCTCGAGGTCGGCGAAGAGGCCGCTGTTGTCGAGGGCGAGGGCAACGCGGCCTGAGAGGACCCAGGCGAAGCGCGCGTCATCGGCGCGGTAGCGGCGGCCCGACCAGGCCACGCCGAGGGTGAGGGCGCCCTTGACCTGGCGCGCGCGCCTGCAGGGCGACGGTGATCGCCGACGTGACACCAATCCCGCGCAGGAACTCGAGGTCGTCCTCGTCGTGGGAGATCTCGCGCAGGTCCTGCTCGGACATGCGCTCGAAGAAACGCGGCCGCAGCGCCGCCGCGTCCTCGCCCTCGACCATCGGCTCCGGCAGCGACGGGCTGGCGCTCCCAGAGGCCCCGCTCAACCTCCGGTCCGGCCCCCGGGCGCCACCCTGAGCGCCGCCCGGCGCGGTTGCTCTTGATCGATCACGTCAATCGCGCAGAAGTCAGCGACGTAGGCACGAGGATGTCGCAGATCGCGTCGAAGGTCTCCTCCAGGGAGCCGGCCGCGTCGGAGACCGCGGCGATTTCGGCGAGGATCTGGAAACGCCGCTGGGCCCTGCGACCGCGGGCAACCAAAACAGTCAGCCAAGCGGCGAGCGCCCCCAGCGCGACGGCGAGCCCCCCGATGACGAACCAGTCCCACACGCCACCGACTCTACGTCGGAACGGGGTTGAGCGCTAAGGCGCTTCGCGCAGGGCGCGGGCGCTGGCGCGCGGAACGGTGCGGGAATCGCCGCCGGTCCAGGCGTTGAAGCGATACCAGGAGGGCTTGGCTTCGCGATTCGCGGTGAGCAGGCCGGCGGAGTCGCAGAACTGGCAGGAGCCCGCCTGGTCGGCCCAGGAGAACCACCAAACGCCGCCGATGTTCCAGCGCCCCCGGTTGCCCGTCAGCATCGCGAAGGCGCGATCGAGTTCCCGCGCCTGGCCCTGTGCCCCGCGCTCCCAGCGCGACTCGAAGCCGGCTGAGCCCCAGCCCATCTCGGTGACGTAGAACGGCGTCCGCGCGTCACCGTTGAAGGTCATGATCCGCCGCAAGTTTTCGATCTCGGCTTCCATCGCGCCGGCGTCTGCCACATACGGATGCAGGGCGACGCCGTCGAAGTAGCGCTTGATCCCGGGCACCCGGTAGAGCTGGGAGAGGAATGCCCCGGACTGGACGTTGGGCGGGGTCTGCAGTGGCCGGCCGAAGAGCCCGCCGAGGATCACGGTCGAGCCCGGGTCGGCGCGGTGGAGGATGCGGCCCGAGATCTCGACCAGGCGGGCGAAGCGGGTGGCGTCGGGTTCCTTGGAGAAGGTGACGATGTTCTCCTCGTTCCAGATCTCCCACTGGCGCACCGGCAGCCGCGGCAGTTCGCGGTTTTCGCGCCAGAAGCGGCCATTTGGCCCGTAGCGGAGCTCCGCGCCGCGCAGGAAGCGGGCCCACTCCTGGCGCTGGCGAGCGTTCGTGACCGGTTCACCGCCGAGCCGCGGTGAGACCCAGCTGGGCGTGCCCCAGACAAAGGGGAATGCCGTCAGCCCGTTTTCGGCCGCCAGGGCCACCTGCTCGTCGAACTCCGACCAGTCCGGGTCGAAGCGTTCCGAGGCCCGCGGCTCCAGTTCCGCCCAGTTCATCGGCAGGCGGACGCTTTCGACCCCGGCCTCTGCCATCAGTTCGTAGTCGGACGCGTCGGTAACGCCCTGGGGCGACATGCCGAAGAACCCACGCGGCGGCACGCCGGCTCGCGAACCCGCCATGGCGGGCGTCAGCGCAAGCAGCGCCACGGTCAGAGGTATGAGCAGGAGCTTCCGCATCGATCCCAACAGATGACCCGAGGGGCGAGCGAAAGTAGCGGCTCGATCCAGACCTCGGCCTACGACCACGAAATGATCGCATGGATCGAGGCGGGAACCGCGTTCGTCCCTTGTCAGCCCACCAGTCGCGCTGGCCATCGACGTCCTCGCGCGGAGCCTCGCCGAGATTGGGCGCGCCGATGACGAGGATCTCGAGGCCCTCCGGCCCGGCCTCGTAGCCTCGCCACGTACCGGGCGGGACGCGCACCGCGTCCCATTCCGTGAGCTCGACGATCTCGTCGTCGAGCTTCATCCGCCCGCTCCCGCGCAGGACCACGTACACCTCCTCCTGCTTCTTGTGCGTGTGGCCGTACGGAAAGCGATAGCCGGGCGGGACGCGCTGGTAGCTCAGGCCGGATTTCTCGAGCTCGAGCGCCACGGTCGCCAAGCGGAACTCCAGGTCCGGCGCGCCGTCGAACCTGGACCCGAGATCCTCCAGGTCCTCCTTGAGGTTCCTGAGCGTGAACGGCACGGCGCAATCCTATGGCACCCCTGGCTGGGGTCGCCGATCGAATGCGTCAAGCGCCGCGGTGCCGGGTTCCGCGAAAATCATCGGGGCGCCCGGATCGATTTGGCTCTGGCAAAGACCAGAAGGACGGCCATGCATCACCCCCGGCATCACGCAGTGCCCGACGCGACATGACACGACGCTTTGATTTGACGTCCGTCACGACGCTGCTTCCTGCACGCTAAGTGGGTGGCAGGGTCAATCTCACCCAACCGATCGTGGTGTTCGGAGCATCAGACCTCAGGTAAGGCTTCTCGCATACAGAGAAATGAATTTCCCCAGATCACGATGCGGGAGACGCGGCGGGGCATTCGCCCCGCCGCTCCCATGTCACAGTGGGGCAGCCTTTAGCGACTGGTGCACCTCGACTGAGGGCTCCCGCGACCGAAGAGCGTAGCTTTGGCTGAGCGCTCAGCCAAAGTTAGGAACCCTCGGCCAGTTCGGAAATCTCCGATAGCACCTCAACGTCAATGACGTCCCGCCCCGCGTGCCGCTTGGTCCCGCACAGCGGACATGTCTCGATCGGCTCGTCCAAGGCCTCGTGCAGCCGCTGGTGTAGGACAACTACGACTGAGAGCAACTCGGTAGCGTTGCGCAGGACATCGGGCCACAACGTTAGTGGGATCTTCGTCGCCTCGCCACGTTCGTATCGCGCGGTGTCATCCTCCAAGAAACGGTTCACGCCCAGCACCACCTCGACCGCGTCCTTTAGGTTGTTCCGGGTCTTCAAAAAGTCCACATAGGTAGACTTTTCTTTGAGCTAGAGCGGCTTCAGCGCGCCGTTCGCGCCTATCGTGCTCACGCTCGGCATCGATCCCTTTCGCGCGAGCTCGCGCCCGCCGCCACGCCCGCCGCTGATCAATGCTCTCGGTCAGCACGCGGTTCACTTCGCTGTCCTCTAGTAGCACGGTGGCGATTGCCACCCGCTCATCGAGGCTGACGTCGGCAAGCTTTCTCCGGCGCGGCGGCTTCTGGGCCGCAGCCTGTCGAACCTCCTCCTGGCGCTCCGCCGGCGTCGCCACCCAGCCACCGTGGCCGTCTGGCTCCACGAGACCCTTTCGATAAAGACGTAGGCGAGCTGGTCGAATAGCGCCGTCCGGCAGGTCGATCGCTGCGCACAACTGCTTGTCGGTCACCGGCCCTTGGGTTCGGACTATGTCCAGAACCAACTGCATTGAAGTCCCTAGCTTCTCCATGATGCAATCCCCTTGTGGGTCGATGGGGCGCCGGACGTTGCCGGCGCCCCCAGCGCCTCCTAGGCCGCTTCCTTGGAATCACCCGTTTTCGTCGGCAGTGCCGCCTCGGTCCGGCGGATACCCTTGCCGAGCTCCTTAAGCACGCGCCCCTGGAGCTCAGGATGCCGCAGCAGCAGCATGTCCACGTGCTTTCTGAGGTTGTCGGCCTTGCGTACCAAGGCCTCCACCTCGCCGCTCATGCTGTCCTCCATGATCAGCGTCGAGTCGTTCGTGAGGTAGGCCCCGCTCACCGGGTCTGCTCCACGCATCACCTGAGCACGACAGAGGACCAGCGTGGAACCTTCGTCCGCGAGCCGGCGCTGGATCCAGCCGTCAGGCTTCGCCTGGGTCAGCCCCCAGACTTCGCGCTTTAGCTTTTGTACGTGGCCTGGTCCTCGGGCTCCAGTGATTCGACGTCTCCGTCAGCACCGGGACCCTTGGGGAAAACGGCCGTGTACAGCTCCCCCTGAGTGATCGCGTTGGCCGCCTTGTCCAGCTTGCTGGTCGCGACCTTGTCACCAAACGCCTCGAAGGCGGCCTCCTTCATTGCCTTCGTATCGCGCCGAACTTCGCCGTCGCTCTCGCCGGTGTAGCCCTCGGCCTCGTACGCAGCAGTGACGCGGCGGTTCAACCTCGTCATCGAACGGGTTCAAGAACTTCATTTCATTTCTCCTTGGTGTACTCGGCTCTGAAGGGCCGGTAGTGCAATCGGATAGATGAGGAAGCGCTTAACAGCACGCGGCCGAGGCGAGCGAAGCTGCCATCGGCAGTTGATCCATCTTGAACTCCTCCCTGGGGCACCCCTAAGGGTGGTGCAGTCAAAGGATTGGCAAAGCTAGAAGCGAGAATAGCATCGCCTCACGGGGGATCAGATGCCGAGGACCAGCGCGAGTGCTTCGTTAACGGCTCGGAGCTCGCCCGCGTCGAGGCGCCCAGCGGACCGCCCGAGACGTCCGGGTCAACGACCGTGGTTTGCTCGACGAGGACCCGGGTCTCCGTGTCGTCCAGTGAGATCGTTGGTCGGAAGGTCGCCGGACGAGCGCTGGTAGACGTAGGAGCGACCAGCGTTGTGCTCAGGGCCATGAACTCGTCTGCCTGAACCACGACGGCGTAACGGGCGCCCTCCTGCTCTCTCCCTCGCGCACCCCGCGGGGATGGCAGGCGGAAGATCTCGCCGCGAACCACCTAGTTAACGGGGTCTGGCGCTAGCTCTGCCATTTGCTCGCGAATGAGGCCCATCTCGTCTCGGTCTGCTTCGTCAACGGCCAGCCGCTCGACCTCCGCGGCGATCGACGAGCGCGCCCGGCGTCGGGCGGCAGACTCCAGGAGCGCGGCTCTAACCGCCTCGGAGTCGGTCATCGAGCCTCCGCGCACGATCCGCAGGGCGGCTGCGGAGCTGTCGTCCAAGCGAACATGGAGCGAGTGACTCATGAGATGAACGTAGCACAGATCGTGCTACAGAATATCGGGGCGCCCGGATTTGAACCGGGGACCTCACCGACCCGAACGGTGCGCGCTACCAGGCTGCGCCACGCCCCGAGAGGCGGCGATTATCCCAGACGGGCCGGGGACTACTGGACGGCTTCGATCGCGGCTTCGATCTGGGCCAGGCTGGGGCCGTCCTGAAGGGTCCGGGTGCCGTCCGGGCCGCTGACGATCGCCGCCTGGCGGGTGCGGATGCCGAGGTCCCGTGCCGAGTTCGTCGTAGCCTTCGAGCGCTGGCTGATCGCGCCGTCGGAGCCGCCGTCTTCTTCGAGGTCTTCCAGCCATTCGGGCTCGTTCAGTTCCTCGATCCCGCCGGCCACCGAGTCGAGGAAGTCCTGGTCGATGCCGAAGCGTTCGGCTTCGTCCTGATTGCGGAAGAAGAGGTAGGTGTACTGCCAGCCGTAGCCCTGTTCGGCCGCCGCTTCGGCGCCGTAGAAGCCGAGCTCCAGCGGGCTTTCGGTGACCGAGTAGTGGCGGTAGAGCAGCTTCACGTCGCCGGGCCGGGCGTAGTTGTCGACCAGGCCGGGGATCGTGCTGAGGAAGTCCTCGCGGCAGCTCGAGCACTGCAGGTCGTTGAAGACCTGGATCGAGACCGGGGCGTCGGAGGAGCCGAGCCGGTCGCCTTCCTGGGGCACCCCGCCGAAGATTTCCTGCGCTTCGGCGATGCCGGCGATGTGGACGACGTTGCGGCCCGGCCTTCTGGGTGGCGATGTGACGACGCGTAGCCGAGCGCGAGCAGCGGCGAGGGCGAGGGCCAGGACGACCCAGATCCGGCCCCGCCGCGGGATCGGCATGGCCGGCCGGCTCGCTTCTCGACGGTCGCGGCATCGCCATTATCGCGACTCGGGCCCGGCGGATACCCGCAACCTGCGCCGAGGCGGATTGACACGTCCGCGTCAGGGGTAAATATCGTCCTACCCGATTTCAACTACAAGGGAGGTCCGCCGTGGCCAATCACCTGACCCCGTCCGAGCTTGCCGACGAGCTTCACATGAAGCGGCAGGAGGTGATCGGCAAGTGCGTGGAGATGGGCATCCCGATCTTCCACGGCCGCATCGACAAGACCCTCTTCCAGACCTCGCTGCGCAGCATCGCCGCGGGCCAGCCGCTGAGGCACGACCGCGCGCCGACTAGCCACTTAACTAGACTCCCCCCCGCATGTGGGGCGGGGAACCAAATCGGCCACGCTCGCGGACCTGCTGCCGCGCTCGGCCAAGGTCTACGGCGGCGCGCCCGCGGTCCGCTTCAAGGACGGCGAGCGAATGGGTCAACCGCAGCTTCGACGAGGTGCTGGAGACCGTCCGCTCGCTCTCGCTCGGCCTGATCGACCTCGGCGTCGACAAGGGCGACAAGGTCTCGATCCTCGCCAACACCCGCCCCGAGTGGACCTACGTCGACTTCGCCGCGCTCTCGCCGGCGCCATGGTCGTGCCGATCTACCAGACCAACTCGCCCGAGGAGTGCCAGTACGTGCTGGAGAACTCCGACGCCAAGGTCGTCATCGTCGAGGACGACGAGCAGATGGAGAAGATCCGCGCGGTCCGCGACCGGCTGCCGCTGCTCGAGCACGTGGTGCGGATGACCGGCTCCAGCGAGGACGCGATCTCGCTCGACGGACCTCGCCGCCCGCGGCGCCGCGCGCGACGCCGCCGAGTGGGAGGCGCGCTATCGGTCGGTCGACCCCGGACGACATCTGCACCTTCATCTACACCTCCGGCACGACCGGGCCGCCCAAGGGCTGCGTGATCAGCCACGGCAACTACCGCGCGATGCTCGACATGGTCAACGAGACCAGCGTGATCGAAGGCGGAAGACCTCACCTACCTCTACCTGCCCCTCGCCCACTCCTTCGCCCTGCTGATCCAGCTCGGCAGCTTCGACCTCGGCGCGACGATCGCCTACTGGGAGCGCGACCCGCTGAAGATCATGCCCAACCTGGCCGAGCTGAAGCCGACCTACTTCCCCTCGGTGCCGCGCATCTTCGAGAAGATCTACACCGCCGCGACCAGCGGCATGGAGAAAGAGGGCGGGCTCAAAAAGGCGATCTTCAACTGGGCGATCGGGGTCGGCGAGAAGATGCGCGCGGCCGAGCGCGCCGGCCGCAAGCCGGGCTTCCTGCTGCGCACGCAGTACGAGTTCGCCGACGAGCAGGTGCTGTCGAAGATCCGCGGCCTCTTCGGCGGCAACCTGCGCCTCGCCGTCTCCGGCGCCGCGCCGATCAGCCCCGAGATCCTGCGCTTCTTCGACGCCGCCGGCGTGCTCGTGCTCGAGGGCTGGGGGATGACCGAGACCTCGACCGCGGCGACGATCTCCACCCCCGACGACTTCAAGGTCGGCACGATCGGCAAGCCGTTCCCCGGCTGCGAGGTCAAGATCGCCGAGGACGGCGAGATCCTGGTCAAGGGCCCCAACGTCTTCCAGGGCTACTACAAGAACGAGGAGGCGACCCGCGAGGCGATCGTCGACGGCTGGCTGCACACCGGCGACATCGGCGAGATCGACTCCGACGGCTTCATCAAGATCACCGGCCGCAAGAAGGACATCATCATCACCGCCGGCGGCAAGAACATCACCCCGGCCAACCTCGAGAACGAAATCAAGCAGCACCCGCTGGTCTCCCAGTGCGTCGTCGTCGGCGACCGCAAGCCCTACCTGGTCGCCCTGGTCACCCTCGACCCCGAAGAGGCGCGTCGCCTACGCCAAGGAGCACGGCCTGCCCGAGGACCCCGCGCAGCTGGCCGCCAACGCCGAGGTGCGCGCCGCGATCGAAGCCCACGTCGAAAAGATCAACGAGAAATTCGCCCGGGTCGAGCAGGTGAAGAAGATCGCGATCCTCCCCCGCGACCTCTCGCAGGAAAGCGGCGAGCTGACCCCGACGCTGAAGGTCAAGCGGGCGGTCGTCGCCAGCAAGCACGAGCACGAGATCGAGCAGCTCTACGCGGAGGCCTGAGGCGGCGGACGCCCCGGTCGGCTAGGAGGCCTCGCCGGACTGGCGCAGCAGGACCGAGGTGGTCTGCTCGAGCACGCGGCGCCAGGCCGAGGCTCTGCTCGGGCTCCTCTTCGGCGGCCCGCTCGACCACGCGGCGGACGCGGCGCTCGGAGATCTCGAGGCCGTGGCGCTCGGCGATCTCCTTGTAGCGGTCGTAGTCCTGGGCCAGGGTCGCGGTGACCGATTCGAAGCCGTGGCGGGCGATTTTCAGCCGCCGCGAGTAGTCCATGATCGGCGTGCCGAACATCAGCTCGTCGTTGGGCTCGGGCTCGACCAGGATGATGTCGACGCCCGGGTACTTCTCCTCCCACTGGGCGACCGCCTCGTGCAGGCGGGCGTGGGCGATCAGGCGGAAGGTCTGGTTGGCGATCGCCGGCAGGCCCATGTCGGAGACCCGCCGCACGCGGGTGCCGAAGACCGTCGGGATCGTCTTCTCGAAGTCGTTGACGAAGGGGACCAGCGGGTTGACGACGACGATGAATTTGGCGCCCTTCTCGACCGCGATGTCGACGTTGGTGGTCGAGCGGATGCCGCCGTCGACCATCTGGCGGCCCTTGAGGTCGACCGGCTTGTAGACGATCGGCAGCGCGGTCGAGCACTGGACCGCCTTCGAGATCGGCACGTCGTTCCAGCCCTCCTCGCCGAAGACGATCCGCTCGCAGGTGTCGAGGTCGGTGGCGGCCAGGTAGAGCTCTTTGTCGAGCAGGCGGAAATCGTCGACGCGGCCGTCTTCGGCGAGCGCTTCGGCGACGTAGTCGGCGACGCCGCTGCCCGAGTAGAAGCCGGTCGGCAGCGCCTCGGCAAGGCCGACGCCGATGTCGATCGCCGAGAAATCGCCCATCCGCGCCAGGCTGCGCAGCAGCTCGAGCGATGCGCAGCGGCAGCATCGCCGCCTTCTGCAGGAAGCCGAGGTAGTTGGGCCGCAGCACCTTGCCGAGGTTGAGGTCCTCCAGCTCGGAGGGGATGCGGCGGTTGATCACCTGCATCATCTCGTCGGGCGTGACCCCGTTGGCCAGCATCGAGGCGACGAAGGAGCCGGCGCTGGTGCCGACGTAGACGTCGAAGTTGTTGACGGTGCTGTTGACCGCGAGCAGGTCGAGGGCGCGCAGGGCGCCGATCTCGTAGACCCCGCCGGTGAAGCCGCCGCCGCCGAGGACGAGGGCGGTCTTCGATGGGCGTTTGCGGCTGCGGCGCCGTCGCGGTTGCGACTCTATGTCCACAACTTTGCCCATAAACATGCATTATCCCATTCAGTGAGGCGGACCCCGGCAATCTTTGCCGCGATTTGCGCGTTGCTTGCGTTCCTGCCTGGTCGCGACGGCCGCGCAGGCGGCTTCCCGCGAGGCGCTCTGCGCCAGCCTGCGTTCCCGGCTCGTGCGCGGTGGAGGCGGCGCCAGCGGCCTCTACGTGGTCGACGCCGAAACCGGCGCGCCGGTCTGCGCCCGCGCCGCCAGGACGACCGCGGCCGCTGGCTTCGAACATGAAGCTGTTCACGACCTCGACCGCGCTGGCGCGGCTGGGGACGCAGTCGCGGATCGCGACCGACGCTGATGACCGACGGCGGGATCGACCGCAACGGCGTCCTGCACGGCAGCCTCTACCTGGTCGGCGGCGGCGACCCGGCCCTCGGCACGCCCTCCTTCTACAGGCGCTTCCTCGGCGGCCTCGGCACCAACGTCTTCCTGCTCAAGCGCGCAGGTCCGCGAAGCGGGGATCGCGCTCGGTCACCGGGCGCCTCTACGCCGACGACAGCATCTTCGACCGCCTGCGCGGGGTCGCCGACTCCGGCTACGCGACCAGCTCCGAAATCGGGCCGCTCTCCGGGCTCTCCTTCAACTCCGGCTACAGCACGCCAGCGCCAGCGGCTTCGCCAGCGACCCCGCCCTGACCGCGGCCAGCACGCTGGCGCCTCCCTGCGCCGGGCCGGCGTGCGGATCGCGCCCGACGGTCGCGCTCGGCACGGCCCCGCCCTTCAGCACCGAGCTGGCCCGGATCGAATCGCCGCCGCTGACCGAGATCGTCAACACCACCGACGTCTACTCGGACAACTTCTTCGCCGAGATGCTGATCAAGCTGCTCGGCGCGCGCTTCGGCGGCGCGGGCAGCACGGCCGCCGGGGCCAAGGTGGTCGAGAGCTTCGCCCGCGGCCACGACTCGGGCGTGCACGCCGTCGACGGCTCCGGCCTGACCCGCTCCAACCGCGCCTCGCCGAAGCAGGTCGTCGGCCTGCTCGAGTCGATGCGCGAAACGGCCGGTAGGCGACGAATTCATCCAGGACCTGGCCCTGACCGGCCACGAGGGCACCGTCGCCGACCGCATGCACGGCACCGCCGCCTACGGCCGCTGCCGCACCAAGACCGGCACGATCAACTCGGTCAGCAACCTCTCCGGCTACTGCTTCAACCGCGACGGCAAGATCATGATCTTCTCGATCCTGATGGCCGGCGTCCGCGACCTCGGCCTCGCCCATCTGGAGCAGGACCTGATCGCCGCCGAAATCGCGATCTTACTGAGAGTTCTTTTCTTCGCGGCGCGTCGCCCGCTCGTCAAGGACGGCGTAGACGGCCGACACCGATGAGAAATCCGATCAGCCCGACCGCCTGAATGGCAGCTTCGCTCGAATCCTTGAAGAGGAGCACTCCGGCACCGATGATCAGCCGTGCCGACCGCAATTCCGATATTCGCGTATCGAATTCCGTTCAAAGCCAGGCGCTCGATCTATACAGACAACTCATTTCATCCACCATAGCGCAGGATCAGGTCAATGACCGCAACAACTGCCCCAACCATGCCACCGAGATAGCCGTCGGTAAGCGCCCGGCGCTCGATCCGCTGCCTCGGCCACCCAGCAGCGAGTCTGCCAACGCCGAGCGCGACGCCGCCGAGAACCACCCCCGCACCAACGGCCGCAGCGGCAGCCTCAAACATCATGGTCAAAGGGCCAATCTGGGCGAGCGCCATGTCCATGAGCCTGCCAGAGCCCGATTCACGCGTGGCGCGCAGAATGTGCCGAAAGCGCAACTTCTCTGCAACCCGCCCCGTGACGCGGCACCTAGAATCGGTCGCCATGCGAGTCCTGCTGACTAACGACGATGGGATTTCGGCCCCTGGCCTGCAGGCTGCCCGTAAGGCTCTGCGCGAGATCGAGGGGGTCGAGGTCGACGTGGTGGCGCCGGACTCGAACCGCAGCGCCACCGCGCGCAGCATCACGACGCGCTCGCCGCTGACGGTCGAGGAGGTCGAGTTCGGCGATGGCGACAAGGGCTACGCCACCGACGGGACGCCGGTCGACTGCGTGCGCTTCGCCGAGCTGGGGCTGGTCGGCCACCGGCCCGACCTGATCTTCTCCGGGATCAACCACGGCGCCAACCTCGGCGACGACATCACCTACTCGGGCACGGTCGCCGCGGCCTTCGAGGGGATCGTGCTCGGCATCCCGGCGGTGGCCTTCTCGCAGCAGTCCTCAGGCGGCGGCATGGGCTACGTCAGCGGCCGCTTCGAGTTCGGCGCCGTCGCCGCCTTCGCGGCCGAGCTGGTGCGACGGCTGATCGACGAGCCGGTTCCCGAGGCGACCCTGATCAACGTCAACTGCCCCGCCGGCGAGCCCGAGGGCATCGAGGTGACCAAGCTCGGCAAACGGATCTACAACGACGAGCTGAAGCTGGTCGGCGAGAGCGGCGGGCGCCGCCACTACGAGATCTACGGCTGGCAGCCCGGCTACGAGGAGATCGAGGGCACCGACCTCAACGCGGTGGCCAGCAAGCGCATCTCGGTGACGCCGATCCACTTCGACCTCACCGACCACGGCGGGCTGGAGCGGCTGCGCGGCTGGGGCTTCGAGGAGATGCTGGCGGCGAGCGTCCCAAGCTCGGTGTGAGCGCGCCGGCGCCCGAGCAGCGGGCGGAGCAGCTGCGCCAGGAGCTGGCGGAGCACAATCGCCGCTACTACGTCCTCGACGACCCGACGATCGACGACGACGAATACGACGCGCTGCTCGACGAGCTGCGGGCGATCGAGAGCGACCATCCCGAGCTGCGCACCCCCGACTCGCCGACCCAGCGGGTCGGCGCCGCCCCCCTGGAGCGCTTCGCACAGGTCGAGCACGCCGAGCAGATGCTCTCGCTCGGCAACGCCCGCAACGAGGAGGAGCTGCGCGGCTGGGAGACGCGCATCCGCAACCACCTCAAACGCCTCGACATCAGCGCCGCCGAGTTCAGCTACACGACCGAGCCGAAGATCGACGGCCTGGCGATCTCGCTGACCTACGAGAACGGCGTCTTCGTCCGCGGCGCTACCCGCGGCGACGGTCGGGTCGGCGAGGACGTGACCCAGAACCTGCGCACGATCAAGGCGATCCCGCTGCGGATCGACGATGCGCCCCCGCTGGTCGAGGTCCGCGGCGAGGTCTACCTGCCGATCGCCGACTTCAGGGCGCTGAACGAACGCCGGGCCGAGGCCGGCGAAGCGACCTTCGCCAACCCCCGCAACTCGGCCGCCGGCTCGATCCGCCAGCTCGACCCGGCGCTGGCGGCCGAACGCCCGCTCTCGGTCTGGTGCTACGGCATCGGCGCCACCCGCGGGCTCGATCTGGCGACCCACAGCGAGGAGGTCGAGTGGCTCGGCCAGCGCGGCTTCAAGGTCAATCCCGACACCGACCACCACCCGGAGATCGAGTCGGTGGTCAAGCGCTGCCGCTGGTGGGAGGAGCGGCGCGAGGAGCTCGACTACGAGATCGACGGCGTCGTCGTCAAGGTCGACGAGCGGGCGCTCTGGCGCGAGCTCGGCGTCGTCGGCCGCGAGCCGCGCTGGGCGATCGCCTGGAAGTTCGCGCCGACGACGGCGACGACCAAGCTGCTCGACGTGGTCTGGAACGTCGGCCGCACCGGCCACCTCGTCCCCTTCGCGATGCTGGAGCCGGTCCACGTCGGCGGCGTCACCGTCTCGACCGCGACTCTGCACAACGAGGAGGACCTCGCGCGCAAGGACGTCCGCCTGGGCGACGAGGTCGTGGTGATGCGGGCCGGGGACGTGATCCCGCAGGTCGTGGCACCGCTGCCGCAGCGACGGCCGAAGGGGACGCGGCGGGTCAAGCCGCCGAAGAAATGCCCCGCCTGCGGCACGCCAATCGTCAAGCCCGAGGACGCCGTCTTCTCGATCTGCCCCAACCGCTCCGGCTGCCCGGGCCAGTCCTTCCAGCACGTCAAGCACTTCGTCAGCAAGGGGGCGATGGACATCGACGGGCTCGGCGAGAAGCAGGCGATGCGCTTCCTGCAGGAGGGCCTGATCGAGGACGTCGCCGACATCTACGAGCTCAGCGAGGAGCGGCTGGCTGGCCTCGAGGGCTTCGGCGAGGTCTCCGCCCGCAATCTGATCGCGGCGATCGACGCCTCCCGCTCCCGCCCCTTCAAGCGCGTCCTCTACGCGCTCGGCCTGCCTGGCGTCGGCTACGTCACGGCAGAGGCTCTGGCCGACCACTTCGGCTCGATCGACGCCCTGCACAGCGCCGACCCCGAGCAGATCGAGGAGGTCGAGGGCGTCGGCCCGATCATGGCCGTGCAGATCGCCGAGTCCCTCGCCGACGAGCCGACGTGGGCGCTGGTCGAGAAGCTGAGAGAGAAAGGGCTGCGCCTCGAGCAGGACGCCTCGGAACGGCGTGCCAGCGGCGGCCCGCTGGAAGGGAAGACCCTGGTCCTCACCGGCACCCTGCCGGAGCTGACCCGCGAGGAGGCCGGTGGCCCTGATCAAGGCCGCCGGCGGCAAGGTCGTCAACTCGGTCTCGAAGAAAACCGACTACGTCGTCGCCGGCGAGAACCCCGGCTCAAAGCTGGCCAAAGCCGAGAAATACGAGACCGAGATCCTCGACGAAGCGGGCCTGCTGCGCTTGCTCGGCAAGTGACCACGGTCCGCCTCGACATCGAATACGACGGCTCGCGGGTTCAAGGGCTGGGCCAGGCAACCGGGGCTGCGAACGGTCCAGGGCGAGCTGGAGGCGGCACTTGCGACCGTGCTGAGGGAACCCGTCGAGCTGACCGTCGCCGGGCGGACCGACACCGGCGTTCACGCGCGGGGCCAAGTTGCGAGCTTCGCCGCCGAGGCGCCGATCCCGGACGACCTCGTCTGGCGCCTCAACGGCCTCGGACCCGACGACCTCACGGTCACCGCGGCACGTCCACGGCAGACGGCTTCGACGCCCGAGCAGACGCCCGCTCCCGCACCTACCGCTACCGCATCCTCGCCCGCTCCAGCTCCAGCCCCTTCGAGCAGGGCCGCGCCCTCTGGTGGCCCCACAAAATGGATCGCAACGCCCTGGAAGCCTGCGCAGCGGCCCTCATCGGCACCCACGACTTCACCGCCTTCACCCCCACCCAAACCGACCACGTCCACTTCAACCGCAACATCCTCGCCGCCGCCTGGGAGCAGCACGGCGACATCACCTCCTTCCGAGTAACAGCCGACGCCTTCATGCGCAACATGGTCCGAGTTCTGGTCGGAACAATGCTCGAAGTCGCCTCCGGCCGCCGAACCCTGACTAGCTTCGGGCAACTGCTTAGTGGTGCGCCCCGTTCCACCGCGGGCGACACAGCTCCCCCCACGGCCTGTACCTGGAGTCAGTCTCCTACGACTGATCAGCGAGAGCCATCTAGCAGGAGGCGGGGGACCACCCGAACTGGCGGATACTCAAAATCGCGAGCTCATTAGCTCGCGATTTGTCAGGGCGGGAGGCATCCCGCCCCCTCCGAACCTAGACCAACTCGAGAAAAACCATCTCAGTGGAATCGGACTTCCGCGGCCCCAACTTGACGATCCGCGTGTACCCCCCCGGCCGCTCCACATACCGCGGCGCAACCTCCTCAAACAGCTTGTGCACGATGAACTTGTCGTTGTGCAGCGTCGCCAGCGCCTGGCGGCGGGCATGCAGGCTGCCCTTCTTGGCCAGCGTGATCAGCTGCTCGACCTCGGGCTTGACCGCCTTGGCCTTGGCCTGGCTGGTCTTGATCCGCTCGTGGTCGATCAGCTGCTTGCAGAGGTTGGACAGCAGGGCCTCGCGATGCGCCGCGTCGCGGCTCAGCTTGTTTCGCTTCTTGCGGTGGCGCATCGTTGGATCAAACTCCCCCGACTAGTCTCCCTGAAGATCGAGTCCGCGTGCGTGCAGGGTCTCGATCACTTCCTCGATCGACTTCTGACCGAAGTTGGGAATCGCGTTCAGCTCCGAGCGCGTCTTGCGCACCAGGTCGCCGACCGTCTGCACCCCCGCCCGCTTGAGGCAGTTGTAGGAGCGGACGCCGAGCTCGAGCTCCTCGATCAGGATCTCGTCGAGGCCGTTGTTGCTGGCGATGCCGTCGCCCGCGGGCCCCTGCAGCACGTCGGCTGAGTGGGTCGGCACCGGCTCGCGCGCGGTCAGCTCCTCGACCCGGTCGGCGTCGGTGAAGATCGCCAGGCTCTTGATCAGGATCTCGGAGGCCTCGCGCAGCGCCGCGCCCGGCTCGATCGAGCCGTCGGTCTCGAGGTCGAGGGTCAGTTTGTCGAAGTCGGTGCGCTGGCCGACGCGGGCCGTCGCCACCGAGTAGGAAGCACGGCGGATCGGCGAGAAAATCGAGTCGATCGGGATCACACCGATCGGCTGCTCGTCGGACTTGTTCTCCTCGGCCGGCGAGTAGCCGCGGCCACGGCCAATCGTCAGGTAGATCTCGAGCTTGGTTTTCTTCTCGAGCGTCGCGATCGGCGCATCCGGGTTGAGGATCTCGACGCCGGAGGGAAGGTCGATGTCCTCAGCCTTGACCTCTCCCGGGCCGGTTGCGACCAGTGGCGCCTCGACCTCGTCGGCATCGGTGTGCATGCGGACGACGAGGTCCTTGAGGTTGAGGACAATGTCGGTGACGTCCTCTTTGACGCCCGGCACGGTTGAGAACTCGTGCGCGACGCCCTCGATGCGGACGCTGGTTACCGCGGCTCCCCCCAGCGAGGAGAGCAGGACGCGGCGGAGGCTGTTGCCGAAGGTGTAGCCGAAGCCCTTGTCGAGTGGCTCGACGGTAAAGGTGCCGCGACGGTCGTCAACCTTCTCTGAGGTGATGCGAGGGACCTGGAAGTCAGTGGTCATGAGTTCCTTGCGTATTGCGTGTTCAGAAACAGGATCCGGTTACTTGGAGTACAGCTCGACGATCAGCTGCTCTTGCACCGGTGCCGAGATCTCCGCGCGCTCTGGATAGCGCAGGACCTTGGCGGTAAGCGAGTCGTGGTCGGCCTGCAACCAGGCCGGCACGGTGGAGACGAGCTCTGTCGCGCGACGAATCGTGTCGGTGGCAGCTGAGCTGGACTTGATCGAGATCACGTCCTCGGGACGTACTTGGTAAGAGGGGATGTCGACCCGGCGGCCGTTGATCAGCCAGTGGCCGTGCCGGATCAGCTGGCGGGCCTGGCGCCGCGAGGCGGCGAAGCCGAGCCGGACCAGCACGTTGTCGAAGCGCGACTCGAGCAGGCGCAGCAGGTTCTCGCCGGTAACGCCCTCCTGGCGAGAGGCCTTGTCGTAATAGGCGCGGAACTGTTTCTCCAGCACCTGGTAGTAGCGGCGCGTCTTCTGCTTCTCGCGCAGCTGCACCCGGTACTCGGACTGGCGCATGCGGCCGCGGCCGTGCTCGCCCGGCGGGTAGGAGCGGCGCTCGACCCCGCACTTGTCGGTGAAGCAGCGCTCCCCCTTGAGGAAGAGCTTCTGACCCTCGCGACGGCACTGCTTGCACTGAGGAGAGGTATCGCGGGCCATCTAGACGCGCCTCCGCTTCTTCGGGCGACAGCCGTTGTGCGCCTGGGGGGAGACGTCCTTGACCGTGGTCACGTCGAGGCCGGCAGCCTGCAGGGAGCGGATCGCCGTCTCGCGACCCGAGCCGGCACCCTTGGCGAAGACCTCGACCTTCTCGAGGCCGTGTTCCATGCCTTTCTTGGCCGCGGCGTCAGCGGTCACCTGAGCGGCGAACGGAGTCGACTTGCGCGAGCCTTTGAAGCCGGCGGAACCAGCCGACTCCCAGGCGATCACGTTGCCTTCGGTGTCGGTCAGGGTGACGATCGTGTTGTTGAAGGAAGTCTTGATGTGCGCCTGGCCGTAGGTGACGTTCTTCTTGACGCGGCGACGGGAGCGCCCTTTCGCGGGTTTTTTGGCTGCGGCCATGTGCCTTGCCTATACCTTGCGCTTGCCGGCGACGCTCATCCGGCGCGGGCCCTTGCGCCCACGTGCGTTGGTCTTGGTCCGCTGACCGCGGACTGGGAGGCCGCGCCGGTGGCGCAGGCCCCGGTAGGAGCCGATCTCCATCAGTCGTTTGACGTCCTGGGAGCGCTCGCGGCGAAGATCGCCCTCGACCTCGCGCTGCTCGACGGCCTCGCGCAGGCGCATAACCTCGTCCTCGGTCAGGTCTTTGACCAGGGTGTTGGGGTCGACTTTGGCCTCCCCGAGGATCTTCTGCGCGGTCGAACGACCGATGCCGAAGATGTAGGTGAGACCGATTTCGACGCGCTTGCCGACCGGGACGTTTACTCCTGCGATACGTGCCATGCGTGCTTAGCCCTGACGCTGCTTGTGTCGGGGGTTCTGACAGATCACCAAGACGGCGCCGTGGCGGCGGATGATCTTGCACTTTTCGCACATCGGCTTTACAGAAGCTCTGACCTTCATAGCTCCGGTCTTCGTATCGACAACAGGACTCCTGCGCGCCCCAGGAGTTGGGCAAGCAGGCACAAACTTTCGGCCCAGTAGGCCGACCGGGAAAGATAGCAGGGGGCGTGCTTTGGGGCGGATGCGGTGGAGAGGGCCGGGGTGCCCTCCTCAAAACGCTCGGCGGGAGCCTCGCTTGAGTGTTTTGAGGAGGGCACCCCGGCCCTCTCTCGCTACGCGCCTCAAAGCACGGGCAAAGCTTCGCAGCGGAGCAGCAAACCGGACAGATTCAAGAAGCTGCGATCGCGAAGCCGGACACGCTCGTGACCCAAGCCGCAGCGATCGACCGGAGGCGTCTCAGTTCCCAAGCTCGATCAGGGATGGGGGGATTGGGAAGGGCGGCGGGGAGGCCCTCCCAAAAACACTCAAGCGAGGCTCCTGCCGAGCGTTTTTGGGAGGGCCTCCCCGCCGCCCACCCCGCTCATCCCCGCTGCCCTAAGTCTCTTCGTGCCAGGGCGTGAGAATCCGCGGCCCGTCTGCCGTTACGGCAACCGTGAACTCGAAGTGGGCGGCGAGCGAGCCGTCTTGGGAGTAGACGGCCCAGCCGTCCTCTCCCATGCGGACCAGGGGGCCGCCGGCGTTGACCATCGGCTCGATCGCCAAGACCGTGCCCTCCTCGAGCAGGGGGCCCTTGCCCGGCGTGCCGAAGTTGGGCACCTGGGGGTCCTCGTGCATCTCGCGGCCGATGCCGTGGCCGACAAGCGTGCGGATGATCGAGAGGCCTTCGATCTCGACCGCGCGCTGGATCGCCGCCGAGACGTCGCCGAGACGGTTGCCGGGCTGCATCTGGTCGACCCCGGCGAAGAGCGCCGCTCTGGTGACGTCGAGCAGCTTGCGCGCATCCGGCTCGATCGCGCCGATCGGCAGCGTCATAGCCGCGTCGGCGACCCAACCGTCCTTGATCACGCCGACGTCGACGGAGAGCACGTCGCCGCGCTTGCACTCGTAGTGTCCGGGAATGCCGTGCACGACCATCGAGTTGGGCGAGGCGCAGATCGAGCCCGGAAAGCCGCGGTAGCCCTTGAAGGCCGGCACTGCGCCCTGCGAGCGAATCAGCTTCTCCGCCGCCAGGTCGAGCTCTTTGGTCGTCACGCCCGGGCGCGCCTTGCTGGCGAGCATGTGCAGGCAGCGGACCAGGATCTCTCCCGCTGCGGCCATCTGCTCGACCTGCGCAGGGGTCTTCTTGACGATCATCTTGTACACAGGCTAGATCGCCTCGTCGGCCTCGAGGCGCAGTGTCGCCAGAGTGCGGCGGATCTCGTCGGCGACCGAGTCCGGCGGCGCCGCTCCCTCGATCCGGCGCAACAGGCTCTGGCTGTCGTAGTAGTCGACCAGCGGCGCCGTCTTCTCGTGGTACTGCTCGAGCCGGTGGCGGATCACGTCGGGCTTGTCGTCGTCACGGACGATCAGCTCCGAGCCGTCGAGGTCGCAGACGCCCTCCTGCCTGGGCGGGTTGAACTCGACGTGGAAGACGTGGCCGTTCTCGGCGCAGGTGCGGCGGCCTCCGAGCCGACGCACGACCTCCTCGTCGGCGACGTCGATCAGCAGCACCGCGGTCAGCTGCCTGCCTAGCTCGGTGAGCTTGGCGGCAAGCGCATCGGCCTGAGGCGTGGTGCGGGGGAAGCCGTCGAGGATGAAGCCGTCGGCGGCCTCGGCCGAGTCGATCCGCTCGCCGATCATGCCGACGATCACCTCGTCGGGGACGAGGTCGCCGCGGTCCATGTAGTCCTTGGCCGAGCGGCCGAGGTCGGTGCCGTCACGCACCGCGGCGCGGAGGATGTCGCCGGTCGCCCAGTAGGGCAGCTGGAGCTCCTCCTGCAGGCGCTCGCCCTGGGTGCCCTTCCCCGACCCGGGTGGACCGAGGAGGACTAGGTTCATCTCCGGCATCGGCCGCAGCCTATTTGAGGAAGCCCTCGTAGTTGCGCATCATCAGCTGCGCCTCGAGTTGCTTCACGGTTTCCAGCGCGACGCCGATTACGATCAGGATCGAGGTGCCGCCGAAGAAGAAGTTGGCCGACGTCTGACTGATCAAGATCGTCGGCAGTGCCGCCACGGCGCCGAGGTAGAGCGCGCCGGGGAAGGTCAACCGCGAGAGGATGCGGTCGAGGTACTCGGCGGTCGGCCGACCGGGACGCACGCCGGGGATGAAGCCGCCGTACTTCTTCAGGTTGTCGGCCTGGTCGACCGGGTTGAAGGTGACCGCGGTGTAGAAGTAGGTGAAGATGACGATGAAGAAGACCTCGCCGACCACGTAGGCCCAGCTGTTGGGTCCGAAGAAGGCGGCGAAATCGAGGGCCGCGTTGGTGTTGAGCATCTGCCCGATCGTCGCCGGGAAGGCCATGATCGAGGCGGCGAAGATGACCGGGATGACGCCGGCCATGTTGACCCGCAGCGGCAGGTAGGTGGAACCGCCCGAGGTCATTTTGCGCCCGACGACCCGTTTCGCGTACTGGACCGGGATTCGGCGCTGGCCCTCCTGGACGAAGACGATCGCGACGATCACGGCGAGGGCGATGAAGGGCATCATCACGACGAAGACCTGGTCGGGGTTGGTCCACCAGGATTCGATGCCCCTGCGGCAGCCTGGAGACGATCGAGGCGAAGATCATCAGCGAGATGCCGTTGCCGATGCCGCGCTGGGTGATCAGCTCGCCCAACCACATCAGCAGCGTGCAGCCAGCGGTCAGCGAGATCACGATCAGCAGCACCTTGGCGCCGGTGAGGTTGCCGAGCAGGTTGCCGCCGCCCGGCCTGCTGGCCGAAGGAGCGGAAGAGGAAGACGTAGCCGAAGGACTGGGCGAAGGCGAGACCGACGGTGAGGTAGCGCGTGTACTGGGTGATCTTCTGCTGCCCGACTTCGCCCTCTTTCTGCAGTTTCTCCAGGGATGGCACGACCACGGTCAGCAGCTGCAGGATGATCGAGGCCGTGATGTAGGGCATGATCCCCAGGGCGAAGAGCGAGAGTCGCGAGAGGCTGCCGCCGGAGAAGGTGTTGAGGAAGCCGAGGACGCCGGAGCCGCCGAAGTTGCCCGAGACTTCCTTGACCGCTTCGAGGCTCACCCCGGGAGCCGGGATGTAGGCGCCGAGCCGGTAGAGCAGCAGCATCGCCGCGGTGAAGGCGAGCTTCTTGCGAATGTCGGCGACGCTGAAGGCGTTCGCAATAGTCCGGAGCATTACGGCTCCAGAGTGTGGCAGGAACCGCCCGCCGCTTCTATCTGCTCCTTGGCAGCGGCGCTGAAGGCGTGCGCGTGCACGGTCAGCTTCTTCGAGATCTCCCCGCGAGCGAGGATCTTCACCGGCTCCGAGCGCTTCGCCAGACCCTTCTGCTTCAGGCGTCTCCAGCGTCACCTCGTCCCCGGCCTCGAACCGCTCCTCAAGGTCGGCCAAGTTGACCGGCTGCGACTTGGTCCTGAAGTTCTCGAACGGCATCGACTTCTTCATATGCGGCCCGCGAAGCTTCCGCATCCGCATATGAATCGGGTTCTGCCCGCCCTCGTAGTTGGCCTTCCGCTTGGACCCAGAGCGCGACCCCGCGCCCTTATGCCCCCTGCCGGAAGTCTTGCCCAGCCCGCTGCCCTCGCCCCGACCAAGCCGCTTACGCGCCTTCCGCGACCCGGGCTTCGGCTTCAAGTTGTGCAGCCCAATCTGCTCAGACCGAGGAGTCTCAGCCATCAGCCATCCACCTCAACCAGATGAGAGACAGTCCGAATCTGCCCCTGCAACTGCGGCGAATCCTTCCGCTCCACAGCCTTCCCAATCCGCCCCAAGCCCAAGCGCCTTAAGCGTCGCTTTCTGAGCCGGGATTGCTCCCGTTAGCCGACCGAACCTGCTTGATCTGTCATCGGGCTTCACCTCCTCCGCTGGAGCCTCCTCGGCTTTCGGCTCCTCGGCAGACGCATCGTCTTTGGGCTGTTCCTCAGCGCCTCTCCGGCGGGTGGCGCTGTAGGGGGGACCGCCCCCGAGGACGCTTTAGCGACCGCAGGGGGTGGTGGGTCCCCTGCAGCGACAGGACCCGCCGGCCGAATCCGTCATTCGAACTCACACCCAAGCACCTGGGCAACAGTCAGTCCGCGAAGCTCGGCGACCTCCTCAGGACGCCTCGAGCCGAATCAAGCCGTCCATCGTCGCCTTGACGAGATTGATCGGGTTCTGAGTCCCAATGCTCTTCGTAAGCACATCCTTGACCCCACCCAGCTCGAGCACAGCCCGCACCCCGCCGCCGGCGATAACACCGGTACCGGGACTGGCCGGCCGCAGCACGACATGCCCTGCGCCGTAGCGCCCGATGATCTTGTGGGTGATCGTCTGCCCGTATTTGGGGATCCGAATC
The DNA here is from genome assembly GCA_963778715.1 of uncultured Solirubrobacterales bacterium. Lineage (GTDB taxonomy): Bacteria > Actinomycetota > Thermoleophilia > Solirubrobacterales > 70-9 > VRUE01. The sequence goes on from CAVZVK010000005.1 coordinate 74,954, forward strand.
AAGTCCTTGCGGGCGTTCTCGACGCCCTTCTGGATCGCCAGCGGCACCTCGCGGGCCTTGCCGTAGCCGATCCCGACGACGCCCTCTTCGTCGCCGACGGCAACCAGAGCGGTGAAGGAGAAGCGCCGGCCGCCCTTGACCACCTTGGCGACGCGGTTGATCTCGATCACGCGCTCCTGCAGGTCGAGCCCGCGCGGGCTCACCGTCTCGACGTTGGTTGTGTCCATTCCCTTCATAGCGAGCGGTCAAGGTAGCGAACGAGCGCTAGAAGACCAGGCCTCCCTCTCGTGCTCCGTCGGCCAGGGCCTTGACCCGGCCGTGGTACTGGTAGCCGCCGCGATCGAAGACGCAGGTCTCGACCCCGGCCGCCTTGGCGCGCTCGGCCAGCAGCTCGCCGGCGCGCTTGGCCTGCTCGGCTGCCGTCAGCTTGCGCAGGTCGGGCTCGATCCAGTTGACGGCGGCAACCGTGTGGCCCTTGCCGTCGTCGATCAGCTGGGCGAAGACGCCGCGGTTGGAGCGGTAGACCGAGAGGCGCGGGCGCTCGGCCGTGCCGGTGACGCGGGCGCGCACACGGCGGCGGCGGCGCAGCCGGCTCTGCCTCTTAGTGAGCACGGTCATGCGCGCTTGCCCACCTTGCGGGCGACGTGCTCGCCGCGGTAGCGGATTCCCTTGCCCTTGTAGGGCTCCGGCGGGCGGCGCTTGCGGATGTCCGCGGCGACCTGGCCGACAAGCTGCTTGTCGATGCCGCGGACGACGATCTCGGTCGGCTGCGGCACCTCGAACTCGATCCCCTCGGGCGCCTCGATCGCGACCGGGTGCGAGTAGCCGAGCGCCAGCTCGAGGTTCTTGCCCTTGAGCTGGGCGCGGTAGCCGACGCCCTGGATCTCAAGCCGCTTCTCGAAGCCGTCGGTGACGCCCTCGACCATGTTGGCGATCAGGCTGCGGGTAAGCCCGTGCAGGGCGCGGTGCTCGCCGCGGTCGGTAGGCCGCTCGACCGTAAGCGTGCCGTCCGCCTGCTCGACCTTCATCTCGGTCGAGAGCACCTGGTCGAGCTCCCCCTTCGGGCCCTTGACCGCGACGCGGCCAGGGGCGACCTCGACGGTGACGGCGTCGGGCACGGCGATGGGCTTTCTTCCGATCCGGCTCATCTCAGATCACCAGACGTAGGCGACGACCTCGCCGCCGACGCCCTTCGCCTTCGCTTCGTGGCCGGTCATCACGCCGACCGAGGTGCTGACGATCGCCGTGCCGGTGCCCCCGTCTACGCGCGGGACCTGTTTGTGGTCGACGTAGCGGCGGCGCCCCGGGCGGGAGATCCGCTCCAGGCCGGCGATAACCGGGCGGCGATCCTCGGTGTACTTGAGGCGAATGCTGATCGCCTCGCCGACGGCCGCCGGCTTGCGGTGGAAGTCGAGGATGTAGCCCTGCTCCTTGAGGATCCGCGACATCTCGATCTTCAGCCTCGAAGCGGGGATCTCGACGTCGTCGTGGCCGGAGCCAAGCGCGTTGCGGATTCGGGTCAGGTAATCGGCTATCGGGTCGGTGAGCATCTTATTCGTTTCCTACCAGCTGGACTTGGTCATTCCGGGGATGTACCCCTCGTGCGCCGCCTCGCGCAGGCAGATCCGGCAGAGGCCGAACTTGCGGTAATAGGCGCGCGGCCGGCCACAGCGGCGACAACGGTTGTACGCACGGGACTTGTACTTGGCCTTGCGGCCCTGCTTTACCTTCAGCGAAGTCTTAGCCATTCTCCTGATTCTCCTCATCGGCCGAGCTCTCGGCATCTTGGTCGCCCTCACTCGGACTCCTCGGCTTCGGGCTTTTCGTAGGCCTCGGGGTTCTCTTCCTTGAGCTGCTCCAACGCAGCTTGCTCCGCCTCGGCGCGCTGGCGAGCTTCCTCGTGGCGCTTCTCCTCCTCGGCAGCTTCCTGCGGCCTCGATGTCGGCGTCCGGTTTGCCGGGACGGCCCTCTTTGGCGAAGGGCATGCCCAGGCCGAGCAGCAGCTCGAAGGCCTCCTCGTCGGTCGGCGCGCTGGTCGTGATCGTGATGTCGAGACCGCGCACCTCGTCGATCGAGTCGTAGTCGATTTCGGGGAAGATCAGCTGCTCCTTGACGCCCATCGAGTAGTTGCCGCGACCGTCGAAGGAGCGCGGGTTGAGGCCGCGGAAGTCGCGGATGCGGGGCACCGCGATCGAGCAAAGCCGGTCGAGGAACTCCCACATGCGGGCACGGCGCAGCGTCACCGAGACGCCGACCGGCATCCCCTCGCGCACCTTGAAGGAAGCGATCGACTTGCGCGCCCGGCGCACGCTCGGCTGCTGGCCGGCGATCGTCGCCAGCTGCGCCTGGGCGGCTTCGAGCATCTTGGCGTTCTGCTTCGCCTCGCCCAGCCCCATGTTGAGCGTGATCTTCTGCAGGCGCGGTGCCCGCATCGGGGTCGAGTAGCCGAACTTCTCGATCAGCGCCGGCATCACGTCCTGCTCGTAGCGCTCGCGCAGGCGCGGCGGCGGTGCGGCCTGGGATTGCACTGTCGCGGCCTCCATCAGAACGACGCTCCACTGCGCTTGGCGAAGCGCTCGCGCTTGCCGCCTTTGTCGCGGCGCACGCCAACCCGCGTCGGCTTGTTGTCTTTGGGGTCGAGCAGCATCACGTTGGAGACGTGGATCGGCCCCTCCTTCTCGACGATGCCGCCGGCCTGGGGATTTTTGAGATCGGTCTGCGAGCGCGGCCGTTCGTGGCGCTTGATCATGTTCAGGTGCTCGACGTAGACCCGGTTCTTTTTCGGCTCGGTGCGCACGACGCGGCCGGTCTTGCCGGCGTCCTTGCCGCCGATCACCATCACCTGGTCGTCTTTGCGGATCCGCATCCCCTTGGCCATCAGAGGACCTCGGGTGCGAGCGAGATGATTTTCATGAAGTTGCGATCGCGCAGCTCGCGGGCCACGGGGCCGAAGATGCGAGTGCCGCGGGGGTTGTTGCTCGCCGGGTCGATCAGCACCGCGGCGTTTTCGTCGAAGGAGATGTAGGTGCCGTCGGGGCGGCCGAGCTGCTTTTTGGTGCGCACGACGACGGCCTGGACGACCTCGCCCTTGCGCACTCCCCCCTGCGGGCTGGCCTGTTTGACCGTGGCGGTGATCACGTCGCCGACGCCGGCATAGCGGCGGTGCGACCCGCCCTTGACGCGGATGCAGAGGATCTCGCGGGCGCCGGAGTTGTCGGCGACCTTCAGTCTCGACTCCTGCTGGATCACTTCGCCTTCTCCAAAACCTCAACCAGCCGCCAGCGCTTCGTCTTAGACAACGGCCGCGTCTCGACCACCCGCACCGTGTCCCCCTCGCCAGCCTCATTCCGCTCGTCGTGAGCATGCAGCGTCCGCGAGCGCCTCACGACCTTCTCGTAAGTCGGGATGCCGCCGAGCAATATCGATCCGCACAGTGATCGACTTCTCGCCTTTGCTGGAAACGACAATCCCCTGCCGAGTCTTAGCCGCAACCGCATCCCTCTCAGCAATAGGCGTCCCGGCCTTCGGCGTCTTCTCAGCCTTCGCCGCAGCCCGTTCCTTCCGCCGCGACTCAGCCTTCAGCTTCCGAGCCTCAGCCCGCTTAGCAGCCCGCTCCTCAACAGTCAGAGTCGGCCCCGCCTTATGCGGCTCGCCGAGACCGCTGCAGCCTGCGCCGCTCCTTCCAAGGCAAGCTCATCCTCCGGATCCGGCTCAGCAGCCTCTTCCGCCGGAGCGGACTCTTCGGCAGCAGGCTCAGCCTCAGCCGCAGCGGGCTCCTCAGCTTCTTCAGCAGGGGCGTCAGAAGGCTCGGCTGCGGGCGTCTCGTCCTGGGACGACTCCGCCTCTGCCGCGGGTGGTGTCGAGGATGGGGACGTCGCCCGCAGCTTGCGAGGACGACTCGCCATCCTCGGCGACAGGACCCGCGGCCTCGGTGGCCTCGTCCTTGGGCGTCTCCTCAACCACGTCTTTTTTCTCCTCGTCGCTCATCTCTTCAACTCTTTCTCAACGTCAATCCCCCGCTCCTTGGCCACCGTCAGCAGCTTCGCCACATCCCGCCGCGCGATCCCGACCCGGGCCGTGTTCTCAAGCTCCCCGGTCGCCTGCCGAAACCGCAGGTTGAACTTCTCCTGCTTGGCTTCGATCAGCTTCGCGATCAGCTCGTCGTCTTTGAGGTCGTGCACCTCGGCGGCCTTCACTGTCCTTCGGCCCCCTCGCGCATCACGAACTTGGTCCTGACCGGAAGCTTGTGCCCAGCCAGGCGCAGCGCCTCGCGGGCGAGGTCCTCGGGCACGCCGGCCAGCTCGAACATCACCTTGCCCGGCTTGATCACCGCGACCCAGCCCTCCGGGTTGCCCTTGCCGGAGCCCATGCGGGTCTCGGCCGGCTTCTTCGTGTAGGGCTTGTCGGGGAAGACGTTGATCCAGACCTTGCCGCCGCGTTTGATCTTGCGGGTCATCGCCACGCGGGCGGCCTCGATCTGGCGGTTGGTGATCCAGCCGCGGTCGAGCGACTTGAGGCCGTACTCGCCGAAGTCGACGCTGCTGCCGCCCTTGGTGTTGCCGCGCATGCGGCCGCGCATCTGTTTGCGGTGCTTGACCCGCTTCGGCATCAGCATCAGCGACCACCTCCACGCTGGCCGCCGCGACCGCCGCCGGGACGACCGCCACGGTCACCCCCGCGACCACCACGATCTCCACCCGGGCGACCGCCGCGCTGGCCGCCCTGCGGCGGGCCGTCGTCTTCGCCCAGCTGGTCGTTGCGGAAGCCCTCGGGCATCACCTCGCCCTTGTTGATCCAGCACTTGACGCCGATCCTGCCGGTCGTCGTGCGTGCCTCGAAGAAGCCGTAGTCGATGTTGGCGCGCAGCGTGTGCAGCGGCACGCGGCCGTCGGAGTAGCCCTCGGTGCGAGCCATCTCGGCACCGCCGAGGCGACCGGAGACCTGGACCTTGACCCCTTTGGCGCCGGAGCGCATCGCCGAGGTCAGGGCGCGTTTCATCGCGCGGCGGAAGGCAACCCGGTTCTGCAGCTGCTCGGCGATCGACTGGGCGACCAGTTTGGCGTCGAGCTCGGGGCGCTTGACCTCGCGGATGTTCACCTTCACCGGTTTGCCGGTCAGCTTGTGCAGGTCTTTGCGCAGGGCGTCGACTTCCGATCCCGACTTGCCGATCACGATGCCCGGGCGGGCGGTGTGGATGTCGACCGCGATCTCGCCGTGGCGCTCGATCGTGATGCTCGAGAGGCCGGCGTGGGCCAGTTTGCCTTCGATATGCTCGCGGATCTCCAGATCCTCGTTGAGGATGTCGGAGAAGTCTTTCTCGTCGAACCAGTTCGACTTCCAGTCTTGGATGTAGCCGACGCGGAAGCCGCCGGGATGGATCTTCTGTCCCATGTCCTAGTCCTCGTCTTCCGGGCTCAAAGCCACGGCGATGTGGCTGGTTCGCTTGTGGATCGGGGTTGCTCGCCCCTGGGCGCGCGGCCGGTAGCGCTTCAAGGTCGGGCCCTCGTCGACGGTGATCTCGGCGATCCGCATCTCGTCGGCGACCAGGTCGTGGTTGTTCTCCGCGTTGGCCGCGGCGGACTCGATCAGCTTGCGGATGTCCTGCGCCGCACCGCGTGGGGAGAACTCGAGCAGCGCCCGGGCCTGGTCGATGTGCAGGCCGCGGACCTGGTCGGCGATCAGGCGCGCCTTGCGCGGCGCGACCCGCACGTAGCGGGAGCTGGCGCGAACGACGATCGGCGCGGCGGCCACGCTACTCACCCTTGCCCGTTCCGGAGTGGGAGCGGAAGGTGCGCGTGGGCGCGAACTCGCCCAGCTTGTGGCCGACCATCGACTCGGAGATGAAGACGGGCACGTGCTTGCGGCCATCGTGGACCGCGATCGTGTGGCCGACCATGTCGGGGAAGACCGTCGAGGCGCGCGACCAGGTCTTCAGCATCTGCTTCTGGCCCGACTCGTTCATCGCGTTGACCCGCTTCATCAGCGCCGCCTCCACCCACGGGCCCTTTTTCGTCGAGCGTCCCATCGTCTACCTCTTCTTCTTTCCGCGCCTGCGGCCGCGCACGATGTAGCGATCGGACTGCTTGCCCTTCTTGCGGGTGCGGTAGCCGAGCGTCGGCTTGCCCCAGGGGGTGACGGGGTGCCCACCGGGGGTGTGGTGGGCCTCGCCGCCGCCGTGCGGGTGGTCGACCGGGTTCATCGCCACGCCGCGGCTCTGCGGGCGCTTGCCCTTGTGGCGGTTGCGGCCGGCCTTGCCGATCTTCATGTTCTGATGCTCGGCGTTGGAGAGGACGCCAACCGTGGCGCGGCACTCGGCGCGAACCAAGCGCATCTCCGAGGACGGCAGGCGCAGCGTCACCATGTCGCCCTCCTTCGCCGCAAGCTGGATCGAGGTGCCGGCGGAGCGGCCGAGCTTGCCGCCCTGGCCGGCGGTGAGCTCGACGTTGTGGACGATCGTGCCGGTCGGCATCTCGCCGAGGGCGAGGGCGTTGCCGGGCCGGATGTCGGCGCCGGGGCCGGACTGGACCTCGTCACCGACCGAGATCGCGGCCGGAGCGAGGATGTAGCTCTTGGCACCGTCGGCGTAGTGCAGGAGGGCGATGTAGCAGCTGCGGTTGGGGTCGTACTCAATGCTCGCCACCTTGGCGGGCACGCCGTCCTTGAGCCGCTTGAAGTCGATCTGCCGGTAACGCCGCTTCGCGCCGCCGCCGCGGTGGCGAGCGGTGACCCGGCCGTTGGCGTTGCGGCCGCCGGACTTGCGCAGACCCTCGGTCAGCTTGCGTTCCGGGCTGGAAGCGGTCAGCTGCTCACGCAGCGGGTACGTCGCGAAGCGGCGTCCCGGGCTCGTCGGTTTGGTTTTTCGGTTCGGCATCCCTATTTCCCTATGCAGTCTCTGCGCCCTCGAACAGCTCGATCCGCTCGCCGGCGGCGAGCTGGACGACGGCCTTCTTCCAACCCCGCGTACGGCCCTGCGAGAGGCCACGGCGCTTCGGCTTGGGCCGCACCTTGGCGGTGCGGACCGCTGCAACCTTGACCTCGAAGATCTCCTCGATCGCGTGGGCGATCTGGGTCTTGTGGGCGCGATCGTCGACACGAAAGGTGTACTTGCCCTCGCCAATCAATGCGTAGCTCTTCTCGGAGACGACTGGGCTGATGATCACCGTGCGCGCGTCCATCAGCCGAGTCTCTCCTGCAGCTTGGCCAGGGCGCCTTCGGAGACGACCAGCGAGGCGGCGCCGATCACATCAGCGACGCCAACCGCCGAGACCTCGGCGACCTGGACGCGGGCGATGTTGCGGAAGCTCTTGGCGGCGCCGCCCTCTTCGGGGGCGAGCACGATCAGGGTCGAGCGCTGGGCGCCCCATTTGTCGAGCGCCTGCGCGGCGGCCTTGGTCGAGGGGGTGTCGAAGCTGGAAGCGTCGAGCAGGGCGACGCTGTCGCGCTCGGCGTGGGTGGAGAGCGCCGAGCGCAGCGCCTTGCGGCGGGCCTTGCGGTTGACCTTGACGGTGTAATGGCGCGGCTTGGGGCCGAAGGCAACACCGCCGCCATAGCGAGTGGGCGAACTGAGCGCACCGACACGAGCACGGCCGGTTCCCTTCTGACGCCAGGCCTTGGCGCCGGTCATCGCGACCTCGGCTCGGGTCCGGGTCGAAGCAGAACCCTGGCGCCGCGAGGCAAGGTCGGCGCGGGCGGCCTCGTCCACCAGCGAGTGATGGAAGGGCTCGCCGAACAGCTCTTTGGGCAGGTCTGCTTTGGTCGTCTTGCCGAGCACGGCTGCTTTAGCCATCGGTTCTCACCTCGACCACGGCGTTGCGCGAGCCCGGGACCGAGCCCTTGATCAACAGCAGGTTGCGCTCGGCGTCGACGTCGGCGACCTCGAGCCCCTTCTGGGTGATCCGCTTGTTCCCCATCTGACCGGGCATCTTCATCCCTTTGAAGACCCGCGCCGGGAAGGTGCTGGCGCCGATCGAGCCGGGGGCACGGACGTTGTGCGAGCCGTGGCTGACCGGACCACGGCTGAAGTTGTGGCGCTTGATCCCGCCCTGGAAACCCTTGCCGATCGAGATCCCAGAGACCTTGACTTTCTGGCCCGCCTCGAAAGCCTCGACCGTGACGTCATCGCCGATCTTCGGGCCCTCCTCGGCACCGAGGTCCTCGTCGCGGAACTCGACCAGGTGGCGCATCGGCGCCGCGCCGGCCTTCTTCAGGTGTCCTTCCTCGGCCCGGCTCAGCTTGCCCTGCTTGACCTCGCCGAAGGCGAGTTGCACGGCGGCGTAGCCGTCGCGCTCGGACTCGCGCACGGCGGTCACCTTGCAGGGACCGGCCTCGATCACGGTAACCGGAACGACCTCGCCGTCCTCGCGGAAGACCTGCGTCATCCCGAGCTTCTTTCCGAGGATCGCCGCCATCGAGCTAGAGCCGGATCTCGATGTCGACGCCGGCGGGCAGCGAGTCGAGCCGCTGCAGCGAGTCGACGGTTTTCGGCGAAGGCTGGAGGATGTCGATCAGGCGCTTGTGGGTGCGCATCTCGAAGTGCTCGCGCGAGTCCTTGTCCTTGAACGGCGAGCGGATCACGCAGTAGACGTTCTTCTCGGTCGGCAGCGGCACCGGGCCGGAGACGCTGGCGCCGGTGCGCTCCGCCGTCTCGACGATCTCGCGGGCAGCCCGGTCTATGGCGTCATGGTCGTACGCCTTGAGCCGGATGCGGATTTTCTGTGCTGCTATCGCTGCCACTTCGAACTCGTCTCTTTTTCCTCTCGCGCGGTCTTACCGCGCATAAAGGGCGGGGCCCCTTTGGTGGGGCGCCGCCCCGGTCGTATGTGCTTTGCAGTTGTCTCGCCGCCCGGCGGGCAGCGAAAGGGCGGGCCGGAGGCCCGCCCCTTGGTGAATCGCCTACTCGATGACCTCGGCGACGACTCCCGAGCCGACGGTCCGGCCACCCTCGCGGATGGCGAAGCGCAGGCCCTGGTCCATCGCGATCGGCTGGATCAGCTCGATCGTCATCTCGACGTTGTCTCCCGGCATCACCATCTCGGTCCCCTCGGGGAGGTTGGCGATCCCGGTCACGTCGGTCGTGCGGAAGTAGAACTGAGGCCGGTAGCCGGAGAAGAACGGCGTGTGACGACCGCCCTCCTCCTTCTTCAGGCAGTAGACCTCGGCTTTGAACTTGGTGTGCGGCGTGATCGAGCCGGGCTTGCAGAGAACCTGGCCGCGCTCGATCTCCTCGCGCTTGGTGCCGCGCAGCAGGGCGCCGATGTTGTCGCCGGCCTGGCCCTGATCGAGTAGCTTGCGGAACATCTCGACCCCGGTGACGACCGTGGTCGTGGTGTCCTTGATGCCGACGATCTCGACCTCGTCGCCGGTGTTGACGATTCCCTGCTCGACGCGGCCGGTGGCGACCGTGCCGCGGCCGGTGATCGAGAAGATGTCCTCGATCGGCATCAGGAAGGGCTTGTCGAGCTCGCGCACGGGCTCGGGGATGTAGGAGTCGAGCGCGTCGGCCAGTTCGAAGACGGCCTTCTGTGCCTCTTCGTCGCCTTCCAGCGCCTTCAGCGCCGAGCCCTTGATGATCGGCGTCTCCTCGCCGGGGAAGTCGTACTCGTCGAGGAGTTCCTTGACCTCCTCCTCGACCAGCTCGATCAGTTCCTCGTCGTCGACCTGGTCGACCTTGTTGAGGAAGACGACCACGTGCGGCACGTTGACCTGGCGGGCAAGCAGGATGTGCTCGCGCGTCTGCGGCATCACGCCGTCGGCGGCCGAGACCACCAGGATCGCCCCGTCCATCTGGGCGGCGCCGGTGATCATGTTCTTGACGTAGTCGGCGTGACCAGGGCAGTCGACGTGGGCGTAGTGGCGGTTGTCGGTCTGGTACTCGACGTGTGAGGTCGCGATCGTGATCCCGCGCTCCTTCTCCTCCGGAGCGTTGTCGATCTCGTCGAAGCTTTTCGCCTCGGCGCCGCCCTTCGTGGAGAGGGTCTTGGTGATCGCGGCCGTCAGCGTCGTCTTGCCGTGGTCGATGTGACCGATCGTGCCGACGTTCACATGCGGCTTATCGCGCTCGAACTTCTCCTTGGACATCTCTCTCCGTTCTACCTTTCGAAGTCGGGTTCTGTCTGGTTTGCGTGGTTAAGTTTGGTGCTGCTTCCAAGCAGGCGATTTTTCCTGCCTGCGGGCGAACCTGGGAAATATAGCTAGAACAACCTCGCGGCCCCTTGCGGGGTCATGACGTTGCACCCACGGGCTCACCGGAACGGTGCTCGGTGATTTCCTCGGCGATGTTGTTGGGCACCTCTTCGTAGCGCTCGAACTGCATCGTGTAGGTGGCGCGGCCCTGGGTCATCGAGCGCAATTCGGTCGCGTAGCCGAACATCTCGCCAAGCGGCACGAAGGCCTGGACGGCGAGCGCGTTGCCGCGCTGATCCTGGCCCTGGACCTTGCCGCGGCGGCGCGAGAGGTCGCCGATCACGTCGCCGAGGAAGTCCTCGGGGGTGACGACCTCGACCGCCATCACGGGCTCGAGCAGGACGGGGTTGGCCTTGCGGGCGGCGTCCTGGATCGCCATCGAGCCGGCGATTTTGAACGCCATCTCCGAGGAGTCGACGTCGTGGAAGGAGCCGTCGATCAGTTCGACTTTGACGTCGACCATCGGATAGCCGGCCCTGACGCCATTCTCCAGGGCCTCGCGCATTCCCTGTTCGGCGGGGCCGATGAATTCGCCCGGGATGGCACCGCCCTTGATTTTGTTGACGAACTCGAAGCCCTCGCCGGGTGCCGGCTCGACGTTGATCACGACGTGGCCGAACTGGCCGCGGCCGCCGGTCTGGCGGACGAAGCGCGCCTCGACCTTTTTGACCTCCTTGCGGATCGTCTCGCGGTAGGCGACCTGCGGCTTGCCGACGTTGGCCTCGACCTTGAACTCGCGCAGCATGCGGTCGACGATCACCTCAAGGTGAAGCTCGCCCATGCCGTGGATCAGGGTCTGGCCGGTTTCCTCGTCGCTTTCGATCTTGAAGGTCGGGTCCTCCTCGCCGAGCCGCTGCAGGGCGTTGCCCATCTTCTCCTGGTCGGCCTTGGTTTTCGGCTCGATCGCGACGGCGATAACGGTCTCGGGGAATTCGATGCTCTCCAGCGCGATCGGCGCGTCGGGCGCCGCCAGCGTGTCGCCGGTGCCGGTTTCTTTGAGGCCGACGCCGGCGCAGATGTCACCCGCGTAGCACTCGTCGATCTCCTCGCGACTATTGGCGTGCATCATCAGCAGCCGGCCGATGCGCTCGGTGCGGCCGGTCTTGACATTGAGCACGCGGCCGCCTTTCTCCAGCTTGCCGGAGTAGACGCGGAAGTAGGTGAGCTTGCCGACGTAGGGGTCGGTCATGACCTTGAAGGCGAGAGCGGCGAAGGGAGCCTCGTCGGAGGCGGGGCGCTCGTCCTCGACGTCCTCCGGCTGGCCCTTTCCTGCCGGGATGACGCCGGTCACGGGCGGCACCTCAAGCGGCGAGGGCAGCAGCTCAACGATTGCGTCGAGCAGCGGCTGCACGCCCTTGTTCTTGAAGGACGTGCCGCAGAGGACGGGAGTGACCTTGGTGTCAAGGCAGGCGCGGTGCAGGGACTTGGCGATCCGCTCGTGGGGGATCTCCTCCTCGGCCAGGTAGGCCTCCATCAGCTCGTCGTCGTAGTCGGCGCAGGCCTCGATCAGCTGGGTGCGGTATTCCTCGGCCTGCTCCCGGAGATCGTCCGGGACCTCGACCGTCTCGTATTCGGCACCGAGCTCGTCGGTCCAGATAAGGCCTACCATCTCGATGAGATCGATCACGCCTTTGAAGTTGTCCTCGCTGCCGATCGGCAGCTGGATCGGCAGCGGGTTGGCGCCGAGCCGGTCGGTCATCGTCTGCACCGAGTTGAAGAAGTCGGCGCCCGTGCGGTCCATCTTGTTGATGTAGGCGAAGCGCGGCACCTTGTACTTGTCGGCCTGGCGCCAGACGGTCTCGGACTGGGGCTCGACCCCGGCGACGGCGTCGAAGACGGCGATCGCACCGTCGAGGACGCGCAGGCTGCGCTCGACCTCGACCGTGAAGTCGACGTGGCCCGGCGTGTCGATGATGTTGATCCGATGGCCCTTCCACTCGCAGGCGGTGGCGGCGGAGGTGATCGTGATCCCGCGCTCCTGCTCCTGCTCCATCCAGTCCATCACCGCAGCGCCCTCGTGGACCTCGCCCATCTTGTGGGTGCGGCCGGTGTAGTAGAGGATGCGCTCGGTCGTCGTCGTCTTACCGGCGTCGATGTGCGCCATGATCCCGATGTTGCGCGTCTTCTCTAGGGGAAAGCTGCGTGCCATGTGTTCCTAAGGTAAGGGTTTGATGGTGAAACGGGGACGGGACAAACGCAAACGACCTGGCCGCAAGCCGGATCGGCGCATGAAAAAGGCCCTGGCGGGCCCGGCGAAGCGAACTTCAAGACTGCCTGAGCGACGCGCGATGATAGCAGCGGCGCGGCGGCGCATCGTCAAAGCCCTGGGGGCGGCGGGGAGCGGGACCCGCAAGGTCGATCGGGCGCTGGCGCGGCAGCTCGAGCGGGCGCGTCCGCGGCTCGTTCGCCTGCTGCAGCGCGCCCGAAAGGCCGGGGCTCGGAAGGCGAAGTGGCTGGACAAGCGCCTGCGGCCGCTCGCCGTGCTGACCCTGCGCGGGCTCTCTCGCGCGGAACGGTTGCTGCACAAAGGGAGTGCGGCGGCAGTACGGGGGGCGACCCGCGCCAGCGGTGTCATCACACGGCAGCGCGCGATCTGCGGTGTGATCGTCGCCTCGGCGATCTGCCTGATCGTCTCCCAGTTCGTCACCTACCGCAGCGTCGAGATCGGACAGCCGGCCTACGCCGGGCTGGCGGCGGCGAGCCCGCCGACCGTCGGTCTCGAAACCGCCGGCGAAGCGCACTCCTATCTGCTGATCCCGGTTGCCCTGCTCGCGGCGACCGCCGCGGTGCTGGCGCTGCGCCCCGCCCGGCGCGGCCTCGGCCGGGCCGTGGTCGGGCTCGGGCTGCTCAGCATCGCCCTGATCCTGCTCGTCGACATGCCCGCCGGCCTTGACGTCGGCGCCCAGTCCTCGCGCTTCGCCGGCGCCACCGCGGTGCTCGACGAGGGCTTCTACGCCCAGCTCGCGGCAGCGGCGGGGCTGGTCATTGGCGGTCTGCTCTACTATGCGCGGCCGTGCCGAATACGAATCAACTTGTCAGGAAGGGCCGCAAGCGCCCGAAGAAGAAGACGACGACGCCGGGACTCAAGTCCGGGCAGGGCCGCAAGAAGGCCGTTGCCGCGCCGCAACGCCGCGGCGTCTGCACCCGCGTCGCGACCGTAACGCCGAAGAAGCCGAACTCGGCCCTGCGCAAGATCGCCCGTGTGCGCCTGACCAACGGGATGGAGGTCACCACCTACATCCCCGGCGAGGGCCACAACCTGCAGGAGCACTCCGTCGTGCTCGTCAGGGGTGGTCGCGTCAAGGACCTGCCGGGCGTCCGCTACAAGGTCGTCCGCGGCACCCTCGACGCCGCCGGCGTCTCCGACCGCAAGCAGGCCCGCTCGCGCTACGGCGTCAAGGCTTCCTAACCAATGCCACGCCGCTCAGCCGCACAGATCCGTCCCGTCGAGCCCGACGCGCGCTTCCGCAACCGGCTCGTCCAGCAGCTGATCAACAAGGTGATGAGCGACGGCAAGAAGCAGCTCGCCGAGCGGATCGTCTACGACGCCCTGGCGCTCGTCGGCGAGCGCTCCGGCGAGGACGCGATCGAGACCCTCGAGGCCGCGATCAAAAACCTGACCCCGGTGCTCGAGGTCCGCTCCCGCCGCGTCGGTGGCGCTACCTACCAGGTCCCCGTAGAGGTCCCCGCCCGGCGCGCCCGCACCCTGGCGATCCGCTGGCTCGTCGATTACGCCCGCAACCGCCGCGAGTACTCAATGGCGGAGCGCCTGGCCAGCGAGATCCTCGATGCGACCCAGCAGCAGGGCAGCGCCTGGAAGCGCAAGGACGACATCTACCGCATGGCTCAGGCCAACAAGGCCTTCGCGCATTACCGCTGGTAGCCAGTCCCCGCCCGTGAGCCGACCCATCCTCGCCGTCGACATCGACGGCGTCATCTCGCTGTTCGGGGCCGAAGAGAAGCCGGATCGGGCTTTTACGAAGCTCGAGCTGGTCGACGGGGTGCCGCATTTGATCTCGCTGCCGGTCGGCGAGCGGCTGGTCCGACTGAGCGAGCACTTTGAGCTTGTGTGGGCCAGTGGATGGGAGGACAAAGCGAACTTCTATCTGCCGCAGTTGCTCGGATTGCCAGACCTGCCGTACGTGAGCTTCGATGGCGCCGTCAGCGCCGGGGCCGCCCATTGGAAGGTGGGAGCACTGGACGTATATGGGCAAGGACGAGCAATGGCCTGGATCGACGACAACTTCGATGCGAGCTGTTACGAATGGGCCGAGCAGCGCAAGCACCCGACCCTGCTCGTTCCCACCGAAACTCACCTCGGCCTCGAGGAGGCCCACGTCGAGGCCTTGCGGCAGTGGGCGCTGTCTCTACACTGAGCCCGTGGAGGGCTTCTGGCCAATCTTCTTCCTGCTCGTCGTGCTGAAGATCCCCGTCTTCGCCGGCCTCTGGCTGATCTGGTGGGCAAGCAGGGCACCCGAGCAAGAGGCCACCGGCGAGGACACAGACACCGGCCCGGGACGCTGGCGCCCCAGTCCAGCTAGACCAAGAGGCCCGCACAGCGGACCCTACAGCGGCGTGAGGAGGACCCGAGGCCATCCCTCGGAACCCGCTCCCTTCGGTCGCTCACAAGTTCCGCTGGATGGCCTCGGGTCCTCTGTCAAATCCGCTGTGCCGCCCGGCGACGCTCGCGGCGAAGCTCACGGAGATAGGGCTGGAAGTCCACTTGGATCGTGTGACGCTTAGAGGCCACGTAGCGTTTTTTAGCTTCTTCTTCGCGACGGCAATCTCGCTGCGCATCTCGTTTGGTGGAGGCAACGTGCCACGGCCGCCGAGTAGATCGGCGACCCACTCTGCCTGGGCCTCGGCAAGCGGCATGATTGCGCCGAGCGGTTGGATCAGGCCGATGAAGTAGAGGCCCGGATGCTCCACCGAGACAACCCGGCGGTAGAGGGAGAGTCGGTTGTCCCTGGCCGAGATCAGCTCCTCGTCGAAGAACGGAAAGGTGATCTTGTAGCCGGTGCAGTAGACGACGAGGTCGATCTCCTCCTCGCTGCCGTCGACGAAGCGAATCGTGCGGCCGCCGCTGAAGCGGTCGATGTTGGGCTTGACCGCAATATCGCCGTGGCCAAGGCGGGAGAGCAGCTCGGCGGAGACGGTCGGATGCGCCTCGAGCAGCTTATGGTCGGGCTCTGGCAATCCGTAGGCAGTCATGTCGCCGGCAGTTAGGCCCAGCATGCGGTTGAGCACGAAGCGCTGCACCGGCAGTGGCATCATCGTCAGCACTTTCGAAGCCGCTTCGTCGGTCGGTTTGCCGTTCAGATACTTGGGCAGGACGTAGGCACCGCGGCGCATCGCCAGGAACGTCTTCTCGGCGATTCGCGACGCCTCCACGGCGATGTCGGTCGCCGAGTTGCCGATCCCCAGCACCAGCACCCGCTTTCCCTCCAGGACCTCCGGCTCGCGGTAGTGGTGGACGTGGATCTGCTCGCCCTCGAACTCCTCTGAGCCCGGGAACGCCGGTTCGGGCCAGCGCGGGTCCCAGTGGTGGCCGTTGGCGACCACGACCGCCCGGTAGCGATTGGTCTCGCCGTTCCCGTCCCGGTCCTCGACCGTCACCTCCCACTCGCCGTCAACCGGCACGACGTTCTTGACCTCCGTCTTGAAGCGGATCTCCTCCCGCAGCGCGAAGTGGTCAACGTAGTCGTCGAAGTAGCGGGCGATCTGGAAGTGATTGGGATAGTCCGGATAGTCGTCCGGCATCGGGTAGGTCCTGTAGGCCATCAACCCGCGCGAGGTGTTGATGTGCAGCGAGCGATAGGCCGACGACAATTCGTTGTCGTTTTCGTAGCGCCAGTTGCCGCCCACGTGCGACCCCTTCTCAAAGCAATCGAAGCCGATCCCTCGCGCGTTCAGCACCTGGCAGGCGGTGATGCCGGAAGACCCGGCCCCGATCACACAGGCCTTCTGGGCGGGACGACGCTCGGGCATGCCCAGCAATCTAGCGTGCCTTCTTCGGCGAGGCTGCGACCAGATGTAAATAAGATTGCATATAGTCGCACTATTCGCTACTCTGCCGACATATGGTACATCGGTCTTTTTGGATCGCAACCATCGAGCAAGCCTGGCGCAGGCGGTCCATCATCTGGCTTGCCGGGGTCCGGCGCGCGGGCAAGACGATGCTCTGCCGCAGCCTCGACGATACGGAGGTCTTCGATTGCGAGCTGCCGCGGACCCGCAGGTTGATGGACGACCCCGAGGGTTTCCTCGAGTCCGTCCGCGGCCGCCGCATCGTGCTCGATGAGGTGCATCGCCTCGGCAACCCATCCGAGTTGCTCAAGATCGCCGCCGACCACTACCCCAAGACGAAGGTTCTGGCCACCGGCTCCTCCACCCTGGATGCGACAACCAAGTTTCGGGACACGCTAACCGGCCGGAGGGAGACCGTCTGGTTGACCCCGATGGTCAGCTCCGACCTCGCCGAGTTTGGCGGCAGCGGCTTCGAGCACCGCTTCCTGCAAGGCGGCCTCCCTCCCTTTTTCCTCGCGGAAAGCCTGCCGGAGCGGGACTTCCAGGACTGGCTCGACGCCTACTGGGCAAAGGATGTCCAGGAATTGTTTCGCCTCGAGCGTCGCTGGTCGTTCCAGCGTTTCATCGAACTGCTCTTCACCCAGAGCGGTGGGATGTTCGAGGCAACGAGCTTTGCGGCGCCCTGCGAGGTCAGTCGCCAAACGATCACCAACTATCTCGCGGCTTTGGAGACGACCTTCGTCGCCCACGTCGTTCGTCCCTACAGCACCCGCCGCTCCAGTGAGATCGCCGCGGCCCCAAAGGTCTATGGGTTCGATACCGGCTTCGTCTGTCACCAGCGAGGCTGGGACCGCCTGCGCCCCGAAGATTGCGGCTATCTCTGGGAGCACATGGTCCTCAACGAGATGCAGGGCTGCCTGCAGCACCACGCTGTCCGCTACTGGCGCAACAAGCGAGGAGCCGAGGTTGACTTCGTGCTTCCACTGCGGGGACGGCGCGGACCGATCGCGATCGAGTGCAAGTGGAAAGCGTCCTCGTTCGAAGCAAACGCTCTCGCCGCCTTCCGGAGGCTCCATCCGGAGGGGGAGAACTTCGTCGTCGCCCCTGACGTCGAGGCGGCCCACGCACGTTCCTACGATGGCTTCGAGGTCCAGTTCCTCCCGCTCGAGCAACTAATCGAGCGGCTCGCATCTCAGCCCCTCGCCGCGGGCTAAGCACCCCCGGCGCCCAGACTGACCGCCGGGCAGGGGTGAAGAGGTTCACCCCTGGGGTCCGTAGAGAGAAGGGGCGATCGATTCGAAGCTTGGTCCATCGGATCAAACACCCAACGAAAGGAACTCCGATGACCAGCAAGACCCGTTCATTCCGTCCCTCCCCCGCCCTCGTGATCGCTTGCGTCGCGCTGTTCGCGGCTCTCACCGGCAGCGCCATCGCTGCCGGTGTCGGCAAGAACACGGTGCGCTCGCCGCAGATCGTCGACGGCACGATCCGCACCGTCGACCTCCGCGACAACGCGGTGGCGGCCGGCAAGATCGCCCCCGACGCGGTCGACACGACCGAGATCGCCGAAAACGGCGTCGACTCCTCCGACGTCGCCCCGGACAGCCTCACGGCCGGCGACCTGGCGCCCAACTCGGTCACCTCCTCCGAGGTAGCCGACCAGTCCCTCACCGCCAACGACCTCGGCCCCGACTCAGTCGGCTCGAGCGAGCTCCAGACCGGCTCAGTCCGCGCCTCCGAGCTCGGAACGATCATCCAGGTCCAGAACGAAACGACGATCAAAGCCAACGACAACGCCAGCGTCTCGGTTCAGTGCCCGGCCGGTACCACCGTGATCAGCGGCGGCGCCCGCTCCGGCTACTACCAGGTCCACCTAGCCTCGTCCTACCGGACCGGCAACGGCTGGAACATGGACGCCCGCAGCAGCGCCGGCACCGACACCACGATCACCGTCTACGCCTACTGCCTAACCGGCGGCAGCAGCAACTAGGCGCAACGCGCTGTCCGGGCAATACACGGACAAAGCGTTACACCCAATCGAAGTGCCTCAGCGGCCCGGGCGAAAGCTCGGGCCGCTTTGCGTTCTGGAGCCGGTAGTCGAAGCTGTGAGGAGGGGCCGGGGCGCCCCTCCTGCGCAGCGGCGTCCTGTTTTTCGCCCGACCCGACATCCTCGGACGGCGAGAACCTCTCCAGGCGAAAAACCCAGCAAGCGGGAGGGGCGCCCCGGCCCCTCCCCCCGCAACTAAGACTGCCCGGGCGACTTCTCCTCGGACGTCTGCTCGATCTCCTGCGCCAGCTCCTCAAGCTCCTCAGCAAACGAGGGTCCGAAGCTCTCGACGGCGGTGTCCTCGCCATCGAGCCCCAGCTCGGCAGCCAGCTCTTCCTCGTCGAGCAGCCCATCCTCGCTCGGCGGCTCGATCGGCACGGCCGGCTCGACCGCGAGCGTGCGGTAGTGCTTGAGGCCGGTCGCAGCCGGGATCAGCTTGCCGATGATTACGTTCTCCTTCAGGCCGACGAGTTTGTCTCGCTTGCCCTCCAGCGCAGCATCAGTGAGCACCTTGGTCGTCTCCTGGAAGGAGGCGGCGGAGAGGAAGGACTCGGTGGCGAGCGAGGCCTTGGTGATCCCGAGGATGACCTCCTCGGCCTTGGCCGGCGTGCCGCCTTCTTCCTTCGTCTTCTTATTCAGTCGCTTGAGCGCGCCGCGGTCTTCGAGCTGGCCCGGCAACAGGCTGGTCGAGCCCTTCGACTCGATCCGCACCTTCTTCAGCATCTGGCGGGCGATCAGCTCGATGTGCTTGTCGTTGATGTCGACGCCCTGGGCGCGGTAGACCTTCTGCACCTCGGCAACCAGGTAGAGCTCGACGTCGGTGCGGCCGCGGATCGTCAGCAGGTCGGCCGGGTAGAGCGAACCCTCGTTGAGCTGCTGACCGACCTCGACCTTCTCGCCATCCGCCACGTGCAGGCGGGTGCGGGGCGGAAAGCTGTAGGCGTGCTCCTCGCCGCTGGACTCGGTGACGATCACTTTCAGCGCTTTGTCGGTTTCCTCGACCGAGACCTTGCCGGCCGCCTCGGCCATCTGCGCCAGGCCCTTCGGTTTACGCGCCTCGAAGAGCTCGACGATGCGCGGCAGGCCCTGGGTGATGTCCTGGCCGGCGACGCCTCCGGTGTGGAAGGTGCGCATGGTCAGCTGCGTGCCGGGCTCGCCGATCGACTGGGCGGCGATGATCCCCACCGCGTCGCCGATGTCGACCGTCGACCCGGTCGCCGGCGCGACGCCGTAGCAGGAGCGGCACACGCCGGAGTCGGCGTCGCACTTGA
The DNA here is from genome assembly GCA_963778715.1 of uncultured Solirubrobacterales bacterium. Lineage (GTDB taxonomy): Bacteria > Actinomycetota > Thermoleophilia > Solirubrobacterales > 70-9 > VRUE01. Next base: position 94,481 of record CAVZVK010000005.1, read on the forward strand.
GCGCCGAGCGGACCGGGACCTTGATCTCCTCCTCGCCAAACGCCTCGGCGATCGCTTCGACGTCGGGCAGGGTGATCTCCTGGTTGCGCTTGAGCAGCTCGCGACCGCGTTTGGTTTCGAGCTTTTTCGCGGCCAGGCGGCCGATCAGGTTGTCGTTCAGCGAGTTGTCGTCCTTGCGGATCGCCATCTCAATGTGGTCTTTGGTCTTGCAGTCCTCCTCGCGGACAATCACGTCCTGGGCGACGTCGACCAGACGCCGGGTCAGGTAGCCCGAGTCCGCCGTGCGCAGCGCCGTGTCGGCGAGTCCCTTGCGGGCGCCGTGGGTGGAGATGAAGTACTCCAGCACCGAGAGGCCCTCCATGAAGTTGGCCTTGATCGGCCGCTCGATGATTTCGCCCTTCGGATTGGCCATCAGGCCGCGCATCCCGGCCAGCTGGCGGATCTGCTTGAAGGAGCCGCGAGCGCCCGAGTTGGCCATCATGAAGATCGGGTTCAGCTCGTCGAGGTTGTCCTCCATCGCCTGCGCGACCTCGTCGGTCGCTTTGTTCCAGTGCGAGGTGACCGCCTCGTGGCGCTCCTCGGCGGTGATGTAGCCGTCGTCGTACTGGCCCTGGATCTCGGCCGTCTGCTTCTCGTAGCGCTCGAGGATCTGCTCCTTGTCGGGCGGCGAGACGACGTTGTTCTTGGACACGGTGATCCCCGCCTGGCTGGCGTAGTGGAAGCCGAGGTCCTTGAACGCGTCGAGCACCTGCGAGACGGCGGGGGCGCCGTAGGCCTCGACCAAGTCGGAGACCATCTCGTTGACGTCGCGCTTCTTCAGCGCGTGGTTGACGAAGACGAACTGCTCGGGATCGAAGTCGTCCCCGAGCGCTTCCGCCAGGGCCCGCTCGATCTTTTCGTTGAAGATGATCCGCCCGACCGTGGTGAGGAAGTGCTCGTGCCCGGCCCGCCGGTACTCGGCCTGGTCGTGCAGTTTGCAGCCGCCGTTCTCGTAGACGAGCTCGGCCTCCTGCGCGGAGCGGAAGACCTTCGGGGAAGAGCCGTTCCGCTTGGCGCCTTTGCCGGCCTTGAGCTCGGCGTCGATCTTCGCCAGGGCCTCCTCGTCGGGACCGTAGGTCAGGTAGTAGATGCCCAGCACCATGTCCTGGGTCGGCGTCGCCAGCGGCGCTCCGTGGGCGGGCGAGAGGATGTTGTTCGCCGAGAGCATCAGGATCCGCGCCTCGGCCTGGGCCTCGGCGGAGAGCGGCACGTGGACAGCCATCTGGTCGCCGTCGAAGTCGGCGTTAAAGGCGTGGCAGACCAGCGGGTGGACCTGGATCGCCTTGCCCTCGACCAGCACCGGCTCGAAGGCCTGGATGCCGAGGCGGTGCAGGGTCGGCGCCCGGTTGAGCAGCACCGGGTGCTCGTGGATGACTTCCTCGAGCACGTCCCAGACCTCGGGGATCATCGACTCGACCATCTTCTTCGCGGCCTTGATGTTCTGCACCGCTTTGCGCTCGACCAGCTGGGCCATGATGAAGGGCTTGAAGAGCTCGAGCGCCATCAGCTTGGGCAGGCCGCATTGGTGCAGGCGCAGGCTCGGCCCGGAGACGATCACCGAGCGGCCGGAGTAGTCGACGCGCTTGCCGAGCAGGTTCTGGCGGAAGCGCCCCTGCTTGCCCTTGAGCATGTCGGAGAGCGACTTCAGCGGCCGGTTGCCGGGGCCCGTGACCGGGCGCCCGCGACGGCCGTTGTCGAACAGCGCGTCGACCGCCTCCTGCAGCATCCGCTTCTCGTTGTTGACGATGATCTCGGGGGCGCCGAGGTCTAGCAGGCGCTTGAGCCGGTTGTTGCGGTTGATCACGCGCCGGTAGAGGTCGTTGAGGTCCGAGGTGGCGAAACGGCCGCCGTCGAGCTGGACCATCGGCCGCAGCTCCGGCGGGATCACCGGCACGCTGTCGAGGATCATCCAGTCCGGCTTGTTCTCGGAGTTGAGGAAGGCGGAGGCGACTTTCGAGGCGCTTGACCGCGCGGGCCTGTTTCTGGCCTTTGGAGCTGTTGATGACCTGCTCCAGCTCCTCGCATTCGGCCTCGAGGTCAACCTGTTCGAGCAGGTCGCGCACCGCTTCCGCGCCCATGCTGCCGCGGAAGTACTCGCCCCAACCAAAGGGCGAGCCGAAGCGGTCCTTGAGCTCACGGAAGACCGTCTCGTCGTTGACGACGTCCTTCGGCTTCATCTCGGTGAAGATCTTCCAGACCTCTTGCATCCGCTCGATCGCCTCGTCGATGTAGGCCTCGGTGTCGGAGATCTCGGCGTCGAAGGTCTTGCGCAGCTCTTTGATCATCTTCGCCCGCTCGTCGTCTTTGAGCTTGCGCAGCTGCGCCGTCGTCAATTTCAGCGAGTCGGCCCAGATGTGGTCGTCGTCGTCGAACTTGGTCTGCGTGCCGTCCTCGAGGTACTTGACCCGGCGCTCAAGCGACTCGCTCAGCTCCTGGGTCCTTTTCTGCCTTTCGGCCTCGTAGGAGTCGGTGACTTTTTTGACCTCTTTCTCGAGCTCGCCGAGGTCCTTGTCGCGGGCCTCGACGTCGACCCAGGTGATCATCGACGCGGCGAAGTAGAGGACCTTCTCCAGCTCCTTGGGAGCCATGTCGATCAGGT
>CAVZVK010000006.1:0-113196 GCA_963778715.1 uncultured Solirubrobacterales bacterium
TGCATCCGGCAGACGGTCAAGCTCGCCCCGTGAAGCAGCGATCACCCCGCGGGCGACGCCCTCCCAGCTCCAAAGCCGCCGAGCCGTCTCGACCAAGCTTTCCTGAGCGGCCCTGCGCTCCTCCTCGGGAAGCGCCAGCCACCCGTTGAGCCGTTCGGCAATCGCCTCCACCGCTCCAGCTTCGACCGGAAACGAGGTCAGCCGCCCCACCCCAGCCGGCAGCGCCTCCTGCAGCTGCCGCGACACCTCCAGCATCCCGGAGTGCCCAGCGGACACCGGCAGCACCCCACAGGCAGCCGCCTCCGCAGCGACCATCCCGAAAGCCTCCGGGAACGTGCTGGGCATGACCAGCGCTTCCGCATCTGGCAACAGCTCCGCCACCTGATCGTGCTCCAGTCGCCCAATGAACTCGACCGAGTCGGCCGCGTCCTTGGCTGCTTCCGCATAACCGTCCGGCGGGTCCGCCAGAAAGGCCGAGAGGATCGATAGCGGCTTCTCCTCCCCGCCCTCGAGTCCCCATCCAGCCGCCGCGATCTCCCCAGCTCCAGCGAGGTCTCCCTGCTCAAGCGCACCGAGCAAGCGCCGCAGCCCCGCTTCGTACTCGCCAAACCCGGCGATTTCCAGCTTTGCGTCGGGATGCGCAGCCCTGACGAGCGGCCAGGCCGCCAAGAGCAAATCGACACCCTTGGAGACGATCAGCTTGCCAACGAAGGCGACACGGCGGGAGGTGGGGTCGGGTCCAGCGGGAACTCCTCGCGAACGCGAGCCCGCTGGACCCGACCCCACCTCCCGCGGCCGAAAACTCTCGGTGTCCACGCCAGGAGGGCCAAGTCGAGTCTTCTTCTTTAGACCGGCGACTTCAGGCAGCGCCGCCCAAAGCGACTCGGCCGTATGCCGCGACCCGACGAGCACCCCCGATGCGGCCTCTATCCCCTCTTCGGCATAAGGCAAAAACCGAGGATTCGGCTTGACCGTGTACTCCAGCGCCGAGCCGTGGATCTTGGCTGCGAAGCTGGCGACATCCGCCCGCGCAAGGATTACCGGGCCCATGACGAGATGATTGGCCAGCGCCACGTCGATGTCGCCTGCCTGTGCGGCCACTTCGCGCACCGCTGCGACGTTTGCCTCGATATAGCGGTCGAGCTCCTCGTCGGTCAGCTCGGGGAAGGCCTTGACCTCGAAGCCCTCGTAAGGGTCTTTGACGTAGACCGGCAGCAGCCCGCCGATATCCGGGTTGTGGATCTCGACCCCCTCGACCTTGGTCTCGCGGTCCTGGCAGAGCAGGTGCACCTCGTGGCCGAGCTTGGCCAGCGCGCGGACGAGATTGAGGTTGTAGATGTTGCTGCCAGTTCCGCGCAGCATGTAGCCGTGGAAGATGAGGACGCGCATCGGGACCGCGCAAGCTATTAGTCTTCGCGGCGATGAACTCGAAGCAGCTCTACCGGATGCGCGCCCCGGCCTCGGGCCGCGAGGCGATCGCCCACGCCGAGCCCGGCTCGGTCTACCTCGACCGCGAGACGGGAGAGGAGATGAAGCCGGTGGCGATGGTCCTGCCGCTCGCCCCCAGCGCCTCCTCCCTCCCCCGCACCCCAGAGAACCTCCGCGCCTGCCGTCGCTGCGACCAACTGATCGGCTTGGACGTCAGCGACTGCCCGTACTGCGGGCTTCGTCAAGAAGCTCTCTGACCCCGACGCGGCGGGCGTCGGCAGGGCCTCCTCACTCGCCTACCTGGCTGAATCGCCTGCTGCCGTCCGAGGTCGCTTGTCGGCCAGCGGCGCAAAACGTTCGGAGGCCCTGCCGACGCCCGCCCCTAGGAAGCTCAAAGCGATCCAAGACCAGGACCCAAGGAGCCGCCAGTCCCCCGGACGTCGCCTCTCAGGGAGCTTCTTGGACATGGAACCGTCGTTGTGGCACGAGGGGGGGCGGGTAGCCCTCTGAACGTTTTGCGCCGCTGGCCGACTGACAATCTCGGACGGCAACCTACGATCCAGCCAGGTAGGCGAGTGAAGAGGGCTGCCCGCCCCCGCCCCTCCCAGCGCCTCGAACTACGGTGTCATGACCAAAGTCGCCGTGTAGAGCAGGCGGGCGTTGCTGTAGTAGCAGCCGTAGGTCTTGGTCTTGCCGACGCCCTGCTGGGGGTGGCCGCCCTGGATGTCTTCCTTGGAGGCGCAGTGGCCGCTGAGGCGGCTGCCGCGCCAGGTTTCTTCTTCGGAGACGTTGAAGGCGAACATCGGCGCCCAGGTGGGGATGGTGAGGGCGACGATCTGGCCGCGCAGGACCGAGAGCGGGTGGTCGAGGGCGAAGATCGGGGTGCTGCCGAAGTAGGGGTTGAGCACCTCGAGCGGGCTCTGGCGCACCAGCGTGTATTTCGGCGGGTTGGATTCTTCGACCGGGCGCAGGACGCCGATCCGCGCCTCCGAGGGGCTGCCGAGGAATTCGTTGAAGAAGCCGACCTCGTTGGTGGTCGTTTTGCCGTCGGTGCGCGAGGGTCGCGCCAGGGTGATCGACCAGGCGACGATCTTGCCGTCGAAGGGGGCCTCGTAGGGCTGGTTGACGCCGCCGGCGATCGCCTGGAAGCCGGTCACATGTCCCTCGACCCGGCAGGGGATGACCTCGACGTTGTTGACGATCTTGCCCGGGCAGGAGGGCGGCGGCGTGGTCGCGGTCTTGCCGAGCGTGACCACGCGCAACGGCGCCGAGTCGGCGGCCCCTGGCCAGGCGACGACGCTCAGCCCGACGAGGGCACAGGCGAGCGCCAACGCCACCAGCGCCCGTGACCTGCCGATTCGGTTTTCCGTTGCAGAAAGCACGATCTCAAGCTGCAAACCCGAGCCTCTCGCCAGGGTTGCGGCCACGATTCTGCCGTCCCGCCCGGGGGAATGCGGCGCTCCGTGCTGCATTGCACGATCCCGGCCAAGTGGCGTCTGTAGGGTTGCCAGCCGGAATGGAGGCGACAGATCGAGCCATCGTGGTGGAGGGCCTGGAGCGTGCCTTCGACGACGTGCTCGCCGTGCAGGGCGTCGATCTCGCCGTCAAGGAGGGCGAAATCTACGGCTTCCTCGGGCCCAACGGGGCGGGCAAGACGACCACTGTGCGGATGCTGACGACGCTGCTGTTGCCGACCGGTGGACGGGCGACGGTGGCCGGGCACGACGTGGTCTCCGAAGCGCGGGCGGTCCGCGGCACGATCGGCGTCGCCCTGCAGGAGGCGGCGCTCGACCCGCTGATGACGGGGCGCGAGCTGATCCGCCTGCAGGCAACGCTGCAGGGCTTGCCAGGCGAGGAGGGCCGGCGGCGCGCCGATGACCTGCTCGAACGGGTCGACCTCGCCGACGCCGCCGACCGCCGCGTCGGCACCTACTCGGGCGGGATGCAGCGCCGGCTCGACCTCGCCGCCGCGTTGGTGCACGAACCGCGCGTGCTCTTCCTCGACGAGCCGACCACCGGCCTCGACCCGGTCAGCCGCAAGACGATTTGGGAGGAGGTGCGGGCGCTGAACGACGACGGCACCACCGTCTTCCTCACCACCCAGTACCTGGAGGAGGCCGACCAGCTCGCCGACAACGTCGCGATCATCGACCGCGGCACGATCGTCGCCGAAGGCACCCCCGAGTCGCTCAAGGCCCAGATCGGCAACCCCCACATCCAGCTGCAGCTGGCCGAGGGCTCGGTCGCCGAGGCGGAGGAGGTCTGCGCGCGGATCGGCAAGCTGCTGCCGCCGAAAGACGGGCGCACGGTCCTGGTCGAAGTCGAGAACGGCGCCGCCGACATCCCGCGCACGGTGCGCGCCCTCGACGAGGCCGGGATCGCGGTCGAGTCGCTGGAGCTGGTCCGCCCTACCCTCGACGACGTCTTCGTCGCCAAAACCGGCCATCACCTCGAGAAGGACGAGGAGGGCGCCGAGCCCAACCCGATCGAGGCATGAGCTTCCGGTGCGCCTTGTGCCATCCATGCCCACATAAAGCGCACCGGAAGGGAAGGGTATGAGCGAATTCACTACCAACGTGAGGGTCGTGCGGGCGCTGGGGATGCGCTCGATCCGCCAGACCTTCCGGCGTCCGCAGTTGATGGCGCCGATCGTCGTCTTCCCCACCCTGCTGCTGGCGATCCAGACCGGCGGCGCCGGCGGCGCGGTCAACCTGCCGGGCTTCCCGCCGGTGCAGAGCTTCCTCCAGTTCATGTTGGCCGGGGCGATGATGCAGTCGCTGATGCTGGCCGGCAACAGCGGCGGCATCGCCCTCGCGGTCGACATCGAGATGGGCTTCACCGACCGCCTCTTCTCGGCGCCGATCCCGCGCTACACGATCGTGCTCGGGCGGCTGGCCGGCACGGCGGCGCTCGGCCTCTTCGGCTCGCTCTGGTTCCTCGCGATCGGGCTGATCTTCGGCGCCGAAATCCACAGCGGCGTCGCCGGCGCCCTGATCGCGATCGCGCTGGTCACGGCGACGGCGATGGCAGTCGGTGGGATCGGCGCCGCGATCGCCCTGCGCACCGGCAGCGCCAGCGTCGTCCAGGGACTATTCCCGCTGGTCCTCGTCGTCCTCTTCCTCTCCTCGGCCTTCTTCCCCGTCGACCTTATGATCCAGCCAGCCCAGGCGATCGCCGAATACAACCCGCTCAGCTTCGTGGTCGAAGGGGTTCGCGGCCCGATCATCGGCGGCATCGACGCCGCCGAACTGGGCGAGGCGGTGCTGGCGATCCTCGGCATCGTCGCGCTCGGGCTCGTGCTCAGCGCCCGCGCCCTGCGCCACCGCCTGAGGGTCGGCTGATGGAATCCGCCGCAACGCTTCCGGCCTGGCGCGCCAACCTGGCGATGATCGCGGCGCTAATGGCGCGGGCCAAGAACGAGCTGTTGCGCGTGCCGGGGGCGGCGATCCCAGGCGTGCTGGCGCCGACGATCTTCTTCCTCGGCCTCAACGGCGTCTTCGGCGCACTGACCCAGCTCAACGGCTTCACCACGGGGAGCTACGAGAGCTTCATCGTCCCGGTCAGCATGCTGCAGGGCGCCGGCTTCACCGGCGCCGCCGCCGGCGTCAACCTCGCCCGCGACATCGAGGGGGGCTGGGTCGACCGCCTGCTGGTCTCGCCGGCCCCGCGCTGGGTCCTGCTCGCCGGGACGGTGCTGGCGGCCAGCGCCCGGGCTCTGATCCCCGCCACCTTCGTTCTCACCATCGCCCTCCTCCTAGGAGCCGGCTGGCCCGGGGTCGACGGCCTGCTCGTCACCTACTTCATGGTCGCGACAATGGCCGCGGTCGCCGCCTGCTGGGGCTCCGCCCTGGCACTGCGCTTCAAGAGCCAGTCGGCGGCGCCGCTGATGCAGGCCGGGATGATGGCCCTGATCCTCACCACCACGGCTTACGCCCCCCTGGCCCTGCTGCAGCCGTGGATGCGAAGCGTCGCCGAAGTCAACCCGGTGACGCAGGTAATGGACGCCGCCCGCCAGGGCTTCGTCGGCGCCGTCACCTGGGCCGAAACCTGGCCCGGGCTCCTCGCCCTTCTCGTCCTGCTGGCCATCCTCGGCGCCTGGGCGCTGCGCGAAATGCGCCGCACGGCGGTTTGAGCGCGGTCGGGCTCGCCGAGGGCGTCCTGCGCCAGAACTGGGTCGAGGGCGAGCGCGACGGAGGGCGCTTTGCCTACACCCGGCCGAGCCCAACTCGCTACCCCTGGCAGTGGTACTGGGACTCCTGCTTCGCGGCGATCGTCTGGCGGCGCTTTGAGCCGGCGCGGGGGCGGACGGAGATGGAGACGCTGCTCGCGGCCCAGCAGGACGACGGGTTCATCGGCCACACGATCTTCTGGGATCGGCCAGTGGCGCTCTCGCGCCTGCCCTTCTACAACGTCGCCTCGCGGCGCTCGTTCCAGACCGGGACGATCCAGCCGCCGCTGCTGGCCTGGGCCTGGAAGATCGCCGTCGGCGATCCCGGCAAGGAGTCGCGGATCGCGGCGCAGGTGGACTGGCTGACCACGCACCGCGATCTCGAGGGCGACGGTCTGCTCTGGATCGTCCAGCCCGACGAGTCCGGCCTCGACGCCTCGCCCAAGTTCGACCCGGTCTGGGGCTGGCGGGCCAACGCGCGGATCGGCTTCCCGCTGCTGGTCCACCGTAACCGGGGCCTCGACTTCGACGCACGCCGCATTCGCGAGCGCGGCGGGCCGCTGCTCTGCGAGACCGTCGTCAACACGCTCTGGTCGCTCTCCCTGCAGGCGCTCGGTCGGCCCTCGGCGACGCCGGCGCTGGTCGAGCGGCTCTGGGACGAGGGGCGAGGCCTCTTTCTCGACGAGGTCCAGCCCGGAGGTGACCGGCCCGGGATTGCGACCTGGGCGGCGCTCGCCCCGCTCGCCCTACCGGACCTGCCCGAGCCGATCGGCCGCCGCCTCGTCGAGCAGCACCTGCTCGACGAAAGCGAGTTCCTAACGCCAGTAGCGCCTCCCTCCGTGGCCGCCTCCGAGCCAGACTACGAACCCGGCGGCAGCCGGGGCCCGATTCGCCGCTACTGGCGCGGACCGACCTGGGTCAACTCAGCCTGGCTGGTTTGGCTCGGTCTGCGTCGCCTCGGCTACGCCGACGCCGCCGAGCGCCTGGCGCGAGGCCTGATCGGCGCCGTCGAGCGCGAAGGCCTGCGCGAGTACTACGACCCACGCACCGGCGCCGGGCTCGGCGCCAGGGATTTCGCCTGGTCGGCGCTCGTGGCCGAGCTAGCCGATCCCGACCCTGCCGCGGCACGCAGCCACCTCTAACCACACAAGTGCAACGCGTTACGGCTCCGGGGGACCCACAACGCGTTGCACCTGGTCGGAAGCGACGCCACGCCCGCGCCGGCGGCTGAGCGCCCGGCCGGCGTGCAGCGGCAGCTGCCAGGCGCTGTCGAGACCCCAGAAGCGCCGGGCGAAGGAGACGAAGCCACGCGGTTTCGGAGCGCCGGTGTCGAGATCGCGCAGGCGCCGGTAACGGTCCCAGGCCATCTGCACGGTGCGCAGCGGGCTGTCGGGGCGGCAGGCAGCGCGAAAGGCAGCTCGCTCGTGGCGGGAAGTGGGCACCGCCCGCAGCTGGCCGAGCACCGACGCCGGCACGGCCAGCCCGAACTCCTCGCGCAGATAGGAGAGCGCGGCAGCAGAGGCGACGGTGAGCCGTCGCCGCTCGGCCTCCGCGACGAGCCGGTCCCACTCCAGCGCCCCCCCGGCGGAGCGGATCACCGCCGCGGCGTCGGCGATCCAGCGAAACGGCGGCAGCGGGCTCCAAGGCGTGCCGTGGACGCAGGTCAGCAGCAGCTGATCGGCGGCGCAGGGCGCGCGCGTGGCCATCCCGGCCAGCTCCATCGACACGCTGGCCTGCCACAGCCGCTCGTCCCGCGCCGGCTGCCAGAGGGCAAACCAGTGCAGGTCGATCTCGCCGCCCTGCGACCCGGCGAAGCCAAGCGAGTGGTGCACCTCGGTCCAGGCCAGGGGATCGTCGTGGTCGGGCGTCCAGCCGGTGCCGGTCAGGGCCGCGATCGCGTCGCGGGTGCGCTCGATCGGGACCAGCACGTCGACGTCGTCCATCGGCCTGACGCCGACGTCGCCGTAGGAGAGCGCCGCCAGCGAAGCCCCCTTGAGCACCAGGGTCTCGATACCGGCGGCCTCGAGCGCCCCGATCGCCGCCGTCGCCCGCTTGAAGAGCAGTTGGTTGTGACTCCAGGAGCGCCGGTAGAGGCCCTTGAGGCGACCGGCGACCTCGGCGTCGAAGGACTCGGGGCCGAGGTTGCGGTAAACGAGCGGCAGGAGCCGGGTCGAGCCGTGGTCGACGTCGTCGAAGTCGACCGCTTCCCGCCAGCGATTCCACGCCGCCAGCGCAGGCGGGCCTTCGTCGAGGGCAGCATGGAGGACGAGCAACTGCTCGGGCGCTGGCCTGTTGCCGAGCGTCGGACTCACCGATGCTCCCCGCGGCGAGGATCGATCGCGTCGGCGTCGGCGCCGATGCGGAAGCGCGTCTGGCCCAAGCCCTATTTGTAGCGGTAGGTGATGCGGCCGCGATCGAGGTCGTAGGGCGAGAGCTCGATCTTCACTCGATCCCCAGGCAGAATGCGGATGTAGTGGCGGCGCATCTTGCCGGAGATGTGGCCGAGGACGTCATGGCCGTTGTCGAGTTTGACCCGGAACATCGTGTTTGGGAGGGCCTCAGTGATCTCGCCCTCCATCTCGATCTTCTCCTCTTTCGCCATGCGGCGAGGAACATAACAGCCGCGCCCCCAACTCACCTTTGGCGGCGCAGGTGATCGAGTGCCTCCTCCCGCGTCGAGACCTCGCCCGCGTACTGGGCGGCCTCTAGCTCGGCGAGCAGCTCGCCCAGCTCGGGACCCTCCTCAAAGCCAAGCTCGGCAGCCAGATCGTCGCCGCGCAGCAGTGGCTGCGGCGGGCCTTCGCGGCGCCAATCGAGCGCTGTCGCCAGCATTTCCCGCGCCAGGACGAGATGCGCCTCGATCGCCTCCTCCGTAGCCAAGGGCCCCGAGCCACGGGCCGAGAGCCGGTCGGCAACCGTCAGCAGGGTGACGTCGGCGGCGACCGGTTCGGTCGCCCGCAGGTACTCGTGGACGCGGCGCGGCGGCAGCGGCGCCTCGTGAACGAGGAAACCGAGGCGCAGGTGGTGCAGGGTGAGGTCCTGCAGGTGGCGGGTGAGGCTGCGGCTGGCGCGCAGGCGGTCGCAGATCCCGCCGACGATCGCGACCCCGTCCTTGTCGTGGCCGATGAAGGTGACGTAGCCGTCGCGCTCGGAGCGCGTCGCCGGCTTGCCGATGTCGTGCAGGAGGGCGCCGAAGCGCAGCGCCGTGCCGCGCGTCACCTCGTCGGCGAGCGGCTCGGCGAGCAGCGCCTCGACCTCGGCTGCGCGCTCGCCGGCAAAGCGCTCCAGGTCCGCCTCGACCTCGAGCGTCTGCTCGAGCACGGCCAGGGTGTGGCCGTAGACGTCGAGATGATGGTTCGGCCCCTGTTCGACCCCGCGCAGCGCCTCCAGCTCGGGCAGGACGACGGGAGTGAGGCCGAGCTCGTCAAGCAGGGCGATGCCGCGCATCGGATCGGGGCCGCCGACCAGCTGGCGCAGCTCGAGCAGCTGGCGCTCGCCGGCGGGCTCGGCCAGGCGAGCCGCTTCGGCGCGGGCCAGCGAGGCGGTGCCGGGATCGACCACCAGCCTCAGCCCGGCGGCGAGGCGAGCTGCGCGCAGCAGGCGCAGCGGGTCGCTGGCGAAGCTGTGCTCGCCGACGACCCTGAGCAGGCCGCGGTCGAGGTCGGCAAGGCCGCCGTAGGGATCGATCGGCTCGCCGCCGGCGAGCGGCACCGCGACCGCGCCGATCGTGAAGTCGCGCTCGGCGAGGTCGGCCTCGATCGTCTCGCCGCGCAGGGCGGTGACGTCGATCTGCCAGCTGCCGTCGGCGGCGACCGCGCGCCAGGTGGCGAACTCGGCCGAGAGCTCGAAGGAGTGGCCGCCGCCCTCCCGCGCCACCGCCTTCGCGGCGCTCGCGGGGTCGCCGGCGACGGCCAGGTCGAGGTCGGTCACCTCCTCTCCCAGCGCCGCGTCGCGGACCGCGCCGCCGACGATCCAGGCGTCCTCACCGCCGTCCAGAGCGCGCCGCGCGACGCCGACCAGCGGCGCAGCCCCGAGCCGCTCGGCGGCGCTCATGCGTGCTCCCGCGGGACCCTGGCTGAGATCCCGCAGGTGACCTCGTAGTTGATCGTCCCCAGGCGGCCGGCGACCTCCTCGGCGAGGATCGTCTCCTCGCCCTGACTGCCGATCAGCACCGCCTCGTCGCCGGGCTCGACCTCGGTCTCCGGGCCGAGGTCGACGGTGAGGTTGTCCATCGAGACCGTGCCGACCAGCGGGTGGCGCCGGCCCCGGATCAGCACCTCGGCGTTGTTGGAGAGGCCGCGGCGCACGCCGTCGCCGTAGCCCAGCGGCAGCACCCCGACCCAGGTCTCGACGGGCGCCTTCCAGGTCTGCCCGTAGCCGGCGCTGGCGCCGGCGGCAAACCGCTTCACGTCGGCGACGTAGGAGTGCAGCGAGAGCGCCGGGGAGAGGCCGCGCTCGGCCGGGTCCCCCTGGAAGGGATCGAGGCCGTAGACGGCAACCCCGCAGCGCGCCATGTCGAAGTGGGAGCGGGCGTCGCGGAAGACCGCGGCGCTGTTGGCGGCGTGGGCGACGACGTCGGGGAACTCGGCCTTGACCGCCTCGACGACCGCGGCGAAGCGATCGAGCTGCTCGTCGAAGAAGCTCGAATCGGGTTCGTCGGCGGTGGCGAAGTGGGTCCAGACCCCGGCCAGCTCGAGGCGCTCGTCGGCAGCACAGGCACGGGCGAGGGCGAGCACCTCCTCCGGGTCGGGGTTGCCGAGCCGCCCCATGCCGCTGTCGTACTTGACGTGAACCCGGACCCGGCGTCCCTGGGCGCGGCCGCGGCTGCTGGCGAGCTGGCGGAACCCCTCGCGCCAGATCGCGACTTCCGAGCCGGCGGCGAGGGCGTCGTCGAGGTCGTCGGGCGTCAGCGCCCCCATCGTCAGCAGGGGGACCTGTGGCAGCCGGCGGCCGATCTGCGGCCGCCTCGCCCCCGGTGGCCACGGCGAGCCTCGTCGCCCCGCCAGCCAGCGCAGCGCTCGCGCAGGCGTCGGCGCCGTGGCCGTAGCCGTCGGCCTTGACCACCGCGCAGAGCTCGGCCCCCTCGCCCAGCTCCGCCTTCAGCCGCGCGCAGTTGCGCTCGACGGCGCCGAGGTCGATTCGGGCAAGGGCCCGCGCCATCGGCTCAGCGGCCGACAAGCGCGGCCAGCGCGTCGGCTCGCGTCACCAACCCGGCGAGGCGCCCCTCGCCGTCGACCACCGGCAAGTGGTTGTGGTGCTTCTCGGCGATCGTCCTGGCGACGGTCTCGGCGTCGTCGTCGGTGTGAGCGACGACCGGATCGGCCGTCATCAGCTCCGAGACACTGGTCGCGAAAGCCTTGTTCAGCCGCTCCTCGAACCCCTTCATCGAGCCGATGAAGACGACCCCGCCCATGATGTTGAGGTAGTGCGGCAGGTGCAGATCGGCTTCCTCGTCGCTGAGGATCAGGTCAGACTCGCTGACGATGCCGACCAGCTTGCGGTCCGGGCCGACGACCGGGATCGCCCCCATCTCGGTCTTGGCCAGCAGCTCGATCGCCGCCCGCGCATCCGCATCAGGGGAGACGGTCGGCACGTCGGCGTCCATGATTTCGGCTGCGGTCTTCATCTAAGCGAGGTTATTCGACGCGCGGGGCGGGGGACATGCCGGCGGGGATCGAGTCGATCACGTCGGTCGCGATCACCGACTCGGCGGCGCCGATGCGGGCGGCGGCGTCGCGACCGGCGCGGGCGTGGACGATGACCCCGGCGCAGGCTGCGGCGAACGGGTCGAGGCCCCGCGCCAGCATCGCCGCGACGATCCCGGAGAGGACGTCGCCGGTGCCGGCCGTGGCGAGCGCCGGAGCGGAGAGCGCGTTGACCGCGACCCGCTCGCCGTCGGTGACGATCGTGTCGTCGCCCTTGAGCACGACGACCGCGCCGAGCCGCTTTCGCCGCCTCGCGGGCGCAGGCCAGCCGGTGGGCGCTGATCTGCGCGGAGGTCGCGCTCGAGCAGGCGCCCCAGCTCGCCGGCGTGCGGCGTGAGGACGGTCGGGGCCTCGCGCGCGGCGATCCGCCCGAGCTCGCCCGCGAAGGCGTTGAGCCCGTCGGCATCGATCACAAGCGGCGCCTCGATCGCCGCGGCGGCGTCGCGGGCCAACTCGACCGTGCCGGGGTCGCGGCCCATCCCCGGCCCCAGCACGCCGGCGGCGGCGCGCTCGAACGTTCGCAGCACGGCCTTCAGCGAGCCCGGCGCCAGGCAACCATCGCCACCGGGGCAGCCGACCGACATCACCTCCGGCTGGCCGGCCTCGAAGATCGGCTCCAGATCGGCCGGCACCGCCACGGTCGCGTAGCCGGCCCCGGCGCGGATCGCCGCTAGCGAGGACATCTGCACGGCCCCGGTAAGACCGCGCGAGCCGCCGGCGATGACCACCTGGCCGGAGCTGAACTTGGTCGACCGCGAGTCACGCCGCGGCAGCAGGCTCAGCACCGCGGGCTCGATCGTGCCCCCCACGGGACCCCCTGGCGCACCGGCCGGGATCCCGATCGGCACCACCCGCAGCTCCCCCGTGTGCCACTTGCCCGGCGCGATCCGCTGCCCGACCTTCCCGGCGTGGAAGCTGACGGTCAGGTCCGCCTCGACGGCCACCCCCTCGACCTCGCCGCTGGATGCATCGACCCCGGAGGCGATGTCGCAAGCGACGACCGGCGCCCCGCAGCGGTTGATCGCCTCGATCGCCGCCACGGCAGGCTCGCGCGGCGCCCCGGCGAACCCGGTGCCGAAGATTGCGTCGACGACCGCCCCCGAATCGCTCAGCCAGGAATCGAGGTTGCCCGGCGTCTCCTCGGAGAAGATCTCCACCGCGTCGACCTCGAAGCCCATCCCCCGCAGGCGGCGCTCGGCGACCAGCCCGTCCCCGCCGTTGTTCCCCTTGCCGCAGACGATCCGCACCGGCCCCTGTGGCGCCAGCCCGGCAACCGCCTCGGCCAGCGCCGTCCCCGCCGCCTCCATCAGCTCCTCCCCCGGCACCCCCTGCTCCTCGATCGCCCAGCGATCGACCGCCCGCATCCCCTCGGCGTCGTACAGCGGGCTGAGCCACGGCTCCATCTCAGCGATCAGTGTCGAGGATGGCGACCGCCGCCGCAAAGTCGCGTGAATGGGTCAGGGAGACGTCGACCCGAGTGCCGGCAGCCGCCTCGGCAGCCCGTCCCGACAAGCTCACCGTCGGCGGCTCTCCCGCCACCACCTCGATCTCGCGCAGGCCGAAGCCGCCGCTGAGGCCGAGGGCCTTGACCACCGCCTCCTTGGCGGCGAAGCGAGCGGCGAGGTGGCGGGCGGGGCGGGCGCGGGCCGCGGCATACTCGCGCTCGCCCTCGGTGAAGACGCGCTCGGCGAGGCGGGGATGGCGCTCCAGCGCCCGCTCCAGGCGGTCGATCTCGAGCAGGTCGATGCCGACGCCGGAGGCCATCCCCAACCCGCTTACTTTTCGAGTCCCGCGATCAGGGTCGCGGTCGCCAGTTCGCCGTCGCTGCCGTTGCCGAGCGCGATGTAGCTGATCTTCTTCAGGTAGGGCTTGGCTTCCTGGAAGCCTTCTTCGCCGCTAGGCACAAGCGATTCGGCCAGGCGCAGGGCGGCTGGCCCGTTGACGAAGGCGCTGATCGGCGTGTCGCCAAGCGAGGAGACCGCTTCCTTGTAGTCCTCGAGTGTCGGCGAGCGTTTCGCCGCTGTCGCCGGCCAGGCCCTGCAACGCCGGCGCCAGCCCGTAGCCAACCGCCACCCGCTTTTCCTTGGCGACGACGACGAGTTGCTTGTTGCCGAGTTCGGCGCTGCGGATCGAGAAGCCACTGGCGCCGTTGCTGCTGACTGCGGTGACGCCAGGAGCGCCGGAGTTGCGCAACAGCACGCCGAGGTTGGCGACCGTCTTCGCCGCTTCGTCGGAGCCGCTGGTCAGCACCAGGGCGCCGCCGAGGTTGTTTTCGTTGCTGCCGGTGGCGAAGACCGCGGCCTCTTCGAGCGAGGAGGCGATCTTGTCGAGGTCGATCCCGGCCGCCTTCAGCGTGCTGGTCAGCTGGTTCGGCGGGATGTCCTGCGAGGGGATGCCGGCGGCGTCGAGTTCGTCCACCGCTTCGTTCAGCTGATCGCTGAAGCCGGTCGCACTGAAGGCGGCGAACGATTCGGCCGGCATCGAGCCGAGCAGCTCGGAGGCGTCGCCGCTGGGCGCTTCCTCGCCGCCGAGGTCGCTGCTGAGGTCGATCTCGATCTGGTCCTCGCCGGGAATCGCGCTGGCGACGGCGGTCGCGTCGCTGGGATCGATCCCAGCGCTCTTCAGCGCTTCCTGCAGCCTGGGGGTCGATGCCGCTTTCGGAGGCGTCGATCAGGCCGCCGACGTCGACGTAGGCATCGGCGAGGCTGCCGTCGGAGGCAGCGGAGAATGCGTCGTTGAAGCGCGCTTCGTCGGCGAGCGATTCGCCCTGCGAGGCGTCGACCGCAGCCTTGAAGCCGGCTTCGCCTTCGGCGACCAGGAGGCTGTCGCCGACCACGCCGATCGCGTCTTCTTCGGAGCCGCCGACCTTGAAGTCGATCCCTTCGTAGGAGGCGTCTTCGTAGGGGTCTTTGCTCTGCTTGGCCTGGTTGTCGATGAATTCCTGCGTCGCTTCGGCATCGGTCGTTTCGACCACGAGCAGGGGTTCGCTGAGATCGCCTTCATCGAGGCCCTTGAAGGCCACGCCTGCCTTCTCGCCCAGCCACGGCTCGACTTCCTTTTCGAAGTCGAACGGTTCGCCGTCGTCGCGGGCCGAGCTTTCCAGTTCTTCGACGATGAATTCGCCGAGGTTGTCGACGCCGGCGATCGTCTGCGCGATCGCGTCGGCGTTCGACTTGACCGAGCCGGACGGCTGCAGCTCGCCTTCGACGTAGACGAGCGAGCCGGGCGCGGCGAAGCTGGCCGGGTCGGAGCTGGACGAATCGCTGCTGCCGCAGCCGGCGACGGCGATTGCGGCGATGGCCGCCAGGACGGGAAGGGAGAGTCGGGTCTTGATCATGGCCGCACCCTAACGAGCGGCGGGGCGCGCTACTCGACCGTGACCGTCTTCGCCAGGTTGCGGGGCTGGTCGACGTTGAGGCCGCGGGCGCGGGCGATGCCGTAGGCGAGCAGCTGCAGCGGCAGGATCGCGACGATCGGCTGCAGGATCCAGTCGGTGCGGGCGACCTCGACCGATCTGGTCGGCTACCTCGCCGCGCGCTTCTCGCCCTCGGTCGCGATCGCGATCGTCGCGGCGCCGCGGGCGCGCACCTCTTCGACGTTGGAGAGCACCTTCTCGAGCACGGGGCTGTCGGTGGCGACGCAGATCACCGGCGTCGACTCGTCGAGCAGGGCGATCGGCCCGTGCTTCATCTCGCCCGCCGCATAGGCGTCGGTCGGGATGTAGGAGACCTCCTTCAGCTTCAGCGCCCCCTCGAGGCAGACCGGCAGGCCGATGTGGCGGCCGAGGTAGAGGAAGAACTCGTGCTCGCGATACTCGGCCGCCAGCTCGAGCATGCGCGCTTCGGTCGAGTCGATCGTCGCGTCGATCCGCGAGGGGAGCTTCTTCAGCTCCGCGACCAGCTCGGCCATCCGCTGCGGCTCGAGCGTGCCGCGCAGCTCCGCCAGTCGCAGGCCGAGCAGGTACATCGTCGCCACCTGGGCGACGAAGGTCTTGGTCGCGGCGACGCTCACCTCGGGCCCGGCGCGGGTGTAGAGGACGGCGTCGGCGTCGCGGGTCGCCTGGCTGCCCATCACGTTGGTGATCGCCAGCACCTTGGCGCCCTTCTCGCGGGCGAGGCGCATCGCCGCCAGCGTGTCCGCGGTCTCGCCCGACTGGGTGATGCCGATCACCAGGTCGTCGGAGCCGACCACCGGGTTGCGGTAGCGGTACTCGGAGGCGATGTCCATCTCGACCGGGACCCGCGCCCACTCCTCGATCGCGTAGCGGCCGACCAGGCCGGCGTGGTAGGAGGTGCCGCAGGCGACGATCACGATCCGGCGCAGGCCGCGCAGGAAGCCCTCGTCGAGGTCGATTTCGGAGAGGTCGACGACCTCGTCGCCGGGCAGGCGGTCGGCGATCGTCTCGGCCACCGCGTCGGCCTGTTCGTGGATCTCCTTCAGCATGAAGGTCTCATAGCCGCCCTTCTCGGCTGCGGCCTCGTCCCAGGAGATCTCTTCGGCCTCGCGCTGCACGGGGTTGCCGTCGGCGTCGGTGATGCTGACCCCGGCGGCGTCGATCGTGACGATCTCGTCGTTTTCGATCGCCACAGCGCGGTCGGTCTCGGCGAGGAAGGCCGGGATCGCCGAGGCGAGGAAGGTCTCCCCCTCGCCGACGCCGGCGACCAGCGGGCACTCCTTGCGGGCGCCGACCAGCAGCCCGGGCTCGTCGGCGTGCATGGCGACGAAGGCGTAGTGGCCGCGCAGCTCGGCGAAGGAGGCGCGCACGGCGGCGGTCAGATCGCCGTCGTAGTTGCGCTCGATCAGGTGGGCGACAATCTCGGCGTCGGTCTCGGAGCTGAAGTGGTGGCCCTGCTCGGCGAGCTCGCGGCGCAGCTCGGCGTGGTTCTCGACGATGCCGTTGAGGACGATGTGGATGCGGTCGCTGCAGTCGCCGTGCGGGTGGGCGTTCTCCTCGGTGACGCGGCCGTGGGTGGCCCAACGGGTGTGGGCGACGCCGGTGGTCGCCGCGGGCGCCGCCACCGCTACGCCCCCGGCCCCTTCGAACTCCTTGGCTACCGCCGTGCGCAGGTTCTCGAGGTTGCCGACGGCGCGGACGCTGTCGATGCGCCCGTCCTCGATCACCGAGACCCCGGCCGAGTCATAGCCGCGGTACTCGAGCTTCTCGAGCCCCGCGACCAGGAGGTCCAGGCAGGGGCGTCCGCCCACGTATCCGACGATTCCGCACATAGGGAGGCGAGTAAGGGTAGAGGCCGGGCGGCTCAGGCCAGCTCTTGGCGCACCAATGTGACAAGACGCTCGCAAACGGCGTCCGCCTCTTCGGCGCTCGGCGCCTCGACCATCACCCGCACCAGCGGCTCGGTGCCGGAGGGGCGCAGGAGGACCCGGCCACGTCCCTCAAGCGCCGCGCTCTCGCGCTCGACCGCCTCCCAGACCGCGCTTGCGCCGGCGATCGCCTCGCGATCGGCGACCTCGACGTTGACCAGCTTCTGCGGCAGCTTCTCCATCGGCGCGACCTCGGCCAGCTCGCGCCCGGCCAGTTCCCGCATCGTCGCCAGCGCCGCCGCGGTGCCGTCGCCGGTGGCGACGAAGCGGGTGTCGATGATGTGGCCGGACTGCTCGCCGCCGAGCGCCCAGCCGCGCTCGCGCAGCTCGTCGAGCACGTAGCGGTCGCCGACCTGGGTGATCGCGACCTCGATCCCCGCCTCCTCCATCGCCTGGTGGAAGCCGTAGTTGCTCATCACCGTCACCGCGACGCCTCCGGCCAGCTCGCCGCGGGCGGCCATGCCGCGGGCGGCGAGCGCGATCAGCTCGTCGCCGTCGTGAGTGCGGCCGTTGCCGTCGACGGCGAGGACGCGGTCGCCGTCGCCGTCGAAGGCGAAGCCGATCGTCGCCTCCGAGGCGATGATCGCGCTCCGCCAGGTGCTCGAGGTGGGTCGAGCCGCAGCCGGCGTTGATGTTGCGCCCGTCGGGCTCGGCGGCGAGCGTCTCGACCGTGGCGCCGAGGCGCTCGAAGATCGCCGGCGCGGCCTGGAAGGTGGCGCCGTTGGCGCAGTCGAGCATCACCCGCTGGCCGGAGAGGTCGAGTGGGAAGGCCGACTCCAGGGCGCGCAGGTAGTCCTCGAGGCCGCCGTTCAGCTCGCGCACATGGCCGGGCTCGGCCGCAAGCGCGGTCGTCATTTCATCCCTTCGCGGTCGAAATGACGACCGGGGTCGGAGATGAGGGACTCGATCCTCGCCTCGGTCTCGTCGTCGAGCTTCGTCCCCAGCCCGGAGAAGAACTTGATCCCGTTGTCGCGGTAAGGGTTGTGCGAGGCAGAGACGACCGCGGCCAGGTCGAAACCGAGCCGCTTGACCAGGATCGCCGCCGCCGGCGTCGGCAGCACGCCGCCGAGCAGCGCGTCGCCGCCCGCCGCCGCGATCCCGGCCGCCAGCGCCGACTCCAGCATCGGCCCCGACTCGCGCGTGTCGCGCACAATCAGGATCTGAGGACGCTGCGCCTCCAGCGACGCCGCCGCCGCTCGCCCAAGCGAGGTCGCAAGTTCGGCCGTGAGGAACGTTCCAGCCTCTCCCCGGACGCCATCGGTTCCGAAGAGCTTGCGCCCGGTCGCCACCCGCTCGGGACCTAGCGCTTGGAGAACTGCGGCCGCTTGCGCGCCTTCTTCAGGCCGGCCTTCTTGCGCTCCTTGGCCCGCGCGTCGCGGGTCAGGTAGCCGCGGCGCTTGAGCTCGCCGCGCAGCTCCGGGTCGACCTCGGTCAGCGCCCGGGCGATCCCGTGCCGCACCGCCCCGGCCTGGCCGCTGATGCCGCCGCCGTGAACACGCACCTTGACGTCGACGTTGCCCTCGTAGCCGCTGATCGTCAGCGGCTGCATCGCGGTCGTCTGGTGCAGGGGACGCGGGAAGAACTCCTTCAGCTCGCGCTTGTTGATCTCGACCTTGCCGCTGCCGGGCAAGAGGGTGACGCGGGCGATCGAGGTCTTGCGCTTGCCGGTCGCGAGGTAGCGGGCGTCGCCCTCCATCTTGGCGGGAGCGCGGCTCGCGGCGCTCGGCTCCTCCTCGGCATCGCCGACGAGCTCAGCCTCGCGCCGCGCCCGCTCCTCCTCTTCGGCTTCCACCCGGGCCTGCTCCTCAGCACTAAGCGGCCGCTCCTCAGGCTCAACCGCAATCGGCTCCAGATCAGCACCGGGAATAACGTCTTTCTTCTTCTCCTCGGCCTCGGGTTTCTCGGCCTTGGGAGCCGGCTCCTCAGCTTTTTCCTCCCCAGACTCCTCGACGGGCTCCTCAGCCGTCTCTCCTTCGGCGGCAGCCGTCTCGTCAGACGTGTCAGACGCATCTCCCGCGGGTGGCGTGGGGGTGGGCTCCTCGCCCGCAGCTTGCGAGGACGAGGAGTCCTCCCCCTCGACAGGACCCGCGGGCTGTGTGTCCGAGCCCTCGTCCACGGGGGCCTCCTGCTCTGGAGCGTCCTTCTGAGTCTCGTCGTCGATCAAGTCTGTATCTCCATCAGCTTTGGCTGCTGGGCAGCATGGGGGTGATCTGGTCCGGCGTATACCTTCAGCTTCGTTAGCTGCTGGCGGGCAAGCCGGTTGCGCGGCAGCATCCCCTTGACCGCCTTGCGGATGACCTCCTCGGGACGCCGCTCGAGCATCTCGGCCAGCGTCCGCGACTTGATCCCGCCGGGATAGCCGCTGTGGCGCCAGTAGCGCTTCTGGTTGAGCTTGTCACCGGTCACCCGGATCTTCTCCGCGTTGACGACGACGATGAAGTCGCCGGTGTCGACGTGGGGCGTGTACTCGGGCTTGCGCTTGCCGCGCAGGGCATCGGCAATGCGGGTCGCCAGCCGGCCCAGGGTCTGGCCCTCGGCGTCGACGACATACCAGTCGCGCTGGCGGTCTGCGGGGGTGGCTACGTAGGTCTTCATCAGAGAAAAGCCGCGGGCAGCGCCCAGCGGCCCCGGCATGATAGCCGCCGCGCAATTTCCACGTAAGCGGCCGAGATCATGGCTATACTGCCGCGCCAACAATGCCGAATCCCGTCCGCGCATGCGGGTGGGAGCGGAGGAACCGCAGGAGCCTTTGCAGGTTCCAGGGGCGAATCGGCCGAAACAGGCCGTAGCGCATCTCTTTCAGCGCGAGCCCGACAGCTAACTCCGTAGGCGAACGAAAGAGAGGGCACGACGTGGTAGGTAGGACCACCCGGCCTTGGTTGGCGGGATTTTCGCTCACGATCGCAGCGTTGGCAATGCTGATCTGCCTTGCCGCGGGCGCCTCGGCAACGACCGGTGGCGCGCCCACCGCAGCCGGCTCGGCGCCACCGCCGGGCAGCCCCAGCGGCAGCCCCGCCGAAGGCAGCCCCAGCGCCGGCGCCCTGCAGATCGTCTCGGCCAAGACCACTCCCCGCAAGTCCTTCTACTACGGCTTCCGCTCCCCCAGCATCAACTTCACGATCTCCAGCACGCAGGCGCAGAACGACCTCCGCATTGACGTGATCGACGCCGCCGGCGAAGCGATCCGCACCTTCTTCCGCAACGACGTCGAACCCAACGTCGAAACCAAGATCCGCTGGGACGGCGCCACCAACGCCGGTCGCCCCGCCCCCAACGGCCACTACAGCTTCCGTATCTCCTCTCAGGCGGGCACCCCGGCGGCGCGCCCCGCCACCAGCTCCAGCGCCGAATCGCCCAGCCTCAGCTTCGACTTCTTCGGCTACGCCTTCCCGATCCTCGGGGCGCACGACTTCGGCGGCGGCGCCGGCCGCTTCGGCGCCGCCCGCTCCGGCCACACCCACGAGGGCCAGGACGTGATGGCCGCTTGCGGCCTGCCGCTCGTCGCCGCCCGCGGCGGCACGGTCCAGTACGCCGGCTACCAGTACGCCGCCGGCAACTACATCGTGATCGACGGCAAGGGCACCGGCTACGACTTCATGTATGCCCATCTGGCCGAACCCTCGCCGCTGCAGACGGGCGAAAGCGTCCGCACCGGCCAGCCGATTGGGATCGTCGGCGACACCGGCGACGCCACCGCCTGCCACCTCCACTTCGAGGTCTGGACCGCGCCCGGCTGGTACGAAGGCGGCAGCCCGATCGACCCGCTGCCCCTGCTCGAAAAGTGGGACGCCTACAGCTGATCAGGCGCCGCTGAAGAGCAGGCGCTCTTTCTCCTCCGGCGAGCCGGCGACGTAGGCCGGTTTCGCCCAGCTCGAATCGCCCTTCAGGTAGATCTTGTCTTCGGCGGCGTGCTCCGGCGCGACGCCGGCAACCGGCAGCAGCTTGTCCTTCGGAGCGTTGAGCCGGCCGCGCAGGCGGAAGTGGCTGAAGAGCCGCATGAACTCGCCGAGGTAGACGTCGGCGACCCGGGTGTCGCCGCGGATCACCAGCATGTTCTCGTCGTTCTCGTCGGTCGAGGCCGGGCTGAAGTTAGCGGAGCCCGTGATCACGATCGGATCGTCGCCGAGCGGGTCGATCAGCATGTACTTGGTGTGGATGTACTGGACGTGGTTGTTGAGGCCGGTCAGGGCCTCCTCCGCCCACTGGCGCCAGCCGTCTTTGCCGATGTAGGCCCCCGAGACGACCAGGTTGTCGGAGTCGGCGCCTTCGATCCCGCGGGCGACCGTGTCGATTTTGCCGTTGCGGTTGTCGAGCAGCAAGTAGCGCAGGTAGTCCTTGTCCTCTTCGAATATCTCGCGCAGCTGTTTGGTCACGCCGAAGGCCGCGGTGAGGAAGACGCTCGACGTCGCGCCGTCCATCAGCTTCGCGTACCACTGAAGTGCCTTGAGGCCGTGGCGGGGGCTGAAGACCGTGCGGACCACGCCCTCGGGCGGCTTCGGGTCGGCGAGTCCCAGCATAGTCTCCGGCGTCTCTTCGGGCGGGACCACGTCGGCGCCGGTCCAGTCCTTCAGTGGGTCGGCCAGCGGGTCTTTGGCGAGTTCGTTCCAGTAGGCCAGGTAGTGCGCCGCGACCTTGGGGTCGCGCACCTGGTGGCCGACGTTGGAGTGGCCGAAGATGCCGCCGTCGGTGATGTTGGTCGAGCCGGTCCAGACCTCTACCGGCTCGTCGCCCTCGAGCAGGACGACGAACTTGTTGTGCGAGATGTATTTGGATTTCTCGCGGGGAATACAGATGCCTTCGATCCCGGCTTCGGCGATCGCTTCGGTGTTCTTTTTCCGCGGGCTTTCTTCTTCGTTGACGATGTCGTCCCAGACGATCTTCACGTCGGCGCCCGCCTCGCTGGCGGCCTTGAACGCCTCCAGCACCGGCTGGTACTGGAACTCGTAGATCGCCGCCCGCAGGCTCCATTTGGGGCCTTTGGCTAGCCCAATGAAGTCGAGGATGGCCTCCTCGAGGCCGCGCGAGAGCCATGCGCGTGCCTCGCCGGTGGGAGCTTTGCCGTGCAGCTCCGGGAAGCGGGTCGCGTAGGCCTGCGAGGTGGCGGCGCCACGGTTGAAGAAGATCGCGTGCTCGCCGTCGCTGACACTCTCCGTCGTTACCTCCAGCTCAACCGAGTCGCCGCTGGTCAGACTCTCGGGCGCACCGGGGCGGGCGCTCACCGTGTAGGTGTAGTCCTCACCAGGCTTCACCGTGTAGTCGCCCCAGACGAACGCCTGGAACGGGTTCAGCTCGCTGCTGTGGTCGGAGTCGGCGCCTTTGTCGTTGTGCTCGAAGAGGACGAAGTTGTCGAGGAAGACCGATTTCCCGCTCGATTTCTCCTTGCGCTCGATCGAGAAGCCGAGCAGATCGTCGACCGCCTCCGGTTTGGCGCTGATGCCGAAGAGGACCACGTAGGTCCCGGCAATCGCTTGAACGGTGACCGACCCGCTGGACTCGCTGACGCGCATCTCGAACCTCCTCCGTGCTTGGGAACGCATGGGTAGCTGTTTTAGAACGCGCGTATGCTTTCAGGCGAGTCAAGTTAGTCAAGTTTCTTCTCTGCAAACCTCCACTGTGTAACTGCGAGGGCGAGCGCGACCGGAACCGTCGCCGGCAGCTCATCGACGGCGAAGAAGAGGAGGTCGAAGGTCAGCGCCAGGACCGCGACCAGGAGAGCGGCTTCGAGCTGCCGCGAGCGACTTCGGGCCAGGAGGCAGCCGACCAGGGCTGCGACAAAGAGGTCGCCGAAGCCCATCAGAGCCGAGCCGAAGTGGACGGCCTGAAGGCGAGGCAGGCCGGCGACCGGGTGAGCGACATTGAGGACCGCGTTGGGACCCTGCAGCAGGTCGGAGGCGACGAACCAGGTGTCGATCACCGCCATCGCGTAGACGCCCAGCCGCACCCAGTAGGCGGGGACAACCGAGACCAGCAGCCAGCCGAGCGTGATGCAGGCGAGGCCCGAAAGTGCGGTGGCCGAGGCGTCACCGACAAGCGACCCCGGCGTGGCCCAGGCGAGCGCAAAGAGCGGCACAGCCGCGCAGGCCCAGGCCGGCCGGCCACCGCGAACGAGCATGCCGAGAGCGACAGCCGCCAGCGGTGGAACGGTGACCAGCGCCAGATAGGACAGCCAGGTGGCCGAATCGGAATCGAGTTCGATCACCCCGATCACGGCGGCGATCGAGAACGCCGGAATCAGCGCCCACCAGGGACTGCGAGCCCAGCTCAGCCAGCCGGCAGTGGCCGCGGCGCCGGCAACGCCACCAGCGCCGCCTGGACCAAGCCCAGAGTCGAAATAGAGACCGCAAACGAAGGCATCCGCGATCGACCCCAGCTTCCGGTGCGCTTTATGCCACCTATGGGCACATAAAGCGCACCGGAACGGTCACTCCCACTCGATCGTCGCCGGGGGCTTCGAGGAAATGTCGAGGGCTACGCGGTTGACGTCGGTGATCTCGTTGATGATGCGGTTGGAGACTTTCTCCAGCAGGTCGTAGGGGAGGCGGGCCCAGTCGGCGGTCATCGCGTCATCGGAGGTGACGGCGCGGATCACGATCGGGTAGGCGTAGGTGCGACCGTCGCCCTGGACGCCGACCGAGCGCACGACCGGCAGCACGCAGAAGGACTGCCAGAGCTGGCGGTAGAGGTCGGCGGCGCGGATCTCCTCCTGCAGGATCGCGTCGGCGGCACGGAGGATGTCGAGGCGCTCCTTGTTGACCTCGCCGCCGACGATGCGAATCGCCAAGCCCGGCCCCGGGAAGGGCTGGCGCCAGACCATCCGCTCAGGCAGCCCCAGCTCGGCGCCGACCGCGCGGACCTCGTCCTTGAACAGCATCCGCAGCGGCTCGACCAGCTCGAACTCGAGGTCCTCGGGCAGGCCGCCGACGTTGTGGTGGGACTTGATCGTCGCCGCGTTGTCGCTGCCGCCGGACTCGATCACGTCGGAGTAGAGCGTGCCCTGGACCAGGTAGGCGGCGTCCTCGAGCTTCGCCGCCTCCTCCTCGAAGACGCGGATGAACTCCTCGCCGATGATCTTGCGCTTGCGCTCGGGCTCGTCGTGCGCCGGCGAGCTTGTCGAGGAAGCGCTGCTCGGCCTCGACGTGGACCAGCGGGATGCCGAACTGCTCGAAGGCGGCGACGACCTGCTCGGCCTCGTTCAACCGCATCAGGCCGTGATCGACGAAGACACAGGTCAGCTGCTCGCCGATCGCTTTGTGGACGAGCAGCGCCGCGACCGAGGAGTCGACCCCGCCGGAGAGCCCGCAGATCACCCGCCCCTCCCCCACCTGCGCCCGGATCTTCGCCACTTGCTCTTCGATCACCGACTGCGGCGACCACTGCTGCTCGCAGCCAGCGACGTCGCGCAGGAACCGGGTGAGGATCTCCGTCCCGTAAGGCGTGTGGACGACCTCCGGGTGGAACTGGATCCCGTAGAGGCCACGGTCGGGGTACTCGCAGGCGGCGACCGGCGACCCCGGACTCGACGCCAGCGCCGTGAACCCCTCGGGCGGCTCGAACACCGCATCACGATGGCTCATCCAGCAGTGCTGCTCCTCGGGCAAGCCGGCGAGCAACCGCCCACCCCCATCCGTAAGCGTCAAATCGGTGCGCCCGAACTCCCCAGACTCGGCAGCCTCAACCCTGCCCGCCAAGCGCCTGAACCATCGCCTGCATGCCGTAACAGATCCCCAGCAACGGGAATCCCCAAATCGAGCAACTCCGTCGGAAACGCAGGCGCATCAACCTCATAGACCGATGCCGGCCCCCCAGACAACACAAGCCCCTTAGGAGCGCGCTCCCTGATGACCTCAACTGAGGTCGTCGACGGCATCAGCTCGGCAAACACGCCACATTCGCGAATCCGTCGCGCGATCAACTGCGAGTACTGCCCCCCGAAATCAAGGACGAGCACCTCCTCGACAGCGCCCCTACCGGGGGGTGGCGCGGATTTGGGGACCACCCCGAGGAGGCGGCGCCAGCCGCCCCCGCAGCGGGTGGTGGTACCAAATCCGTGACAGGACCCGCCGGCCCGACAGCCTCGGGACCCTCAGTCATCCGATACTGCAACCCCAGTGGCGACAGCCGCCCGCCCGTTCGACCCCATGCCGACCTGCTGCTCGTTCTGGAGCTTCTTCCCCTCGCTCATCAACGCAGGAGCGACCATCACCTCGGCCCGCTGAAAGGACCGAATGTCCTCATAGCCACACGTCGCCATCGAGGTCTTCAGCGCTCCCATCAAGTTGAAGGTGCCGTCGTTCTCCTGGGCGGGGCCGAGCAGGATCTCCTCCATCGTCCCGTCCTGGCGGGTCGAGACGCGGGTGCCGCGCGGCAGCGAGGGATGGAAGGTCGCCATCCCCCAATGGAAGCCGCGGCCGGGGGCCTCCTTGGCGCGGGCCAACGGCGAGCCGACCATCACCGAGTCCGCCCCGCAGGCGATCGCCTTGGAGACGTCGCCGCCGGTGCGCATGCCGCCGTCGGCGATCACGTTGACGTACTCGCCGGTCTCCAGCATGTGCTGCGAACGGGCGGCCGCCACGTCGGCGATCGCGGTCGCCTGCGGCACGCCGATCCCGAGCACGCCCCGGGTCGTGCAGGCCGCGCCCGGGCCGACGCCGACGAGGACGCCGACCGCGCCGGTCCGCATCAGGTGCAGCCCGGTCGAGTAGGAGGCGCAGCCGCCGACCACGGTCGGCACCGGCACCTCGGCGATGAACTCCTTCAGGTTGAGCGGCTCGACCGTGGTCGAGACGTGTTCGGCCGAGATCACCGTGCCCTGGATGACGAGGATGTCGATCCCCGCCTCGACCGCGATCTCGTAGTGCTCGCGCACCTTCTGCGGCGTCAGCGAGCCGCAGGCGACCGCGCCGCGCTGCTTGATCTCGGCGATCCGCTGGCCGATCAGCTCCGGCTTGACCGGCTCGGCGTAGATCTCCTGCATCAGCCGCGTCGCCTCGTGCTTGGGGGCGCGCGGCGATCTTCTCGAGGCGCTCCTCGGCGTTCTCGAAGCGGGCCCAGATCCCCTCCAGGTTGAGCACGCCGAGGCCGCCGAGCTCGTTGACGAGCACCGCGGTGTCGGGGCTGACCACGCCGTCCATCGCCGAGGCGACGAGCGGCAGCTCGAAGCGGTAGGGGCCGAGCGTCCAGCTGATGTCAATGTCGTCGGGATCGCGGGTGCGGCGCGACGGGACGATCGCGATGTCGTCGAATCCGTAAGCGCGCCGCCCCTTCTTGCCTCGACCGATGTCGATCTCCAATTGGTCCTCCAGGGTGGCGTTGAGAACCCAGCCTACACTTCGGCGGGGACCTCCAAAGCCTGGACGTGGACCTCGCCGAGCAGGCGCTCGACCTGGTCGCGGTCGACCATGCCGGCGCCGAAGTGCTGGGTCGACTCGGCGCCGCAGGCGACCCCGTAGGCGAGGCACTCGTCGGGCGCGCGGCCTTCGTAGCGGGCGGCGACGTAGCCGGCCAGGAAGGCGTCGCCGGAGCCGACCGTCGAGACCGGGTCGAGCGGCTCGGTGCGGACCTCGAGGAAGCGCCGCTCGGAGCCCTCGCCGACCGCGGCGACGCAGCCGTCGGGCCGGGTGATCGCCGCCTCGCCGGCGCCGAGCCGGACCAGCTCGGAGAGGCCGTGGACGAGGTCGTCGCGGTCGGCGAACTCCTGGCCGACCAGCTCCTCGGCCTCGCGCTCGTTGGGGGTGACGATCGCGGCGCCGGCGCGCAGCCCGGCCAGCATCGCCTCGCCCTCGGCGTCGAGCACCACCGGCACGTCCCGCTCGCGCAGGTCCTTGACCAGGCGCGCGTAGAGGTCGGGGCCGGCGCCGGGCGGCAGGGTGCCGGCGATCACGCAGAGCTTCGCCCCGCCGGCCAGGTAGCCGAGCCGGCTCGACGAAGGTCTCGACCTCCTCGGCGCTGACCGCGGGGCCGCGCTCGTTGATCTCGGTCTGCTCGCCCGAGGTGGGGTCGATCACGGCCATGTTGATCCGGGTCTCGCCGGCGATCCGGGTGAAGTCGGTGAGCACGCTTCCTCGCGCAGCTGCTCCAGCACCCGGGTGCCGGTGGGCCCGCCGGCGAATCCGGTGGCGATCACCGGCCGGCCGAGGCGCTTCAGCGCCCGGGCGACGTTGATCCCCTTGCCCCCGGCGACGGTGCGGCTCTCGACCGCGCGGTGGCGGTGGCCAAGGCGGAAGTTGGGACGGCGACCGTGCGGTCGATCGCGGCGTTGAGGGTGACGGTGAGGATCATCTGCGACGCCTCCGCTCATATCGGCGTCTCGCCCGGACGCCAGCGCCAGCACTGCCCCGCCAATCAGTATCACGAACAGGGCACGCGAAGAGGACCGGGTGGTCCCCGACGAAGCCGCGCACGCGGTCGAAGGTGCTGGCCTCTGGCGATCGCGCGCCCGGCTCGCAGCGGCACACGCAGCCGGCGCGCAGGCCGTCGACGAAGACGGTCGCACGTGCCGAGCGACCGCACCGCGGCGGATCGGCCCCTCGACCTCGCCCGGTGCCCGCGACCGCAACGCTCGAGGTGCTGGCCGCGGCGCACGCCGACGCGCGACGCTGCGGGCGGCCCGCAGCGGCAGCACGCCGCCGGCGTAGCGGATCGACGGCTCGGCAGGTCCTGGCCGGCGCGGACCGGCAGCCGCCGGCGGTACTGGCGCGAAGCCGTAGTCGAGCAGGTCGAGGGTGTCGCCGAAGCGGTCTTCGTCGCTCGGCGCGCCGATCACGACCGAGATCAGTTCGACCCCCTTGCGGCGGCCGGAGCCGACCAGCACGTAGAGGGCGCCGAAGGTGTGGCCGGTCTTGACGCCGGTCGATCCAGGGCGCCATCTCGCAGCAGCTCGTTGATCGTCTCGATCCGCCGCGGCGGGCGGACGCTGCGCAGCAGGGCGCTGCGCGAGTCGGCGATCCGGGCGAAGGCGGGGATGCGCAGCAGCCGCCGCGTCAGCGTCGCCAGGTCGCGGGCGCTGGAGTAGTTGCCGCGCTGGTCGAGGCCGATCGGATTGGCGTAGTGGGTGTCGGCGAGGCCGAGCGCGGCGGCGTAGCGGTTCATCTGGCGCGACGAAGCGCGGCCTCCGAGCCGGCGGCGGCGCGGGCGAGGTCGTAGGCGGCGTCGTTGCCGCTGCGCAGGATCAGGCCGTAGAGCAGGTCGCGCACGCTGATCCGCTGGCCCGGCGCGCAGTCCCAGCAGCGACTCGCCGTAGTTCGGCGTCGTAGGGCGCCGCGCGCACGATCCGGTCCAGCGGCAGCTCATGAGGGCGACGTAGGCGGTCATCAGCTTCGTCGTGCTGGCGATCGGCAGCTGCCGGGCGGCGGCGTGCGAGGCGAGCGGTCCGCCGGTGCGGGCGTCGATCAGCGTCCAGGCGCGCGCCTCGATCGGCGGGCCCTTGGCCGTCGGCCGGCGCGGCGAGCGAGCGCCGCCAGGAGCGCAAGCGAGCCAGCGGCAGCATCAGGGGGCTGCGCGCACAAATCGCCACGGACTCGAATACCCGGAAGTCACCGCGACGATTTGCGCGCTCACTCGCAGCTTCAGCGTCTGGCCGGCGATCAGGATCTGCGGGTCGACTTCCGGGTTCAGCTCTTCGATCCGGGCGACCGGGACGCCGGTGTGGTGGGCGATCGAGATCAGCGTGTCGCCGCTTTCGACCACGTAGGTCGCCGGCGTATGCCGGCTCGCCTGGTCGTGCGTGGTGCCCGGACTTGCCGCCTGGCCGTGCCCGTTGGAATCGCTG
This sequence comes from uncultured Solirubrobacterales bacterium, assembly GCA_963778715.1. Lineage (GTDB taxonomy): Bacteria > Actinomycetota > Thermoleophilia > Solirubrobacterales > 70-9 > VRUE01. Next base: position 28,391 of record CAVZVK010000006.1, read on the forward strand.
GAGCCGCCGCCGAGCGCTCCGCCGACGACCACGACCACGAGCACGAAGGCGCCGATCGAGGGTGGCGACGGCGACGATCCGGGCGGTGGCTGAGGAGCGCTTGTTCATTGGACGTGACGGGCGATGCGGATGGGCGCCGCAGATCGTATATGCGGTCAGCGGCCGTTTCAGCCGGTCGAAACGTCCCAAACCGCCGCCGCGCAGGCTCTCTGCCGCCGCCGCCGGGTCCTCGGCGGCGGCGATCCCGCGCGAGGCCGGCGACCAGCGCCGAGGCCGGACCGGCGGCGAATGCGGCGCCGAGCAGCTCGGGCTGGCCGCCCTGGGCGCCGACGCCGGGGATGAGGAAGATCGAGCGCGGCATCAGCTCGCGCAGGCGGGCGATGTGCTCGGGCTCGGTGGCGCCGACCACGGCGCCCATGCCGCTCAGCCCGCTCTCGCCCAGCAGCCGCTCGGAGAGGCCGTCGACAGCGCGGCGAGGCGCTCGTGCAGCGGCCGCTCGGGCGCCGGCAGGTCCTGCACGTCGGCCGCGCCCGGATTGCTGGTCCGGACCAGGGCGAAGACCCCGGCGCCCGCGGCCTCGGCCGCCGCGACCAGCGGCTCCAGCGCGTCGGCGCCGAGCAGCGGGTTGGCGGTGAAGGCGTCGGCGCCGAGCCCGGCGACCGGGCCCCACGGCGTCGGCGTCTCGCCGACCAGCGCCTGCGCGTAGGCGGCCGCCGTGACCGGCACGTCGCCGCGCTTGCCGTCGGCGACGACCAGCAGGCCGGCCTCCTGCGCCGCCGCGCAGACCTCGGCCAGCGCCGCCCAGCCGGGCGCGCCGAGGCGCTCGAAGCAGGCGAGCTGCGGCTTGACCGCGACGCAGGCCGGCCCGGCCCGCTCGATCAGCGCGCGGCAGTGGGCAGACGACCGCCCCGGCCGCCTGCTCGGCGGCCGAGGCTGCCGGTGCGCCGCCCGGCGCCTCCCCGGCGAGCTTCGACGGGTCGGGGTCGAGGCCAAGGCAGATCTGGCTGCGGCGCTCTTCGACGAGCGCCGCAAGCCGATCCGCGAACGGGGTCTGGACTCAGCCTTTGACCTTGGTCTTCAGCGCCGAGCCGGCGGAGAAGCGGGGCACCTTGCCGCCCGGGATCGTGATCCGCTCGCCGGTGCGGGGGTTGACGCCCTGGCGCGGACCGCGCTCGGCGACATGGAATTTGCCGAAGCCGGTGAAGCTGACTTCGCCGCCGCTGCTCAGCGTGTCGGTGATCGCGTCGAGCACCGCGTCGACCGCATCGCTGGCGGCTTTCTTGCTGCCCAGCCGCTCGTCGCCTGCAAGTTGGTCCAGAAATTCAGCCTTTGTCACGTCGAAGCTCCTCCGTCTTGGGTGGTTGAAATCGGCGCGCAATCTAACAGCGCACGGCCGTAAAGGCGCATGGGACGTCAGGAACCGGCGACCGTCATCGCCCGATCAGCAGCGGCGGGGTGCTGACCGAGCCGCCGAAGGGGACCCAGCGGGCGTCCGCGCCGGCCGCCCGCACGGCCTTCAGCATCGAGACCAGGTCGCTGGCGATCGTGAACTCGCGCAGCGGCTCGGCCAGCTCGCCGCCGCGGATCGCCCGCCCGGAGGCGCCGACCGAGAAGACGCCGGAGACCGGGTTGACGCCGGAGTGCAGGCCGGCGACGTCGGTGACGAGGACGCCGTCGCCGGCCTCGCGCAGCAGCTCGCTCGAGGCCGAGCTCGCCCGGGGCGACGATCAGGTTGGAGGCCGAGACCGAGGGCGTGCGAGCGGTAGCCGCCGCGGCCGGCGTTGCCGGTCGAGGCGGCGTCGCCTCGGCGGGCGGTGTAGGTGTCGTAGAGGTAGGTCCGCAGCGCGCCGCCCTCGATCAGGGCGGTGCGGCGCCGCGGCACGCCCTCGCCGTCGATCGGCGCCGAGGCGAAGCCGGCGGGGTCGAGCCCGTCGTCATGCAGGACGAGCGCCTGGCCGGCGACCTCGCTGCCGAGCCTGGCCGGCGAACGGCGAGCGGCCGCGCTGGACCGTGCCGGCGCCGAGGCCTCCGCCGATCAGGCCGACGAAGCTGGCGGCGACGGTCGGGTCGAGGACGACGGGACAGGAGCGGGACTCGGGCTTGCCGGCGCCGATCATCTCCGTCGCCCGCTCGGCGCCTTCGCGGCCGATCGCGGCCGGGTCGAGCGCGCCGGGGCCGCGGCCGAGGCCGAAGCCGAGGCCGGTCTCGCGCCCGTCGTCGCCCTCGGCCAGCGCCTGCAGGTAGGCGTAGCAGCTGGTGCGCTCGTACTCGCCGGCGATCCCGGTCGAGGAGGCGATCGCCACCCGCTCGGCGGCGTCCGCGTAGACCGCCTGCTCGACCCCGGCGACCCGCGAGTCGGCGTCAAGCGCCGCGCGCTCGACCGCCAGCGCCAACTCCGCAACCTCCGCGCCCGGCCGGCCACGTCGTCGACCGAGCCGGGTCGGCTCCGAGCGCCTGTCGCCAGCGGCGATACAGCGCACCGGAAGCTCGGGCGGGGCGGCGAACTCGTCCTCATCGGCGGCCCGGGCGGATTCGGCGGCTCGGGCGGCGATCGCCGCGATTCCGGCCTCGGAGAGGTCGGTGCCGAAGGCGTAGCCGACCCGCTGGCCGATCCAGGCGCGCACGCCGATGCCGCGTTTGGTCGCCGCGGTGAGGCTCTCGACCTCGCCGCCGTGGACGCGGACCTCGCGCCCGGCCTCCTCGGCGGCGTAGGCCTCGGCGTCGGTGGCGCCCGCCGCCGAGCGCCGCCTCGACGCGCGCGCGCGTGCGCCGAGCTCGATCAAACCTCGGTCCCCCCGACCGTCATCGCGCCGATCCGGACGTGGCCCTGGCCGGTGCCGACCGGGCGCTTTCTGGCCGCCCTTGCCGCAGACGCCGGTCTTCATCTCGAAGTCGTTGCCGACCGCGTCGATCGCCGCCAGCGCCTGCAGGCAGTTGCCGATCAGGGTGGCGCCGCGGCAGGGCCGGGTCACCTTGCCGCCCTCGATCAGGTAGCCCTCGGAGACGCCGAAGACGAAGTCGCCGGTGGCCGGGTCGACCTGGCCGCCGCCGAAGGAGACGGCGTAGAAGCCGCTGGCGACCTCGGCGATCATCGCCTCGGGCTCGGCCTCGCCGGGGGCGATGTAGGTGTTGGTCATCCGCGGCAGCGGCAGGTGGCGGAAGCTCTCGCGGCGGCCGTTGCCGGTCGAGGCGACGCCGTCGCGGCGGGCGGTGAGGCCGTCGTAGAGGTAGGAGGTGAGGCGGCCGTCCTCGATCACCATCGTCTTCTGCGTCGGCACGCCCTCGTCGTCGATCGCGTCGCTGCCCCACTCGTCCGGCATGCGGCCGTCGTCGTAGGCGGTGACGATCGGCTGGGCGACCTGCTCGGCGAGCTTGCCGACGTAGACGCTGGCGCCCTTCTGGACGTGGTCGGCCTCGAGCCCGTGGCCGGTCATCTCGTGGAAGAGGACGCCGCCGAAGCCGCCGCCGACGACGACCGGCATCGAGCCGGCCGGGGCGGGGCCGGCGTCGAGCAGGGTCAGCGCCTTGCGCGGCGGCCTCGCCGCGATCTCGCCGGGGTCGCCGTCGAAGAGCTCGAAGCCGCGGTGGCCGCCAAGCGTCTCCGAGCCGGTCTCGACGCGTGTCGCCGCGGCGGGCGACGGCCTGGGCGCCGATCCGCGAGCGGGTGCGGTCGTCGCCCGTGATACAGGCCCTCCGAGTTGGCGACGGTGACCTCGCGGCGGACCTCGGCGTAGGAGGCCATGAACTGGGCGATCTCCGCGCCGGCCGCACGGCCGCGCTCGTCGAGCTCGCGCAGCAGCGCCGCCTTGCGCTCGGCGGGCACCTCGGCCGGCCGCTGCTCGATCGGCTGCGGCGCGGTCTCGACCGCCTGCAGCGCGCGCGGCTCGGCGCGCTCGGCGCGCAGCGCGGCGGCGGCTTCCCCGGCGGCGCGCTCGATCTCGGCCGGGTCGAGCCCGTCGACGTGGGCGAAGTAGGTGGTGCCGCCGCTGAGGACGCGCACGCCGGCGCCCTGCTCGGCGCCCGACTGCACCGATTCGACCCGCGACTCGTCGATCGCCATCGTCATCCCGGCGTTGCGTTCGGCGAAGACCTCGGCGAACTCGCCGCCGTGGGCGAGCGCCTTGGCGAGAACGCGCTCGGCGACCTCGGGCGCGATCAGCGCGTCGGGACCGCTCAAGGCTTCGGCCTCTTGCCGGCGACCTCGATCAGGCGGCCGGCGGCGACGAAGAGCTCGCCGCCCGCGAGCGAGTCGGCGGCGTGGTCGCTGGCCCGGCCCTCCGGGTAGTAGAGGCGGGCGAAGGGCCGGCGCGAGACGCGGCGCCGGCGCATGTAGGCGGCGGCCTCGTCGGCGTAGCCGGAGACGCGGTCGAGCAGGACGCGGTGCGGCTTAGGCGGCATCGTGCCCCCTGCCGTCGCCGCCGGCCGCGAGGTCGCGCAGGATCGAGCGCATGTCGAAGAAGAGCAGCGAGGCGAGGGCGAAGCGCTCGGTGACGGCGACGGCGGCGAGGCCGGCGTGGCGCAGGGCGAAGACCTCGCCCTGCTCGGTGGCGATGTGGACCTGCTCGACCGGCTCCTCGCCGGCCCGGTCGGCGACCGCGAGCAGCGCCGCGGCGTCCTCGCGCCAGCGATTCGGGTTGTCGCTGGCGGCCAGCACGCCGCCGTCGGCGGCCGAGGATCGCCGCGCCGCGCAGGTCGGGTGACATCTCGGTCAGGTAGGCCAGCGCGCCGCCTCGGCGGCATCGCCCGGAACCGACCCCCTCGTCTCACCGTCGGGCATCTCGGCCAAAATAGCGACCCGTGTCCCTGGCCCGAGCCTCCTGGATCACCGTCGTCTCGATCTGCGCGATCGCCGCGGTCGCTCTTCGCGATCAGCGGCTACACCGGCTACGCGATCACCGTCGGTCGCCGTCGGCCTCGCCGCCGCCGTCAATCTCCTGCCCAGTCCCTAGCCCGGCGCGGAAAGGCGACCGGCGCCGGCTGTCGCTCGGGGTCGCGGAGGGACGCCTCGGGCTCGGCGTGGATCAGGACCTCGGCGCCGGGGATCTCGGCCTCGATCGCGTCGCGCATCGCGTGGGCGAGCTCGTGGGCGCGCTCGAGGCTGGTGCCGGAGCGGTACTGGACGTGGAGGTCGATGTAGCGGCGGCTGCCGGCGCGACGGGCGCGCAGCTTGTGGTAGCCGGCGACCTCGGGCGTGCGGGCGGCGGCGATCGCCGCCTCGATCCGGTCCATCTCGCTCGTCGGGCAGCGCTTCGTCGACCAGCACGCCCGAGGAGCGGCGCATGATCCGGATCCCGGCGGTGACGATCGCCCCCGCGACGACCAGCGCCGTGATCGAGTCGAAGGCGGCGTTGCCGGTGACCTTGACCAGGACGCAGGCCGACGAGCACGCCGGCCGAGGTCAGCGCGTCGGTGCGCAGGTGCGCCGCGTCGCCCTCGAGCGCCGGCGATTCGTGGGCCTTCGCCTGGCGCGAGAGGACCGTCGAGACGACGAGGTTGGCCAGCACCGAGAAGCCCATCACGGCGATGCCGACGCCGAGCGTTTCGACCTGGGAGCCGACGACGAGCCGGTGGGTCGCCTCGTAGATGATGATCCCGGCGCCGACCAGGATCAGCAGCCCCTCGATCGTCGCCGCCAGGCTCTCGACCTTCTCGTGCCCGTAGGGGTGCTCGGCGTCGGCCGGCTCGTCGGCCTTGCGCACCGAGACGAAGGCGACGACCGAGGCGACGAGGTCGATCAGCGAGTGGACCGCCTCGGTGACGATCGCGATCGAGCCGGTGATCGCCCCGGCGGCGAGCTTGATCGCGATCAGCAGCGCGTTGGAGGCGATCGAGAGCGCCGCCGCGCCGCTCTTGGTGCGGATCATCGCGCTCCCGGCGCAGCCTCGCCGGCCAACTCGCCGAGCAGCAGCCGCGCGGCGCGGCCGCGGTGGCTGATCTCGTTCTTCTCCGCCTGGCTCAGCTCCGACATCGTCCGCTCGTCCGCCGGCCCGGTGTCGTCGGGGACGAAGGCCGGGTCGTAGCCGAAGCCGCCGCTGCCGCGCGGCTCGCCGATCAGGGCGCCCCTCGCAGCGCGCCTCGAAGACCCGCTCGCTGCCGTCGGCCTCGACCAGGGCGAGCGCGCAGTGGTAGGCGGCGCGGCGATCCTCGCCGGCCGCGGCGACCTCGCGCAGCAGCTTCTCGAGGTTCTCCTCGTCGCTGGCGTCGGGACCGCCGTAGCGGGCGGAGTGGATACCCGGCCGCCCGCCGAGCCCCATCGCTTCGATCCCGGAGTCGTCGCCGATCGCCGCCTTGCCGGTTGCCCGCTGCGCGGTGCGCGCCTTCTCCAGCGCGATCTCGGCGAAGGTCTCCCCCTCCTCCTGCGGCAGCACGACTCCGTCGGGGAGCGGCTCCAGCTCGATGCCGGGCAGCAATTCGGAGAGCTCGCGCAGCTTGTGCTTGTTGGCGGTGGCGAAGATCACAGGAAGCGACTACCCGCTGCCGGTGACCTTCTCCTGCACCCCGCGCAGGCGCGAGATGCCCATCTCGGCGAGGCCGAGCAGCTCGTCGAGCGAGGCGCGAGAGAGCGGCGTGCGCTCGGCCGTCGCCTGCACCTCGACCAGGCCGCCGTCTCCCGTCATCACCACGTTGGCGTCGACCTCGGCGTTGGAGTCCTCGCCGTAGTCGAGATCGCAGAGCGCTCGCCCGTTGACCATGCCGACGCTGACCGCGGCGACGGTGCCGTTGAGCGGCATCGCCTCGATCTGGCCCGCGTCGAGCAGCTTCTGCAGGGCGAGGCGGAGGGCGACGTAGCCGCCGGTGATCGCGGCGCAGCGGGTGCCGCCGTCGGCTTCGAGCACGTCGCAGTCAACGTAGACGCTGCGTTCGCCCAGCGCCTTATTGTCGACCACGACCCGCAGCGAGCGCCCGATCAGCCGCTGGATCTCGACCCCACGGCCGTCCTGGCGGCCCTTGGAGACGTCGCGCGCCTTGCGGTCGCCGGTGGAGGCCGGCAGCATCGCGTACTCGGCCGTCACCCAGCCTTTGCCCTTGCCCACCATCCAGCGCGGCACCTGCTGGGAGACCGAAGCGGTGCAGATTACCCGCGTCTTGCCGATCGAGATCAGCGCCGAGCCATCGGCGCTGGCGACGAAGCCGGGGTCGATGGTGACCGGCCGGATGTCGGCCGGGGCGCGGTCATAGCTGCGGGAGGCGGGCATGGTCGGCAAGCCTAACCTTGATGCGGAAGGGCCGCGCATTGCGCGGCCCTTCACACCCACTGGGGTAGCCCTCCATCGCCAGGCCAGTCATCCCGGCGAGATTCGAGCTTGTTAGCAGCATAGACAGACTAAGGCTGAATGATCAATAATGTTTCTTTAAAGTCGCACAAGCGCTCATCCAGACCCTCGGGCGAGGAGCTCCCGGGCCCTGTCCTCGATCAGTCCTCGCAGGTCGAGCTGGTGAGCGCGAACGAGCCGTTCGTGAATCGCCCTTACTTCGTTGCCATCCAGACCTCCCAGGGGTCGCGCGAGATCAAGAGCCGAAACCGGCAGTCGCATTGCCGTCGTGACGATTGCGGCGTTTTCCTCCTCGAGCCCCAGGCAGCGCCGCGGAGGCAGATAGACGAGGTCATCTGCTTCGTCGGACAACACCGCCATACGCTCGACCTCCGTCAATCTCGCCAGCCTGCGCAAGCGTAGAGCCAAAACCTCCCCGTACCGACCGCTGGGCTCGGCTATGACGAGGACCGGCCGCGCCTTTACCGGCAGCAGGACGGTGAATTCCGACTCGCTCGCCTCTGTCAACATGGGAGTCTCCCTGACGATCAATGGCGCGCCTCTCCCTGCGTAGATGCGAAATGGCGGCTCGGGTGAAAATGGCGCCACCGCCCGATAGATCGAACCCAGAAGCGCTTGCATCAGCCAAAGAGCTTGCGGAGAATCTCCGGATCCTCGATCGGTTCACCCGCACTTCTGTCCTCCTCGAAGTGCGCCTTTAGACCCGCCTCACTGAACTTGAGCGGCTCAAGCCGAGACGCCCGATTAGCCAGCTCATCGAGATGCATCAATCTGGAAAAGTCGTCCGGATGTAGGAGCACAGACTGGTCTTTGCCGTAACGCGTCACGTGCACTGCCGTTCCCCGCACCGGAACAGGAATCCGCACCTCATTGGATGTCACCTTCTCGCTTTTCAAGCTCATCTCATTCATAAGCATACTCCTGGTGTCGTACGACATAGAATTGACCTGCCGAGATCTCCTTACACCGCAGGTAGAACATGCAAGCCGCGCTGGGAGAAGTGGGCGTCGAAGGCGAAGGCCTCGCTGGCGCCGTCGCGCTCGATCAGGGCGAAGGAGGTGGCGTCGACGTAGCTCCAGCGCTTGTCCTCGTGGCCCTCGAGGATCTCCCAGGCGCGTTTCTCCGTGCGCCGGTCGAGATGGACGAGGTCGATCGCGCCGCCGGCTTGAAAGCGCCTCCCCCACTCGATCGCTTCCGCGCGCCCGACCCGCACCATCAGCGCCGTGTAGGTCTCGGCGAAGACGTAGTTCGAGGTGAACAGCGCCACGCCCTCGGCGATCAGGCCCTCCAGCGCCGCCCTGGCCCGCTCGTGCTCGGCCTCGGATGAGTTGCGCAGCGCCACGAAGGCGCTGGTGTCGATGAAGACCGACTTCATGACCCGTAGAGGTCGTCGTCGAGCGTGCTGACGCTGGTCCGCTTGGCTCCCTTGCCGGGCGCCTCGTCGACGAGGAAGCTCAGCAGGGGGTCCGCAGCGGGATCGACCCCGCGAGCCCGCTCGGCGTCGATCAGCTCGCGCACGACCGCGGCGATGCTGCCCGCCTCGCCCGCCCGCTGCTTCAGCCAGCGGTACTGGCCCTCGTCCAGATATAGCTGTGTCCTATGCCTCATGCTGTAATACAGCGTACGCCCCGTCCCGGACGGAATCCGCCCCACGGGAACCTGCACGGAACCGCCCAGCGGTGCCAGCACCGGCACGGGAACCGGGGCGGCCCGCTCGGGCCGCCCCACCTCCACCCTCATTTGAACGCCACCTTGTCGACCGCCTCCTTGATCTTGTTGACGATCACGTCGGCGAGCTCGGTCCCCTGCTTGCCGTTGAACCCCTTCATCGCCGCAACCATCCCCACCATCAGCAGCGAGACCAGCAGGATCAGCCCCACGTACTCGACCGTCCCCTGCCCCCGCTCCCCGACCAGCGAGCGAATCATCCGCACCCGCCCCTCGATCGCAGTGTGCAGGTACCCCATCAGCATGTAAAGCATCGAAAGCCTCCTTCTCGTGGTCGAGGCCGATGCTTCAGGGCGGGGACATACCGAACAAGACGTGGATGTCACGCCTTTGCAACAGGTCCGAGCCGGAAGCTAGACCGGAACGACGATGAGCCCGGGGACCCGCTCGAACTCGCCGACGTTCGCCGTCGCCACGCTCATTCCATGGGTTATCGCCGTCGCTGCGATCCAGAGATCGTGCGCGCCGATCAGGTTCCCTTCTCGCTCCAAGCTCGCCCAGATGCCGGCGTGCGCTCGCGCTACCGCGGTGGTGATCGCCAACGCCTCGATCGAAGCGAGCAGATGCTCGACGAACGCCTCCCGGCGAACACGTACGCGATCGTCACTCGCCCGATGAACCCCGTGCAGGAGCTCGCTGACGGTTATTGCGCTGATCGCCCGCTCGTCCTCTCCGATCGCGAGCTCCAGCGACTCCCCCCGTCGCTCGGCGTTGATCAGAACGGACGTGTCGATCAGGACGGCCACGCAGCGCTCGGCGGTCCGATCTTTCTCCGCGCAGCTTCAATGTCGCGCTCGAAGTCCTCGTCGACGGACGGAGCGGTGTCCATCAACTCACGCCAACGCGACGCCGAAACCGTCCCCCTCGCGCGCGCCGGGCTCATTTGCACGAGCGGAACCCCGTTGCGGATCACCTCAACCTCCTCGCCAGCACTAACCCTGCTGACGACGTCTGAGAATTTCCTGGCGACCTCGGTAGCGGTCAAGCGAGTCATGTATCCAACATATCAGATAAATCTGATACCTACGGGTCGAGCCCGGGGATCTGGTCAATCGGCAGCTCGCCGTTGACTCGCTCCAGAGCTTCCAGGTCGACTCGATCTTGGCCGCGGTTGGCGAGGCGCTTGAAGCCGACGATGCTGCGTAGTCCCGCCACTCGGAAGGAGTTTCCTCGCCACGACACATTCACCGCCCCGGCAGCGACGGTGTCGTAGTCGAGTGGCGACGAGCCTCCACGCACGATGTCGATCAGTCCATGGGGGCTTTCGACGCGCACATGGCGTGCATCAGCCACATCCTCGGCAGTTAGGACTTTGCCGTCGCTGAACCGCGTCGCCTCGACCCGCGTGAGGAAGTGGAAAATCGCCGCATCAACCTCGGCACCGCCAGATACGAGCAGTTCGGAAGCATGCGTGATTGCCTGGAAGTACCCATGAGCGATCACCGCGAAGCCGCCAATGACCACGTACTCAAGGCCGACCGCGTCGGCATCGGCTACTACGCCAGCCAGGTCAGGCCCGCGGATCGCGTTCTGGTCCATGGCCGCTCGCTCGAACTGCATTGAAGAATCGGAACGCCTGGTCGCAAAGCCGTTGGCCGTACTCCAAGCGGTCGGGGATTGAAAGCGAGGCCGCAAACTGGGCGGCCTGCTGATCCTCTTCCCGATTGATCTTTGCCCACTCGGCCTCATTGCCGGGGGCAAGCAGGGGGTGGGCACGTGTAGCCATGGGGGACCCATGTTACGCCCCAAATCGGCGTTGGGCTACAACCAGCTCACTATGGGAGGCCTTCTGCCACCCGCCGCGCCTCCTCGGTACCCAGGTACGGCGTCAGTGCGAACTGGACCGCCTCGGCGGCGAGCTCGGGTAGCTCGGCGTGACGGCCGAGGTCGACGCGCTGGGCGACCAGCATCGCCACCCCGCCCACCATCGCTTTCTCGGTGATCTCCGGCAGCCGCTTGCCCTCCGGACGCAGCTCGCGACCCGGCAAGAACCACTCGCCGAGGTGGGAGATCATCCGCTCGTAGCGGTCATAGCCGACCAGCCCACCGGCCAGAGCCTCCGTCGTCAGCGTCCGCGCCGCCCCCGGGTCCGAGGCGGCGAACTCGAGCGCAGCACGAATCCCAGCGCCCACCTGCTCCGGCCACTCAGCCTCGGCGACGCAGGCCGACTCGATGCGCACCTGCAGCTTGGCGAAGGTCGAATCGAAGGCGCTCGCAAAGTCATCCGGGCGCCGCGCAGGGTCGTTCGGTGACATAGAGAAACATTATTGTCTATCCTGCCGCGCCCCGCGTTTGGCGGCACTCAGTTAGGAGCGTCCAGCATCTCCTCGATCGCCGCGATGAACTCGGCGGCGCCGTCGACGTAGCGTTGCGCCTCCTGCGCCAGCTTGGCCCGGTCCCTCGCCTGGTCGATGAACTCCTGCGAGCGAGGGCTCATTCCAGCGCGCTCCCGGAGAGGACGATCTTGTCGCGATCGACCTCCTGGAAGAAGAAGCTGCGGATCTCCCGGCGCCTGCACTGGAAGTCGGCGTCGTAGACCCGGATCGAGTAGTAGACGGGACTATCGCCCGCGGCATTCGCCTCCTCTTCGATCAGCGCATGCGCCTCCCAGCCGATCTCAGCGGCGTCGCGCGCCGGGTCGACGATCGCCATCAGGTCGACGTCGGAACGCCGATCCGGGTCCGACTCGGCGGGATCGGCCTCGCCGCGGGCACGTGAGCCATAGAGCCAGACGGCAAGCAGGTCCCGGCCAAGCGACTCCCGCAACCGGCTCACGGAGCGCTCCACCACTCCCTGCTCGCGAGTGGACAGCGAAGCGTCGATGAGAGCGTTGCCGGGCTGGACGGCCATCGTCAACAGGATAGAACCGGGCGTGGACTCATCAGCTTGGCCAGCGCTCCTCTGGCTCATCATCCAGATACGCCACAGGCCTTTTCCACTTTGGCCGAGAGCGAGACCCCTTCGGCGAAGTCAAAGCTCGCAAGAGCCAAGGGGAAGACCGTCCTTGGCACTCCCTTGGGAGCAGGGCAGCCAGAGTTGAAGTAGGAGAGCTGTTTGCCCTTGTAGCTGTATTTGCGCTTCAAGGTCAGCTTGATCCGGTCGACGTAGCCCCAGGAGCCAAGGGCTTGGGGGAGGGAAGCGGTGAGGCGGGTGCCGTAGGCGCCGTGGGAGATGTGGCGGATCGAGAAGACGATCACGAATGAGGAGAAGAAGGGGTTGGCGGTGAAGATGTGGGTAAGCAGGACGGGCTTGCCATTCCTGGTGCCGTTGAAGATCAACAGGCGGCCGTGGGTGGGGTAGGCGCCTTGGTCGGGGAGGACGATGTGGGCCCAGAACTGGCCGGAGCCGATCTCCGCGTCGCGACATCTGTTCAGAGCCTGCTGGGTCGAGGCCGGTTGGATCTCTGAGACCCCGCAGGCCGGCAATCCCCTTGACTGCAGCAGGCCGTGTTTGTTGACCTCGACCGACATCTCTTGCAGCTGGGCCGGTATTCCTCCGTGGGGGGCGGAGAGGTGGCCGGCGACGAAGACTGCGATTGGGGCGGTTCCCTTGCGGGGGAGCTTGTAGGGCTGGATCTGGGAGAGGATCGTGATTCGCAGGTTGCCCTCTTGGATCACTGTGGCGTGGGCGAGGGATGCACAGCTGAGTATCGCCACTGCGCTGGCCAGGGCCCCCGCCCTTCTTCTCACCGCTACCCCCGGCGCTTTTGCTTCTTTGCTTTGCCTCCGCACTTGGGCTGAAGCTTAGGCTGGAATTCGCGCAGCTTGCCGTTGTGGCCGGTGAAGGCGGCTAGGGCCTTATGGGTGCCTTGGCAGAGGTTGGTCGAGTTTTCGAAGAGGCCCTTCTTGCCGCCCCTGAGGCTGACGATGACGCTGCCCACCGGTGCGTCTGGGGTCGCTTCGAAGGTCGTGCGCAGCTTGCCTTTGACCGAGTCGACCCTCCCTACAAGAACGACGTCGATCTCGCCGTTGTGGACGGCTGCCACGACGTCGGGGAGTTCGTGTTCGGAGGAGCGCAGGAAGACAGGCCCTGTCAACGGTTCGGAGAGGATCGGGGTGTTGACCACGGCTTTGCCGTAGATCGCTCCCGCTGGGCACTTTTCTCCCGGATGGGCGCCCTGTTTGAACTGGACCCTGGTGCAGATCGTGTTGAAGTGGGCGTTGGCGATGAACTCCGAGGGGGGAAGCGTCACCTGGGTTCTGGCGATCCCCGCTTCGCCGAAGCCGTTCATCTTGAGCTTCGCGGTGAGGGCCGGGAAGTCGCCTCTGTGGGTGCCTCCCTTGAGCTTCAATGCAAGCCTTGGTTTGAAGGGCAGGGCGGCGCAGTCTGCTGCCTGGAAGGGGGTTGAGACCGTTACCGGGCGATCGTCTGCTTCAGAGGAGAAGTCAACGCCACTTCCCAGGAGCGTGGAAGCGGTCGAGGTCCGTTTGCAGCTGGTCGGGTTGAGGACGAACTGGGGCCTGTCGGTATAGGCCCTCACGTCTCTGAGGTGGGTCGGCACGCCTTTGATGATGTGGGGGATCGGGTCCGAGCCGGTGGCGTCGATGAAGACTTCGCCGGTTTCGGGGTCGACCTTGAAGGCCTGGCGGATGACGACGGTGCCGAGGTCGAAGGGGCCTACCTTGGCGGCGGTGATCGCTACCAGCGATATCGCGCTTCCGTGGTAGGGGCCGGCCAGGTAGATCTTGCCTGGGGCATAGGCAAGAGCGCTTCCCACTCCAGCCCCTGCCAGGCTCCTGCCGATCTTCGACGCGGCAGGGCAAGAGGGGCTATCGAGCTCTTCCTGGCCCCCGTGGATTCCTGTCCTTGCCTTGGCAGCAGCGATTGCCGCGTCCGAGCAGAAGGGGACCCCGGCGAGCTTGCCGACTATCCCCGGCGGCAGCTTGATCGAGAAGCGGTTGATCTCCTGTTCGGCGTCGGATCTGAAGAGGCGGACGTTGAAGGGGCTGAAGCGGCCTGCGGCGTTGTTCAGGGCACCCGCGATCAGGCCGGGGCGGAAGGGGGGCAGGCCGCCTGAGGGGCAGGCGCCTCCGTCTGGGCCTCGTTCGATCGTCATGCTGGAGAGCACGGCCTTCGCTTCGTTCGATGAGAAGGGAGTCAGCTCGCTCCTCGTGGTGTATTGCCCGCAGGCCTGTGGGGTCGCCAGCGGCGCCCTCGCTCCTTCTCTGAAGTGGAGCTTGAAGGAGGAGAAGGGGACCGGAGGCAGGTGATCGAAGGTGGTGGTGATCTGGCCTGTTGCGGGATCCAGCTCGACCTTGCCGGCCTGCTTTACCAGGATCCCTCGTTCTGGTGCCCTGGCGACTATGTAGAGGGCGGTGAGGGTGCCGAAGGGGTTGTCGTAGGGGGCGGCGAGGTAGACCGAGCCTTCGACCGGTTCTTCCAAGAGCGGGCTGAGGACGTGGACCGAGCCGAGCTTGGAGGCTTCCGGACAGCCCGAGCCCGGCGCGGATTCGACCTGCTCGGCCCTGTATTGGGCTTCCGTGCAGACCGCGATCCCTTCTGCCAGGGAGGGGTTGACGGTGACCCCTTCGGGCAGCGTCACCACGGTCTTGCGGGGCTCGGTTTCGGCGATGCCGCCAGGGCTCAAGAGGCCCTGGTTTGGCAGCTTCAGCTCGAAGTCGAGGCCCGAGGGGTTGGAGGTCAGCTTCGTCGTCGGTGTCGCCGAGACTTTCGGCGAGAAGGGCACGCCATCGCAGCCAGCCAAGGCGGCCGGGTTGCCGCCGCCGTCCAAGGAGAGCGCCGATTCTTCGACGAAGACCCCTGGGTTGAGCTCGGAGTCGACCTTGACCGTCGTTTCAAGCGGCGCCTCGCAGTTGGCGGGCAGGGTGAGGAAGGGCTGCAGTGGAGCGTCGGACGCGACCGGCGGGCCCTGTCCTTCCGCTGCGAGGCTGCCCCGTTCGGCGTCGTGTCCGGGGTCGGCGGGCACCCCCCAGATCGTCTCCGAGACCTTGGTGATTTCGATCGGGATGTTGAAGGTCCCGACCTCGACGCCGTAGCCCGCTTCGCTCCTCAGCGAGGCGTCCTGCAGGGCGTTTCGGCTGAGGACGCCGAAGCCGAGCCGGGCGGCCACTCCGGGGGGCGCCACCATGTTGTAGACGGGGCCGCGGGCCTGGCCAAGGCCAGGAATGGACGCACGCAGGATGCCGATCTGGGTGCTGACGGGGCACTGCGGGCCCTGACCCTCGAAGAGAATGCGCGGGCAGGTTGGAACCGCCTGCGGGTCGCCGACCAGCCCCGGTGGCAGGTCGACGATCACGTCGCGAACGTTGCCGCCTTCGCTTTCTCCGTTTGCGGTGTTTAGATCGAAGCCGACCGTGTATTCGTAGGGGTGCGAGGAGGCCTGGGAGTCGACCGTGGCGTCTTTGTTCTTGGCCACGGCCGAGACGCTGCCAGGAACGATGCCGAATTCGGCCTGGGCGGCTGCGGGCAGCGCCAGCGCTCCCGCGAGGCAGACAAGCAGAGCGATCGAGCGACGGCGAATCATCGGGCACCTCCACGATTGTGCTTGGCGGTTCGGGCATGGTGGTGCTTGCGCGCCCTGTGCTTATGGCGGTGCTTACGGTGCTTTTTGCCCTTGGCTTCTTCGACCACGTTGCCGGCGCCTTCGAAGCTCGAGGAGCCGGGCGTCGGGTCGTTCGGCGCCGAGACCTGCGGCTGACAGGCTTCGCCCTGGCATTCGCTCCGCGCCGTTTCGGTTTCGGCGGGGATGCCGCCTCCTTCGCGGGCGACGTAGAGGTCGAGCAGGTCATCGGTGTCCTTTTGCACCAGCTGGTCGCGGGTGGTGAAGAAGACGTTCTTGCCCGTTTCGTCGGCGGCGAGGAAGTTGGAGTCGACCGGTTCGTGCCCGGCGGAGATCAGCGAGACGCAGCCGCCTTCGCGTTTGCAGCTGCCCACTTCGTCGGGCTCGTACTGATAGACGTCTTCGACCCCATCGTTGGTGTCGAAGGGACTGAGCGAGTCCTTGCTGTCGAAGAAGAGGCGGCCTTCGTCGCTCAAATAGCGCGGCTGGGGCTGGGAACCCGGCGCCTGCAGAATCACCCTCAGCGTGGAGGACCCGATCGGGCGGGCGCCGCTGGGGTCGCAGGAGGCGCAGATGAGCCTGCCGGTGGTGGAGTCGTAGAGAAAGGCCTCCACGCAGGCGAGATCGTTTTGGACGGCTGCACCCGGGCAGGCTTTGAATTGATCGACGCGGTCGGGTTCGACTTCGTTGTCATAGCCCGTCAGGGATGCCCCGGAGAGGAAGGCGACCCAGCGGCCGTCGGGGCTCGCCTCGGCGGTGCGCGCCACCGGGGCGGCGGTCGCGTCCCCTCTAACGGGTTTCCCGAATTCCGTGTCGACAGGGAGGAGCGTGGCGACGAAAGCGAGCGTGCCTTCGTGCCAGGAGTAGAGGTTTTCCTCGCCCGCCTGCGCTTTGTCTCCCTGGTCGTTTTCTTCTTCTCCGCTGAGCGCGGCAGTCTCAATGAAGTAGACGTGGGAGAGGCCTTCGCTTTGGCCGACGATTCCCTTGAAACCGCCTTCGCCTTCGGTCAGGTCGGTAGTGGTTTCCGTTTCGAGGTCGTAGAGGCGGCCGTCTGAGAGCAGCACTCTGGAGCCGTCGGCGGAGGCGGTGAGGAAGCGGCCCGAATCGGGGATTTCGAGTGTGGTTTCGCCGTTCTCGCGCACGTAGAGCTGGCCCGCTTCGTCTGAGAAGAAGACGCGCGAGCCGTCTTCGGAGATTGCCTGGGAGTAGTCGGCGGCCGGAATGTTGCCGTCGCCGCTGGGGATCTGGAACCCCGAGCCGAAGGCGGCGCCGGGCGCCGTGGCCGTGTCGCCGGGGGCGACGTTCACCAGGCGCAGCTCGCCTTCGCTCAATTCGTAGAGGTTGTATTTGCCTTCGCCGCCGTCCACCGCTTCCGGGGCGAAGGATGTTTCGGGGGTGAGCGCATCGTTGGCTTCGAAGAAGAGGCGCGAGAAATCGGCCGAGGCGCCGGCGAGGCGGAGATTGAAGGTGGCGCTGAGGCGGCTGGGCGGTTCGACGCCGACCAGGGGCGAGAGGGCGGCGGGGTCCGATGTGGGCTGGGTGTAGAGGTTGGGGTATTCGAAGGGGGCCTCGGGGGTGAGCGAGGGAGTGGTCTGGGAGAGGACGCCTTGGGTAAGGTCGGCATTGAAGGCTTCGTAGCCTGAGAGGCTGGATTCCAACAGCCTCGGGGCGAGGATCGTCGTCTGCCAGCCCGAGGCGGTGCGGCGGGAGAGGTACTCGTTGGAGAGCTTGGCCCCTTCGGTGTGGGAGAAGGGGAAGCCCTCGTAGACGACCGCTTCGCCGTCGGGGGAGCTCTGCCTCGGGAAGGATCGGAAATTCGCGCCAGGCTTGCATTCGCTGCAGCTCGACACGTGAATGTCCGCCACGATCACCTCGCCGCCCTGCTTTCGCGCCGGGGAGACCAGCTCCCAGGCGCGGCCGTCTGGCAGCCCCGGCGCTTCGGCGGGGAAGGTGCGGAAGGCCTGCGCAGGGCCTGGGACTTCGCACACTTCTTCTTCGTCGGGGTTGCAGTGGCTGGTCGCAATCGCGCGATAGCGGTATTCGGTATCCGGCTGCAGGCCCACAAGCGCGGTCGCCGCCGCGAGCGCTTTCTGGCCACTGCCGAGCAGCGCGCCACCCAAGGGCGCTTCTGCGGCGCCGGCGAAGCGTTCGGCCGGTTCGCTTGCTTCGTATTGCGCCTCCGTCTCGTACTGGAAGGCATAGCGCGTCACGGCGCCGTGCGGGTTGATCTGGGCGCCGAGAGCGGCGGTGGTGGAGGTGATCGCCGAGACGGACTCCGAGTCGACGCTCGGCAGATGAGATTCGGCGGGAGCAAAAATGAAACCGCGACCACCTGCGTTGCCTTCGCGTCGTTTCGGATCGGCCGCGTAGAGGACTCCGGCGGGACGCAAAGCTTCCCATGCGAGCGCCGGACTGAAGGCGAGCGCCAAAATATGTTCCGCCTCAGGCGTCGTCGGGAAGGCGCTCTTTTCGATGAACCTCCCCTGCCCGTTGCAAGCCGCGAGCTGGTGGAGTTCCTTGTTTTTGTAGGTGAAATAGAAGATTTCCCCCGTTTGAGGATTGACGGTCATTCCCTCAATGCCGCCGCTCGGCGCCTGGTATTCGCAGACAGGGTTCACCGGTTCCCCCGGCGCGAACTCGAATATGTATTCGTCGTTTGAGGTGTAGAGATTGCCAGCGTCATCGAGTGTCAGCACCCCGGCAAGATACTTGGAAACAGTGTGTAGGACATCTATGTCAGCCCCCTGGTCGGCATAGATGTAGTGTTCGTAGTCGCCTGGCGTTTCCGGCCTGAATGTCATCACCCGTGATTCATCCTGACCTGCTCCTGGCTGAAAGCCATCGCTGACGTACACAGTACCGATGCCGTTGACAGCCATGCCGCTGAAAAGGCCCAACCTGTGGAGCTTTTCCGGCCCTTCTTCGATGCTTTCGCTGCTCGCCCCCGGCTCACCGAATTCGGTGATCACCTGCGAGCCGTTGGCACTGAAGACCTGGATCAGTTTGTGTTTGCGAACGCT
The DNA here is from genome assembly GCA_963778715.1 of uncultured Solirubrobacterales bacterium. GTDB lineage: Bacteria > Actinomycetota > Thermoleophilia > Solirubrobacterales > 70-9 > VRUE01. Next base: position 46,933 of record CAVZVK010000006.1, read on the forward strand.
ATGCCCATTAAGAACGTAGACATCACCAGTGACTTGGTCGACGGCAATGGCAATCGGGTCGGAGAGCTGGCCGACGCCTTCTCCTTGGATGCCGTGAAATCCTTCGATTTCTATGTGACAAGCCGGGTGAGCGGCTTCGCCGTCCGGTCCGCAGCGCTCGAATTCGACTTTTCCGTCGGCGACGCCCCAGCCCCACTGCTCGCGCAGTTCGCCTTTGGGGCCATAGCGGAGGACCCGGGCTCCACCGTAATCCACTGCATATAGCGTGCCGGCCGGCACACCACCGGCGCCGGTGGTGTTCACGGCCATGCTCTCGGCATTGAGGAGTTCCTGGCTTTCGCTGCCGTCGGCAAAGGTGGCGACCTGTTCGAAACTGGCCGAGGCCGGCGCCACAAAGAGCAGACCGGCAACGAGGGCAAGGGCGCTTAGAGCACCAAAGCGCCCTGCGCCTGAGGCGAGCGTCTTCTTCGCCGAGCCCATCTAGTGCCTCCCACCTTTCGGCTTGGGGGCTAGCTTGAGGTTGACCTTGGCGCCTTCTGGCAAGGAAGTCCCAGCGGAAGGCTGGGAGGACTTGACCAAGAGGGTTCCCTTGGCTTTCTTCAGCTTGGCCACCTTGCCGAGCGCGCAGTGAGCTGCTTTCAGGGCTGCCTTGGCCTTGGCCAGGGTCTTTTTGGCGAGCTTGGGGACGACGCAGTGGATGGTTTGCGGAGTCGGTCCCGGTGGCGGTTTTACGTCGGGCAGCTTGCTGAAGCTCGCGGTGACCGAGGTATCTGCTTCGATCGTCAGCTGACAGCTGGCGGTGCCTGAGCAACCTGCTCCAGACCAACCGGCGAAGCTCGAGTCCGCGGCCGCCGAGGCGGTGAGGGTGAGCGTGGTGCCGTGGGGGTAGCTGGCAGCGCAGGCTGCGCTGTTGCAGCTGACCGAGCCGGCGCCGGTGCCAGCGGTGGCGATCGAGAGCGCGTGGCTTTCCAGTGCGAAGCTGGCGCTGCCGGTTACGTCCGCGCTCATTTTGACTTCGCATTCGGTCGCCGTGCCACTGCATGGTTTGGCGACCGAGCCCGAGCCGATGAAGGAAGACCAGCCGCTGAAGACATGGTGGGCTTCGGGGGCGGCGCGCAGCTTGACCACTTTGCCCTGTTCGTAGCTTTCGCCCGCCACGCAGGGGGCAAAGGCGGCGACGCCAACTTTGCATTCGACTTCGCCTGCGCCGGTGACGCTGACGTTCAGGGTGTGGGTGATCACCGCGAAGCTGGCATTGCCGGTGACGTTGCGAAACATCTTCACTTCGCATTCGGTGACGTTGCCCGTGCAGGGCGTCGTCACCGAGGCCGAGCCGGTGAATTCAGACCAACCCGAGAAGGAGTGGTTGGCGGCGGGGACCGCCTTCAGCTTGACCACCTTGCCGGTTTCATAGGCGGTGCCAGCCACGCAGGGAGCAAAGGCTCCGGCACCGACCTTGCATTCGACGCTGCCGCCCGTCCCCGGGTTGACGCTCAGTTTGGGGAAGGAGGGGCCGAATTCTTCGACCTTTTGGCCAGGGCCGACGTGGCCAGGGGCGATGAAGAGGATGCCGCTGATGGCGCTGACAGCAACACCTTCGGGGCCGGTTGCGGCAAAAGTTTCGGAGACTTCGGTCGCTTCGGTGGCGCCGGAGACGTCGTACTCGGTGACCCCCTGGCCTTGCACCGCGGTGTAGAGGTGGCCGCTCGTGGGGTCAAGCGCCAGCTCGATGTTCAGCTTGGCGCTGAATACGTACTGGGTTTTCCCTTCTTCGGTGCCTTCGCTGAAGATCTTGGAGATCGCTTCGTCGAAAGCGGCGGCGTAGACGAAGCCTGTACCGGCCGCCACCTGGCAGGGATGGGTAGTAGGGGTTGCGAGTTTGTAGGGGCTTTTTGCCGATTCGGTGAAATGCCCCGGTTCGCTAGGGATGAGCTTGCTGATGCCTTCCTTTTCGCCTTCGTAGCTGCCGACGAAGACGTTCCCTGCAGGGTCAACCGCGACACCGCAGGGGAAGGAGGAGACGCTGCGCTCGGCTACGAAGGCGCCAGTCGAGCTGAAGATGTCGATCACGCCCTTGAAGGCGTTGGTGACGTAGATGTCGCCGGCGGTGCCGCCGGCCGCTCCGGGCGGGGCGACGGCGACCTCGGCTTCTCTCAGGTCGCCGGCTTCGGTGGAGAGGATCACCCCTGAAGGAGTAGCGTCCGCTTCGCCCGCATGCCCGTCGATCACATTGGAGGAGGAGAGGGCGGAGAAGTCATCGGGGGTGCCGTCGGGCTTGTAGCGGTGCAGGGTGCCGACGTGTTCACCTGAGACTTCTTCGCGGGTGATGACGAGAAGGTCTCCCGTGTCGGGGTCCACGGTCATTCCCGCCGCTTGGCTGAAGGTCGGTTCGGCGGCGGCGCCGAAGTTGCCGAGCAGGGGGTGTTCGACCGCGAGCGCGGAGGCTGGGACGAGGAGAAGGGCGATGACCGTGATGGCCCCGGAGATGCCGAGGCGGATGCGTAGCGTCGAGAACATCTAGATCTCTCTCCTTGTCCCGTGAGCCCCTCTGCCCGCCGCTTCCCTTTGCGGCTTCCTCGGGGCTCGGTTGTCCCTGTGGGTGCTGCTGGTGCTGCTTTCCCTGTGGATCGGAAATACGGATATCCGTGTTTCTTAATCCATCCGAGAGATTAGACGACGGCGTTTCTCTTTGTCAAGGACAAATTTGTTTCTAGACAGGGATGTGTGCATAGCTCGTGCGGACGGAGAGGTGGGGACCTGCGCGGGGGTTAGCCTCCCGGCGGTGCGAGTGCTGGTCGTGACCAACTTCGTCCCCGATGCATCGGCGCCGCAGCGGGGGCGCTGGGTGCGGGATCAGGTCGGGGAGATGCGGCGACTGGGCGTCGAGGTCGAGCTCTTCGAGTTCCCGCGCGGCTCGCGCCAATACATGCCGGCAACACGGCGGCTGCGACGGCTGCTGCGGCGCGAGCGCTTCGACCTCGTCCACGCCCACTACGGCCTGCCTGGCTGGTGCGCGCAGCTGGCCGGGGCGCGGCCGCTCGTCGTCAGCTACCACGGCACCGACGTCCGCCACTGGCTGGTCGGGCCGCTCTCGCGGCGGCTGGCTTGGCGGGTCGACCTGGTCGCCGGAGTCTCCCGCGCTCTCTTCGCCAGCGAGGACGGCAGGCCCGGCCTCCCCCCGTCCCCGGCTCCGTCGTCCTTCCCTGCGGCCCCGACCTGGGCCGCTTCCGCGCGATGCCGCGCGAGCGGGCCCGGCGCGAGCTGGGCCTCGACCCCAGCGGCCGCTATCTGCTCTTCCCCGCCGACCCCGCCCGTCCCGAGAAGCGCCACGACCGCGCCGCCGAGCTCGCCGCGGCCTGCGACGCCGAGCTCCTCACCGGCGGCTCGATCGACCCCGACGAGATGCCGCTCTGGGTCAACGCCGCCAGCGCCGTCCTCGTCACCTCCGACTACGAGGGCTTCGGCATGACCGCGATCGAGGCGCTTGCCTGCGACGTGCCGGTCCTCTCCACCCCGGTCGGCATCGCCCCCTACGCCCTCCGCGGCATCACCGGCGCCCTCTGCGCCCCCTTCGACCTCGATGTCTGGGCCGCCGCCGCCAAGCCCCTGCTCGACTCCCCCGACCCCCGAGTCAAAGGCGCCACCCGCGCCGCCTCCCTCTCAGCCACCCGCATGGCCGAGCGCACGATCGTCGCCTACCGCGACGTGCTCGCCCGCTCCGCGAAGTAGATACCTATTTACCGCACACCGAGTCGGCCCTATGACCGGCGACGGCGCCTTATCGCCATCAGAGCTGCCTTGGCACGAGTGCTCTTCCATGGCAACTCGGGCACCGGATCTGCAAATGCCCCAAGAGCTCCACCGCACACGACCGCAAGCACGGCCTCGAATGCCAAGAAGACCCCCTGGCTTGCATCGAGCATCTTGAGCAGTGGCACCACGACTACAACGGCTACGAAGGGGGCGGCAATTAGGATGATGTTGCGACGGCTCATTGGCTCAGTGTACTCAGACAATAGCTTCCGCAGCTGCCAAGGCCAGACCCAAGGCAAAACCGACGAAAAATCCAGCCCCGGTAATGCGCTCGACCTTCTTCTGGGGCCAATCGGCTAGAACAGCGCCATAGTGGGCGGCGCCTGCAAACAAGCCCGTAAGGCCAACGAGGTTGGCAATCCCCCCGGAGATGAGGTCGATGAGCAGGCCCAGCACCGCTGCCGGATCGGAGTATGGCCAGAGCATGGCCCGACCGTATGGATGGCCCCCGCGCGCGTGGCGCGCAGGCTGTCAACAGACCGTGCCGAAATGCAACCCAAGCAGCAATCTGTCGCTATACCTCCGGCATGGACAACCCGATCAAGCGCAAGACCTCTCTTGAGATCGACATTGTCAAGGTCGCTGCGGCGAAAGAGATCCTCGGGACCAAAACAGTGTCCGACACCGTGGACGCGGCACTTTCGGACGTGATCAAACAACGCCAGCTCTATGGCTGGCGCTCACCAGAACGAAGTCGGTCCAAATAGCCGGCCCCATACAGACCATCGAAAACGCCAACCCCGCGGTCAATACTGGGCTCAGCGCGTTGCACGACGATCCGGCCCGACTCAGACGCCTTGATGCTTACCTCGTCACCTGGCTTGAGCCCGGTGGCCCTCAGGCTCTCGATTGGAAGGGTCACTTGGCGCTTGGAAGAGATCTTGGTCATGCCTTTGCCTCGCCACAAGCAAAGCACGTAATAGATTGAGCGCGATGGGTGACTCGACAGGCCAGCCGAGCGGCGCGGATCTGAGCGCGCAGGTGGAGATGGCGAAGAAGCGGCTGGAGGAGGCCGCGGCTGCCGCCAGCACGGCTGAGAGGCGGGTCGCGGCTGAGATCGAGGCGCTGGAGACCGACCTGGAGAAGGAGCGGGCGCGCGCCTCGCAGGCGCTGGAGGAGCTGCGGCTCGCCCATGCGGAGGAGCTGAAACGGGAGCGCGAGGCCAAGGACCGGGTGGTGGCCGAGGCGGAGGGGCGGCTGTCGGAGATCGAGGCGCAGACCGGCGAGGCGGAGAAACGGATCGAGGCGGCGGAGAAGCGTGCCGCCGAGGCCGAGGGCGCGATCGAGGACGAGCGGGCGCGGGCGCGCGAGGCTGCCGCCGCCTGGCTTCGCGGCCAGGTCGAGACGATCCGGCGCGAGGCGGGGCGATAGCGCCCAGCGCCGAGTTCGACGTCGCCGTCGTCGGCGGCGGCGCGGCCGGGCTGTGGACGGCGCTGCGCGCGGCCGAGGGCGGCGGCAAGGTCTGCCTGGTCTCGCGCACGCCACTCTCCCAGAGCGCCAGCTACTGGGCGCAGGGCGGGCTGGCGGCGGCGCTGGAGCCGGGTGACTCGCCCGCTCAGCATGCGGCCGACACGATTGCTGCGGGACGCGGGCTCTGCCGGCCTTCGGCCGTGCAGGTCCTTGTCGATGAGGCACCCGCTGCGGTTCGGGAGCTGCGCTCGCGCGGCGTCGACTTCGACTTAGACGCGGACGGCGAGCTGTCGCTGGGCCTCGAGGGGGGCCACACTCGGCGCCGCATCGTCCACTCCGGCGGCAGCGCCACCGGCCACGAGATCACCTCGAAGCTGGCGGCGATGGTGGCCGCCGAGGCGCGGATCGAGGTTCGCGAGCGCGCTTCGATGGCGGCGCTGTGGAGCGACGGTCGGCGCTGCCACGGGGTGGTGGCCGACGACGGTTGGATCGCCGCTGCCGCAACGGTGCTGGCGACCGGCGGCGGCGCGGCGCTCTGGCGGCGGACGAGCAACCCGCGCGGCGCGATCGGGGCGGGCCCGACGATGGCCGCGGCCGCCGGCGCCGAGCTGGCCGACCTCGAGTTCTGCCAGTTCCACCCCACCGCGCTCTACCTGCCGGGCACGCGCTTCGACGGCATGCTGATCACCGAGGCGGTGCGTGGCGAGGGCGCGACGCTGCTCGACGCCGCCGGCCGTCGCTTCACCGACGAGCTGGCGCCGCGTGACGCCGTCACCGCGGCGATCCTCGACCGGCTCGAGGCCGACGGCACCAGCTCGGTCGAGCTCGACCTGCGCGGGCTCGACCCGGCGCGCTTCCCCAACGTCTTCGAGTCGCTCGCCGAGGCCGGGCTCGACCCGACCGCACGGCCAATCCCGGTTGCCCCCGCCGCCCATTACACGATGGGCGGGATCGCGGTCGACCTCGACGGCCGCTCCTCCCTCCCCGGCCTCTACGCCGTCGGCGAGTGCTCGTGCACCGGCCTGCACGGCGCCAACCGCCTCGCCTCCAACTCGCTCAGCGAGTGCTTCGTCTTCGGCGGGCGGGCCGCGGCGGCGGCGCTTGAGGAGACCGCGGCGTCCACCCCGCCCGAGCCCGGAGCGTGGCGCTTCGAGCCACCCACCGAGGCCACCCGCGACGCCGTCTGGGCCCTCGCCGGACCGATGCGCCGCGCCGATCAGCTCGAAGAGCTGCTCGGCAGCCCCTACCCCCTCGCCGCCGCGATCGCCGCCTGCGCCCTCGAGCGCCGCGAGTCCCGCGGCGGCCACCTGCGCGCCGACTTCCCCCACTTGGACCCGGCGCTGGACGGAGTCCACCTCGTCCACGAGCCCAGCGGCAGGATCCGCCACGAGCGCTGGGACTGAAATCCGTCACAAAGCCTTGACATAAGACGCACACACGCGCGATTTCGCTCCCTAGCGTCGGCGCCATGCATTGGCCACCGAGAGTCGGAGATGTCCTGCCGCGGGCCGATCAAGCCTGGTTCGAGCGAATCAAGCTAGACGAGTGGATTCTCGGCACCAAAGGACACGGCCTCGAGTGGGAACGCGTGTGGCACGTCGGCCCGGCAGACTGGGAGCGTATCTGGGAAGCCATCTCGAATGCAGCAATTAACGCCACAATCGTGGAAGTACGCGACCGGTCTCCGTTCGGCGTCTCCTGTGGAATCGAAGCCCCTCTCACCATTTGTGGCCGCACTGCTATGGCGATCATCTCCTGGCACTACGCCGACGAGTGGGCGATGCCAAGGCTGGTCACCGCCTATGCAACTCTCTAGCATGAAGAGGAACTCATGACAGTAACCCGAGAGATCGCCGCTTTTGACATCGTCGAACTCGCCGAGCAAGTCGATGATGCGCCTGCCGGCGCTCGCGGTGGCGTGCTTGAGCTGCGCGACGACGGGGTTGCGATGGTCGAGATCTTGGAGCCTGAACTCGGCGGCGCGGCGCGGATTATCTTCGTATCGCCCGACGGGCTTCGCCTCGTCCGAACGGGGAAACAGAACGCCTAACGGCCGTCTTGGAATGCTGCTTGGGGTTGACGTTGGGGGGACGTTTACGGATGCGGTGCTGGTTGACGGCGACAGGGTCCATACGGCGAAGCTGCCGAGCACGCCGGAGGATCAGTCGCGGGGTGTGATCGCGGCGGTCGAGGAGGTGCTGAGTCGGGCCGGGGCGAGCGCCGCCGAAGTCGAGGTCTTCGCCCACGGGATGACGGTCGGGACCAATGCGCTGCTGGAGGAACGAGGGGCGCGCACGGCGCTGATCGCGACCAGGGGCTTCGGCGACGTGCTCGAGATCGGCCGCCAGGACCGGCCGCAGCTGTACCGGCTCTGCGCGCCGAAGCCGGCGCCGCTGGTGGAGGAGGGGATGCGTTTCGAGGCGGCGGAGCGGGTCGGGCCCGACGGGGTGATCGAGCCACTCGGTGCCGACGAGCCGCAGCGCCTGGCCGAGCTCTTGCGCGAGAGCGGCGCCGAGGCGGTGGCCATCTGCCTGCTCTTCTCCCACCTCGACCCGAGCCACGAGCGAGTGCTCGCAGAGCACCTGCGGGGAGAGATGCCGGACCTTCACGTCTCGGCCTCGCACGAGGTGCTGCCGCGCTTCCGCGAGTACGAGCGCTGCTCGACGACTGCGATCGACGCTTACCTCTCCCCTCTGCTCGGCCGCTATCTGGGACGGCTGGGCGAGGCGGCGGAGTCGGCCGGGCTGCCCACGCCCGCTGGTGATGCAGTCCTCCGGCGGGGTCGCCAGTACCGAGGAGGCGGCGAGCGCCGGGGCCTGGAGCGTCCTCTCCGGCCCCGCCGGCGGCGCCGTCGGCGCGAGCCTGCTCGCCGTTGCCTGCGCCGACGGCAACGCGCTCGGGCTCGACATGGGCGGCACCTCCTGCGAGGTCTGCGTGGTGGAGGACGGTGAGGTGCGGCGAACCGACTCGCGCGAGATCGGCGGGCGGCCGATCCAGCTGCCAATGGTCGACGTGCACACGGTCGGCGCCGGCGGCGGCTCGATCGGCTGGCGCGACGCGGGCGGGGCGCTGCGGGTCGGCCCGCGCTCGGCCGGAGCCGAGCCGGGACCGGCCTGTTACGGCCGCGGCGGCAGCGAGCCCACTGTGACCGACGCCAACCTGCTGCTCGGCCGACTGTCCGCCGACTCCGAGCTGGCTGGGGGAGTGCCGCTGGACCCGGCGAGAGCCGAGTCGGCGGTCGCCGCCCTCGCCGACTCGCTCGGCCTCGGCCTGCTCGAGACCGCCGAGGGCATCGTCCGCGTCGCCGACCAGGAGATGGTGCGGGCGCTGCGCGTGGTCACGGTCGAGCGCGGGGTCGATCCCCGCGGCTTCGCCCTGCTCCCCTTCGGCGGCGCCGGACCGATGCACGCGGCCGGGATCGCCGCCGAGCTCGGTATCGAGCGCATCCTCTGCCCTCGCGCCGGCGGCGTGCTCTCGGCGCTGGGGCTCTGCGCCTCGGACCGGCGCCGCGACACGACGCGGACGGTGATGCTGGGCGGGGGCGAGCTGACGGCGGAGCGCGATCGCTGCGCGAGGTCGACGACCTGCTCGCGACGCTGGGCAACCTCGAAGGCGCCGAGCCCGAGGTCGTCTACGAGATGCGCTACGCCGGCCAGGCCTTCGAGCTGCCGGTCCCGGGACCCGTCCGTCCCGACCCCACCGACCTCGCCGAGCGCTTCGCCGCCGCCCACGAGGAGCGCTACGGCTACCGCGACCCCGAGGGCGAGGTCGTCCTCGTCCACATCCGCCTCGCCCTCGTAGCAAGGGCCCCCGGCCGCAACTCGTCGCCGCTCCTCCGGGCCAGATCGGAGGAAGGCAGCCGGGAGGTCCGATTCGAAGGCGAGTGGATCGGGACATGCGTGTTGCGCGGCGAGCCGCCGGCCGGCCTCTCACTCGACGGCCCGGCGATCTTCGAGCTCCCCGAGGCAACCCTCGTCCTCCCTCCCGACTGGTCCGCAGAGGTCGACGAGACCGGCACGATCCGCGCCACGACGACCTAGGTGCAACGAGTTGACCGTCGACATGCACGGACAAAAACGTTGCACCCGAGGGGGAGCGCGATGGACCCGGTGACGCTGCAGGTGATGATCGGCGGGCTGCGGGCCGCTTGCGACGAGATGGGGGCGGCGCTGATCCGCGCTGCCTACTCGGCCAACATCAAGGAGCGCCACGACTGCTCGACGGCGCTCTTCGACGCCCGCGGCGAGCTGGTGATGCAGGCGGAGCACATCCCGGTCCACCTCGGCTCGATGCCGGATGCGGTCGCGGCGGTGCTCGACCTCGAGCAGCGGGCCGGCGAGAGCTGGATCCTCAACGACCCCTACCGCGGCGGCACCCACCTGCCCGACATCACCCTTATATCTCCCGTCTTCGTCGGCGGGGAGCTGCTCGGCTTTGCCGCCTGCCGCGCCCACCACGCCGACGTCGGCGGCACCACCCCAGGCAGCATGCCGGCCAACTCGACCCGGCTCGACCAGGAGGGAGTCGTGATCCCGCCGACGCGGGCCGACCCCGAGACGCTTGCGCGGCTCGCCTCGCAGATGCGGTTCCCCAAGCAGCGGCTCGCCGACCTGCGGGCGCAGAGCGCCGCCAACCGGATCGGCGCCGAGCGGCTCGCAGAGCTGGCCGAGCGACATGGGCTCGAGGAGCTGCGCGACGGCATGGACGAGATCCTCGCCTACGCCGAGCGCCGCACCCGCGCCGCCGCTCGCCGACCTCCCCGACGGCGCCTACACGGCCGCGGACGTGCTCGAGATGGACGTGGACGGTGAGCCGGTCGACATCGCGCTGCGGGTCGAGGCGACGATCCGCGGCGACCGCCTCACGCTCGACTTCTCCGGCACCGACCCCCAGGTCGAGGGCAACCTCAACTGCCCGCTCTCTGTGACCAAGTCGGCGGCCTTCTTCGCCGTCCGCGTCCTCACCGACCCCGACGCCCCGCCCTGCGCCGGCGCCTACCGGCCGATCGAGGTGGTCGCCCCCGAGGGCTGCCTGCTCAACGCCCGCTTCCCCGCCGCCGTCGTCGCCGGCAACGTCGAGACGTCGAGCCGCGTCGCCGACCTGGTGATCGCGGCCCTCGGCGGCGCCCGGCCGGTGCCCGCCCAGGGCCAGGGCACGATGAACAACCTCACTCTCGCCAACGAGGACTTCACCTACTACGAGACGATCGGCGGCGGCCAGGGCGCCTGTCCCGACGCCGACGGCCCCAGCGCGATCCACGTCGCGATGTCGAACACGCTCAACACCCCGATCGAGGCGCTGGAGAGCGAATTCCCGCTGCGCGTGCGCGAGCTCTCGCTGCGGCGCGGCAGCGGCGGGGCTGGCGAGCACCGCGGCGGTGACGGGATCGTGCGCGAGATCGAGGCGCTCGCGCCGATGCGCTACTCGCTGATCAGCGAGCGCCGCCGGCACCCGCCCCGGGGTCGCGACGGGGGCGCCGACGGCGCGCCGGGTCGCAACCTCGCCGGCAACCGGCCCGTACCCAGCAAGTCCGAGGGAGAGCTGGACGCCGGCGAGCGAATCCGCATAGAAACCCCTGGAGGCGCCGGCCACGGCGGTCAGTGACTCCCGCTACCTCCACAGAAACGGATAGACGTGAGTTCCATCACAGATTTGGCGATCCAGCCAGTCTCGTCTAGAATGCCGAATTCGGGCGGGCTTCTCACCTGGTAAGGGCTCCGAGGCGTCCCCTCCCAGTCAAGCTTCAAACCACCTTCCTAAAGGTACGACTTCAAATGCCGATCGCTTTCAAGGAATGGGCCGTGACGGTCCGTGCACTCGCCGAGGGCGAGCAGTTGCTGACCCTGCGAAAGGGCGGCATTCGCGAGGAGAACAAGCACTTCGAGCTCGATCACGAGCGCTTCTTCCTCTACCCGACCTTCGACCACCAGCGCAACAACCTCGTGCGCGAGTCCCACCACCCTGAGCTGGGCCGCGCGCTGGAGGAGGGCGTCTGGGGCGAGGAAGAACCGCCGGCCAAGGCGCTGATCCAGGACGGCGGCATCTCCCAGCCGGAGCGGGTGCGCCTGCGCGCCTGGGCCGAGGTCACCGACCACATCACGGTCACCGACCCGCGCATCGTCGACGGCCTCTCCCCCTATTACGTCTGGACTCCGGACTACGCCGAGAAGCGGCTCAACTGGAAGCGCCGCCACCCGCTGCACGTGGTGCTGCTGCGCGTCCACCGCATCCCCCGCCCGGTCACGGTCAAGGTCCGCGAGGAGTACCACGGCTGCCGCACCTGGGTCGAGGTCGACCGCGAACTGCCCTTCGAGGGCACCCCGGTGATGGCCGACGAGGAGTTCGACCGCGCCCGCGCGGAGATCCTCGGTGTTTGCGGCGCCGCCGAGCCGGTCCTCGTCTGAGCTAGCAGTAGCCTCGCCCCGTGCCTTGGGTCGAGACTGCAGTCCCTCAGCTTCACCGCCCGCCACGACAGCGGCGACACCGCGTTCGCCGAGCGGACGCTGGACCGGATGGAGGAACTGCGGCTGCGGCTCGAGGACCGCTTCGAGCGGGTGCCCGGCGAGATCACCGTCGTCGTCCACACCAACCCGCTCTGGCTCTCCGCCGCCCATCCCTTCCTGCCCGCGGCGCGCTGGTCGGCGGCGCCGGCCGGGCGCCGCTACCTGGCCGGCTGGGCGATGGCGACCGAGCTGCACGTGCTCAACGACCCCCACATGGAGCGCCGCGCCGCCGGCGACGATTCGCGCGAGGCGCTGCGCGGCACCGCCGAGCGCCTCTACGCCCAGCTCGTCGTCGCCGCCAACAACACCGAGCTGCCGCCCTCCTGGACGCCGCGCCGCTTCGCCCGCTACCTGCGCTGGGCCTGGCTGGTCGAAGGCGGCGCCCAGTACTTCTCGCGCCAGGTCGGGCTCTACCGCGCGGCGGTGATCCGGCGCCTGCGCGAGAGCGCCCGGCCCTCCTTCCCGCCCTCGCGCCGCGACGCGGTCATCCTCGGCGGGACGATCTTCGACCTGCTCGAGACCGAGCGCGGCCCCGAGGCCTGCGAGCGCCTCGCCCTGCAGCTGCTGCCCGGCGGGGCCGTCCCAACGCTGGAGGCCGCCTTCGAAGCCCGAATCGGCGAGATCGAGGACGCCTGGCGCGGCTACCTGCGCGAAGTCGCCCGCCCAACCCCGGCGTAAGCCCGGTGCAACGCATAGTTCACCCAGTAGGACCACAAAACGTTGCACCCCGGTTAGGGCGAGCCGGGGTGCCCTCGAGCACTTCGCGGGCTTCCTCGGCGGCGGCCTCTGGGACGAGGATCTGGCGTGGCCCGGCGGCGAGGAACTCGGGGTTGTCGAACGGTGCGCTGGACCATGCTCGGGATGCCGTGCTCGCCGAGCAGGCCCTGGATCATCTCCGCCTCCATCTGGTTGAGGGCGAAGGCGACCTTGACCGTGCGACCGCTACTCGACGACGAGCTCGGCATCGGCGATCCTCAGGTCTTTGAGCCAGTAGCGCCTTGACGACCGGCTGGTCGGGGTCTTCCAGCGAGACGATGATCCAGAGCGCGTCCGGCCAGCTCTTCTCGGCTTCGTTGACGTCGGTCTGCGACGGGTAGGCGGCGGTCTTGGTGTGCGAGTGGTAGATCGCGACCAGCTCCTCCCCCGCTCCGGCATCTCCTTCTGGGTGATGCGGAAGAGGTCCTTGGAGGCGACGCCGAAGCGCAGCGGGCTGGCGAATTCGTTCTCGGCCCGGTAGACGCTCGTCGCCAAATCGTCCTGCCGCCGACCATCCCGCAGCACTCGTTGGGCAGGTCCTCGCGCGCGTGCGCGACCATCTCGTCGATCAGGCTCTGGGCGATCCGCATGGACCGGTCGAGGCTAGCGGACCTATCTGGCCGTCGCGGCCGCGGCGACGCGGCGGAAGGCGCCCCAGGCCGGCTTCGGCGCGCCGCCCGCGTCGAAGAGGCCGCCGTACTGGCAGAAGACGCAGTGCGGGTCGGCGGCGAGCGAGTCCTGCCAGGTGAACCAGTCGACGCCGGCGAGGTGCCAGCGAGCGCGGTTGCGGAGCGCAAGCTGGAGCGCCTTGCGCAGGTATGCGGCCTGGCCGGCGCGGCCCTTGTCGAAGGGGTTGCGGAAGGCAGCGTCGGAGGCGACGCCGAGCTCGGTCGAGCTGCAGGGGCGTCGACCCGTCGCCGGCCTCGACCATCACTTCGCGGACGAAGCGGATCTGGGTCTTGACCCAGGCGACGTAGGGCGCATACGGGTGCAGGGCGACGACGTCGAAATGCGCGGCGGACGCCGGGCACTTCGTATAGCCGGCGCAGGAAGGCCCAGGGCGTGATTCCGGCCTCAACCGGGGCGACGCCGGCGGCGAGGATCGTCGCGCCGGGGTCGGCGCGCGGATCGTGCGAGCCGAGATTCGCAGCAACTGCGCGTAGCGGGCGGGCTGCGGGCGGGGATGCCAGAAGAGCAGGTAGTTGGGCTCGTTCCAGATCTGCCAGCGGCGGATCGGCATCTGCCTGGCGCGTCCCTGCCAGAACCTGCCGGCGGGCCCGTAGCGGCGCACCAGCGTTCGCAGCATCCCGGCCCAGGCGCGCCGCGCCCGCGCCGATTGCAGCGGCGCCCGCGCCGGATCGCCGCTGATCCATGGTGGCGTCCCATAGACGAAGGGCAGCACGCGAATGCCCGCGTCGGCCGCCTGGCCAATCGTCGCGTCGAGGGAGCCGAAGTCGTAGGAGCCGGGCCGCGGCTCCAGCCCGCCCCACTCGACCGGGATGCGCAGCGTGCCGACGACACCGTCCATGCGGGCGAAGTCTCCGCTGGTCGGCGCCGACTGCGGGACGATGCCGAAGAACTCGCGCGGGACGGCCGACCTTGCCGCCGCCGGCGACGCCAGAGCGAGCGCCGCCAAGACGGCGGCGCTCCCCAGGCGCACGAAGACCCGGCGGCGCGTCAAGCGCCTACTGGTGGACGCGGTTGCGGCCCGGGCCGCCGTCGATCCGGTCTTTGCCGGGGCCGCCGCAGATCAGGTCGTTGCCGCCGCGGCCCTTGACCGTGTCGTTGCCGGCAAGCGCGGCGATCACGTCGCGGTGCCCGGTGCCCTTCAGCACCTCGCCGCGGCGGGTGCCGACGATCGTCGCCTTCTGCCCCATGCAGCGCACCTTGCTGTTGCCGCCGAGCAGCCGCAGCAGCACCGGGTGCCAGGCGCTGCAGGAGCGGAAGCATTCGGCGCTTTCGCCAAGGATCACGATGCGGCCGCTCGACTGCAGCGCCAGCCCGTCGACCTCGGTGGTGCTGCCGAGCCCGAAGCGCTGCTGCCAGCCGCCGGCGAAGGTCCGGTCGGGACGCCCGTTGCCGAGCCTGCGCATCGCCCACAGCGCCTCGCCCAGCTTGCGGTCGGCGCCGCTGCCGGCGAGCACGAGGCGGCCGGCAGCGTCGATCGCCGCCTGGTCGACCGAGCTGGCGTTGGAGCCGAGCGAGATCGAGCCGCCGCGGCCGAACTTCCTGTCCGGGCGGCCGTTTTCGAGCAAGCGGGCGATGAAGCTGCTGGAGCCGCGCCCGCGCACGGCATGATCGCCGGTCACATAGAGCTTGCCGTTGGCGAGCGGCAGGATCGTGCTGAGCGAGGTCGACGAGCCGGCGCCGACCTGGCTCGAGAAGCCGCCGTCGAGGCTGCCGTCCTGGAGGAAGCGGGCGACGACGGCGCGGCCGCTCCCCGAGCAGCATTCGTCGACCGCGACGAAGAGCCGGCCCTGGGCGTCGATCGCCAGCGCCACCGGCAGATCGTTGGGAAGCAGGTTGGCGACGACGGTGCCCTGCTGGCCGAAGCCCGGATCTGGGCTGCCGCTGGGCAGGTAGCGCGCCAGCAGCAGGTCGGAGCTTTCGGTCCCGCGCCGCAGGCTGCCGGCGACGACGATCTTGCCGTCGGACTGGATCTTCACCTTGGCGGCGCTCTCGGTGCCGCCAAGGTCGGTGGTCACACGCCCGGCCTGGCCGAAGCCGCCGTCGGGCGCCCCGTGGGAGTCGAAGCGGAAGAGGGCGAGGTTGCCTTCGGTCGAGGTGGCGACGACGGCGTTGCCGTTGGCGTCGACCGCGATCGAGCCGAACTGCGGGCCGGACTCCGAGGTCGAGGGAAGCTGGGTCGAGACGACCGCCCGGCCGCCGGCGCCATAGGCGAAGTCGCGGAAGCCGTCGTGGCTGTAGCGGGTGACGGCAAAGAGGCATTCGGGCAGTTTCGGGCAGGCCTCGCTGAGCACGAGGATTTCGTCCTGCGGCCCGACCGCCATGTCGACGACCCGCTCGCTGCCCTGCGGCGCGTCGAGGGCCGGTGAGATACCGGCGAAGCCGCGCTGACCGAAGCTGTGGTCGAGGTCGGCCGGGGCCGCGCTCGCCATGCCGGCGACGATGCCCAGACAACCGCAGATTCCCACCAATGCTGAGACGAACCACCGTGACTTCACAACTCTCCCCTTGCTCTAGTTTGCCGTGCCAATCCTGTCGGCCGATCAAACACGGGGCGGTGGAGCGAGTTGCGGTGCGGCTTGTCGGGCAAACGGATAAACGGCGCCGGGCACTACCACCAGACGGTCGAATCGAGGTTCTCGATCTCCTCGATCGGCTTGGTGTAGACGCCTGAGGAGAGGTACTTCCAGCCGTCGTCGGGGATCAGGAAGACGACGTTGCCGCTCTCCAGCTCGCCGGCGATGCGGACCGCGATCGCGGCGATCGCGCCGGAGGAGACGCCGGCGAAGACGCCCTCCTCGTCAAGCAGATTTTCGGGTCCAGACGACCGCGTCGCGGTTGGAGACCATGATCTTGCGGTCGAGGATCGAGATGTCGATGATCGGCGGGATGAAGCCGTCGTCGAGCGAGCGCAGGCCGTGGACCATCTCGCCCTGCATCGGCTCGGCGGCGACGATCATCGTCTCGGGGTTCTCCTCCTTCAGCCGTCGGCCGTTGCCCATCAGCGTGCCGCCGGTGCCAAGGCCGCCGACGAAGGCGGTGACCTCGTCCAGCTCTTCGAGGATCTCAACCGCGGTGCCGTTGTAGTGGGCGAGCGGGTTGGCCTCGTTGCCGTACTGGTAGGGCATGTAGTAGCCGGGGTCCTCGGCCATCTCCAGCGCCACCTCGACCGCGCCGTTGGAGCCCTTGGCGCCCTCGGAGTAGACGATCTCGGCCCCGTACATCTCGAGCAGCTGGGTGCGCTCCTTGGTCACGTTGTCGGGCATAACCACCTTCAGCGGGTAGCCCTTGCGGCTGCAGATCATCGCCAGCGCGATGCCGGTGTTGCCGGAGGTCGGCTCGAGGATCGTCTGCCCGGGCGCGATCAGCCCCTCGGCCTCGGCAGCCTCGATCATCGACTTGGCAACGCGATCCTTGACCGAGCCAGTCGGGTTATGCCCCTCGAGCTTGGCGTAGATGCGAACGTCGGGGTTCGGCGTCAGCCGCGGCAGCTCGACCAGCGGCGTATTGCCGATCGACTCGACGATATTGCCGAAGCGTCCCCCGCAGGGTCGGTTGAGAAGTTTTGACATGGCTCGCCGCTCTCCCTTACTTCAAAAAGTATAGCCATGGCGGAGAGGGGTAGTGGGTCAGTTTGAATCGAAGGGACGACGGCCTTGATGCAGGGCGCTCCGACTAGTCTCGGCCCATGAAGCAGAAGGGTTCGGAATTCGACCTCTTCCTCGCTGGGGTCGGCGTGGGTCTTGCGTTGTTCGTAGCGGAACAGGCAGGTCTTGACTTGCCCACTTGGCTCCTAATTGCGCTCGGCGCATGTGCGCTCGCGATGATCGTGGGCGGCTTGCTCATCCCATTTTTGAGTGATAAAGACGCCGGAGGGTTAACCGAAGCTCCTGACCCCTGCGGAGAGCTGCTCAGCCTGCTGAGGCCGGGCGCAAGACAGTTGGCGCACATCCTCGAAAACTTTCCGAACTGGTGGCCTGCGGTCGAGGACGAGAATTTCAAAGGCAAACTCCCCGATGGCTACGGGCCCACTACGCACCCAAAGGCCATCGAAACGCTCCTATTCATGTTCGGCCAGTTCTTCTCGGTTGCTTGGACCTACCAGCGCTTCTGCCTGCAACACTCGAACAGGACCGAGGTCAAGGCTTTGGTGGATGAGGTCTACTTGGCGCTGGGAAAACGGGGTGATCCGGAGGATCTCACTGATGTTCGTATCGGGTCTGACCAGCTTCACGACATAGGCGAGCGAAGCACGAGAGGATGGGGAACGGCAGACGGACGGCCCGTCCCCCGCTCCGACTTCAGGGCCAAGCTGGAATATCACGCCGAAGCTTTCGAACCGCTCAGAACCTTCCTGTGTGCGGCCGGTCCGGAGACCACCGCGCGTGCCCGCTTGGAAGCGGCCGAGGAGGCGGCAAAGCGCATAGAAGAGTGGCTGAATGAGAACGGCTATGGGCCGTAGCGCTGGCATCGGCGCGGCGCGACCGTAGCAACCGCTCAGTCCGGCAGCGCTTCGACTCAGGCTCGGCTTTAGCGCGCTGACTTCTCGCCGGGGAAAAGAGACCTGGTGATTACGACCACAACACTCACAATCTGAACGAAGGTCGCGGTCAGCCAAACCTGCACGACCCCTTCAGGTGGATGCCAGTGGTAGCCCTTCTCGGCGTAAATGACGAAGACGGCATTGACGACGATGAGCTGGAGGCCCATCAGCAGCAAGATGCCCAGCCCATAGAACCGCTTGAGCTTGATCGACTGCTCCAGATCGTCGCCCTCGAGTCTCTCCTTCCTGGAAGGCGGGAGCGTCTTCACCGGCGTGGGATCGGTCAACCCGATGTCGGAAATCCAGAACGCTCGATCTCCATCCTCGGGCGCTGAAGCGTGCGAAGCAACATCCCTCGACATGGGCTGCTCGCTCCGACCGTTAGCGATAGAGCCGGAGGTTCTTGAGGCGGTTGACCATCGCCGCCTCGGATACCCCAAAGGCCCCCGCCATGTCCCTCTCGTGCATACCCATGCCGTGCAGCCGTCTGACTTCCCTCTCTGGCATCAGCAGCGCAGCGGCGAAAGCGTTGGCGAAGCGCTCTTCCTCGTCGATCCCCATTGAAGCCGTGCCATCGCGGTAGTCGACGTACTCGAAATCCTCCTTGCCATGCCGAACGAAGTGCCCAATCTCGTGCGCACATGTAAAGCGCTTCCGATTCGGATGATCATCGGTGCTCAGATAGATAGCGGCACATTGGCCATCGCGCTTCTCGATGGCGCCGGCAACATCGGGGTCGAGATAGGCGCTGGAGACCTCGATCCCCATCTTGCGAGCGATCTGCGCTGGATCAACCGGAATCGCGTCGCCCCAAAAGCGTTCGAGCACTTCCTGTGCTTTTTCCGTCGCTTCTGTTTTTACGTCCAATGCAGCCTCCTATCTACGGAGATGATCGTAGCCGCACCGGATGCCCTACCGCATCGGTCCCGCTCACATCCGCCATTGCAAGGGAAGAATAGGCCTGCAGGCGGACGGCAAAGCAGACAAAAGACTTCAGCTCAAGATGCTCAACATCAACCGCCGGCCATGGCCGGGAGGATGACGACTGTGTCGGTGTCGGCGACCGCGGTGTCCAGGCCGCTGAGCACTCGCACGTCCTCGTCGTTGAGGTAGACGTTGACGTAGCGGTTGAGCTCGCCCTCTTCGCCGAAGAGCTGGGACTCGGTGTCGGGGTGGGCGGAGGTGAGCGCGCGGAGGACCTCGCCGACGTTGGCGCCGCCGGCCTCGACCTCGGCCTGGCCGCCGGTCTGGGCCTGCAGCACCTTGGGAATGCGAACCGTCGCCATCAGGCTGGGAAAGCTACCGGCTAGCCGGCGCAGAACGCGTCGTAGTCGGGGAACTGGCCCATCTCCGACTCGGGGACCTCGGGCGCGTCGGGGCCGCAGATCGGGCACTCAGGGTCGCGGCGGACCTTGAGCTCGGTGAACCTCGTGCCGAGCGCCTCGTAGAGGAGCAGGCGGCCGACCAGCGGCTCGCCGATCCCCATCACCAGCTTCAGCACCTCGTTGGCCTGCAGGGTGCCCATCGTCCCGGCCATCACCCCGAGCACGCCGTTGGCGGAGCAGCTCGGCGCCAGCTCGGCCGGCGGCGGGGTCGGGTAGAGGCAGCGGTAGCACGGCCCCTCGAAGGGGACGAAGGTCGAGATCTGGCCGTCGAAGCTGAGGATCGAGGCGGAGACAACCGGCTTGCGCAGCCGCACCGAGGCGTCGTTGAGCAGGTAGCGGGTGGGGAAGTTGTCGGCGCCGTCGACGATCACGTCGTAGTCCTCGATCACACCGAGGATGTTGCCGGCGTCGAGGCGCATGCGATGCTCGATCACTTTCACGTCGGGGTTGAGCGCCTCGATCGTCAGCCGCGCCGACTCGGTCTTGGGGGTGCCGATCCGCTCGGTGTTGTGGATCACCTGGCGCTGCAGGTTGGAGGCGTCGACGACGTCGTCGTCGACGAGGCCGATCGTGCCGATCCCGGCTGCGGCAAGGTAGAGCGCCGTCGGCGCGCCGAGCCCGCCGGCGCCGAGCAGCAGCACCTTGGCGTTCAGCATCTTCAGCTGGCCGTCGACCCCGACCTCGGGCAGCAGGGTGTGGCGCGAGTAGCGGTCGCGCTGCTCGGGGGTCATCCCCTCGGTGGCGAGCACCGGCAGCCCCTGCTCCTGCCAGGCGATGATGCCGCCGGCCATCGAGGCGACGTCCTCGTAGCCGAGCGCTTCCATCTGCTCGGCCGCCTTATAGGAGCGGTTGCCGCTGCGGCAGTAGAGGATCGTGCGGGCCGACTTGTCCGGCGCCGCGGCGGCGATCTCGTCGCGCAGCAGCCCGGGCGGCACCAGCTTGCCGTTCTCGAGGTGAGCCTCTTGGTACTCGTGGGGCTCGCGCGTGTCGATCAGGACGACGTCGCCGCCCTCAATCTCCTGCGCAGCCTCAAACGGCTCGATCTCCTCGACCACCGATTTCAACTGCGTGTCCGCGCCGTTCGCCACAACAAATCTCCTGAATCCGGATCAGCTTTTACTTCAAAAAGTATAGCGAGGCTTGAGGCCTGGCTACAGTTGCGTGGCGATGAGCCCGAGGAAGCCGGCGAGCATGGTGGCGACCATGCCGCCGCCGACCTGGATGATCAGGCGCTGCGTCGCATCGAAGCGCGCGTTCATCTCCACGCGCAGCGCACGGATTTCGCTGTCGAACCGATCGTGGTCCCGATCGATCCGGTCGAAGCGCTCTTCCAGCCGCTCGTCGGTCCAGTTCTTGGCCATCGTCTCCATGATGACACCGTAACGAGCTGTCTGCGACGCGTGGCGCGCGAAATGCAACGGAACCGCAACGATCGAGCCGCGGCATCAAGTCGGCATGGCCCTCAGGCGGCGATGCGCTTGCTCTCCTCCAGCCCCAGGTAGGGGATGAGCAGGCATTCGACCAGGGGGGTCTCCAGCTCGGGCAGCTGCTCGGCCCGGTCGCTTTCGACGTGGCGGGCGACCACGGAGAGGGCGCCGCCGAGCAGCAGCTCCTCGAGGCTCGCCGGAAGCTCGGGGCGGGCCGGGCGGCCGGCTCGGAGCCTCTCCGCGAAGTGGGCCAGGCACGCCCACTGGCGCTTGCGGGCAGCGGGGCCGGCCTGCATCGCCTCGATCGCGATGAGGTGGGCCAGAGCGGGGTTTGCGGCGAGCAGCCGGAGCGCCTCGGCAACGCCGGCGCGGACGCCGGCGGGCCACTCCTCGCTCGCAGCCGCTGCTCCCTCCACGCCCTCGCAGAGCCAGCGGCCGGCGAGGTCGTAGGTCGCCAGGAAGCACTCCTCCTTGCTCTTGAACTGGCCGTAGAAGGCAGCGCGTGAGACGCCGGCCTCCTCGGTGATATGGCCGATCGTGGTGTCGGCGTAACCGTGCTGCGGCAGGATGCGCAGCATCGCCGCGACGATGCGCAGGCGCTGGTTGCGGACGACGAAGGAGCGGGGCAGGCCGTGGCGCCCCGCGGGCAGCTGGCCGAGGGCGAGCTCGGCGGGCAGCTCGGCGAGGGCGTCGAGATTAAAGCGCGGTGGCTCCCCCTCCCCGGGCGGGCGCTCAGGCCGAGCCAATGCGCTTCCTAAGAGCTCGCGACCCGCTGCTCATCCGCGCTGCGCAAGGTCGTCGCCAAGGCCGGAGCGAGCAGGTACTGGAGCATCAGGTCGTGCAGCTCGGGGAGCTGCTCCGCCTCCCCGGCGAGAACCCGGCTGGAGAGGTGAGAGGCAAGGCCACCAGCCAGCAGCCGCGCGGTCTCCTCGGTGATGGCTTCCCTCCCCAGGCTGTCGACGGCTGGCGGCCGCAGAGCCTCGGCGAGGCGCTCCAGCGAGCGCTCGTGCTCGAGCCGGGCGGGACGAGCCGCGGCGAGCGACTCGACCAGCAGCAGGTGGGCAAGCGGCGGATCAGCGGCAAGGAAGTCGAGCCCGGCGCCAAGCCCGGCCGAGAGCTGGCTCGCCCAGCCGCGCTCGCCCTGCGCAGCCTCCCCCACCACTGCGGCAAGCCGCTCCACCCCGTCTTTATAGGCAGCGGCGAAGCAGAGCTCCTTGCGCTGGGTCGTACTGCTGCTCTCTTGCTCCGCATACATACCGAGTCAGTTCTCAAATAGAGACGACCCGAAATACAAACACGTCAGTTTGCGTTTGTCAAGATACGCACGAGGTATATTTGAGCTTCACAGGCCTATCTCCTGCGCTTGTGCTTGCGGCCTTTACCCCCGCACTTCGGTTCAAGCGGCGGGTTGAATTCGCGCAGCTTGCCGTTGTGGCCGGTGAAGGCGGCCAAGGCCTTATGCGTGCCTTTGCAAAGGTTGGTGGAGTTTTCGAAGAGTCCCTTCTTGCCGCCCCTGAGCGAGACGATCACGCTGCCCACCGGTGCGTCTGGGGTCGCTTCAAAGGTGGTGCGCAGCTTGCCTTTGACCGAGTCGACCCTGCCGACCAAAACAACGTCGATCTCGCCGTTGTGGACGGCTGCGACCACGTCGGGGAGTTCGTGTTCGGAGGAGCGCAGGAAGACAGGGCCGGTTAGAGGTTCGGAGAGGATCGGGGTGTTGACCACGGCTTTGCCGTAGATCGACCCGGCTGGGCATCTTTCTCCCGGCTTAGCGCCCTGTTTGAAGATCACCCTGGTGCAGATCGTGTTGAAGTGGGCGTTGGCGATGAACTCTGAAGAGGGAAGTGTGACTTGGGTGCGTCTGATCCCCGCTTCGCCAAAGCCGTTCATGTTGAGCTTGGCTGTAAGTGCCGGGAAGTCGCCTCGCTTGGTGCCCCCCTTTAGCTTCAATGCGAGGCGTGGTTTGAAGGGAAGGGCGGCGCAGTCGGCTGCCTGGAAGGGGGTTGAGACCGTTACGGGGCGATCGTCTGCTTCAGAGCTGAAGTCGACGCCTGAGCCCAAGAGCGTGCTCGCTGTCGACGTCCTTTTGCAGCTGGTCGGGTTGAGGACGAATTGGGGTCTATCGGTATAGGCCCTGATATCTCTCAGATGCGTGGGCACCCCTTGGATGATGTGGGGAATCGGGTCAGACCCTGTGGCGTCGATGAAGACTTCGCCTGTTTCGGGGTCTACCTTGAAGGCCTGTCTGATTACGACGGTTCCGAGGTCGAAGGGGCCTACCTTGGCGGCGGTGATCGCTACCAGGGAGATGGCTGAGCCGTGGTAGGGGCCGGCGAGGTAGATGCGGCCTGGGGCGTAGGCCAAGGCACTGCCAACGCCTGCTCCGGCCAGGCTCCTGCCGATCTGGGAGGCGGCGGGGCAAGAGGGGCTTTCGATCTCTTCCTGGCCGCCGTGGATGCCGGTTCTTGCTTTTGCGGCGGCGATCTGAGCGTCTGAGCAGAAGGGGACCCCGGCCAGCTTGCCGACGATCCCTGGCGGCAGCTTGATCGAGAAGCGGTTGATCTCCTGTTCTGCGTCTGTTCTAAAGAGGCGGACGTTGAAGGGGGAGAAGCGCCCGGCGGCATTGTTAATCGAGCCGGCGATCAGACCGGGCCTAAACGGTGGCAGGCCTCCCGAGGGGCATGCTCCGCCGTCTGGGCCGCGTTCGATCTGGAAGCTCGCGGTGGTCGAGACCGCTTCGGAGTCGTCTTTGGCCGAGAAGGGAGTGAAGATGGCGGTTGACTGATATTCGCCACAGGCAGGCGGTGTTGCCAGCGGCGCCCTCGCTCCTTCCCTGAAGTGCAGTTTGAAGGAGGAGTAAGGCAACGGAGGCAGGTTGTCGAAGGTGGTCTTGATCTGGCCTGTTGTGGGATCGAGCTCGACCTTGCCAGCCTGCTTGACGATCACGCCTCGTTCTGGGGCCCTGGCGACCAGGTAAAGAGCCGTAAGCGTGCCGAAGGGTTGTCGTGGGGAGCAGCCAGATAGAGGGAGCCTTCGATCGGCTCTTCGATCAAGCGGCGACCTCGCGGTGAGACTGCCGAGCTTGGATGACTCTGGGCAGCCACCGCCTGCGGGGGTGTCGATCTTCTCCGCTGCGTACTGGGCAGGGGTGCAGACGCTGATACCTTCCACCAGGGAGGGGTTGACCGTCATTCCCTCAGGGAGGGTGAAGACGGTCTTTTTAGGCTCGGTTTCGGCGATGCCGCCGGGGCTCAATAGACCCTGGTTGGGCAGCTTCAGCTCGAAGTCGAGGCCCGAGGGAGTCGAGGCCAGTTTGCTGGAGGGCTGTGCCGATACTTTGGGCTGGAAGGGAACGCTGTCGCAGCCGGCCAGCGGGGCGGGGTTTCCGCCGCCGTCGCGCGACTGGTAGGTCTGGGAGATCAAAGACCCCCGGCGCCAGTTTGGAGTCGACGCTGATCGTTACTTCCGGCGGTGTCTGACAGGAGTCCGGCAGGGTCACGTAGGGCTGCAGGGGGGCGTCTGAGGCGACCGGCGGCCCTTGTCCTTCCGCTGCGAGCTTACCCCGTTCGTCGTCGTGGCCGGAGTCGGCCGGGACCCCCCAGATATCCTCGGTGGCCGAGAACAACTCGGTCGGGACGCTGAAGGTGCCGACCCGAAGGCCATAGCCTTCTTCTGTGCGCACGAAGGCGTTCTGCAGCGCGTTGTTGTTGGCGGCGGCGAAGGCGAGCTGGCCGGCCACGCCCGGTGGAGGGACCATGTTGTAGATCGGGCCGCGGATCTCACCGAGGCCCGGAAGAACGACACGCAGGATGCCGATCTGGGTGTTGGAGGGGCACCTGGGGGCGAAGCCCTCGAAGTGTTTTCGCGGGCAGCGCGGCACCGCCAGGGGGTTGCCGACCAGGCCCGGCGGAAGGTCGGTGATGATGTCGCGCACCTCGCCGCCTTCGGTGTGGCCGCTTTCGTCGGTCTTCAGTTTGAACTTGACCACGTAGGTGTAGGGATGGGAGCCGGCCTGGCTTGGTCACAGTGCCGTCTTTGTTCTTGGCGACGGCGCTGACGCTACCGGGGACCAGGCCGAAGTCGGCCTGCGAGGCTGCGGGCACGGCCAGCAGGCCGATGAGCAGGGCGGCGAAGGCGATCTGTCTTGCGGCGTAATCACTGCGCACCTCCGCGGTTATGGTTGGCGGCTCGCTTGTGGGCGCGGTTGCGGTGCGCTTTCTTGACGTGCTTTTTCTTCTTGTGCTTGTGTTTGTGCTTCTTGGCCGTTTTCTGTTCATCGACGTTGCCCGCTCCTTCGAAGCTCGAGGAACCCGGGGTCGGGTCGTTGGGCGGTGAGATCGCCGCCACGCAGGCTTCGCCCTGGCATTCCCCTCTCGAGGTTTCGGTTTCCGAGGCGATGCCGCCGTCTTCTCTGGCGTCGTAGACGTCCAACAGGTCGTCTCTGTCTTTCAGCACCAGCTGGTCGCGGCTGGTGAAGAAGACGTTCTTGCCGGTTTCATCGGTGGCGAGGAAGTTGGAGTCGGTCGATTCGTGCCCGGCTGAGATCAGGTTGACGCAGCCGGCTTCGCGTTTGCAAGGCGGGTTCCCCACTCCTTCGGGCTCGTACTGGTAGACGTCTTCGGCCCCGGCGTTTCCGGCACCGGAGGGTTCTTCGAAGCTCGTGAGACCTTCTACCGCGCGGTTGGTGTCAATGGGGGTCAGCGCGTCCTGGCTGTCGAAATAAAGGCGCCCGGAGTCGAGCAGGTAGCGCGACTGAGGGAGGTAGCGCTCGGCAAAACCATGCACCGGCAGCCTGGTGGGGCCGAGCGGATGGGTGCCTGCGGGGTTGCAGGAGGCGCAGAGGAGCTCCCCGCTTGCTGAGTCATAGAGGAACGCCTCGACGCAGGGGCCGGTGACATATACGCCTTTGCTCCTATTGCAGGAGGGGCCGACGTTGTCATAGCCGGTCAGCGGCGCCACCGACTGGAAGGCGAGCCAACGTCCGTTGGAGCTGGCCTCGGCGGTGCGGCGCATAACAGATTTGGACCAGTCTCCTTCGCCGTTGAGGTTATCGCGGATGGAATCGAGCGTGGCGACGAAGGTGCTCGCGCCTTCTGACCAGGTATAGAGGTTGTCTTTGCTGGCCTGGGCTTTTGCGCCCTGGTCGTTTTCTTCTTCTCCGGTAAGAACGGCGGTGTCGACGAAGTAAATTCGCGAGAGGTCTTCGCTTTGGCCGGCGATGCCTTGGAAACCACCCTGGCCTTGGCTCAGGTCGGTGGCTTCTTCGGTTTCGAGGTCGTAGATGTAGCCGTCGCCGAGCAGCACCTTCGAGTCATCGTCGGAGGCCGTGAGGTATTTGCCCGCATCGGGTATTTCCGTGGTCGATTCGCCGTCGATGCGCACGTAGACCTGGCCGGCTTGATCACTCCAGAAGACACGGGAGCCGTCAGCTGAGATCGCGTGGGGGAGGTCGGTGAAACCCTGAGAGCCGCCAAAGCTTGCACCGGGCACGGTTTCCGTGTTCCCTGGCAGGACGTTGACCAAGCGCAGCTGGCCGCCCACCGACTCGTAGAGGTTCGCTTTCGTGCTGATATCCGGGCCGCCGTCCACCGCTTCGGGGCGAAGGGGGTTTCGCCGGCAAGTGCGTCGTTGGCTTCGAAGAACTGGTGGGAGAAGTCGTCCGAGGCACCGGCGTATTCGAGCAGGAACGCGCCGGATGAGCGATTGGGCGGTTCGAACCCCAACAACGGTGTCAGCGAAGAGGGATCGGCTGTTGGCTGGGTATAGAAGTTGGTGTATTCGCTGGGGACGTCGGGGGTGAGCGAAGGGGTGGTCTGCAGCAGGACGCCTTCGGTCAGCTCGGCGTTGAAGGCGGCGTAGGCGGCGTCACCGCTCAGCAGCGCCGGGGCCAGGATCGTCGTCTGCCAGCCCGAGGCGGTGCGTTTGGAGATGTACTCGTTGAGCCTCGCCGCGCCTTCGGTGGGGGAGAAAGGGAAGCCCACATAGACGGCCGCTTCGCCGTCGGGGAACTCTGTTGGGGGAACACCCAAGGGATGCCCACGCCCGGCTTGCAGCCTCCTTCGGATGAGAGGCACAGCGCGCCGCTGCCGTCGGTGGGTTCGAGCGGGAAGGGCTCGCCGCCGTTCTTCTGCACCGGGGAGACGAGCTCCCAGGCGCGGCTGTCGGGCAGGCCAGGCGCTTCAACCGGGAAGGTGCGGAAGGCTTCGTCTTCGCCTGTGGTTTCGCAGAGGTTTTCTTCTTCGTCGGGTTCGCAGTGGCTGGTAGCGATCGCCCGGTAGTGGTATTCGGTGTCGGGATCGAGGCCGACTAGCGATGTCGCCGCGCCGAGCGCTTCCTGGCCGGCGCCAAGCTCGGTGCCGCCGAGCGGCGCTTCCGTTGCCCCGGCGAAGCGTTCTCCGGGCGGGTTTGCTTCATAAGCATCCTTGGGCAGGTACTGGAAGACGTAGCGGGTGTTGGAGCCCTTCGGGTTGATCTGGGCGTTCAGGGTCGCCGTCGTCGCGGTGACCGAGGAAACCGACTCCGATTCGACCGCCGGGAAGTGGATTTCAGCGGGGGCGAAGATGTAGCCATGACCACCACCGTTGGCGCCGTAGAGGACGCCGGATGGGCGCGACGCTTCCCAGACTAGCGAAGGGTTGAAGGCAAAGGTGATATCTCCTGTAGGTTTGGGTGGCGTGATCACACCCGTTTCCACAAATTTGCCCTGCTCGTTGCAGGCGCTCAGCTGGTGGATGATTTCCGGGGTTTTCTCGGCGTAGTAGAAGACTTCACCGCTTACCGGATCGACGGTCATGCTGAGAAGGCCGATGTCGGTAATTTCGTTTTCGCAGAGAGGGACGTCCGGTTCGCCGGGAGCGAACATGTTGATGAAATCGCCTCCGGCGCTATAGAGGTTATTGGCATCGTCGATGGCGAGATGGCCGTTGGTGGCTATATCGTTGGCGCGACCCGTGTAGACGTAGTGTTCATAGTCGCCAGGGGCCTGGGGTTTCCAAACCATCACGCGGTCTTCGCCATAGTTGGAACCGTCAGAGATATAGACGGCGCCGGTGTCGTCGACGGCTATGCCACTATGCTCGGTGACGTGGATCTTTTCGGGTCCTTCTTCGAAGGTTTCGTATGGGAGAAAGGAGATTTCGCCGGCATCGCCAAAGGCAGCGATCAACTGAGCGCCGTCGGCGCTAAAGACCTGGATCAGGTTGTGTGCTCGTTCATTTCCCACATGGAAGGTGTCACTCTTATTTAGAACGTAGACATAGCCGGTCGTCTGGTCGACAGCAACCGCTTGGGGATGGTAGAGCTGACCGGCGCCTTCCCCTTCCTTCCCGCCGGGGACCTTGCAGACCGGATGAGCCGCTTCCCCATCGGGGCCGCAGCGTTCGAATTCTTCTTTTCCACCCACCGAGACTTCCCAGCCCCAGGCCTCGCGAAATTCGCCTTTGGCGTTGAAGCGAGAGACGGAATTGTGACCACCGCCTCCAGCGTCGGAGACGCTGTAGAAAGTGCCGGGGGGCACACCGCCGGCACCAGTCATGTTGACGGCGAGGCTAGTCACATTTCCAAGCTGCGCGCCTTCGCCGCTTTCGCCGAAGGTGGCGACCTGTTCGAAGCCGGCCGAGGCGGGTGCAGCGAGGAGGAGGGCGAGGAGGAGGGAGATTCCGATCGCCGCGCAGAGGCGCGCGGAGAGGGAGGGAGCCCGACTTGCGTCTTTAACTGTGTGCTTCACCTGTGCTCCTGTCGTCGGCGAATCGAAGTTTTCGTCAGCTACCCCGGCTCACACTGTGTGTGAGCCGGGGTACAGATCGTTCCTTACGGTGCGGTAACCGCCCAGGAGCCCCAGGCGTCCACACGGGCTTCTTTTTCCGCATTCCCTTCAACGGTGAAGCCGAGCAGGCTCGCGCCGCTCGGTCCGTAGGTGAAGAATTTCGTTTCACCAGGAGATGTGGTGAAACCAGCGCGAGTCGCATTTTCGACCTGTTCGAGCCCGGTGTACACACAGAGCACGCCTTTTGGTGCGGTGGGTTCGAGCGCGGACCCACCGCATTCGCTGGAGCCGAATTCTTCTTCTTTGGTTTCTTCTAGGCTGAATGCGAACGATTCGCCCGACGCGTTCAGTGGAATCGGGAAGGAAATCGAGGCGACAGCGGGGCCTTCACCTCGAGTGTGCTGGCTGATGCTCCAAGTCCCCGTCTCGGTTTTCCCCGATGGCAGGGTGCCGCCCGCGGTCCAAGGAGAGCCTTCGGGACCGGTCACGCCCGTCGCCCCGGTCGCGCCTTTGGCCCCGGTCGGGCCGGTCGGGCCTTTTTCACCGGCCGCTCCCGCCGCCCCGTTGGCCCCAGCGTCGCCCTTGGCGCCGGCTGGCCCTGCAGGCCCCTGAGGTCCTGCTGGCCCGGTCGCGCCTTTAGGACCCCTCGGTCCCCTCTTGGCTTTGGCCGAGGCAGTTGCCTTGCCGCCCGAGTCGTTGGAGGCGGCGTAGGCGCCGCCCAGCATCGCGAAGACGAGCGCGATCACACTGATCACGCCCGGGATGCCGAAGCGGTTGCGTAGTGGCGAGAGCATCGAAATCTCTTCTCCTGTCCCGTGAGCCCCTCTGCCCGCCGCTTCCCTTGGCGGCTTCCTCGAGGCTCGGTTATGTCCCTGTGGTGCTGCTGGGCGTTAGCCATACCGTCTTCGTACCTATGAGAAGACGAGCGGGATGTAAACACGCTCGTTTGATTTGTCAAGGGTACGAGCGTGGTATTGCTGAGAAAGCTAGGCGCCGGCCTGCTTGAGGCGTGCTTCGTACGACCCGGCGGCGTCGGCCTGCTCGGGCTCAAATGCCAGGACCCGACCCTCGCTTGGCCCGGGCTCTCCCAGGCGATAGAAGGCGAGGACGTACTGGAGGAAGGGGTCGGCCAGCTCGCGCAGCTTGTCGCCCCTCCCCCGCAGCACCTCACTGGCGACGCGTGAGGCGATGCCGCCGACGATCACCTGCTCGACCTCAGGTTCAGGTACAGACTCCGGCGGCAGGTCGGGGCGGCGGAGCGCAACAGGGGTCCGTAGCGCTGCAGCCACTCGTGGTAGCGGAGTGCTGATCTCGTCACCACCCGGAGGGCGCCTCGACGAAGAGGAAACGGGCCAGGTCCGGCTCGGAGGCGAGTGCGTCGAGACCGGCTTCGAGCGAACTGCCCACCCGCTCCTCGATCGTCGCGCCCTCGTAGCAGGGCGTCGAGAGCACGTCGAAGCAGGCGCTCGTGGCCGAGCTCGTGGGCCGCGGCGACGCAGTCCTGTTTGTCGCGGAAGTTCTTGTAGAAGGCGTTGCGGGAAACGGCGGCCGGCCTTGACGATGTCGGCGACCGACATCGCTTCGTAGCCGCGCGCCGCCGCGACCGCGGGACCGCGGCAAGCAGGCGTTCGCGCTGGTCGCGCAGGACGTCTTCGGGAGCGAGCGCGTGCCGCCCGCGCGGCAGGCGGCGTGGATAGGCGGATTTGGTGCTGGCGTTGGCCTTGGCCATGGGTCTCGATACGGACTATCCGTTACACGTACAGCTTAGTTCTTAAATACGGCCTGGGTCAACAAGAGCGCTCGCCACGCAACGAAAAAGGCCCGCTCTCGCGGGCCTTACCGGCAAGTTCCAAAGCTGACCTCAGCCCAGGCTGGGGCGCATCTGGCGCAGCCTTTTGACCCGCTCCTCGATCGGCGGATGGGTCGAGAAGAGGCCGGCGATGCCCTTGCTGGAGAAGGGCTTGACGATGTAGAGCGGCTCGGCCGCCTGGTTGACCTGCATCGGCATCGCCGTCGCTCCCTGCTCGAGGCGCAGCAGGGCGCTGGCGAGGGACTCGGGGTTGCCGCAGATTTCGGCGCCGCCGGCGTCGGCCGCGTACTCGCGCTGGCGCGAGATCGCCAGCTGGATGATCGAGGCGGCGATCGGGGCGAGCAGGAAGGTCGCCAGCTGGCCCACCAGGGCAAGCGGTGACTCGTCGTCGTTGCCGAACCAGAGCAGCATGTAGGCGATGTAGGTGATCGCGGCGCCGATGCTGGAGGCGACCGACTGGATCAGGATGTCGCGGTTGCGGACGTGGGTGAGCTCGTGGGCGAGGACGCCGCGCAGCTCGTCCTCGGAGAGCAGTTTGGTGATCCCGCGCGTCACGGCGACCGCGGAGTGCTTGGGGTTGCGGCCGGTGGCGAAGGCGTTGGGCTGGTCCTGCGGGATCATGTAGAGGCGCGGCATCGGCAGGTCGGCGCGGGTCGTCAGTTCGCGCACGATCTCGTAGAGGCGCGGCGCTTCCGATTCCTCGATCGGCTTGGCGCGGCTCATCGCCAGCGCCATCTTGTCGCTGAAGAAGTAGGAGAAGAAGTTGATCAGGAAGGCGATGCCGAGGAAGAGGAGCGCGGTGCTGGCGCCTCCGATCAGGGCGCCGATGACGACGAGCAGCCCCGAGAGGGAGGCCATCAGGATCGTCGTGCGGATCGTCGCGCCGAAGGTGGACTGCTTGGTGGTCTTCATCAGCGTGGCTGCTCCTCGGGTCGCTTTGCCGTTCAAGTATGGCTTCGGCGGGGCATTTCCACCATAGGTGCCAACCCCTATTCTCGCCCTGTGACGACCCTGGTCATCGTCGTGCTGGCCCTGGCGGTCGTGGCGCTCCTCGTCAACCTGATGCTCACCCGCCGCCGCCGCGCTCCGCTGGAGCGCCTGATCGAGGAGATGGAGAAGGTCGACCTGAGCCGGCCCGGCCCGCTTCTCCCCCGCTCGATCGACGGCGTCGGCGAGACCGAGGAGGTGGAGCGGATCGAGCTTGCCTTCCTGCGCATGATGGGACGGCTCGAGGCGGAGCGGCGGCGGGCGGGCTCGGCGGCCCTGCAGGCCCAGGAGCAGGAGCGGGCGCCGGGTCGCCCGCGACCTCCACGACGAGGTGAACCAGTCGCTGACCGGACTGCTGCTGCGGCTCGAGGCGGCGCGCGATGCCGCGCCGCCGGCGCTCGAAGGCGAACTGGCCGAGACCAAGGCGCTGGCCAACCAGGCGATGCGCGAGCTGCTCTCGCTGGCGCGCCAGCTGCGCCCGACTGCGCTCGACGACCTGGGCCTCGTGGCCGCGATCGGCGGCCAGGTGGAACAGCTCGGCCGCGGCGAGATCGAGACCGAGCTGAAGGCGGATGGCGAGTTCGCCGGCCTCGGCGACGACGCACAGCTCGTCGTCTACCGGGTGGCGCAGGAGGCTCTTTCCAACGCCGCGCGCCACAGCGGCGCCAAGCACGTCACCGCACGCTTGACTCGCCAATCCGGTCCCGGGGTCGAGCTGGAGGTGGTTGACGACGGCCGCGGCTTCGCCTTCGACGACGCCGAGCGCGGCCTCGGCATCGCCGGCATGCGCGAGCGCGCTCTTCTGGTCGGCGGGGAGCTGACGATCGAGTCGCGCCCCGGCCACGGAACCACAGTGCGCCTCGTCGTCCCGGCCTAATCGCGCCCCTTCGTCCGGGCCTAGTCGCCTCTTCACTCTGCCTGCCGTTTGGACGAGCGGCCCAATCTTGCCGCCAGCACCTCCGCCGCCCGCTCCGATTCGGCTTCCAGCTGCCGTTCGGAGAGCCGCAGCACCTCGTAACCCAGCCGCATCAGCTCGAGATCCCGACTGTGGTCGTCCTGGAAGGCAGCCCTGCCGCGGTGGTGAAGATAGCTGTCGGTTTCGACCACGAACCGCCGGTCTCGCCAAAGGAAGTCGATGAGATACGGACCGATCCGGACGTTGACCTCGGGCCGTGGCAGCCGATGGCGGCGACACAGGCTCAGGAAGTCTCGCTCCAGGTCTCCGCGTGTACGGTCACCGCCCTCGTCGCCGATCGGAAGACCGATGACGCCCGCCTGACGGATCGCCTTGCGCAGTTCGCGGGAAGAGACGACGGCCCGACCAGCTGAGATCGCGGCACGAAGGTCCGCGATCGTCCGGGCTGGCGTTGTTACCGGAATGCCACGGCGAAGGGTGACATCCACCGGCATGAGTGAGCGAGACCGATGCACCTTGATTCCGGCGTGTCGCTTCCTGCCGCCATTGCCAGGGACGGTCACGTCATAGGGAGCCCGTATCACCGTCAACAAACCCCACAGCCAGGCGGCTGTGCGATGGCTCGCAGTCGCGCCCCAGTAGCCAAGGACCGTCCCTCCACTGCTGCGGGGACCTCGTCCCAGAGCCATCACGGATGCGAGCGATCGACCCTCGGGGGACGGTGCGGCATGCCCCACGGAATAGACACCACGGTGCAACCGGTGAAGCCGCCCGGCCGCGACCCGCGCAGTAATCGCACCTTCGCTCATCCCAGCTCGATGCAGCTGGTCAACCGAGATCACTCCGTGCTGCCTCGCAGCGAGTTCTGCGACTCGCCGGTCAGGTGTGGCGCCTTTCCCCTCCATCAACACGGATAAGGCGCCACACCAACATTCTCTCCCCCTCCAGCGGCTGGGAAACTGGGGCGGATGTTGCGCGTGCTGATTGCGGACGACCATGGGATTGTGCGGTCCGGGCTGCGGTTGCTGCTCGAGCGGCAGGCGGATATCGAGGTGGTTGGCGAGGCGGCGGACGGGATCGAGGCTCGGGACCTGGCGGTGCGGGAGCGGCCGGACCTGGCGATCCTCGATGTGAAGATGCCGAAGCTGACCGGGCTGCAGGCGACGCGGGAGATCAAGCGGCAGGCGCCGGAGGTCTCGGTGCTGATCCTCTCGATGCACGACGACGAGCGCTATCTGTTCGAGGCGCTGAAGGCCGGCGCATCGGGCTACGTGCTGAAGGCGCAAGCGGACACCGACCTGCTGGCGGCGATCCGCGCTGTCGAGCGTGGCGAGCCGTTCCTCACTCCCGAGGCGCAGCGGACCCTGATCAAGGACGTGCTCGAGCGGGGATCGAGCGGCAAGGAGGAGCTGACGCCGCGCGAGGAGGAAGTGGTCAAGCTGGTCGCCGAGGCGCATACGACGAAGCAGATCGCCGAGCTGCTCCACCTCTCAGAGAAGACGGTCGAGAACCACCGCTCGAACGCAATGCGCAAGCTGGGGATGCGCGACCGCGTGGAGCTGGTTCGCTACGCGATCCGCCGGGGCTTGATCGAGGCGTGAGCGAGCTGCGGGAGAAGCGGAGCGAATCCGCATAACCGACTGCTTCAGTAGGATTTAGGCAGCATGTTGTTCTCGACCAAAGCGGAGTACGGCGTTCGCCTCATGGTTGAGCTGGGCCGCCAGCCCGGCTCGGCGCCGATCTCGCTGAGCGCCGTCGCCGAGGCGGAGCGCCTGCCGCTCTCCTACCTCGAGCACCTGGTGGCGAAGCTGCGCAAGGCCGATCTGGTGACGCTCGACCCGGGGAGCCCACGGCGGCTACCGCCTGGCCAAGCCGGCCGAGGAGATCACGATGGACGCCGTCGTCGAGGCGCTGGAAGGGCAGATCGCCCCGATGGAGTGCTTCCACGACGTGCCCGACGGCAAAGTGCTCTGCTCGCACGAGGACGACGGCGACCATGCCTGTTCGACCAAGCTGCTGTGGATGCGCGTGCAGGGCGGCGTGACCAAGGCCCTCTCGGGCACGACGCTGGCCGAGCTGGTCGAGTTCGGCGGCGACGAACGGGCCGGCAAAGCTGTCGTCGGCAGCGCCGCCTGACCCGCAAGACCTTCCAAAACCCTAGAAACAGGAGTGAAATTGGCTGAGTTGGAGATACGTAATCTGCACGTGAGCGCCGAGGACAAGGAAATCCTCCGCGGCCTCGACCTCGACGTCGAGAAGGGCAAGGTCCACGCCCTGATGGGGCCGAACGGGTCCGGCAAGTCGACCCTCGCCAACGCGATCATGGGCCACCCCGCGCTCGAGGTGACCGAGGGCTCGATCGTCTTCAAGGGCGAGGACATCACCGAGGCCGACCCCGACGTGCGCTCGCAGGCGGGGCTCTTCATGGCCTTCCAGTACCCGGTCTCGATCCCCGGCGTCTCGGTCAGCAAGTACCTGCGGATGATCATCAACGCCCGGCGCGAGGCGCGCGGCGAAGAGGCGATCAAGATCAAAGACTTCGCCAAGGTCGCCCAGGAGGCGATGGCGCTGGCCAACATCCCCAAAGACTTCTCCAGCCGCTACCTCAACGACGGCTTCTCCGGCGGCGAGAAGAAGCGGATGGAGCTGCTGCAGCTGGCGCTGCTGCGGCCGGAGGTCGCGGTGCTCGACGAGACTGACTCGGGGCTCGACATTGACGCGCTGCGCACGGTTGCCGAGGGCGTCAACCAGTTCGCCGGCCCGGAGATGGGCGTACTGATCATCACCCATTACCAGCGCATCCTGCACATGGTGAAGCCGGACTTCGTCCACGTGATGTTCGAGGGGCGGATCGTCAAGGAAGGCGGCCCGGAGCTCGTCGGCGTGCTGGAGGAGAAGGGCTACGGCTGGATCCGCGAGGAGGTCGAGGCGGGCGCCACCGCCTGACCGGGAGCTATGGAGCCGACGACGACACAGAGCTCCTCCCCCCTTCAGCCTTCCCGATCGAGAAGGTCCGGGACTCGTTCCCCGCGCTCCAGCGCGAGGTGCACGGAAAGCCGATTGCCTACCTCGACAGCGGAGCCAGCGCCCAGCGGGTGCTGGCCTCGATCCAGGCGGTCGACCGCTACGAGCGCGACCATCACTCCAACGTCCACCGCGGCTCGCACACGCTCTCGGCCGAGGCGACGGCGGCGTATGAGGGGGCGCGGGCGACCGTCGCCGACCACCTTGGCGCCGCCGACCGCCGCGAGGTGGTCTTCGTCCGCAACGCGACCGAGGCGATCAACCTGGTCGCGCGGGCCTGGGGCGACGCCAACGTCGGCGAGGGCGACCGCGTCGTCCTCACCGAGATGGAGCACCACTCCAACATCGTGCCCTGGCAGCAGCTCGCCAAGCGGATCGGGGCGGAGATCGATTGGGTGGCCGTGGGCGAGGACGGGCTGCTGGACATGGACACGTTCAATGCCGCGCTGGAGCGCGGCCCGAAGCTCGTCGCCGTCACCCACGTATCCAACGTGCTCGGCACGGAGAACCCGCTGGCGGAGATCTCGCGGCTGGCCCACGAGGCCGGCGCGCTGGTGCTGGCCGACGGCGCCCAGGGCGCGCCGAAGATGGCGATCGACGTCGCCGAGCTCGGAGTCGACTTCTACGCCCTGACGGGACACAAGCTCTACGCGCCGACCGGGATCGGGGCGCTCTGGGCTCGCCTCGACCTGCTGCTGGCGATGCCGCCCTTCCTCGGCGGCGGCTCGATGATCCGCAAGGTGACCAAGGACGGCACCACCTACGCTGATCCCCCGGCCCGCTTCGAGGCCGGCACCCCGGCGATCGCCCAGGCGGTCGGCATGGCCGCGGCATTGCGCTGGCTCGACGGGCTCGGGATGGACGCGGTGCTGGAGCACGAGCGCGAGGTCACCGCCTACGCGCTGGAGCGGCTCCCCGAGGTGCCGGGACTGCGCGTCTTCGGGCCCCCAGCCGGTCCCGAGCGGATCGGCCCGGTCTCCTTCGAGCTGGAGGGCGTCCACGCCCACGACGTCTCCGAGATCCTCGACCGCCACGCGGTCGCGGTCCGCGCCGGCCACCACTGCGCCCAGCCACTGATGGACCGCCTCGGCGTCGCCGCCACGGCGCGCGCCAGCTTCGGCGTCTACACCACTCCGGAGGAGATCGACCGCCTCCTCAACGGACTCCACGACGCCCGC
The DNA here is from genome assembly GCA_963778715.1 of uncultured Solirubrobacterales bacterium. Classification (GTDB taxonomy): domain Bacteria; phylum Actinomycetota; class Thermoleophilia; order Solirubrobacterales; family 70-9; genus VRUE01. The sequence goes on from CAVZVK010000006.1 coordinate 83,137, forward strand.
AAGGTCTTCGGCCTCTGATGGACGAGCTCTACCGGGATCAGATCCTCGAGCACTACAAGCGGCCGCACAACTTCGGGCGTCTGGATCAGCCCGATCTGGAGTTCGAGGACACCAACCCGTTCTGCGGCGACGAGCAGCACGTGACGATCCGGCTCGACGGGGAGGGCAGGGTCGCGGAGATCGCCTTCGACGGCAAAGGCTGCGCGATCTCGACCGCCGCCACCTCGCTGCTGACCGACGAGCTGGCGGGCAAGACGCGCGAGGAGCTGCTGCGGCTGCCCAAGGAGTTCGTCCTCGACCTGCTCGGCATCGACATCTCCGCGACGCGGATGAAGTGCGCGATGCTGGGCCTCAAGGTGGTCAAGAGCGCCAGCCTCGGCGAGCCAGCCGAATGGGAGGACGAGGGCGCCATCGGCAGCCCCAGCGAAGCCGCCGAGCTCTAACCCCGGTTCCGGTGCGCTTTATGCCACCCATGACCACATAAAGCGCACCGGAAGCGCTTACGCGTCGTCGGTGCCCATTGATGGGTCCGGGGTGATTAGGGCGAAGACCGCGCCGTAGGGGTCTTTGAGGACGACGATGCGGCCGACTTCGCTGATGTTCTCCGGGCCGAAGACGGCCTCTCCCCCGCCCGCCTTCGCCTTCTCCAGGGTTGTGTCGGCGTCGTCGACCGCGAAGTAGACGAGCCAGTGGGCTGGGACCTCGTCGGGGGCGCGGCCGGTGATGTCGATCATGCCGCCGACCGTGTCCTCGCCGACTTTGAGGCCGGTGTACATGCCGGTCTCGAACTCGCGCTCGCTCGAAGCTCCAGCCGAAGACTGCGCCGTAGAAGGCCTTGGCCGCCTCGGTGTCGCGGGTGTTGAGCTCGTTCCAGACCACGGCGCCGGCCTCGTTGACGACCTGGGCGCCGATGAAGGTGCCCGGCTGCCAGACGCCGAAGACTGCGCCGGTCGGTGTCGGCGAAGATCGCCATGCGGCCGAGGTCCATCACGTCCATCGGCTCGGCCATCACCATCCCACCGGCCTCGCGGACCTTCGCCGCCGTCGCATCGGCGTCCTCGACCGCGACGTAGTTGCTCCAGGCCGGTGGCTGGCCCTCCTGCATCAGCGGCATCACGCCCGCAACCGGCTTGTCGCGCAGCATGGCCTGGCGGTAGCCGCCCGTCTGCTCGGAGTTCTCGCCCTCCGGGATGCTCCAGCCGAAGAGGTCGCCGTAGAAGCTGGCGGCGCCGTCGATGTCGGGAGTGCCGAGGTCAACCCAGCATGGGGTCCCCGGCACGTAACTGGTCCTCTCGCTCATGCTGCTCTCCAATCGTCGAAGTCCTGGCCCGCCGATCCTCTCAATCCCCGCCCCGCCACGAGGTCAAACCCCTGTTACGGTGCGCGGCCGATCCGGCCAGGCCGCTAAAATCCGACAACAGCGCTAGGAATAACGTGACGGACGGCACAACCACAAGCAAAATCAGCATCTGCCCGGCGGGCGAGCTGCCGCCTGGGTCGACGCGCCTGGTCGAGCACGAGGGGCGCAAGATCGGCGTCTTCAACTGCGAGGGCACGCTGTACGCGATCGAGGATCGCTGCTCGCACGACGACGGGCCGCTCGCCGAGGGTGAGTTCGACCCCACAGCCTGTACCGTTGAGTGCCCGCGTCACGGCTCCCTCTTCGACCTGAGCACCGGCAGGCCGAAGACCCTCCCAGCTTTCGCCCCGGTGCAAACGTTCCCGATAGCCATCGAGGACGACACCATCACCCTGGAGGTTCCCTAGACCATGGCCACACCCGAGGTCGTCGCAGAGAAGAGAGAGCTCGCCGGCATCAACGCCGACTACAAGGAGAAGTTCGGCTTCCACGATTCCGAGTCGGGCTACGCCTACAAGGCGCCGAAGGGCCTCTCGCGCGAGGTGGTCGAATCGATCTCCGAGTACAAGGACGAGCCGCAGTGGATGCGGGACTTCCGGCTGAAGGCGCTGGAGCACTTCTACGCGCGCCCGACCCCGACCTGGGGCGGCAACCTCGGCCAGATCGACTTCGACGACATCCACTACTTCGTCCGCGCCTCGGAGAAGAACAGCCGCGACTGGAGCGAGGTCCCGGAGGACATCAAGAACACCTTCGACCGGCTCGGCATCCCCGAGGCGGAGCGCAAATTCCTCTCCGGGGTCGGCGCCCAGTACGAGTCCGAGGTCGTCTACCACCAGGTCAACGAGAAGCTCGAGGCCCAGGGCGTGATCTTCACCGACATGGACACGGCGCTGCGCGAGCACGAGGACCTGGTGCGCGAGTACTGGGCGACGATCATCCCGCCCAACGACAACAAGCTGGCGGCGCTCAACAGCGCGGTCTGGTCGGGCGGCTCCTTCGTCTACGTGCCGGCCGGGGTCAAGGTCGAGATGCCGCTGCAGGCCTACTTCCGGATCAACACCGAGAACATGGGCCAGTTCGAGCGGACGCTGATCATCTGCGAGGAGGGCGCCGACGTCCACTACATCGAGGGCTGCACGGCGCCGGTCTACTCGAGCGACTCGCTGCACTCCGCCGTGGTCGAGATCTGCGCCAAGCCGAGCTCACGGGTCCGCTACACGACGGTGCAGAACTGGTCGCAGAACGTCTTCAACCTCGTCACCAAGCGCGCCGTCGCGCACGAGAAGGCGACGATGGAGTGGGTCGACTGCAACCTCGGCTCGAAGCTGACGATGAAGTACCCCTCGATCTACCTGCTCGGGCCGCGAAGCCCACGGCGAGATCCTCTCGATCGCCTTCGCCGGCGACGGCCAGCACCAGGACGCCGGCGGCAAGATCATCCACGCCGCGCCGCGCACCTCGTCCTCGATCTTCTCCAAGTCGATCTCCAAGGACGGCGGCCGGGCGACCTACCGCGGACTGCTCGAAATCGCCGACGGGGCGACTGAGTCGCGCTCCAAGGTCGTCTGCGACGCGCTGCTGCTCGACGAGGACTCGCGCTCGGACACCTACCCGACGATCCGCATCGACGAGAACGACGCCAACGTCGGCCACGAGGCGACCGTCTCCAAGATCGGCGACGAGCAGCTCTTCTACCTGCAGAGCCGCGGGCTCGACGAGGAGGAGGCCTCGAAGATGATCGTCAACGGCTTCATCGAGCCGGTCACCAAAGAGCTGCCGATGGAGTACGCGGTCGAGCTCAACCGGCTGATCGAGCTGCAGATGGAGGGCTCGATTGGCTGAGCTGGCGACGCTGCCACCCCTTCCCGACCAGAAGTCGAAGGGGTGGGAATTCACCGACCTCTCGGGGCTCGACCTCGACTCCTACGAGGCCGGCTCGGTCGACGCCTCGATCGCCGGCGTCGCGGGCGCGACCGTGTCTGCCGCTGGCCGAGGCGGTCGAGTCGCATCCCGAGCTGGTCGAGGGACGGCTCGGCGCCCTGGCGCCCGCCGACGATCCCTTCGTCGCCCGCAACGACGCGGCCTGGAGCGACGGCGTCCTGGTCCACGTGCCGGCGGGAGTGAGGCTGGAGGAGCCGATCCGGATCGAGGTGCCGGTCGACCGAGGCCGGCACCGCAATCGCCTGGCGCACCCTGGTCGTGCTCGAGGAGGGCGCCGAGGCCGAGGTCTGGGAGCACTGGTCCTCGCCCGGCGACGACATCGACGCGCTGCTCAACTCGGTGGTCGAGCTCAACGTCGGCCAGGGCGCGACGCTGCGCTACGTCAACACCCAGGACATCTCCGAGCGGGCCTGGATCTTCGCCACCCAGCGCGCCGAGGTGGGCCGCGACGGCCGGCTCGACTGGGCTGCGCTCGGCTTCGGCTCGGCCAACGGCAAGGTGCGGATGGAGACGAAGCTGGCGGGGCCGGGCTCCGAGGCACGGGTCACCGGCGGCTACGCCGGCGGGCCCGGGCAGCACCTCGACTACGACACTACCCAGGAGCACGCGGCGCCGAACACGAACTCCGACCTCGCCTTCCGCGGCGTCCTCGCCGCCGGCGCCACCGCGGTCTGGCGCGGCATGATCAAGGTCGACCCCGGCGCCCAGCAGACCGACGCCTTCCAGGAGAGCCGCAACCTGCTGCTCTCGACCGAGGCCCACGCCGACGCGATCCCCGGCCTGGAGATCGAAGCCGACGACGTGCGCTGTACCCACGCCGCCGCGGTCGCCCAGATCGACGCCGACCAGCTCTTCTACCTGACCTCGCGCGGGCTCGACCCGGCCGAGGCCAAGTCGCTGATCATCGAAGGCTTCCTCGAGTCACTGGTCGAACGCCTTGCGGAGGGTCCCGTGCGCGACGAGGTCTCAGCGGCGCTGGAGCGCCGCCTCGCCGAGATCCTCTAGCGTCGCGCTTCCTCCGGCGGTAGGTATGGACCCTGTGCGCCGAGACCGCTGGCCTTGCGTGCTGCGGTCCCGGCGCTACAAGGAGAGGGAGAGTCAAGTGAAGACTCGTCCTTAGTAAACCAGATGTGAAGAGCAACGCATCGGTAGAAAACCGCTGTAAGTCATGTGGATTCACCCGTACTCTCCGCAAAACGCGGGAACTTATACGTTCGAGACCGAGAGTAGGTAAAGCCCAAAGCAGGTGAAGGCCACCATCACCGCCAGCATCCAGTACTGCGAGCGGGCGGCTTGACGGTAGTCACCCCAATAGGCCACCGCGCGATCGTGGGCGAGCGTCAGGCCGGCCACGTGGCCGATCACCAGCGCCGCCACCTGCACGTACCAAATCGCATTTGCGCTCAGCACCTTGAAGTCGATGCCGCCCGACGCCGTGCCGAAGAGGTCGGTCGTGGCGGTCCCCAGCGGATCGGAGAGAAGGTAGGTGAACTGGGCCTGCTCCTGGAAGACGAAGAGGCTGAAGTAGTGGGCGACGAGATAGGCGAAGGCGATCGGGATCAGCGTGTGTGCGAATCCGATCCGCAGTTTCTTCATCGGCGGCGCCCCCCGCACGCCAGCCATACCCCGCACTCCGAGCAAGTACACAAGGCCCACGCCGGCGAAGCAGAGCAGCATGAAGACGGTGTCGGCCAGGCGCAGCGAGGTGAGCTTGGTGAGACCGGCGTTGGCCAGCCATTCGAAGACCTGCTGTATCGCCGCTTTCGAAGGCCCCGTCCTGGGCGCCATCGAAGCTGGTCGAGGCGATCGATGCGATCACCATCGCGGCCGAGCCCGGCACGGCGGCCCAGTGCGTCGCCGCCGACAGTGGCAGGCGCCGGCCGAGACGCCCGTCCTTGACCCCGAAGCTGCCCAGCTGGGAGAACATGCCGAAGTAGACCGAGAAGATCTCCCCGGTCTGGCACCACTTCTCTACCCCGAAGAGAGCCATCATCGCCAGGGTGTAGAGGCTGTAGCAGAGCGCGGCAAGGCCGATGGCGTGTGGGGTCAGCCCGATCGCGACCCCTCCTCTACCACCGTAAATCACCTCGAGCCAGACAACCGCGAGCAACCCGATGGCAGCCGGCCAGCGTCCCAGCGCCTCGGGATAGGAGAGATGGGCGGGGCGCTCGCCGGCAATTGCGGAAAATGCCCCGCCGATCGTCCGGCCGATCGCCCGCCACGGATTGAAGGGCCGGAAAACATCTCCGAGGATCACACTGAACAGCGGGAAGCCGAGCCAAACGGTGACGTAGATGAAGGTCGCTGCAAAGTTCCGATCTGGTGCTTCGGTGCCGTGGAGACCGGCATAGATCGAGAGTGCAAGCAGGAAGACCCCGACCGCGCCAAAGAGAACCTGCATGGGCAAGCTCAGCAGCACCCTTGAGAATCCCGCTCCGAGTGGACGCCAACGTTCCTCCTCGAAGCGGGGTTTGCGCCAGGCTGCCGACAGCGCGAAGAACGAGATGATCAGGACGATCGACGCCCCCCAGGCAAAAAGCCATACGGGTATGGGCAGGTCCTTCCGCGCGACCAGCGCATGGGCGAGCGGCAGAACGAAGGTCATGGGTTGACCGTCAGCTGGATGATCTGTTCCTTGCGGCCCTCCAGCTCGGCCTCGAACACACCTTCAAGCGAGGCCGGGAAGTCGAAGCTCACCGAGCCGCCCGCCTTGACGTCCTTCATGATGTCGTAGCCGTGAACGTGGACCTCGTCGCTGACGTCGGAGTCGACGACGAAGTGGATCCGTTCGCCCTTGTTGTAGGTCAGGTCCCTGATCCCGCCAACCGGTTTGCCGTTCTTGATCACGATCGTCGGCGTCTTGCCGCTGGCGTTGCTCGACTTGCTGGTGCCGCTGTCGTTGTTTTTCAACACAACCAAGCAGGACGATCGCCACCACCACGATCGCTGCGCCGACCACGGCGCGTGAGGCATTCGAATTCATCCCCGCTCCTTCGCTCGTCTCGACGTTGCCGAGAATCTATCGGGAAGTTTTAAGCGCACCTGAGCGAATAGCTTTCGGCGATGCGCCCGCAGCGGGACAACATCGCGGCGCCGGACCTGCCGACTGGGATTGACTGGATCGGGGCGGCGCCGGAGTCGATGCCGGCCCTTACCGCTGGCGGGCCGGTGCTGGTCCACTTCTTCGACTACGCCCAGCTCAACAGCGTGCGCACCCTCCCCTACCTGATCGAGTGGGATCGCCGCTATCGCGAGGCGGGCCTGACGACGATCGGCGTGCAGGCGCCGCGCTTCCCCTTCGGCGCGGACCGGGGCAACGTCGAGGGCGGCCTTCGGGCGCTGGGCGTCGAGTACCCAGTCGCGATCGACGCCGAGCGCGACCTCTGGCTCGCCTACGGCTGCGAGGGCTGGCCCTGCCTCTTCCTCTGGGCGACGGGCGGAGCGCTGAGCTGGTTCCACTTCGGCGAGGGCGAATACCTGGCCACGGAGATGGCGATCCAGGAAGAGCTGCGCGAGCTCGACGCCCTGCGCTCGCTGCCCGACCCGATGGACCCCCTGCGCCCCAGCGACGGCCCGGGCGTCAAGGTGATGCCACCGACCGAGGAGGTCTTCCCGGAGGCCGACGAGCGTTAAGATCGACTACGCCGCAGGCGGCGCCTACGCGACGCTAGAGGGCAAGGGCGAGTTGCACGTCGAGGTCGACGGCAAGGAGCAGGCGCCAATAGCTATCGACGGACCGCCCCTATTCGAGCTAACCCAGCATGCCACGACACGAGGGTCATGCGCTCGACACTCCGGGCCAACCCGGCCTTCGAATCTGGTCCGTCAGTTTCGCTGCCGGCGTTCCGTAGCGCGAGGGGCGGGGCCTCTCCGACGGGCGGATACTCAAAACGCCGGCCTCATTAGGCCGGCGTTTGTCCGGCGGAGAGGCCCCGCCCCTCGCGCACCGCCAACTCCTCGCGGATCTCCTTCGGCAACATGAAGCGCACGTCCTCGTGGACCGTGCGCAGCTCGGAGACCTCGCTCGGCCCCGCGCTCGCGGAAGAGCTCGACCAGGCGCTCGACCAGCTCCTCGGGGGCGCTGGCGCCCGAGGTGATGCCGACGGTCTCGACTCCCTCCAGCCAGTCCTCCTCGACCTGGGTGTGGTTGTCGATCAGGTGGGAGACGGCGCCGTGCTCGCGCGCGACCTCGACCAGGCGATTGGAGTTGGAGGAGTTGGTCGAGCCGATGACGAGGACCAGCTCGCACTCGCGGGCTAGCTGCTTGACCGCGATCTGGCGGTTGGTCGTCGCGTAACAGATGTCATCTGACTTGGAGCTGACGATCGCCGGGAACTTGGCCCGCAGGGCGGCGATGACCTCCGCCGTCTCGTCGACCGAGAGCGTCGTCTGGGTGATGAAGGCGACCTTCGACGGGTCGGCGACCTCGAGGCTCTCCACCTCGTCCGCCGTTTCGATCAGGACGATGCTGTCGGGCGCCTCGCCGGTCGTGCCTTCGACCTCCTCGTGGCCCGGCGTGGCCGATCATCACGATCGTGTAGCCCTCGGCGGCGAAGCGCCGCGCCGAGACGTGGACCTTGGTGACCAGCGGGCAGGTGGCGTCGATCGTGCGCAGGCTGCGGCTCGCGGCGTTGTCGTGGACCGCCGGGGCGACTCCGTGGGCGGAGAAGACGACCATCTCGCCCTCCGGCACCTCGGTCTCCTGCTCGACGAAGATCGCGCCGCGCTCGGCCAGCTCCTCGACCACGTGCTTGTTGTGGACGATCTCCTTGCGCACGTAGACCGGGGCGCCGTAGAGCTCGAGCGCGCGCTCGACCGTCTGCACGGCGCGGTCGACGCCGGCGCAGTAGCCGCGCGGGGCCGCGAGCAAGACCCGTTTCGGGGCCGCGGTGGCAAGGGAGGTCACAGCAGCAGGGTAGCTAGCCTTGAGCGATGGCAACGCAAGGACGCCACCTTGACCGGCTGACCGCGGTCGACGCCTCGTTCCTCACCAACGAGACCTCGGCCAGCCACATGCACGTGGGCGGGATCCTGATCTTCGAGGGGCCGCCGCCCAAATACGTCGACCTGGTCGAGCACGTGCGCAGCCGCCTCAACCAGGTGCCGCGCTTCCGCCAGCGCCTCGTCGTGCCGCCGCTGGAGGCCGGCCGGCCGCTCTGGGCCGACGACGTCAACTTCAACCTCACCTACCACATCCGCCACAGCGCACTGCCCGAGCCGGGCGGCGAACAGCAGCTGAAGCGGCTCTGCGGGCGGGTCTTCTCGCAGCAGCTCGACCGCTCCAAGCCGCTCTGGGAGCTGTGGCTGGTGCAGGGGCTGGAGCGCGACCGCTTCGCCCTGCTGACCAAGACCCACCACGCGATGGTCGACGGCATCTCCGGGGTCGACATCGGCACCGTCCTCTTCGACCTCGAGCCGGTGCCCGAGCCGGCCTCGAGCGAGGACGGCTGGGTGCCGCAGCCGCGAGCCGAGCACCGCCGAGCTGGTCGCGCGCGGCGCGGTCGACGCGGCGGCGGCGCCGGTGAAGCTGGTCGAGCGCGCGGTCGAGGCGGCGCGGCATCCGGAGACGGCGGCGCGGCGGGTGGGCGAGGCGCTCGAGGGCGTGGGCGAGGTGCTCGGCGCCTTCGCCAACCCGGCCCCCGACGTGCCGCTGAACCAGAAGATCGGCCCGCACCGGCGCTTCACCTGGGCGCGCTCGGAGCTGGCGACCTTCAAGCGGATCAAGGACAGCCTGGGCGGCACCGTCAACGACGTCGTCCTCGCGGTCGTGACCGGGGCGCTGCGCGAGTGGCTGCACGGGCGCGGCATCCGCACCGAGGGTCTCGAGCTGCGGGCGCTGGTGCCGGTCTCGATCCGCACCGAGGACGAGCACGGCGACCTCGGCAACCGGATCGCGGCGATGCGCGGGCCGCTGCCGGTCTACGTCGAGGACCCGGTGCGGCGGCTGCGGGTGGTGAGCGAGGAGATGGAGGGCGTCAAGCGCTCCAAGCAGGCGCTCGGCGCCGAAGTGATCTCGCGCTTCAACGACTTCGCCCCGCCGACCCTGCTGGCGCAGGCCTCGCGGATCAACTTCTCGACCCGGCTCTTCAACCTGATCGTGACCAACGTGCCGGGGCCCCAGCTCCCCCTCTACGTGCTCGGCCGCGAGCTGGAGGAGGTCTTCCCGGTCGCCTTCCTGCCCCAGAACCACGCCCTCGCGGTGGCGATCATGAGCTACAACGGCCGCGTCGGCTTCGGCCTGCTCGCCGACTACGACTCGATGGAGGACGTCGAAGACTTCGCCGCCGGCCTCAACCGCTCGCTCGAGGAGCTCGAGGAGGCGGCGGCCGCGGCCGTTCGCGCCTGAATCCGGGCCGGGCGCGGCGCCTGGCTAGGCTCCCTCCATGGCCATCCTCGTCGCCCTCTTCATCGTCGTGCCGATCGTCGAGCTCTGGGTGATCATCGAAATCGGCTCTCTGATCGGCGTCTGGCCGACGATCGCCCTGCTGCTCGCCGACGCCCTGCTCGGCTCGCTGCTGCTGCGCCACCAGGGCCGCGGCGCCTGGCGCCGCTTCAACGCCGCCCTCGAGGAGCGCCGCTTCCCCGGCCGCGAGGTCGCCGACGGCCTGCTGATCGCGATCGGCGGCACCCTCCTGCTCACCCCGGGCTTCGTCACCGACATCGTCGGCGTCATCTTCCTGATCCCACCCACCCGGGCGATCGTCAGGAGAGTCATGCGCGGCTACTTCGCCCGCCGCTTCGTCATCGTCGGGGCGACGGGCATGGGCGGCCGGAAGCCGGCGAAACGCACCTACGACTACGACGCAACGGCCGAGGAGATCGACACAGACAACCCGCGCCTCCCCGGCTGACCCAGGGCAAGCTTCACCATCACTAAAAACATATAATCAGGTTTTTATTATCTACTACGCCTGCGCCGAGCGCCAGCGGGGGTGTGAACGTCGTCAGCGACACCCCCGCCGCGCGCTCGGCGTACGCCAAGATCGCGTACGACTATCGCTGATTGATTCAGAAATTTGAATCGTTGTTGTAACTTACGCAACCATCTTCTTCGAAGCGAGAACGGTGGTCCTGCCTGCCGTCGCCCTGGCGATGGTCGCCATCGGCATCGCCCTGACCGGACAGGCCGTCTCCCTGCCGCTCATCGTCGTCGGCTCCGGCATGTTCTTCGTCGGCATGATGATGCCAGCACTCACCGAGTTCCAAATCGGGCCAACCGGCTTCTCGGCGAAGCTGCGGGAGCGGGATCTGGACTTCCAGGCCGTGCTGGGGCCCGAAGCCGAGCAACTGGTCCGGACCGGAACCTGGCTCGCCGGCGATCCGATGGCGGGCAGGGACCTGGCCGAACGCGCCCTCGCCGAGACCTACATGCACTGGCCACAGGACAGCGGGGTTACCGCCGTCAGCCCGAGCAACGCGGTCCGTGAACGCATGGTCGAGCTGGCGCCGCCGGCTCAGGCAACGCCGGTAGCGCCCACTCAGCCGGAACAGGCGAACAACATCGAGGATCTCCTCTCCAAACTGCTGACGATGCCGGTCGCCGAACGCGCGGCTCTGGTCCTGCACCTGCTCGAAGGCCTCGATACCCAGACCGTGGCAACGATCACCGGCAGCGAGCCCACAACCGTCGCCTTCGACGTCGCCCGCGGCGCCGCCAGCATCGTTGGCGGTGCTGTGCCGCCCGGCGGAGCCGCCCCCAGCGGGACCGCCTGGTGAACGAGGTCGAACGGCTCGCCGAGGCGCTGCGCCGAGCCAACGCGGAGCTGCAGGTCGACCCGGCTGAGCTCGCCGCGGCAGCGAAGCGCGGACATCGCCGGCTCGTCCGGCGGCTGCTGGCGGTGGCGACGCTGAGCGCCGTCGCCGCCGGCCTGCTGCTCAGCGGTGGCCTGGCGGCCTCGCACGCGATCAAGGAACATCGCAGCGACAGCGCCGAACACGGCGACCATCACTCGAAAAAAGGCGGCGGGAAACACCATAAGAAAGAACAGAACAGCTCGGGCGGCGGCAAAGGCAAAAAACACAACGAAGGAAAAGGCCACAAACAGGGCGGCGGCCACAAGCAGCGCGATCGCTCCGAACACGTCAAGGGCGGCGGCACCGAAGCCCCGGAAGAAGAACTGCCGGAACTGGTCGTGGTCGACGTGACCGGAAGCGAAGTCGTTGTCAGAAACGAATCGCCAGTCGACGCCGAACCGTTCTACGTCCTGGTGACGATCGCGGGCACCGAATTCGAAGAGCAGCTGGAATTCGACAAAGGCCTAGCGGGGGAAGAAACAGCTCGCCGGAAGCTCGAAGAAGAACCACCGTGCAACAGCGAAGAGCAGATCGTCGCCGTGGTCGACGCGGGGAAATCGGTGACCGAGCTCGAAGACGAAAACAACACGACCTCTACCAGCTGCAAGGAACTTCAAAACAGCGAGGAAGAAGAATCCTCCAGCCTCGAAGGCCAGGAAGCGGCGCAGTGAGCAATGTAGATCGCCGACTCTAGAAGCCAAGTGCGAACTTGGCGTCCTCGGTCATCATCTCGGGGCTCCAGGGGGGGTCGAAGATCATCTTGGGGTGGACGGCGGTGACGCCGGGGAGGTCGCCGACGAACTCCTTCATCTGCTCGGAGACCTGGGGGCCGATCGGGCAGGCGGGGGTGGTGAGGGTGAAGGTGACGAAGACCTCTTCGCCCTCGATGTCGACGTCGTAGACGAGGCCGAGGGAGACGAAGTCAAGCCCCAGCTCGGGGTCGATTACCTCCTCGAGGGCCTCGAGCACGTCGTCTTCGGTCAGCGCGGCAGTCTCGTTCTCTGGCATCGGCCAATGGTAGCCGGGCCTGGCGCTGGACCGGCCAATATGGCTTCCCGGCCGATGAGCGAGCCCGGCCAGATCCAGCGGCGTTCGATCGGCGTCGTCTTCGCCGACGGCGGCCTGTTGGCGCTGAGCGCGGTGCGGCCGCCGGGCGCCGAGGGGCACGGCGAGGAGGAGGTCGCGGCGGTGCTGTGCGGCGCCGACGGCGCGCCGGTCGAGGTCTCCGAGGCGCTGCTCTCGACCGAGTACGGCCCCGACGGCGTGCAGCGGCGGGCGACGCTGGAGCTCTGGCTCGACGACGAGGACGGGCAGCCGCTGCGCGGCGCCGGCACGCTGATCAGCGCCGCCTCGGTTCAGCACCCGGGCCTGCACGGCGAGATCGCCTTCTTCCGCTGGGCGCTCGAGGGGCGCGAGGGCCTCGGCCACTACGAGGTGCTGCGCGCCGATGGCTGAGAACGGCAGGATCGAGGCGGTCGTCTGCGACTTCGGCGGCGTGCTGACGACGCCGCTGGTGCAGTCGTTCATGGCCTTCCAGGACCAGACCGGGATCACCACCGAGACCCTCGGCAAGGGGATGCAGGCAGCGACCGAGGCGAACGGCGAGAACCCACTGTTCGAGATGGAGCGCGGCGAGATCAGCGAGGTCGAATTCCTCGCGACCCTCACCGACCACCTCGAGCCGCTGCTCGGCCACCGCCCGCAGATGCACCGCTTCAAAGAGATCTACTTCGAGGCGCTGGAGCCGAACCCGCCGATGATCGAGCTGATGCGCGCGCTCAAGGCCGAGGGCTTCCAGATGGCGATGCTGACCAACAACGTGCGCGAGTGGGAGCCGCTCTGGCGCTCGATGCTGCCGGTCGACGAGATCTTCGAGACCGTGGTCGACTCGGGCTTCGTCGGCTGCCGCAAGCCCGAATCGCGGATCTACGAGCTGACCCTGGAGCGGATCGGCCGCGAGGCCGGGGACTGCCTCTTCGTCGATGACGTCCTGGTCAACGTCGAAGGCGCCCGCAAGGCCGGCCTGCACGCCGTCCACTTCCAGGACAACGAGCAGGCGATCCCCGAGATTCGCGCCGCGCCTCGCCTAGCCGCAGGTGGCGGCGCAGGAAGTCGAGCTGGTCGGCGACGAGGGCCTCGTGCTGCGGGGCCGTCGTAGATGTCGAAGTGGTCGACGCCCGGGTAGGTGCGCAGCTCGCCTAGCGGAGCGCGGCGGGCGGCGGAGATCGCCGGGCCGGGCTTGGCGACGCGGTCGGCCTCGCCGACGCAGACCAGCCAGGGGCAGTGCAGCCTGCGCGCGTGACGGACCGGGCGGTATGGCCGGCCGAGCAGCCAGCGCGAGGAGACGCGGTTGCGCCAGCGCGAGTCCTCGCCGGTCGCGACGACATGCCTCCACCCCTCCTCCCCGCCCGGAGCGTTGATGAAGGCCGGCTCGTTCGGCTGGCCGATCGCCGGCAGGTGCTCTCCGCGGACAGCCGCCGCGAGCATCCGGGCGGTGACGCGCGGCGAGGCGCGGTGCGCCTGCCGCACGATGTCGAGGAAGGGGACCTGGCTGATCGCCGCTGCGACGCCCGGGTCTTCCGCGGCAGCCGCGAGCGCGTTGCCGCCTCCCATCGAGGAGCCGAAGGTCGACGACGCGGCTCGCATCGATCGCCGGGCAGCGAGCGCGCGAAGGCGATCGCCGCCCGCCAATCCTCGAGCTGACGGCCGGGTTAAAGAGGTCCGGCTCGCCGCCGCTGTCGCCGAAGCCCCGGTGGTCGAAGACGAGCGCCGCGAAGCCCGCAGCAGCAAAGCGCTCGGCAAACGGGCCCAGCCGGTCGCGGCGGGTGCCCGAGAGGCCGTGGGCCATGACGACGATCGGTACCGCTCCGGCGTCGGCCGTGGCGGGATAGAGCCAGGCCGCGCATGAATCCCCAGCCGAGATGAAGAAGACGTCTTCGCGATCCACGTGCATTCAACGCCGGCGGACGCGGAAACGTGAGACGCAGCGCTCCCTATCCCCTAGTTGTCCGAGCCGGCGCGGTCCCAGATGTAGAGCTCTACGGCCTCGAGGGCGAGCTCCATCTGGCGCGGCGGGCGAGAGCAGGCCGAGGACGAGCTCGAGGGCGTCCTCCTCGGTGACTCCGGCGTCGACCGCCTCCTCGCCGCGGAAGCCGGCGGCGAGCTTCATCGCCTCGCGGCGGTTCTCGCCGAGGGAGCCGAAGGCACCCATGAGGAAGTCGCGGTTGGGGACCGGGTGGCCGACCTCGAGCGAGCCGTGCCAGGCGGCGAGCATCGAGAGGTCGTGCTCGTCAAGCTCGGAGAGGGCCTTGGCGTAGTGGGTCTCGAGCTCCTGGTCGGGGATCTCGTCGACCCAGGCGCGCACCGCCTCGCCGAGCAGTTGGCGGCGGGCCTCGCGGCCGACCGAGTCGGAGATCGCGCGGACCGCGTCGGCTGGGTCTACGAAGCAGAGTGCCATCTGGAGGGGAATTTAGAGGGGGCGGTAGACGCCAAAGCGGTGCTCGGATGCCGCAGTTTGCGGTGGGTACGCGCCGGGAGCGGACATAAGGTGAGGGAGTGCCGCTGAAGCTGATCCATGGACCGCTGAACTCGGGCCGCAGAGGGCTGATCTTGCGCCATTTCGGTGCCTGCCTGGAGCGCGATCCAGCTGCTCGTCGTGCCCAACATCGACGACGTCTTCGAGTTCGAGCGCGAGGTCTGCGCCGCGCGTGCGGCGCTCGGCGGCACGGTGACGACCTTCGGCGGCCTCTTCCGCGAGGTCCTTCACGCCGCCGGATCGCCGCCCGGCGCGGAGCTCGCGCCGGCCCAGCGGCTGCGGGCCGTCACCCTCGCCATCGCCGAGCGGCGCGAGCGCCTGGGACCGCTGCGGCACTCGGCCCGCCGGCCCGGCTTCGCGCTCGCCTTCGAGCGGCTGCTCGGGGAGTTGCAGGCGGGCGGACTGGACCCGGCGCAGCTCGGCCACGGCGCCGAGACGCTGGAGAGCTCCGCCTACCTCGGCGACCTGGCGACGCTGGCTGCCGCCTACGCCGACGTACGGCGAACGGCTGGAGCGGGTCGACTCGCACCAGATCGCCCGCGAGGCGATCTCCGCGCTGCGGGCGGGCGGCGACTTCTGGAACGGACGACCGCTCTTCCTCTACGGTCTCGACGACCTCACCGGCAACCAACTCGAGCTGATCGAAGCGCCTGGCGCCACTGGCCGAGGTGACGGTCGCGCTCACATATGAGTCCGGCCGCCCGGCGCTTGCCGCCCGCGCCGACCTGCTGGACAAGCTGCGCGAGCGCATCGACGTCGCCGAAGAGACCTTGACCGAAGCGGACGCCGGCAACACGCCCAGCGCCCTGCTCTTCCATCTGGAGCGGCAGCTCGGCGCGATCGACGCCGAGCCGGTCGCCGTGGACAACAGCCTCGCCGTGCTGCGCTCGGCCGGCGCGCGGGGAGAGGCCGAGGCGATCGGAATCGAGGTCGCAAAGCTGATCGCGGCCGGCGCCGACCCAGCCGAGATCGTCGTCGTCACCCGCGACCCGCGGCGGCGCGGACCGCTGCTCTCCTCGGTGCTGCGCTCCTACGGCATCGCCGCCGGCGCTGGAGGCGGAGCTGCCGGTCGCCGGCACCACGGTCGGCGGAACGCTGCTGGCGCTGCTGGAGGCCGTGCTTCGGCAGCCGCCGCGCCGCCGACCTGCTGCGCTTCCTCCGTGGCCCGTCCGGAGTCAGGCCAGCGACCGTCGACTGGTTCGAGCGGGCGATGCGCCGGGGCCGGGTGCAGGCCGCGGAGGCGGCGATCGAGCTCTGGCGGGAGGAGGGTCGCGAGCTCGCCGCAGGATCTTGCTCGCGTCGTCGAGGCCGGCGGGGAATCGGGGGCCGCGCTCGCGGCCGCGGTCGGCAGGCTGGCGACGACGATGGCGTCCCGACCGCTGCGGGACGGTGGCGAGGGGGCTCTCCCCGGCCCGGGAGAGGGCGCCGAGCTGCGAGCCGCCTCGGCGATCGCCGAAGCCTGCGCCGAGCTGGCGGAGCTGGGCGAGCTCGCGCCTTCGCCCGAGCATCTCGCCGCGGCGATCCGCGCCCTCGATTTCCGGGTCTGGAGCGGGCCGGTGGCGGGACGGGTGCGCATCGCCGATCCCTACCGACTGCGCGCCAGCCGCTTCGACCACGTCTTCGTCGCCTCCCTTCAGGATGGCGAGTTCCCGCGCCGCGACCGCGGCGGCGACCCGTTCCTCTCCGAGGGCCAACGGCAGGCGCTCGGCCTCGAGCCGCGCCGCGACAGCGAGGCCGAGGAGCGCTACCTCTTCTACACCTGCATCTCGCTCGCCCGCCGGCGCCTCTTCCTCTCCTATCGCGACTGCGACGAGAACGGCGCCGCCGAGGCACGCTCGCCGCTGCTCGACGAGCTGCTCGGGCTGCTCGAGGGACCGGGCGAGGCCGAGCCCGACGCCGTCGAGCGGGCGATCGCCAAGACGCGCGACCTGACCCGGGTCGTCGCCTCGCTGGCCGAGGCTCCCTCGGCGGACGAGCTGGCGCGGGCGATCGCCGCGCAGGGACGCGGCGCGGATGCCGCCAGCGCTGAGCGCTGAGGCCGGTGCGAGCGGCGCGGTCGCGGGCGAGGTCTGCAGCCGGATCGAGACCGCCCGGGCCGCCGAGCGCGCCTCGCGGGCGCCTGGGCCCCTGACCAACCCAGCGGCGCTCAAGTCGCTTGCCGCGGTGGGCGCCTACGGCGGCACGACGCTGGAGGAGTTCGACCTCTGCTCCTACCGCTGGTTCGCCGGCCACGAGCTGGACCCGCAGCCACTCGACCCGGTGCCGGACCCGCTGGTCCAGGGTGGCCTGATGCACGAGGCGCTGGAGCGCCTCTACGCCGAGCGCCCCGGCGGCGACCCCCTCCCCCGGGCCGCTTCGCTGCCGCTGTGGACCGCGCGGGGACGCGAGCTGGTCGCCGAGATCTGCGCCGAGCGCGAGCTCGGCTCCCACCCCGCGGAGCGGGCGATGGCGCGCCGGGTCGAGAGCCTGCTCGTCCGCTTCCTCGCCGAGGAGGCCGAGCGCGAGACCGGCGGCTTCGAGCCCTGGCTGCTGGAGGCGAGCTTCGGCGAGCAGGAGGGCAGCGACCGGCCGGTGCTCGAGATCGACGGCTGGGGGCTGCACGGTGCGATCGACCGGGTGGACCGCGGGCCGGACGGCAGCGCTCTCGTCCTCGACTACAAGCTCTCCGGCCGGGTCACCCCGCGCGAGAAGCTGGAGGAGCGGGCGAAGCTGCAGCTGCAGCTCTACCTGCTTGCCGTCGCCGAGCTCTGGGAGGCGCCGGTCATCGGCGGCCTCTACCACCCGCTGCGGGCCAGCTCGACGCGCCGCCCCCGCGGCGCCGTGCTCGACAGCGCCGCCGAGGAGCTTGCCGGCTACCGGCTTTACGACCGCGACGTGGTCGACGAGCGAGGGGTTCGAGGAGCTGCTTGCAGGAGGCGAGGGAACGGGCCGGTGCGATCGTCGCCCGCATGCGCCGCGGCGAGATCCGCCGCGATCCCGGGCCGCGCGCAGGGCTGCGCGGACACGACGTCTGCCCCACCTTCTGCCAGTTCGCGCCGATCTGCCGCCGCGACCGCGCCCCGGTCAGCGACGAGGAATTCGAGCTGGAGGAACATTGAGCGCGACCCTGGAAAGCACCAGCTCGGCGCGGGCCGAGCGCAAGCCGACCCCCGAGCAGGAGGCGGCGATTGCAGCTTCCGGCGGCGACGTGCTGCTCGAGGCTGGCGCCGGTACGGGCAAGACCGGGGTGATGGTTGACCGCTACTGCCGCCTCGTCTGCGACGAGCGGGTCTCTCCGGACGCCGTGCTCGCCTTCACCTTCACCGACAAGGCGGCGGCGGAGCTACGCCAGCGCATCCGCACGGAGCTGAGCCGGCGCGCAGCCGCGGGGTCGGAGCGAGCCGGGGAGCTGCTGAGCCAGATCGGCTCTGCCTGGATCACCACCATCCACGGCTTCTGCAACCGCCTGCTCGGCGGTCATCCGGTGGCGGCCGGGATCGAGCCGGGCTTCCGCGTCCTCGACGCCCCCGAGGCGGAGCGGGCCGCGCGCGAGGCCTTTGACGCCGCCCTGGAGACGTTCCTCGGCGAGAGCGAGAACGAGGGGGACGAGCTGGTCGCCGCCTTCGAGATCGACGGCCTGCGGACGATCGTCGCCGGCGTCCACGCTGAGCTGCGCAGCCGCGGCATCGCCGAGCCGGCGCTGCCGGAGCCGCCACTGGCCGACGTCGACGCAGCGCTGCGCGCCGCAGCGGCGGCCGCCGAGGACGCGCTCGCCGAGCTGAAGCCCGAGGACAGCCGCGCCGAGCAACTGCGGCGGGCGGGCGAGCAGCTGGCCGACAGCGTGCCGCCAAGCCTCGACCGACTCTGCGCCCTGCGCCTGGGCAGCAAGGCCAAGAGCGTCACCGCCTACAACGAGGCGCTCGAGGCGGCGATCGCCCGCACCGCCGAGGCGGGCGAGGGCGGCGTCGCCTACCGCCAGATCGCCCGCCTGCTCGAGATCTTCTCGGACGAGTTCGCCACGGCCAAGGAGCGCCGCGCCGGGATCGACTTCGAGGATCTGCAGATCCTCGCCGCGGGCCTGCTGGAGCGGGCCGAGATCGGCGAGTCCTACCGCTCCCGCTTTAGCCACCTGATGGTCGACGAGTTCCAGGACACCAACCGGCTGCAGCTGCGGCTGATCGAGGCGCTGCACGGGCCGGCGAGCGAGCTGATCGCGGTCGGCGACGAGCTGCAATCGATCTACGGCTTCCGTCACGCCGACCTCGAGGTCTTTCGCCAGCAGCGGCGGCTGCTCGAGGAGCAGCCGCGTGGCCAGGTGATGGAGCTGAGCGGCAACTTTCGCTCGCGCCCGGAGGTGATCGGCGCGGTCAACGCGATCGGCTCCGTCCTCTTCGGGGAGGGCTATCACCCGCTGCGGCTAGGAGCGCTGCCGGCTGAGGGTCTCACCGGCGCCGGCCCGGCCGTTGAGCTGCTGCTGACGGCGCGCGACGGCTGGGACGAGGAGGGGATCGATCTCGCCCCGGCGGTCGACGATCGCACCCCACCCAACTGCCTGGCCGAGGCGCGCTTCGTCGCCGCGCGGCTGCGGGCGCTCGCGGACGAGGGAGTCGAGCGCGGCGAGATGGTCGTGCTGCTGCGCGCCTTCACCCACCTCGACGCCTACGAGGACTCGCTGGAGCGGGCCGGGCTGCGTCCCTACGTGGTCGGGGGACGCGGTTACTGGTCCCAGCAGCAGGTCGCCGACGTCTGCGCCCTGCTCGCCACGATCGCCAACCCGCTCGACGACGAGGCGCTCTTCGGCGCCCTCGCCTCGCCCGCCTGCGGCCTCGCCCCGGACACGCTCTGGCTGCTGCGCGCCGCGGCGGGCAAGCGACGCCACGTCTGGCCGGCGATCGAGCGGGCGGTCGCGGGGGGCGAGGCCGAGCTGACCGAGCCCGAGCGACTGGAGCGGATCCCCGAGGCGGAGCTCGACCTTCTGCGTCGTTTCGCCACCCGCCTCGAGGGCCTGCGCAATCGCAGCCCGCGCCTCTCGCTGGCGGGACTGATCGAGGCGGCGGTCACCGAGACCGGCTACGACCTGGCGGTCCTGATGCGCCCATCGGGCGAGGCCCGCTTCGCCAACGTGCGCAAGCTGATGCGGCTGGCCGAAGAGTTCGAGTCGCGCGAGGGGCGCGACCTGCGTGGCCTGCTCGACTTCCTCGCCTGGCGAGCCGAGGGCGACGCCGAGGCCCAGGCCGCGACCACGGTCGAGGGACACGACGGCGTGCGGATCATGACCGTGCACAACGCCAAGGGGCTGGAGTTCGGCGTCGTCGCCGTGCCGGACCTGGCCCGCAGCCTGCTCGCCGGCTCGCGCCAGCCGCTGCTGACGGTCGGCCGCGAAGAGCAGCCCCGCGTCGGCATGCAGCTGCGGCGGCTCGGCGCCGCCTCGATCAACCTCTACTCCTACGCCGACCTCTGCGAGGAGGCCAAGCAGCGCGACGCCGAGGAGGGGCTGCGCCTCTTCCACGTCGCCGCCACCCGCGCCCGCGAGCGCCTGATCCTCAGCGGCCTGGTCAAGCCGCAGGCAAACGGCGAGACGAAGCCGGGAACGCCGGTGATCGAGCGGATCGTCAGCGGCCTGGAGATCGACCGCGAGAGCGATTCGACGCCGACGATCCCGCCGCCGCAGCCGCGGCCCGGCCTCGAAGCGAGCATCGAGCCGTCCGAGCTGGCGGTCCGCGTCAACCTCCCCGCCGCGGAGCGGGCCGCCGAGCTGCAGCCGCCGCGGACGCGAGGCGCGACGCAGGGCCGAGCGCCGAGGCGGACCGGCCCCGCTTCTGGAGCGCCACCCGCCCGCGGTCCCGCAACGCCCCCTCTCCTACTCGGCGATCGCCGCCTTCGAGGAATGCCCCTACCGCTTCTACATGGAGCGCGTCCTCGGCCTCGGCTCGGGCGGTCGCCATTTCGACCGCACAGCGGACGAAATGACGACCGCGCCGGTTGGGGAGGGGGACCGCGAGGCGGGGGCCGCCAGGGGGGCCGCGGTGCATTCCCTGCTCGAGTGGAGCCAGGCCAACGGGTGGCGGGAGCCGGCGGCGGAGCTGGTGGAACGCCATGCCGCCGCGGCGGGGCTCGGCGCCGGTCGGGCGGACGACCTGCTCGCCCCGCTGCGCGGCTGGCTCGGCTCGGGCCTGCTCGCCGAGCGGGTTCGCGACCGCCGACGCCGTCCGCGCCGAGGTCCCCCTGCTGCTCTCGGTCGGCGGCACGATCCTGCGCGGCTCGATCGACCTCCTGGTCGACCGCGAGGGGTCCCCTCCCCTGGTCGTCGACTACAAGACCGACCGCCTCGGCGGGGCGGACCCTGCGGACCGCGCGGCGCGCTACGAGACCCAGCGCGACATCTACGCCCTCGCCGTGGCGGAGGCGCGCGGCGCCTCAGAGGTCGAGGTCGCCTACGTCTTCCTCGAGCGACCCGACGAGCCGGTGCATCACAACGCTGCGACCCGGCCGAGCATGGACGCGGGTCGCGCACGCCTCGCCGCCGCGATCGAGCGCATCGAAGCGGGCGACTTCCCGCCCGCCGAACCCGACGAGCGCAGACTGGGACCTCTGCCGCGGCTGCCCGGCCCTCGGGCAGGACCTGTTCGGCCCCGAGGACGCTGAGACGTCAGACAGCCTCGGAGAGTCTTGTGGCCAGCTCGTCGAGCCTCAGCTCCTTCAAGCCCTCACCGACAGCGTCCAGCTCGGCCGTGCAGTAGGTGACCAGCTCGCGGCCCTCGCGGCAGAGGTCGAGGGTCTCGCGCAGGCCGGCCTGGCCGGAGTCGAGCCGGTCGATGATCTGCTCCAGCCGCTCGACCGCGGCCTCGTAGCTCTCGGGTCCCTCGCTCAATCCCCCTCCTCGATTCGGGCTCCGACCTGACCGTCGGAGAAGCGCAGTTTGACGCGCCCGGCGGCGACGGCGGCGTCCCGGCTCGTCACCGGCTCGCCCTGCTCGCCCTCGACCAGGGCATAGCCGCGCTCCAGCGTGCGCTCGGGCTCGTGCGCGCGCAGCGCCACCTCGGCCCGGTGCAGCAGGCTGCGGCGCCGCTCCATGTCCGGCCCGGCGGCGCGCTGCCGGGCTCGCTCCAGCACGACCGTGGCCAGCCGGCGCTGGAAGCCGAGCCGCTCGGCGATGCCGCGCTCGGAGGCGGCGCGGATCTCGCGCGTCTTCTGGTTCAGCGCCAGCCGCTCGCGCCGCAGCGCCCGGGCCGGGCCGCGGGCGAGGGCGACGAGGTGGCGCGTGCGCGCCCGCACCGCGCCGTCGGCAACCCGGCGCAGCGACGCCGCGCTGCGGCCGAGCGAGTCCCGCGCGGCCAGGCAATCGAGCGGCACCGCCGCCTCGGCAGCGTGGGTCGGGGTCGAGCAGGGGACCGCGGCGACGTCGTCGATCAGGGTCGAGTCGCGCTCGTGGCCGACGGCGCTGATCACCGGCACCCGCAGCATCGCCACGGTGCGGCAGAGCGTCTCGTCGCAGAAGGCCCAGAGGTCGGCGAGGCTGCCGCCGCCGCGGGTGACGACGATCGCCTCGACCTGCGGCTGCGCGGCCAGGTCCTGGATCGCCGCCGCGATCGCCGGCGCCGCGTGGCGGTCCTGCACCGGCGCGAAGGCCCAGACCACCGTCCCCCGCCAGCCCCGCCGCTCCAGCCCGGCGAGCAGGTCGCGGCGGGCGGCGCCGGACTCGGCCGTGACGACCCCGATCGTCTTCGGCAGCAGCGGCCGCGCCAGCTGCTTCTGCAGCTCGAACAGCCCCTCCGCCCCGAGCTGCTTGCGCAGCGCCTCGAGCCGGGCGAGCAGGTCCCCCTCGCCGGCGAGCCGCACGTGGGTGGCGCGGAAGGAGAAGCTCGGCGAGGCCTGGCCGCCGCCGGGGTAGTAGTCGGGCCCGCCGGCGATCACGACTTCGGCGCCGTCGCGCAGCGCCCCCTCGGGCAGGCCCGCCTTCTCCAGGTCGTCGAGCCAGATCGCGCAGGGCACCGCGCCCTCGCCGTCGCGCAGCTCGAAGTAGGCCTGCACCTTGCTGCGGCCGACGCCGGTCACCTCGCCGACCAGCAGCACCCGCGCCCGCCGCCGCATCTCCTCCTGCAGCTTGCGGGCGTAGCGACCGACTGCGAAGGGGCCGGGAAGGTCCGGCCCCGCGGTCGCTACGCGGTCCGGTTCCAGCGTCTCGCCCACTGCTTCAGCTCAGCGATCGCCGGGCGCAGGTCGGCGCCCTTCTCGGTCAGCGAGTAGGTGACGCGCACGGGAGTGCCCGGCCTCGACCTCGCGCTCGACCAGGCCCTCCTCCTCGAGCTCGCGCAGGCGCTGGGAGAGCAGGCGGTCGGAGAGGCCCGGGACCGCCCGGACCAGCTCGGCGAAGCGCTGCGGCCCCTCGGTCAGGGCGGAGAGGATGGCGCCGGTCCAGCGCTTGCCGATCAGCTCGATCGCCGCGTGGAAGTGCGGACAGACGCCGTTGCCGGCCTGATCTTGGGTCTGGGACCCGGCCTCCACGTAGGGGAGGGAGCTTACTGAACGTAAGTGACGGGCTCTCAGCCGGTGCAGGGGCCGGTGTCGGCCGAGGTGCTCGGCGTGGCGCAGCGCTTCTTCGACCACGGAGTCGGGAACGGCGAAGCCGCCGGGGGGGCCGGTCGGTGGTGGCGGCGAAGACGGTGCCGAGGACGCGGCCGCGGTCGTCGACCAGGGGGCCGCCGGAGTTGCCGCTGCGGACGTCGCCGCGCAGGGAGGCGATCGGCCGGTGGATCGGGCCGCGGCCGTAGGAGTCCTCGCTGATCGTGTCCTGGGTCTCGCCGAGGCGGGCGGGCGCGGAGGCGTAGGGGCCGTTCTCGGGGTAGCCGAGCACCGCGCGCCGCGGTCCCGGGCTGCGGGTCCGGCGCGATCGGCAGGGCCGGAAGCTCGGCGCCGACCCGCAGCAGGGCGAGGTCGTTTTCGGGGTCGTAGTGCACCGGCGTCGGCGGCAAGCGACGCCCCGTTCTGGGTCGTCACCGTGGTGTCGTCCTCGCCGGCGACGACGTGGGCGTTGGTGACGACGAGCCCGGGCGCGCCGACCCAGCCCGAGCCCTCGACGCCGAGCCCGCAGGCGGTGCCCAGCACGCGCACGACCGAGGCGCCGGCGCGCGACCACGTCCGGGTCGCTGACGACCTGCGGATCGGGCGCGCCGACAGGGGCGGCCGGGCCGACGATCGAGGGCGCCGGGTCGACCCGGTTGAGCGCGTGCAGGATCGGGCCCGAGGGCGGCAGCACGTCGTTGAGGCTGCGCAGGATCAGCGAGCGCTGCACGTCGGCCCGCAGCTGCGCGGTCCCCGGCGCGTGCAGCGCGACGGCGCCGAAGACCCAGACGAGGCCCAGCGCCACCGAGGCGACCAGCGCGGCGCCGCCGGCGCCGTCGGCCAGGTGCAGCACGCCGCCGTCCCGGATCAATCGCGAGCGCAACCCCAGCGCCAAGCTCTCCAGGGTCACCGCCACCAGCGCCCCCGCCACCAGCGCGCCGAGCGCCGCGCACAGCGGCGCATAGGGCGACTCCGCCCCCTGGTTCAGCACCAACGGCCCGATCCGGCTCCCGGCGAACGCCCCCACCGCGAACCCGATCAGCGTCAGCGTCGCCGACGATCAGCCCCTGCCGGTATCCCCACAAGCCCAGGGCCAAGGTGAAGGCGACGATCGCCCAGTCGAGAACAGTCATCGATCAAATGGAAGCATGAGGGGGCCCCGATCCCTCCACTACCTTTCACAAAAATGAGCAACCTCTCGCCCGAGGTGGAGCGGCGTCGCCGGCTCATCACCCGCACGCTCCCTCTCGCCCTGATCGCCCTCGGTCGCCTTCGTCCTCGGCGCGATCGCGGGCGCCCCCGGGTCGCCCGACAAGGAAGCGGCCAAGCGCTTCGCCGAGGCCTGGGCAGGGCGGCGAATTCGCCGCGATGTACCGGGAGCTGAACCCGGCCTCGCAGCGCGCGATCGAACTCAACGACTTCGTCCTCGCCTACCGCGACGCCGAGCAGACGGCGACCCTGCGCTCGCTCGATGCCGGCTCGCCGCGGGACCCGACCTCGAGAACGGCGACGCGACGGTCGTGCCGGTGCCGATGCCGCCGACCACCGTCGCCTTCGGCGCGGTCGAAGGCGACCTCGAGCTGCCCTTCGACGAAGGCGGCATCGCCTGGGACGCGAGCCTCGTCTTCCCGGGCCTGCACAGGGCGAGCACCTGGAAAGCCAGGTCGAACTGGCGCCGCGGGCGCCGATCCTCGCCGCCGACGGTACGCCGCTCGCCGAGGGGCCCGCCGAAGCCCGCGCGCACCCGCTCGGCAGCGCGGCGATCGACGTCACCGGCGAAGTCGGCACGGCCGAAGAAGACGAGGCGGAAGCCCTCGCCCGCAAGGGCTTCTCGCCCGAGACGCCGGTCGGCGTCAGCGGCCTCGAGCGGGCCTTCAACGCTCGGCTCGCCGGCAAGCCGGGCGGCTCGCTGCTGGCGGTCAACGACGCCGGCGGCTCCTCCCGCACCCTCGCCAAGTCCGACCCCGGCCCGGGCGCCCCGGTGAAGACGACGATCGACCCCGAGCCTGCAGGAATCGGCCGTCTCCGCCCTCGCCGGGCGCTTCGGCGGCATCGCCGTTCTCGACGCCCGCAACGGCGACGTCCGCGCCCTCGCCGGCCAGGCCTTCTCGGCCCCCCAGCCCCCGGGCTCGACCTTCAAGATGATCACCACCACCGCCGCCCTGCAGAAGGGCGTCGTCTCGCTCGACGACGAATTCGAAATCATCAGCGGCGTCAACGTCGGCGGCCGCTTCATCGAAAACGCCAACGGCGAGTACTGCGGCGGCACCTTCCGCGAGGCCTTCGCCGAGTCCTGCAACGCCGACTTCGCCCCACTCGGGCCCGAAGATCGGCAACGACGAACTGGTCGCGACGGCCGAACGCTTCGGCTTCAACTCGCCGCCGACGCTCTACGCGCCGCGGATCGTCGCCGAAGTCGAACCGGAAGAATCGACGATCCCGACCGAAATCGGCGACGAACTCGACCTCGGCGTCAGCGCGATCGGCCAGGGCGAAGTGCTGGCGACCCCGCTGGAGATGGCGAGCGTCGCCCAGACGATCGGCAACGACGGCGTCCGCGAGCCGACCTCGATCGTCGCCAACAAGAAGCTGCGCCCGGAGATGAAGCCGGTGCGGGTGATGTCGCAGAAGATCGCCGACGAGCTGACCGAACTGATGGTCGGCGTGGTCACCGAGCGGCACCGGCTACGCCGGCGCGATCCCCGAGGCCCAGGTCGCCGGCAAGACCGGCACCGCCGAGCTCGGCCCCCGTCCCGGCGAAGAGAACTCGGAACACCCCCAGCAGCGCAAGGACGCCTGGTTCGCCGCCTTCGCGCCCGGCCGAAGGGGCCAAGCTGGCGATCGGGCGTCCTCTTGATCGAAGCCGAAGCCGCGGGCGGCGAAGTGGCGGCCCCAGCAGCTTCCGAGGTCTCTCTGCGGCTCTGAGCCGCTCTGAACGCCCTAAAGGTCGAGCGTTACTTCGGCCGGTCCTTCGGGACCGTCGATGTAGAGCGTCAAGGGGCGGTTCTCGGAGGCGTCGGCGGGGAGCGACGAAGAGGACCAGGGAGCCCTCGATCGGGCCCTGCTGGGGGGTCGAGTCCGGAGCCGGGATCGGTTCCTGAGATTCGAGTTCCCGCCGACCGGGAAGGCGTAGAGGCTTTCGGAGGGGATCGCGTCGAAGGTCTGCTCGTCGGCGTCTTTGATCGTGAAGGTTTCGGCCAGCTTCTGCGTCTCTTCGCTCTTGTTCTGGACTTCGAGGAAGACGCCGAAGTAGCTCGACCCTTTCGCCAGCGGCGGCTGGCCGACCAGGTAGGCGGAGTCCTCGTTGTCGTTCGGGTTGAGGAAGCGCGAGAAGATCACCTGGTACTTGAGTTCGCCGAGCTTGACGACCTCGCCCTCGACCACATCCTTGGAGTCGCTGGAGTAGCCGCAGGCCGAGACGAAGATGGCGAGCGTCGCCAGCGCGAGGGCGGCGAGCAGAGCGGGGACGAGGCGGTCGGCGGGGCATCGGCGGCGAGAGCCTATAAAAGACGGCTCAGGGAATGCCGGTCGCGTGCGGGTTGCCGCCGGCGAGCGGCGACCGCTCGGCGGCGAGCTTCCCCGACTCGAGCTGCTCGCGCAGCCGGTCGCAGCGCCTCGCGCCAGCGCCGTTCGTAGGGGATCGAGGCGGCGGAGAGCAGCTCCAGGCCGCGATCGATCGCCTTCGGGCTCGGTCCAGTAGGAGACCCGCACCGTGGTCAGCGAGCCGGGCCCTCGGTCAGCTCCCAGAGCGTCGTCGAGGGGATCCGGTTGCTGCGGCCGCCGCGGCCGTGCTCGACCAGGCGGTGCGGCCCGTCGGCCTCGACGATCGTCGTGTCCATCCAGACCTGGCGCGGCCAGACGGCGAAGCGAAAGCGCGCCCCGGCGCCGACGCCGGTCGGACTCGATCCGGGTCAGGTGGAAGTCGGTGAGGAAGTGGTCGGTGAAGGCCGGCGCAGGGCGAGGTCGGCGATCGCTTCGAAGGCGCGCTGGCGCGGCACGTCGATCTCGACCTCTGCGCTGACCGGGCCCATGGGTCGGCGCGATTCTATGCCCGGCGCGCGGTTTGAAGCGCGCCATCTGCGGGAAAACCCCGATGCAGCGCCCCAAACCGCGCTAGAATCGCATTCCCGACGAGGCGCCGGGAAGGAGGACCCCATCGCTACCACTGTCAGCCCCGGTCAAGCGTCGAGAGCTTCGACGCCGGCATAACCCCGGGAACTGGGACCTATTTCTGCGCATCTTGTGGCTCGCAGCTCTCGCTGCGGGAGAACGATCAGCTCCCCGAGTGCCCACGCTGCGGCGGGACCGAATACCAACGCGACTCGATCTTCGAGCCGATGCAGGACCACGGCCGGACCACCGCCGAGCTGCACATCCCCGCCGCCGCTCACCCGTCCCGACTGGCTGCGCGACGGCGCGGGAGATGCTGCCGGGGCTCGGGCCGCTACCTCGCCTGCCGCGAAGACGACGGCGAGATCCGGCTCTTCCCGATCGAGCAGGGCTGGACGCGGATCGGCCGCAGCGCCAACGCCGACATCCGCCTCGACGACCCCAGCGTCTCGCGACGCCACGCCCTGATCGTCTCCGAGCTGCCCGACGCGCTGCGCGTGCTCGACGACCGCAGCCTCAACGGCGTCTTCCTCAACGGCGAGCTGGTCGAGTGGGGACGGCTCTCGACGGCGACGAGCTGGCCGATCGGCCGCTACCGCCTCGTCGCGCTGGAAGCCTAAGCCAGCCGGAAATTCCGGCCACCGGCGCCCGTAGCATGGGCGCGTGGACGACCCATCCCGAGCCGCCTGAGGTCGCCGCCGAGCGTGCCCGCGAACGCCTCCACGAGGAGATCGAGCGCGTCCGCGTCGGCGTCGAGGAGATGCTGACTGAGCAGGAGAACGGCTTCGACGACACCGAGCTGCGCCGCGAACTGGACGCGATCCGCGCGGAGAGCGACTTCCTGATCAAGCGCCGCGTGCGCAAGACGCGAGAAACGGCTGCGCAAGCAGATCAAGAAGGTCGCGCCCGCACCGACGCCCTGGAACAGCGCCTGGATGCGGTCGAGCAGGACCGCAGGTACGCCGAGTGGCGCATCCACACCAGCACCGAGGCCATGCTCGACGGCCTCCTGCAGGAGATCCGGTCGATCGCCGATCTCTTGAGCGGCACGCGTTAAAGGGACCAGTGCCCCTCCGACGGAACCCGCGTCGGAATCTCGGTCAGGGTCCAGAACTCAGTCGCTCACAAGTTCCGCTGGAGGGGCACTCGTCCCTCTCCTCGACTCCACGGAACTCATCGCACCATCCAGGCGCTGCCGGCTTGATCACCCTTCAGTCTTGTGCTCGTGGCTGTTCATGTTCTTGATGAGTCGATCCAAATCGGCGTTGTGATCCCGACGCTTGCCTAGCCATCCAAGGAAGCAAATCGCGCCCGCGACCAGAAAAGCAATCGCGGCAAGCACAAGGATGTGCTGCGCTTCGTTTGATAGCTGGGTCGCATGTGGTTGAGCGAGGTCTTGCTCGGGTATCGCCACGCGTGCGATTGCAGCCGCTGCCGCAGCGCCAAAGAGTGCAAAAGAAGACCAAGCCAATCTCCGTCCAACCCATTTTGCTTCCTCGGCTTCTTCTTTAAGACGATCCCAGTGCTGACGGCTAAGTGCCATACCTCGGATCTCGTAGGGACCCGATTGCACAATCGGTCCGGCGGCGCTGTAGCGTCGATTTGCGCCCTCGTCCGGCTGCGGCATCCGCTCTGTCATGGTTCCGGATTTTGTGGTTCGAGAATCTCAAGGGCTTGCAGCAGCACGGTTGGTGCGCAACTGGTGCATGCGACTCGGACAACGGGAAAGAACACCAAGGGACCACCGCCCATATCGGCAAGTCGGGAAAGTTCGAGTGCATGACGACCGGGCCGATTGACCATTGTGGGTTCCCGCAGTATGGCACTGCTTTTTGTCCCCCCTTTATCGACAAGCCATGCGACAACGCCGTCTGATACTCGATCCAGTTTTTTGGGGCTGACTTGCGATCCTGCATGGGCAAGCTATAAGATAAGAAGATGATGCGCTTTTTCGGTCCCTTCATTTCTCTATTTGAGAACTTCTCCAGCGCCTCTTCCTCCCGCCGAGCGTCACCTCCTCCTCGTTCAGCCGTCCCGTACAGCGGTGACGTTCTCCGGAACTGCGGACTCCAGCAGGATCACGGCGTTACCAACTGCGTAGCGTCGCGCGGCCTGACCAAATTCACCAATCGAAAGAAATGAACATAGCAATCAACCAGACGCAGCTGGGGCAAACGATATCAGCCCTGATCGAGAGAAAATAGAAAACGATGCCGGGATCCGGGACAAGGACGCCATCGCTGGAGTCGTCATGATCGTCCGATGATTGAGCCAAGACAGGAACAAGCGGTCACTTCAATCTCCGCGTCAACTCCATGCCCAGCCCACACGATGGGGTTCAGATTCCTCGAAGATCGCAAGGCGATTGCAGCTCGAAATGATGCGGCCTCAGCACATCGATTCCGAAATTCCGGCCCAAAGTTCTGGCTCCCCGCGTCCGACCGCTCAGGAGAACGGTGCCCCTCCGACGGAACCACGTCGGAATCTCAGTCAGGCCCGGCTGAGAGCTCGAGAGCGTCTCGACTCGAAGCTCCCTGACCTGGAAGGGGCCCCAGGTACCTCTCCGGGGGACTCTGAGGCGGCGGACCTGGTCCCTCCACCTTGTGTGAGCACGGGTTCCATCGGAGAGAGGCTGCCGCTCGCCTTTGCCGCAAAGGAATTACTCGGTCGAGATGCTTCGGATTCACTTCGCCTTGCTACCGGACGACCGTGGTGAAGTTGCTCGGCGGCGTCGGCTGAGCCAGCTCGAGGATCCTGCTCGGCCTCGGCGCCCTGG
>CAVZVK010000007.1:0-198709 GCA_963778715.1 uncultured Solirubrobacterales bacterium
GGGCGTATAGCCGGCGCATGGCCGCACCCGCGGCTGCGCGCTGTGCAAAGCACTATCGCTCCGCCGCGTGCACGTCCCTGCTTGGGGCTCTACGCCCTCAATCGAGAATTACGGTGGCGTTGTGGCGCGGCGTCTCGGTGATCGCGCGGCGGAAGATTCGCTCGGACTTCGGGTCGCCGGGGCGGATCCCGTGGCGCTTGACCAGCTCCTTGAGGACGACGGCCATCTCGAACTGGGCGAAGGAGGCGCCGAGGCAGCGGCGGACGCCGCCGCCGAAGGGGATCCAGGTGTAGGTGCCGGGCGGGGTCTCGAGGAAGCGCTCGGGGCGGAAGCGCTCGGGCTCGGGGTAGATCTCGGGGTTGCGGTGGACTAGGTAGACGGAGGGCGCGACCGAGACGCCGGCGGGCAGCTCGTAGCCGCCGATCTCGACCGGCTCGGTGAGCTTGCGCAGGACGATCGAGATCACCGGGCGCAGGCGCAGGGTCTCCTGGATCGTCGCGGTCAGGTACTCCTCGCGGCCTTCGCCGACCTCGGCGCGCAGGCGCTCGAGCTTGTCGGGGTGGCGGACGAGGCGCTCGACCGCCCAGGAGAGCGAGGTCGCCGTGGTCTCGTGGCCGGCGACGAGCAGGGTGAGCAGCTCGTCGCGCATCTCCTCGTCGCTCATCGGGCTGCCGTCCTCGTGGCGTGGCGCCGACCAGCATCGAGAGCACGTCGTCGCGCTCCTCGACGTCGCCGGCGGCGCGCCGCTCGGCGATCTCGCGGTAGATCAGCTCGTCGACGCGGTCGATGCGGCGGCGGAAGCCCGCGAGGCGGCGCAGGCGGTCGGGGCCGACCGCGACCAGCGGGATCAGGTAGCGCGGGTTCGTCGTCATGTCGAGGAAGTCGCGCAGCGCCTCGCGCAGATCGGCGAGCTTGCCGGCCTCTCCCTCGCCGACGCCGAAGACCGTGCGCAGGATGATCTCCAGGGTCAGCGCCTGCATCCGCGGCCGCAGCTGGTAGGGGGTGCCGGTCGGCCAGCTCTCGATCTCGCGCTCGGCGATCTCGCCCATCGTCTCGCGCGTAGCCCTGCATCCGCTCGCCGTGGAAGGGCGGCAGCAGCAGCTTGCGCTGGCTCATGTGGCGCTTCTCGTCGAGCACCAGCAGCGAGTTGCGGCCGAGCAGCGGGGCGAGGATCTCGTTGCCCTCGCCGGCGTGGAAGACCTTGGGGTCGCCGGTGAAGACCTGCTTGATCGCCTCGGGGTCGGCAAGCATCACCCAGGTGCCTTCGTAGGCGATGCGGATCGTGAACATGTCGCCGTAGCGGTCCTGGCGAGGCGTAGAGCAGGCGCCGCGCTTGGCGCGACCAGATCGCGGTCTGGACCGGCCTCGGCAGCGGCGGGCCGGGCGGCAGCCGTCGCTCGGGCGCCCGGAGCACCGGCCGCGGAGCGGTTGTCGTCGCTGCCTCCATCGCGCCTCTCCGGCGAGGCTAGCGTTCCAGCGTGAAATCAACGGCGGGTTCGTCACACTCGATCGCATAGCCTGCTGGCGTCGTGGCACCCCCTCGGCTTCCGCCGCAGATCGAGCACCGGGTCGTCCACGCCGCCTGTGGGATGCGGCCGCGGGCGTCGCGGGCGCTCTTCGGCCGGCCGCCGCGGCTGGACGGCCAGGAGCTGGCGCCGGACGTCCACGTGCTGCTGAGGCTGGCCGAGTGGAGCGGCGAGACTCACTGGTCGAGGGCCGCACGGTGGAGCAGGCGCGGGCCGAGAACGCCGAGGGGGCGCCGATCGTCACCGGGCCGCCGCGGCCGATGGCGCGGGTCGAAGCGCTCGACGATCCCCGGCCCGGCCGGCGACGCTTCCCGCCCGCTTCTACGTCGCGCTGGGCGCGCCGCAGCCGCCGCAGCCGCTGCTCGTCTACTACCACGGCGGCGGCTGGGTGATCGGCGACCTCGACACCCACGACGGCGCCTGCCGCTTCCTCGCCGACCACAGCGGCTGCCGGGTGCTCTCGGTCGACTACCGGCTGGCGCCCGAGCACCCCTTCCCCGCCGCGGTCGAAGACGCCTCGCCGCCTTTCGCTGGGCGCACGAGCACGCGGCCGAGCTGGGCGATCGACCCGGCCCGGATCGCGGTCGGCGGCGACAGCGCCGGCGGCAACCTCGCCGCCGTCGTCTGCCTGCATGGCCCGCGACGGCGGCGGCCCATCCCCGGCGATGCAGCTGCTGCTCTACCCGGTCTAGCGACGCGCTCGGCGGCCAGGCCTCGCGCGAGACCTTCGCCAAGGGCTTCCTGCTGACCCGCAACGACATGGAGTGGTTCGAGGCCCACTACCTGCCCGACGGCTGCGAGCACGACGACCCGCGGGTCTCGATCATGCGCGCCCCCGACCTCGCCAACCTGCCGCCCGCCTACGTCGCCACCGCCGGCTTCGACCCGCTGCGCGACGAGGGCGAGACCTACGCGGCGCGGATGCGCGCGGCCGGCGTGCCGGTCGCCCTGCAGCGCCACCGGGCCAGATCCACGGCTTCGCCAACCTGACCGCGGTCTGCCCCAGCGCCCGCACGGCGATGCTCGAGGTCGGCCGGCGCCCTGCGCATGGGCCTCGCCGACGCCGCTTGACTAGGTGCAACGTTTTGTCCGTCTAATACAAGGACAAAACGTTGCACCCCATGTCTAAATACCCCTGGGGGGTATGCCATACTGAGTCGGTGGCAGCGGAGACCGAGGTGACCCACGGCTACAGCGAGCACCGCGAGGCGGTGCTGAAGCGGCTGCGGCGGATCGAGGGGCAGGTGCGGGGGGTCGAGAAGATGGTCGAGGAGAACCGCTACTGCATCGACATCGTCACCCAGGTGACCGCGATCCAGGCGGCGCTCGACAAGGTCGCCCTGGAGCTGCTCTCCGACCACGCCGCGCACTGCGTCGCCGGCGCCGAGGGCGGCGACCAGGAGGAGATGACCGACGAGCTGATGGCTGCGGTCAGGCGGCTCGTCAAGCGCTGAGCGCTACTCGTACTGGAGCGAGTCGAGCACGTCGAGGCGCGAGGCGCGGCGCGCCGGCGCGATCGCGGCGAGCACCCCCAGGATCGCCGCGAAGACCAGCAGCCCGATCAGCGAGCCAACCGGGTAGGAGAGGGTGAAGCCTTCGTCCTTGAGCGGCTGCGCGATCAGGGCGGCGAAGACCAGGCCCGAGCGCCATGCCGAGGATCGCCCCGATCAGGGCCGTGATCACCGCCTCGTAGCGGATCATCGTCCGCACCTGGCGGCGCGACATGCCGATCGCCCGCAGCATCCCCAGCTCGCGGGTCCGTTCGTGGATCGAGAGCGCCAGCGTGTTGGCGATGCCGAAGAGCGAGATCACGATCGCGAGGAGCAGCAGCGCGTAGACGAGGTTGACGAGCTGGTCGACCTGTTCTTCGCGGCTTTCCTTCAGTTCCTGCTGGTTCAGCACTTCGGCCACCGGGAAGGCGGCTTCGACGCCCTTGGTGAGCATCGCCTGGACCTCGGCCGGGTCGGCCCGGGGCTTCAGCCTGGACGAAGTCGATCGTGTCCTGGGTCTGGCCGAACTCGCGCGCCATCGCCCGCTGGGTGATCAGGACGCTGCCGAAGACGTCGAGCTTGGAGTCGAACTCGCCGACCACTTCGAAGCTCGGCCGGCGGCGGGTCTGGCTGAGCAGCCGGAAGCTGTCGCCCGAGTTCGAGGCCGTGGTCGGAGGCGAAGGAGTCGGAGAGGACCGCCTGGTCGTCGCGCAGGTGGCGCAGCGCCGGCGGTCCACCCTTCTTCCATTCGATCTCGACCGCTTTTCGACGTCGCGGCTCGGCGCCGAGACCCGCGCTCCGGCGCCGCCGTCGAGGAGCTTTGCCTGCGCGGCGCGGATCGTGGCGACGGCGCTCGACTCCCGGCACTTTGCGTGCCGCCGCCGCCGCGCCGCCGGGAATCGGGCGAGAAGCCGTCGCTGTTCTGGATCACCAGCCCGCCGGCGAAGTTTTCGTCGACGACCTGGGCGACCGAGCTCTTCAGCCCGGCGGCGAAGACGGTGACGAAGGTGACGAGGGTGAGGCCGATCATCAGCGCCGCCGCGGTGACCGCGGTACGGCTCGGGTTGCGCTGGGCGTTCTCGCGCGCGAGGCGGCCGAGCAGGTGGCGCAGCCCGCTCCAGCGGCCAGCCGGCGATCGCCGCCAGGGGCGGCACCAGGTCGCGGGCTGAAGAGCGAGACGGCGAAGACCGATCGCCACGGCGCCGCCGCCGATCAGGCCGGCGGCGGTCCCCGGCGAAGCGCTGCCGAAGAGGCCGAGCAGGATCGCCGCCAGCCCGGCGACGCCGAGCAGCAGGGCGAGCGGCGATAGACGACCAGACGGCGACGGCGGCTGGGCGGTGAGCTGACCGCGCTGCAGGGCGGCGATCGGCGGCACCCGGGTCGAGCGCAGCGCCGGCACCAGCGAGGAGAGCAGCGGTGACGACGATGCCGATCAGGAGCGAGACGACGATCGTCCGGGTCTCCATCACCAGCCCGGTGGTGGGCAGGTCGATTTCGAACGCTTCCAGCAGGCCGTTGAGCAGCATCGCGATCAGGAAGCCGCCGCCGATCCCGACCAGCGCCCCGAACGATGCCGATCGTCAGCGCTTCGACGACGACGTCGCTGAGGATCTGTCTTCGCGAGGCGCCGAGCGTGCGCAGCATGCCGAACTCGCTGACCCGCTGGGCGACGGTGATCGAGAAGGTGTTGAAGATCAGGAAGGAGCCGACGAGGATCGCGATGAAGGCGAAGACGAGCAGGAAGATCTGCAGAAAGCTGAGGTTGTCGCGGATTTCTTCCGAGCCGCGGTCGGCGTTTTCCTTCGCCGTCTCGACCCGGACGCCGGGCGGCATCTCGCGGGCGATGCGCTGCTTCAGCAGCGTCGGCCGAGACGCCCTTCTCGGCCGCCACCGAGATCTGATCGAAGCGGCCGACCTTGTGGGTCAGCCGCTGCGCGACCGGCAGCGTCACCTGGGCGATGCTGGCGCCGCCGAAGGAGGCGCCGCCGAGGCGGGTGAAGCCGACCAGCTCGAAGGAGCGGGCGCTGCCCTGGCCGATCAGCCTGATCTGTTCGCCGAGCTTCAGATCGGAGGCTTCGGCCGCCGCCTTGTCGATCGAGGCTTCGGTCGGGCCGCGCGGGCGGTGGCCCTCGACGTAGGTGAGCGACTCGAGGCTGCCCGGCAGGGTCCGAGGAGATGAACTTCGGCGCGAATTTGTTGCCGATCTTGTTGCCTTCGGAGTCGAAGAAGCCGCCCGGAGTGAAGATCGCGCCGGCGGCGAGCCGCACGCCCGGCGTCTTCTGCACCCGCGGCAGCAGCGAGGCGCTGACCGTCGGCATTTCGCCGTTTTCCTGTTTGACCGGGTTCTCGGCGCTGATCACGACGCTGGTGCCCTTCAGCGACTCGCCGAAGATTTCGTCGAAGGCGGCGAAGATCGTGTCGGTGAGGACGTAGGAGCCGGCGACGAAGGCGACTCCGATCACGACCGCGAAGGTCGTGGCGATCGCGCGTGCCTTGCGCGCCCAGAGGCTCTTGAGGGCGAGCGAGGCCATCCCGCCTAGTCGATCTGCTTCATCAGCTCGATCACGTCGTCGGCCGAGCCGGGGGTGTCGTCGTGGACGATGCGGCCGTCGCGCAGGGTGATCAGACGGTCGGCGTGGGCGGCGGCGGCCGGGTCGTGGGTGACCATGATCACCGTCTGGCCGAACTCGTCGACGGCCTGGCGCAGCAGCTGCAGCACGTCCTCGCTGGCCTTCGAGTCGAGGTTGCCGGTCGGCTCGTCGGCGAAGACGACCGCCGGTTTGGAGACCAGGGCGCGGGCGACGGCGACGCGCTGCTGCTGGCCGCCGGAGAGCTCGGAGGGGCGGTGGGTGCGGCGGTCCTCGAGGCCGACGGTGCGGATCAGCTGGTCGAGCCAGGCCCGGTCGGGCTTGCGGCCGGCGATCGAGAGCGGCAGGACCAGGTTCTCCTCGGCGGTGAGGACCGGCAGCAGGTTGAAGAACTGGAAGACGAAGCCGAGCTTCTCGCGGCGCAGCTTGGTCAGCTCGCGGTCGTCGAGGCCGGTGATCTCCTCGCCGTCGAGCGTGACCGTGCCGCCAGTTGGCGTGTCGAGGCCGGCGAGGATGTGCATCAGGGTCGACTTGCCGGAGCCGGAGGGGCCCATGATCGCGGTGAAGCGGCCGCGCTCGAAGGCGGTGCTGACGTCGACCAAAGCGTCGACGGCGGCCTCGCCGCTCGCCGAAGCGGCGGGACACGTCCACTGCCTCGACTACCTGGCCGTTGGCCGATCCTGGCAGGGGTTCCACTTAACTTTTTCCGAACATCGTTTGCCGCTGTCCGCGAAATCGCATCCCGGAAAAAGTACAAGACGTTCCACCCCTGCCAGGATCGGCTCAATAGCCTGGGCGCGAAGATGGCACTGGCGGACCAATTCGACGGCTTTCTGATCGACCTCGACGGGGTGGTCTGGGTCGGGCGGGAGCTGGTGCCCGGAGCTGTGGAGGCGTTGGAGGCGACTGCTCGAGGCGGGCAAGGAGATCGTCTTCGTCACCAACAACTCCGGCGCGGGCGCCGGAGGTCTATGTCGAGAGGCTGCGGGAGGCTGGGGTCGCAGGTCGGCGACGGAGCGGGTCGTCACCGCCGGGACGGTCACCGCTCGCCTGGCCGCTGAGCAGCTGGGTGAGAGCGAGACGGTCTTCGTCATCGGGGCGCCGGGATTCAAGGACACCGTGCGCGACGCGGGGCTGGAGCTGCTCGAGGGCGAGGCGGCGCGCGAGCGCTGACGCGGTGCTCGTCTCCGGTCATCGGGAGTTCGACTACGACGAGCTGCTGACGGCGACGCTTGCGCTGCAGGCGAGGCGCCGCACTGTTTGCGACCAGCCGCGACCCGACGCTGCCGATGCCCGGGGGCGCCTGGCCCGGGACGGGGGCGATCCTGGCTGCGGTGGAGACGGCGTCTGGGAAGACCGCCGAGATCGGGGGGAAGCCGGAGCGGCACCTGTTCGAGCAGGCGCGGGCGCTGATCGCCGGGGCCGAGCGGGTGGCGATGGTGGGCGACCGGATCGCCTCCGACATCGAGGGGGGGCGGCGGGCCGGGCTGGAGACGGTCCTCGTGCTCAGCGGCGCCAGCACGCGGGCGGAGGCGGAGGCCGCCGAGCCGCCGCCCGACCACGTCGCTCGAGGACCTCTCCGGGCTGCTGGGGTGAGCGCCGTGGCCGAGCAGTCGCGGCCCCCGGTGCCGCGCCCTGGGGTCGCCTTTGCCGGCGTCTTCGCCGTCACTTTCTGCGGCCTGGTCGCGGTCGGCGCCGTGCTGCCGGTGCTGCCGCGCTACGTCCACGGCCCGCTCGACGCCGGCAACGTCGCAGTCGGCATCGTGATCGGCTCCTACGCGATCACCGGCCTGCTGCTGCGTCCCTTCGCCGGTCGCCTCGCGGACCATCGCGGCCGTAAGCCGACGGTGCTGCTCGGCTCGCTCCTGGTCGCGGTGGGGGGATTCATGTACCTGCTGCCGCTGGGCGTGCCGGGCCTGGTCGCCTCGCGCCTGGTGCTCGGCGCCGGCGAGGGGACGGTCTTCACCGCCAGCTCAGCCTGGGTCGTCGACCTGGCGCCGCCGGCGCGGCGCGGGCGGGTGATCGGCCTCTACGGCCTCTCGGTCTGGGCCGGGCTCAGCATCGGCCCGCTGATCGGCGAGCTGATCCTGCACGCCTCCGGCTACACGGCGGTCTGGCTCTTTGCCGGCCTGGCGCCGCTGCTGGGAGCGCTGCTGGCAAGCCGCCTGCCGGACCCCTTCCACGCCAAGCCGCATCCGGAGGAGGAACACCACGCGCTGATCGAGCGCGAGGCGATCCGGCCCGGGACCGCGCTGGCCCTGGGCTCGATCGGCTACGGGACGATGGCGGCCTTCGTCGTCCTGCACCTGGAATCGCGCGGCGTCGGCCACGGCGCCGCGGTCTTCGGCGCCTTCGCGACGATGGTCGTCCTCACCCGGCTGATCGGCGGCGACCTGCCCGACCGGGTCGGCCCGGCGCGGGTGGCCTTCGTCGCCGCGGTGGTCGAGGCGGTCGGCCTGGCGACGATCGCGATCGCCCAGAGCCTGCCGGTCGCGATCGCCGGCGCCCTGGCAATGGGCGCCGCCTTCTCCCTGCTCTACCCCTCGCTCTCGCTGATCGTCGTCAGCCGCGTCTCCGACACCCGCCGCGGCGCCGCCCTCGGCACCTTCACCGCGTTCTTCGACGCCGGCGTCGGCCTCGGCGCCCCCCTCGCCGGCGCCGCCGCCGCCCTCAGCAGCTACGAGGGCGCCTTCCTCCTGGCCGCGACCATCGCCCTAGCCTCTGCGACGACGATCGCGCTCGTCATATCTCCCCGCAGCCGCCCCTCCTAGTCACCCGCTGATCGCCGGGTGCAACGTCTTCTCCGTGAAATAGACGGATAAGGCGTTACACCTCGTGGGGGAGATTCAGGACCGAGCGGGCGTAACGTTTTGTCCATGCAATGGACGGATAAGGCGTTACACCGGGGCGGGTGGGTCAGCGGGCGGCGATTAGGAGGGACTGGGCGGCTCGGCCGATGCGGCCGGTGGTGTCGGAGAGGACGGACTCGGCGGTGCCGATGCCCGTGGGCTGGGGACGGGTTACGGCGTCGACGCAGACCCACTCGCCGACCGGCATGCGCTCGAAGTGGACGGTGAGGTCGACGTTGATGAAGACGTAGTCGCGCCAATCGAGCACCGCGCTGATCCCGTTCCCCACGTCCGCCGCAACCAGCGCCCGCTGCAACGCCGTCGGCTCCTCCCCCTCGACCAGCGCCTGGCGCATCCGCATCCAAACCGTCGCCGGCCCCGGCTCCAGAAAGGCCCCCGCAACCGCCTTCCACTCCATCGCCGTGTGGTACCCGGCGTCCTGCCCCGTGGGAAAGAACTCCGGCGTCCACCCTTCCTCAGGCCCCTGCGGCGCCACATCCTCCCCCGGCACTCCTGCCGGCAACTCAAGCTCCGAAACCTTGAGCAGCCAAGCCGTAGCCCGCATCAACTCCCCAGCCTCCCCCGCCAGCGACGCCTCGACCAGCTGCACTTTCTTCCCCGGCCGCAGCACCCGCGTCTCAACCCTGACTGGCCCAATAGGCACCGGCCTGAGGATCTCGAAAACAACCCGCCCCACCTGGAACCCATCGGACGAATCAAGCCCCTCGATCGCCCGACCCAGCAACGCCGAAGGCGGCCCGGCATGCTGCGACCTCGGGTCCCAAGGGCCGCGAGTCAGCTCAGTCGCAACGTACTCAGCGTCCCCGGTCCGCTCATAGAACGAATCCATTGAGCGGATCGTATGGGCGGCGGGAGGCGGCTCGTCGGTTCCTCGCGAAGCGGCTCCGCAGAGTAATTCTCAGCCCCCGCAGGGGCACACGATTAAACCCGCCTCCGGCGGGTTTTGGGAACCGACGAGCCGCCTCCCGCCGCCCTCTACCCTCTCCCTATGAACAAAACCAAGAAGACCGACGCCGAATGGCGCGACCAACTGACCCCCGAGCAGTACGAGGTCACCCGCAATGCCGGAACCGAGCGCGCTTTTACCGGCCCCTACGTAGACGAGAAGACCCAGGGCATGTACACCTGCGTCTGCTGCGGCACCGAGCTCTTCTCCTCCGACACCAAGTTCGACTCCGGCACCGGCTGGCCCAGCTTCACCGAGCCGGCCAACCTCGAGCACGTCGAGCTGCGCCCCGACAACAGCCTCTTCATGCGCCGCACCGAGGTCGTTTGCAAGCACTGCGACGCCCACCTCGGCCACGTCTTCGACGACGGCCCCGGTCCCGGCGGCCAGCGCTACTGCATCAACGGCTGCGCCCTTGAGCTGAAGCCCACCGCCGAGGAACCGGCGAGCTAGGCCTTGCCGCCGGCACCGAGATAGCTGAACTTCACGGCGAGGGCCACGGCCTCGGTCCTCGTGTCAACCTCGAGCTTGGCGATCGCGTTGCGCACGTGGGTGTGCACGGTCGCCGGGCTGAGCTGGAGCCGCTCGGCGATCTCTTTAACCCGCAGCCCCTCGGCCAGCAGCTCGAGGATCTGGCGCTCGCGCGGTGAGAGCGTCAGCAGCTTCTCGACCTCGGAGGGCTTGCCGCCGGCGAAGTCGCCGCCGAGGAAGGTGCCGCCGCCAGTGACCGCTTTGACCGCGCGGGCAATGTCCTCGGCCGGCGCCGACTTGAGCACGTAGCCGGAGGCGCCGGCGCGCAGGGCCAGCGCCAACAGGTCGGGTTGGGCGTGGGCGGTAAAGATGATCACTTTGGTCCGCGGGCGCACCTTGAGCACCTCCTTGGTCGCCTCGATCCCGTCGCGCTTGGGCAGCTCGACGTCGATGATCAGCACGTCGGGTTCGAGCTCCTTGACCACGTCGACGACGTCGCGCCCGTTTCCGGCCTCGCCGACGATCTCAACCGACTGCGAATTGGCCATGCGCGACTTGATCGCCTCACGGACGATCTCGTGGTCATCGCAGAGGACGACCCGCTTCGCGTCCCGCACGCTCGCGCTCATACCCCCCCGATCCTGTCAGGAGAACCGTACGAATGCAAAATAGTGGGTAGCGTGAATCCCCCGTCCCGCTCCTGGCGGTTCTCGATTAGGGCGATGATCGTCCGCCCCACAGCCACCGCAGTCCCGTTCAGCGTGTGCACCACTTGAGGAGATTCGCCGTTTCCCGGACGGAACCTACAAGCCAGTCGGCGGGCCTGGTAGTCGGTCGTGTTCGAGCATGAGGTCAGCTCGCGGTAACGGCCCTGGCTGGGGATCCAGGCCTCGCAGTCGTACTTCTTGGCCGCCGGGGCACCGAGGTCGCCGGCGGCGACGTTGACGACGCGGTAAGGGATCTCGAGCTCGGCGAGGATGCGCTCCTCGATCGCCAGCAGCCGCTCGTGCTCGGCCGCCGACTGCGAGGGCTCGACGAACGAGAACATCTCGACCTTGTCGAACTGGTGGACGCGGAAGATGCCGCGCGTGTCGCGGCCGGCGGCGCCGGCCTCGCGGCGGAAGCAGGTGGAGAAGCCGGCGTAGCGCAGCGGCAATTCGTCGGCCGCGAGGATCTGGTCGGCGTGCAAGGCGGCGAGGGGGACCTCAGAAGTGCCAACGAGGAAGAGCTCGTCCTTGGGCACCTCGTAGATTTGGTCGCGGTCGCCAGGCAGGAAGCCGGTGCCGTGCAGCGCCTCTTCGCGGACCAGCACCGGCGGCACCACCGGCTCGTGGCCCTCGCCGCGCACCAGGTCCAGCGCAAAGCGGACCAGGGCCAGCTCGAGCAGGACCAGGTCCCCTTTGATGTAGGCGAAGCGGGAACCGGAGACGCGGGCACCAGCCTCCATGTCGATCAGCCCCAGCTCGGTGCCGATCTCGAGATGGTCGCGGGGATCGAAGTCGAAGCTCGGCCTCTCCCCCTCCTCGCGCAGGACGACCGCGTCCTCCTCGGTCATGCCGTCGGGCGCCTCGGGGTCGGGCAGGTTGGGTAGAGCGCCGGCGACGCGCTGCAGGTCGGCTTCAACCTGCTCGAGCTCGGCCTTGCCCGATTCGATCGTCTCCCTCAGCGTGCCAACCGCTGCCATCTGCTCCTCGGCATCCTCGCCGCGCTGCTTGGCCTCGCCGATCTGCTTGGAGATCGTCTTG
Organism: uncultured Solirubrobacterales bacterium; assembly: GCA_963778715.1. GTDB lineage: Bacteria > Actinomycetota > Thermoleophilia > Solirubrobacterales > 70-9 > VRUE01. Next base: position 11,637 of record CAVZVK010000007.1, read on the forward strand.
CGCTCGGCCTGGGCGTTCTCGATCGTGGGCAGCAGCTCACGGCGGCGAGCGTCGAGGTCGAGCAGCTCGTCGACCTGCTCCGCGGCGCCGCGGCGGGCAAGGGCGATCTTGACCCGCTCAGGGTTGGAGCGGATCAGCTTCAGATCGAGCATCGCTCGGAAAGGTTACGGAGAGGGCTCGCCGGGGCGCGGCGATTCTTCGGCTTCTCCGCCGGCGTACTTGGCGACGAAGCGGGCGACCTGCTGGGCTTCGCGGCCGACGACGATGTTCTGGGGCATGATCGCGCCCGAGAAACCGCCGTTCTGGATCGCGAAGAGAGCGTCGTCATATGTCTCGGTTCGCTGGTTGAGGTTCGGCCCCTGCGTGCGCAGGCCGCGATTGCCGCTGCCCTGGGTGCCGGCGGCGCTGAGCGTGTGGCAACCCGAGCAATGCGTGGCAAAGAGCTCCGCCCCCGCATGGTTGGGGTCGTTTTGGGAAACCGAGACCCCTTCTTCGCCGAACCCGCAGGCGGCAAGCCCGAAGGTCGCGAGAATCGCCATGACTGTGATCAGTGCCGGTCGCACGCGGCGCGCATCATATTGTCTTGACCCGATCCCGCTCTTCGACCATGCCGCCGCCAGATCCAGCCCGCTTCCGCACCGCGATGGCGATGCTGCCCACAGGGGTCACCGTCGTCACCGCTTCCGGCCCCAACGGGCCGGCTGGAGCGACCGCCAACGCCGTCTGCTCGCTCTCGATCGAGCCGATGCTGATGCTGGCCTGCCTCGACCGCGGTTCCCGCACCCTGCTCGCCGTCCAGGCCGCCAACCACTTCGGGGTCAGCGTCCTGCATGCCGGCCAGGAGCCGATCGCCCGCGCCTTCGCGACCAAGGCCCCGGTGGCCGACAAGTGGGAGGGCGTCGCCTGGCGCGAGCGCGAGGGCATCCCCTCGATCGAGGGCTCTCTCACCTGGATCGCCTGCGAGCTGCGCGACGTGGTCGCCGCCGGCGACCACGTGATCGTCACCGGCGAGGTGCGGGACCTGGCCACCGGCGAGGGCGATCCCTTGGTCTTCCACGCCGGCGAGTACCGACCGCTGGGCTGACGCCGGCTCAGCGGCAGCCCGTCGCGATTGCGAGCGCGCGACAGACCTCATCCATGCGTTTGCCGGCGAGAGAGGTGATCGGATTGCTGAGGATGGCCTTGGAAACGGTTCGGAGGTTGTCGAGGCTGATCACGCATTCGCCCGGCATCCCGTCGCTGGTGTCGAGAGCAACCTCACTGGGAATGCCGCGGATGGTTCTTGTCAGGTAGGCGACGGTGACCTTCTGCATCGCCGGAATCGCCTCCGCACGAGTCAAGACCAGCCCCGGTCGTCGCTTCTCGTCCGGCAGCTCCACCCAGCAGATGTCACCCCTCTTCACCAAGGCTCTTCTTCGACCGCTTCCCGGGCACTTGCTTCGGCCCAGGCCATCTCCTCGTCGGTAACCGGAATCCGTTCGTAGCCTTCGCGGATTTCCCGGTCGATCCGGGCCTCTTCTTCGTCGTAGAGGTAAGCGTCGATCGCATCGCGGATCAGGGCCGAGCGCGAGCGCCCTTCCCGCGCCGCACGCTCGTCAAGACGCTGGAGGAGAACGCGCGAGAGCTGAACCAGGGTCTGGGTCCGCTCGTCGTCGCGTCGCTCCATCGGCCATATGGTATCCAATGCTCGCGTAGCCACTACTCACTTAAGACCTCAGAACGAGAATCTCTCCCCCCGGAGTAGCCTTCTTTGGCGATGGAGGCGGCAGCGGTCTCTCGTTCGCGGTGGACGTTCGCCCAGTGGGGGATCGTCGTGCTGGCAGCGGTGCAGCTGACCTGGGCCCTCGCCGGCTTGATCGCCGAACCGAGCTTCCACTTCGGCGAGGGCGCGCCGACCAAGGTCGTGCTCGGCGTCGACTTCAACGGGGTCCACGCCCTCTCCGGCTTCCTCCTCTTCGGCCCCGCCTTCTTCTTCGCCCTGAAGCCGCGCTGGGCCGTGCTCTACGCGATCTTCGTCTCTGCCGCGCTGATCGTCACCGGCATCTGGGCGGCCTTCTCGACCAGCCCCGCCGGCGTCTTCGCCTTCCCCGACAACACCGCCGACGCCATCCTCCACCTAACCACCGGCGCCCTCTTCGCCCTCGTAGCAACAATCCAGCTCGGCCTCGACCGAAGCTAACGGCCAGAGACTCGCTCTCGCGTCATCGCGGCCGTCCAGCTCGGCTCTCGACGCCGCCAGCCGTCCCTTGGACGAGAGGGCCGAAGGCCCCTCCCGAAACACTCCAGCGAGGCTCCTGCCGAGCGTTTTGGGAGGGGCCTTCGGCCCTCTCACTGCGCTGATGGCTAGAACGCGCCGCTGGTGCCTGCCGCGCGGAGAGCCAGGAAGAGGATCACGCCGCAGCTGACGGCCATGATGCCCATCTCGCGGCGGACTATCGCCAGGGCCAGGGACTGCTGGGCGTCTGGGGTGAGGGACTCGATGTCGACGTCGCGCAGCTCGCGTTCGGCGGCGCCGGTGCGGGCGCCCTCGGCTAGGAGGGAGACGACGAGGGGGAGGATGCCGTAGAGGTAGTGGAGGCCGTCATCGGGCTTGTGGCCGGTGAAGACGAGCAGGCCGCCGAGCATGACCTGGAGGAAGACGGCGACCTGGGCGGCGCGGAGCAGGTACCAGAAGGGGATCGAGGCGCGGTCTCGGTACCAGGCGACGCCGCCGACGGCGAAAGCGACGAGATTGAGGACGATCACGAGGCAGCCGACGACGAGGTGGACCGGGGCCACCGCCTATTTCCTCCTAAGAGGGTCGGGATTCGGCTTGCTGATGCGGAATATCACTATGTAGCAATCTGTTACAAGGTGGGTGTATAACAGCGGCTGCAGGCGGTGAGGCGTGGCTAGAGAGCCCCGCGGGCCGCCCAGCCTAAACGGACCTCCCAGTGCTGAAGAGCTACCTGCCGATTCTCGTCTTCGCCTTCCTCGGCGTCACCGTCGGGGGCGCTTTCGCGATGCTCAACCACGTGATCGGGCCGAAGCGCCCGAAGCGCCCGACCGCGGCGAGCGTGCGCCAGACCGAGCCGTATGAGTCGGGGATCCCGGTCGAGGCCTCGCACGGGCTGCGCTTCGGAGTCAGCTTCTACCTGATCGCGATGCTCTTCATCCTCTTCGACATCGAGGTCGTCTTCCTCTACCCGATCGGAGTGATCCTGAAGGGCGCCGACAGCGTCTTCGTGCTCGGCGAGCTGGTCACCTTCGTCGCCCTGCTGCTGGTCGCCTTCGTCTACGTCTGGCGCAAGGGAGCGTTGGATTGGAAATAGAGCGCGAGACCCGGGAGACGATGCGGTCACGGCAGCTGAGCGCCCGCGACATGCTGCGCGGCGACCTCGAGGGCGAGGAGCTGGAGCGCTACGTCGAGGAGAGGGTCGTGATGACCCGCCTCGAGGAGATGCTCAACTGGTCGCGGGCCAACTCGCTGTTCCCGCTGTCCTTCGGCCTCGCCTGCTGCGCGATCGAGGGGATACCGATGTCTGCCGTCACGGCGCGCTACGACATCGCGCGCTTCGGCGCCGAGGCCGGGCGCGCCTCCCCGCGCCAGGCCGACTTCATCGTCCTCTCGGGCAGGGTCTCGATCAAGATGGCGCCGGTCGTCCGCCGCCTCTACGACCAGATGCTGGAGCCGAAGTGGGCGATCTCGATGGGAGCGTGCTCCTCCAGCGGCGGCATGTTCTCCAACTACGCCGTGGTCCAGGGCGCCGACAAGTTCATGCCGATCGACGTCCACATCCCCGGCTGCCCGCCGCGGCCGGAGGCTGTGCTCTACGGCTTCACCAAGCTGCAGCGAGAAGATCATGGGCAACGCCGACCAGGGCTGGCGCGCCCGCTACAACGCCGAGGGCACCGAGGAGTGGGCGCGCGGCGGTCCGCGCAGCGAACCGAGCGCGGAGTCGGCCGAGGCCTACGAGGCGGCCAGGGAGCTGCTCCGTGCCTGACGCCCCCGGACTGGAGCTGATCCGGGGGGAGATCGAGCAGGACCACCCCGGCGCCGTCATCGACACCGGCTTCGAGCGCGGCTGCGCCAGCATGTCGATCGACGCGGAGCAGGTGCTGGCGGTGCTCGGCTGGCTGCGCGACGCGCCCGGCCAGGGCTACCGCTTCCTCTCAAGTCTCCATGCCGCGGACTACCTGCCGGCGGAGCCGCGATTTGCGGTCCACTACGAGCTGCTGAATCGGGATCGGGTCGAGAGGGTGCGGGTGAAGGCACTTCTGGCGGATCCGGCTGCGGCCGTCGTGGAGTCGGGGGCCTGCGGGCGGTGCAGTGGCTCCGTTCTCGACCCCCCCGACTCCACGCCAACCGCAGAGGAACGGGGGCGAGGGACAACCACTCCCCGCAATCGACTCATGTGTTGAGCTGTTTCCCACAGCCGAGTTCCAGGAGCGCGAAGCTTTCGACTTCTTCGGAATCGTCTTCCGGGGGCACCCGGACCTGCGACGGATCTTGCTCCCTGACGACTACGTCGGCTGGCCGCAGCGGCGGGACTTCCCAGTGGGCGGGGAGCCCGTGACCTTCACCTACAACGAGCGGAACTATGGCTGAGCTGCTCGACACGACCACAGAGGTGATGACGGTCAACATCGGCCCGCACCACCCCGCCACCCACGGCGTGCTGCGCCTCGTCGTCGACCTCGAGGGCGAGGTGGTCAAGGACCTCAGGCCCGTGATCGGCTACGTCCACACCGGGATCGAAAAGTCCTGCGAGGACAAGAGCTACTGGAAGGTCATCCCCTTCGTCGAGCGGATGGACTACGTCTCCTTCTTCTTCCAGATGGAGGCCTACTGCGGCGCGGTCGAGCGCCTGGTCGGGCTGGAGATCCCCGAGCGGGCCAAGCACCTGCGGGTGATCTTCCTCGAGCTCAACCGGATCCACTCCCACCTGGTCTGGCTGGGGACGACGGCGCTCGACCTCGGCGCGATCTCGATGCTCTGGTACTGCTTCCGCGAGCGCGAGCGCATCCTCGACCTCTTCGAGATGGCGACGGGGCAGCGGATGCACACCCGCTACTTCCAGGTCGGCGGCGTGATCGAGGATATCCCGCTCGGCTTCGAGGCGAAGCTGCGCGAGTTCATCGCCGAGATGCCGGTGCGGGTCGAGCAGTACCAGGCGCTGCTGGACCGCAACGAGGTCTTCCTCTCGAGGACCAAGGACACCGGCATCGTCTCCCGCGAGCGGCTGCTCGAGCTGGGCGTCACCGGGCCGCTGCTGCGCGCCGCCGGCGAGCCCTGGGACCTACGCAAGGCCTTCAACTACCTCGCCTACCCCAAGTTCGACTTCAAGATCCCGGTCGGGACGGTCGGCGACAACTACGACCGCTACCGGGTGCGGGTGGCGGAGATGGTGGAGTCGACGCGGATCGTCGAGCAGGCGCTCGACGGCCTGCCGGAAGGACCCTTCATCGCCGACGACCGCAAGTACGTGCTGCCGCCGCGCTCGGAGCTCTCGACCTCGATGGAGTCGCTGATCCACCACTTCAAGCTGGTGACGGAGGGCTACCGGGTCGACCCCGGCGAGATCTACTACTCGATCGAGTCGCCGCGGGGCGAGCTGGGCTGCTTCGTGCTGGCCGACGGCTCCTCGAAGCCGGCGCGGGTGCATTTCCGCGATCCGTCGTTCGTGAATCTGCAGGCGTTCAGGGACATGTCGGTCGACGGCTACATCGCCGACATGATCTGCTCGCTGGGGATGCTCGATCCGATCCTTGGTGGGGTCGATCGATGAGCCTCGGGACCATGCGAACCGGCCAGCGGGTCCTGTCGCGGCGGCCCTCCCCCATGTGCTCGGATGCTCCGCATCCTGCGCTATGGGGGACCCCCGCCACCGCGCCACCCGCTGGAGGTGCGCGGTGACCGAGCTGCCTGTGGATCAAGCGCTGACGCAAGGGCGCGTGCCGGATCGGGCTCCGGAGCGGGTTCCTGAGCTGCATGAGGTCGATTGTCCGGAGGAGCTGCGGGAGCGGATCGAGACCCTGATGTCGCGCTACCCGGATCGGAAATCCGCCTCGATCCCGGCGCTCTGGGCTGTGCAGAGGCTTTATGGCTGGTGCACGCCGGAGGGGATTCGGCAGGCTGCCGCGGTGATGCGGGTGACGCCTGCGTACTTGGAGTCTGTGGCCAGCTTCTACGACCTGCTGCACACGGAGCCGGTGGGGGCTCACAAGGTGGCGGTATGCACGAACATCAGCTGCTGGATGCGGGGGGGCGACGAGCTGCTCGACGCGTTCCGGGCCGCGGCCGGAGACGACGAGGACTTCTTCGTTACCGGCTTCGAGTGCCTGGGCGCCTGTGACATCGCGCCGATGGCCTCGATCGACGAGCGCTACTTCGGGCCGCTGGATGCGGCGGAGGCGCAGGACGGCGATCGAGCAGCTGCGGACAGGCGCCGAGGTGCTGCCGGAGAAGGCGCTGGAGAAGCGGCCGCTGCCGGGAGGGTCCGATGGCCTGAGACGCGGATGCTCTTGAAGAACGCCGAAGACCCGGCGCTGCGCACGCTCGCCGGCTACAAGGGCTACGGCGGCTACGCGACGCTGGAGAAGGCCTACCGCGAGATGGAGGCCGAGGAGGTGCTCAAAGAGCTCGAAGACTCGGGCCTGCGCGGGCGCGGCGGCGCCGGCTTCTCGATGGGCAAAAAGGCCTCCTTTCTGCCGCGCGGGGAGATGGCAGAAGTACCTCTGCTGCAACGCCGACGAGTCCGAGCCCGGCGCCTTCAAGGACCGCGAGCTGATGCAGCGCAACCCGCACCAGCTGATCGAGGGGATCGCGATCGCCGCCCTCGCCGCCGGCGCCGGCCACGCCTTCATCTTCATCCGCGGCGAGTACGACTCGCAGGCCGACGTCCTCGACGCCGCGGTAGCCGAAGCGTACGAGGCGGACTACCTGGGCAAGGACATCCTCGGCAGCCGCCGCGACCTCGAGCTGGTCGTCCACCGCGGCGCCGGCGCCTACATCTGCGGCGAGGAGACGGCGCTGCTCGACGCGCTCGAGGGCAAGCGCGGAAACCCGCGGCTGAAGCCACCCTTCCCGGCCGTGCAGGGCCTTTACGGCGGGCCCGACTCTGATCAACAACGTCGAGACGCTCTCCAACGTGCCGCACATCGTCAAGAACGGCGCCGATTGGTTCAAGGGCTTCGGCACCGAGCAGTCGCCCGGGACCAAGGTCGTCTCGGTCTCCGGCTGCGTGCGGCGGCCCGGCAACTACGAGGTCGAGCTGGGGATCCCGACCCGCGAGCTGATCATGGACCTCGCCGGCGGCCCGGCCGAGGGGCGCGAGGTCAAGGCCTTCTATCCCGGCGGCTCCTCCTCTCCGGTGCTCAAGGCCCAGGAGGGGCTCGACCTGCCCTACAGCTTCGAGGCGATGGCCGAGGCGGGCTCGATGCTCGGCTCGGGCTCGATCATCGTCGCCGACGACTCGCGTCTCGATCCCGCACATGGCGCTGCGCACGGCGCGCTTCTACCACCACGAGTCCTGCGGCAAGTGCACTCCCTGCCGCGAGGGGACGAACTGGACGGTGAAGATGCTGGAACGGGTGGTGCGCGGGGAGGCGACGCCGATGGACCTCGACATCGTCGCCTCGGTGCAGGAGAACATCATCGGCCACTGCCTCTGCGTGCTCGGCGACTCGATGGCAATGCCAGTAGGCGCAATGGTCCGCAAGTTCCGCGAGGAGTTCGAGGCAGTCATCGACCAAGCCACAGGCGCAACCCCAACCGAGGCGGTCGCCGCATGAGCTTCCGGTGCGCTTTGTGCCACCTATCCCCACATAAAGCGCACCGGAAGGGGCGGTCATGAGCCGCGAGGTGACGCTGATCATCGACGGGCGCGAGGTGCGCGCGACCGAGGGGGAGATGCTGCACGACGCCGCCAAGCGGGGCGACGTCGAGATCCCGGTCTTCTGTTACGAGCCGAAGCTGGGCGAGCCGGTCGGCGCCTGCCGCATGTGCCTGGTCGAGATCGAGGGGATCCCGAAGCTGCAGACCTCCTGCTCGACCCCGGTGCGCGACGGCATGGTCGTCCACACGCGGACCGATCAGGTCAAGCACGCGCAGAGCGCCGTGGTCGAGTTCCTGCTCGTCAACCACCCGCTCGACTGCCCGGTCTGCGACAAGGGCGGCGAGTGCCCGCTGCAGGACATCTCGATGGGCTGGGGGCCCGGCAAGAGCCGGATGACCGACCAGAAGCGCCACTTCGAGAAGCCGATCGAGCTCTCGCCGCTGGTCGCGATCGACCGCGAGCGCTGCATCCTCTGCTACCGCTGCGTGCGCTTCAGCCAGGAGGTCGCCGAGGACGAGCAGCTGCAGCTGCTCGAGCGCGGCGACCGCACCTTCGTCGGCACCTTCGACGACCGTCCCTACGTCGCGCCCTTCCACGGCAACATCACCGACCTCTGCCCGGTCGGGGCGCTGACCAGCTACACCTACCGCTTCCGCGCCCGGCCCTGGGACATCGAGCAGGCCGGCTCGGTCTGCACGCTCTGCCCGAGCCAGTGCAACGTCAGCTTCACCGTCCGCGACGAGCAGGTGAAGCGGGTGATCGCCCGCGACAACGCCGACGTCGACGACGGCTGGCTCTGCGACCGCGGCCGCTACGGCTTCGAGATGTGGGGCGCCGAGGAGCGCGTGCGCGGGCCGCGCCTCCGCGGCGGCGCCGAGACGAGCTGGGAGGACGCGATCGCCAAGGCCGCCGCGGCCCTGCAAGCACGGCGGCGCCCAGAGCGCCGCGATCGTCGGCGACGCCTCCAACGAGGAGGGCTACCTGGTCCAGCGGATCATGCGCGAGGCCCTGGGCTCGCCCCACATCGACTCGCGCCCGCGCGCGGCATCGTCCGCGAGACCCTGCGTCCGCCTCGCCCAGCCCGAGCTCTCCGCCAAGGTCCGCGACATCGACGACGCCGACGCGATCTTGGTCGTCGGCACCGACCCGCTGCACACTCCCCGATCCTCGACCTCCGCATCCGCAAGGCGATCCGCCGCAACGGCGCCAAGCTGGCGGTGGCGACAGAGCGCCCGACGACCCTCGACGGCGGCGGCGACGGCGGTCGCGCGCTACACCCCGGGCAGCGCACACGCAGCTTCCTCGCCGAACTGAGCACAAGCTCGCGTAGGGGCGGCGACGGGCGAGGCGCGCTCGGGACGAGTCGTCGCCGAGGTCGCCGAGGCGCTGCGCGATGCCGAGAAGGTCGTCGTCGTCTGGGGCGAGCGGTCGCCTGGGACCGCGATGGAGCGACGCCACCCTCCTCGAGTCGCCGCGAGCCCTCGACGCTCGCCGAGCAAGGAGGGCGCCGGCCTGCTCGAAGTCCCCGAGATCACCAACGCCCGCGGCCTGCGCGAGGCCGGCTGCCTCCCGGACGCCGGCCCGGGCCTGTACCGCGACAGCAGGCAGGCGAATGGGCACCGAGACTGATCCGCGCTGCTCTCGAGTCGGGCGAGCTGAAGACGCTTCTGCTCTTCGGCGTCGACCCCCTCCGCGACTTCCCGGACACCCAAGCTTGGAAAAAGGCGCTCGCGGCAGCCGACCACGTCGTCGCCTTCTCGACCTTCGAGAACGCCACGACCGCGATGGCCGACGTCGTCTTCCCGCTCGAGACGCACGCCGAGAAAGACGGCACCGTCACCCACCCCGACGGCCGCCTGCAGCGAGTGCGTCCGAGCGCGTCTCGCCCCGGCGAAATCCGCCCGAACTGGGGCGTACTTGCGGAGCTGTCCCTGGCGCTCGGCCACGACACCGGGGTCAGCTCCCAACCTTCGGCCTTCGCGGCTCTCGGCGCAGCGGTCCCCTTCTACTCCGGCATCACCGACGCCGACATCGCGCGGCCGCGGGATCCGCTGGCAGGACACGACGCCGCTCGCAAGCGCGCGCCGAGCCCGGCTAGGCGACGTGGGCCCGACTCGCCGGACACTCAACGCGAAGCTCGTCCGCCGAGTGGGCCCATCGCCTGCCCCGCTCCCGGATCGGGCCTCTGGCGCTCGCCACGTATCGCGACCTCTGGGCCGGCCCGATCACCGAGCTGAACCCGCCCCTCCGCTTCCTGGCGCCGCAGCAGCGGTCGAGCTCTCGCTCGCCGACGCCGAGCGGCTTGAGCCTGAAGAGCGGCGACGAGGTCACGGTCGCCCAGAACGGCACCAGCCTGCGCGCCAGGGTCGCAATCAGGGAGCGCGTGCCGGAGGGCGTCTGCTTCCTCCTCGAGGGCACCGCCGAGTGACAACGCCAACGCCCTGCTCAACGGCGGCCCGGTCTCCGTCCGGATCGAGAAGACTGCCGCCCCGTGACGCTGCCGATCGCCGACACCCAGTTCGTCGAAGCGACCTGGATCATGGTCGTCAAGAGCCTGGTCGATCTTCGGCGTGATCTTCGGGATCCTGCCGCTGATGACGGTGCTCGAGCGCAAGCTGATCGGCCGCTTCCAGCACCGCTACGGCCCGAACCGGGTCGGCCCCTTCGGCATCCTGCAGCCGCTCGCCGACGTCGGCAAGCTGCTCAGCAAGGAGGCCTTCCGCCCGGCCAACGCGATCCCGTCCCTGTTCATCCTCGGCCCGCTGCTGCCGGTCCTCTCCGGCGTGCTGGCGCTGGCGATCATGCCCTGGGGCGACGTGCAGGACGGCGTCGGCCTCTACGGGATCGACGTGCCGATCGGCATCCTCTACTTCTTCGCCGTCGGCTCGATCGCCTTCTACGGCCTGCTGCTCGGCGGCTGGTCCTCGGGCTCCAAGTACAGCCTGCTCGGCGCGATGCGCGGCGCCGCCCAGCTGATCTCCTACGAGGTCTCGATGGGCCTGGCGCTGCTCGGCGTGATCATGATGGGCGGCTCGCTCTCGCTGGTCGACATCGTCCACGCCCAGGGCAACATCTGGTTCGTCTTCCCCCAGTTCGTCGGCTTCCTGATCTTCATGCTGGCCGGCTTCGCCGAGACCAACCGCACCCCGTTCGACATGCCCGAGGCCGACGCCGAACTGGTGCAGGGCTTCATGACCGAGTACGGCGGCATGCGCTTCGGCTCGCTTCCTGCTGGTCGAATACATGGAGATCATCGTCGTCTCCGGCGTCGCCGCGGCGATGTTCCTCGGCGGCTGGATGGGCCCCGGCCCCGGCTGGCTCGACCCGATCTGGATGCTGGCCAAGATGCTCGGCCTGGTCCTCGTCTTCATCTGGGTGCGGGCGACGCTGCCGCGCCTGCGCTACGACCAGCTGATGAGCCTCGGCTGGAAGGTGCTGCTGCCGCTGGCGACCCTCAACGTGCTGGTCACCGCAGTCCTGGTGGTAACGACATGATGGGTGTAACGCGTTACCCGTGCGTAGCCCGGACAAAGCGTTACGCCTCGTGACCGCCTGGCTGAGTTCCGACCTGAGCCAGACGTGGTCGAGGTGCAGCGCGGGCCGGAGCCGGGCGGGGTCGGTGGCGCCTACCGCGCCTTCGGCGAGACGCTGCGTGGGCTGAAGACGACGATGGCGCGGCTGATCGAGGGGCCGCTGACGATCCAGTACCCCGAGGAGAAGACGCCCGTCTACCCGCGCTTCCGCGGCCGCCACAAGCTGCACAAGTTCGAGGACACGGGGCTGGAGAAGTGCGTCGGCTGCTCGCTCTGCGCCGCCGCCTGCCCGGCCGACTGCATCCGCGTCGTCGCCGCCGAGAACATCCCCGGCGACCGCGTCTCGGCCGGCGAGCGCTACGCCGCGGTCTACGAGATCAACCTCTCGCGCTGCATCTTCTGCGGCTACTGCGAGATCGCCTGCCCCTTCGACGCAATCACGATGGGCCACGACTACGAGATGGCCGACTACGACCGCGGCGACCTGATCTTCACCAAGGAGATGCTGCTCGCCGAGCCGATCGAGCGCACGCCGCTGCGGAGCGAGGGCGAATGAGCGCCTGGCTACTCCGGGTCGGGCCTGACCAGCACCGTGTCGGCGACAATGGTGATCTCATCGGCGGGCATGCCCACCCGGCTGGCGTGGTCGCGGATCGCCTCGGGACTCGACGCCTGATAGACGCAGACTGTGCCGAGCGCTCCGTCCTCCTCGTTGACGACGTAGCTGCGAATCCAGCGGATGTCGTCAGACATCTCCTCGTCGCCGATGCGACGGGACGTCGCCGCCGCCTCTTGAAGCTCCTCGGGCGTCTTCCAGCCGTTCCGGCGTCGAATCACATAGGTGTCCATCGTCTCTCCGTTTCGCTCGTTGGCAAGAACTTCGCGCGCAGGGCCATCGAACCACTCAGCCGCCATGGCGTCAACGAGCGGGGAGCCCAATAGTGGAAGCTGTCCTCTTCTTCCTGGCGGCGCTCGGCGCCCTCGGCGGCGCGATCGGGGTCGTTGCCCTGCGCAACCCCTTCTACGGGGTGCTGGCGCTGATCGTCCACCTCTTCTCGCTGGCGGTCCTGTTCCTGCTGCTGAGCGCAGCCTTCGTCGCGGCCGCCCAGGTCGTCGTCTACGCCGGCGCGGTGATGGTCCTCTACGTCTTCGTGGTCGCCTACGTGGGCGGCGACGACCGAGTCCGCCTGGGAGCCGATTCCTGGCCAGCGCTTTCTGGCCCCGCTGATGGGCGCAGCCCTCTTCGTGGAGCTCTCGATCGCGGTGCTTGGCTCCTCGCTGATGGCGCTCGGGACCACGGTCCTGACGTCAGCCCGGCTTCGGCGACCCTGCAGGCATCGGCAAGCTTCTCCTCGAACGCTTCCTGCTGGCCTTCGAGGCCTCGTCCATCCTCCTGCTCCTCGCAGCAGTGGGAGCAGTGGTCCTTGCGGCGCGTCGTCGTGCAGAGGGGGCCGTGGGGGGGTCCTCAGAACGCTCGGCAGGAGCCTCGCTTGAGTGTTCTGAGGACCCCCCACGGCCCCCTCCCCCGGAGCCACCGCATGAACATCGAGTGGTACATCGTGCTGTCTTCGCTGCTGTTCGCGGTGGGAGCGATGGGGATTCTGATCCGGCGCAGTCCGGTCGTGATCCTGCTTTGTCTGGAGCTGATGCTCAACGCTGGCAACCTGTCGCTAGTCGCGTTCAGCCGGATGGTCGGCAACCAGCAGGGGCAGATATTCGCGATCGTCGTGATGGTCGTCGCGGCCTGTGAGGTGGTGGTCGGGCTGGGGCTGATCGTCGCGATCTTCCGGCGCAAGCTGCCGCTGGACGTCGATGAGCTGAGGGAGCTTCGAGGGTGAGCGCGACGGCTTGGGCTTGGCTGGTGCTGCTCTTTCCGCTGCTGGGGTCGATCACGATCGCGCTCGGATTCAAGACGCTGCCCTCGAAGGCTGCCGGCGCAATCGGCACGCGGCGATCGGGCTTGCGTTTGTTTGCGGCGTCGCGGCGTTGATCAGCCTGCTGGGCGAAGCGCCGGACGCGCGGCACCACGCTTCGTCGCTATGGGACTACGCCAGCGTCGCCGGGCTGGACATCAAGCTGGGGATCTTCGTCGATCCGCTCTCGGTCTTCATGGTGCTGGTCGTCACCGGGGTCTCGACGCTGATCCATCTCTACTCGTTCGGCTACATGCAGTCAGACGAGGGCTATCACCGGTTTTTCAGCTACCTCAACTTCTTCGTCTTCTCGATGCTGTTGCTGGTCCTGGCGGGGAACTTCGTGCTGCTGATCGTCGGCTGGGCGTTCGTCGGCTTTGCCTCCTACGCGCTGATCAGCTTCTGGTACCGGCGGGGGACCGCGACGAAGGCGGGGATGAAGGCGTTCGTGATCAATGTCGTCGGGGACATCGGGTTGGTGCTGGCCGCCTTCCTGATCTTTCGCGAGCTGGGGACCTTCGAATACAGCGAGGTCTTCGCCAAGGCGCCCCAGGTTTCAGCACCAACGAGTGGACAATCACGGCGATCTGCCTGCTGCTGCTCGTCGGCGCCTTCGCCAAGTCGGCGCAGCTGCCCTTCCACACCTGGCTGCCGGACGCGATGGAGGGCCCGACACCGGTCTCCTCGCTGATCCACGCGGCGACGATGGTGACCGCTGGCGTCTACCTGATCGCCCGCACCCACGCGCTCTTCGTGCTCGCGCCGACCGCCGCCGACATCGCCGCCTTCACCGGCCTAGCGACGCTCTTGGTCGCCGGCACGATCGCCCTGGTGATGACCGACCTGAAGCGGGCGATCGCCTACTCGACGATGAGCCAGATCGGCTACATGGTCGTCGGCGTCTCGATCGGCGCCTACAGCGCCGGCATGTTCCATCTGATGACCCATGCCTTCTTCAAGGCGCTGCTCTTCATGGCGGCCGGCTCGATCATCGCCGCGATGGCCAACGAGCAGAACATCGACAAGATGAGCGGCTTCGGCAAGGCGATGCGCTTCACCTCGCTGACGATGCTCTGCGGCGGCCTCGCCCTGGCGGCCTTCCCGGGCACCTCGGGCTTCTTCTCCAAGGACGAGATCCTCGCCTACGCGACGGCGCGCGGCGGCATGTACGAGATCTTCACCGTGCTCGGCTACTTCGGCGCGCTGCTGACGGCGATCTACACCTTCCGCCTGATCTTCCGCGTTCTGCCGGGCAAGCCGTGCCCGGAGGCGCAGGAGCTGATCGAGACAGGGCCACATCCACCACGCCCACCCCTTCAACCCGGCGACGCGGCGAAGAGGAGGACACCGAGGTCGGCTTCCCCGGCTCCGAGCACCACATCGCCGAGCAGTCGCTGCCGATGCGGATCGCGATGGGCGTGCTCGCCTTCCTCGCCCTCTTCGCCGGCCTGGTCCAGGTGCCGGGGGTCGACGACGCGATCACCAAGTTCCTCGACCCGGTCTTCGCCGACTCGCCGCTGGCCGCGATCCACCCCTCGGTGGCGGCCTCGTGGACGGGGCTGGCGATCGGCGCGGCGATCTCGCTGGCGGGAATCGGCATCGCCTACTGGGTCTACATCCTGCGTCCCGGCACCTCGGCGGCGCTGATCCGGCGCCTGCGCCCGCTCTACACCCTGTTCGTCAACAAGTGGTACTTCGACGAGGCGATCGAGCTGCTGATCGTGCGGCCGGCGCTGGCGATCGGGCGCTTCGCCAACCGGACCTTCGAGCGCCTCGTCGTCGACGGCCTGATCACCGGCACCGAGGACGTCGTCGGCAGCGGCGGCCGCCTCGTCCGGGTCGTGCAGAGCGGCTTCGTGCGCAGCTACGCGCTGCTCTTGATCGTCGGCTTCGCCGGCCTCGCCCTCTACTTCCTGCTCGAGCAGCTCATGACCAACTCGCTGCTCTGGACACCGCTCGCCTTCGGCCTCGTCGGCCTCTTCCTACCCAAGCGCCTGGTCGGCTGGTGGGCGACGCTGGGCGCAGTGGCGGCGCTCGGCATCGCGATCTCACTGGTGGTGGGATTCGACTCCGGTGCCTCCGGCCTGCAGGACACGGTTGACGTCAACTGGATCCCCGGCCTCGGGGTCGACTACAGCCTCGGCATCGACGGGCTCAACGTCTTCCTGCTGCTGCTGACGGCGGTGCTGTGGACCGCGGGCACGGCCTTCGCCGCCTTCCGCGAGCAGGAGCGCCCGCACCTTTTCTTCCTGATGATGCTGCTCGGCGAGACCGCGACCCTGGGCTCGTTCCTCGCCCAGGACCTGCTCCTCTTCGTCCTCTTCTTCGATCTGATGCTGGTGCCGTTCTACTTCCTCTTCGGCGCCTGGGGCAGCGATCGCGAGGGCGGGCCAACGGCCTCTGCGGCGACGCTGAAGATGATCGTCTACACGCTGATCGGCTCGCTCCTAATGCTGGTCGCCGCGATCGCCACGGCGATCATCGCCGCCGACGGCGGTCACCTGACCTTCTCGATCGCCGAACTGGCCCAGCACCCGATCGGCGAGGGCAGCCAGCGCTGGATCTTCTGGTTCTTCGCCGCCGCCTTCCTGGTCAAGATGCCGGCCTTCCTTCTGCACGGCTGGATGCCGGACGCCTACCGAGCGGCGCCGCTGCCGGCCCTGGCGGTCTTCTCGGGAGTGCTGGCCAAGGTCGGCGCCTACGGCTTCCTGCGCGTCGTCCTGCCGCTCTTCCCCGCGGCGACAATCCAATTCCAGACGGCGATCCTGCTGATCGCCCTCGCCTCGATCCTCTACGGCTCAGTAATGGCCTTCACCCAGACCAACGTGCGCCTGATCGCCGGCTACTCCTCTGTAGCGCAGCTCGGTTTCATCACGGCCGGCATCTTTGCCCTCTCTGCCGACGGCGCCGACGGCGCGATCCTGCAGATGGTCAACCACGGCCTCGTAGTCGCCCCGCTCTTCGTCATCGTCGCGATCCTCGCCGAGCGCTCGGGCACGGAGGACCTGCGCGAGATGGGCGGCATGGCAATGAAAGCCCCGGTCCTAGCCGCGCTCTTCCTAATAGTCACCCTCGCGACCCTGGCAATGCCCGGCTCAGCCAACTTCGTCGGCGAGTTCTACATCCTCAACGGCCTCTTCGACTCAAAGATCGTCTTCGCCTTCGTCGCAATCTCGGGTGTTGCCATGTCGGCGTACTACGCGCTGAGGCTCTACCAGCGGACGATGCACAATCGCAAGCCCGATTCGCTTCCCTCGCGTGAGATCGGCTGGCAGGACGGTGCGGTGCTGGTCCCCCTAGTGCTGTGCATCCTGGGACTGGCGCTCTACCCACAGTTGATTCTGAAGCGCACGGATAGCTCGGTGTCCAGAGCTGTTGCGGCAGTGCAGGGGTCGTCGGGGGGGTCTCCCAAAACGCAGGCTCGCACGGCGGCGGGACCGTCTCTCGCATGCACCGGGGGCGAAGCCTGCTCAGTGTTTTGGGAGACCCCCCCGACGACCCATCCTCAACGGGAAAGCTCGGGACAATGAACTTTCACGCGCCGCATATCGACTACGCAGGACTGTCACCGGTCCTAGCGCTGACGGTCGGGCTCTGCCTCGTGCTGCTCAGTGCGGTGTTCAAGCCCGTTCGGCGGACCGCGCCGGGATTGACCCTGGCGACGCTTGGAGTGACGGCGGGGCTGCTGATCTGGCAGTGGGGAGATGCGACCGAACTTGTTTCGGGAGCTTTGCGGCTCGATGGCTTGGCTATCGCAATTTCGCTGATTGCGGTGCTTACCGCCAGCTTCGCGGTGTTGTTTTCGATCTGCGAGCCCGCCGCCGAGCAGGCCGGCTCGGGCGAGTACCACGCGTTGCTGCTTGGCTCTGTGCTGGGGATGGTCCTGCTGGCGCAGGCGCAAAACCTGGTCTCGTTCTTCGTCGCGATCGAGACGCTTTCGATCCCGCTTTACATCCTCTGCGCCACCAATATGCGGCGGGAGAAATCGCTGGAGTCGGGGTTGAAGTACTTGATCGTCGGGTCGCTCGGGTCAGCGACGCTGCTCTATGGGATGTCCTTCCTCTACGGGGGCTCAGGTTCGACCGACTTCAGCGGTATTGCTGCGGGGATCGCGCAGAAGGGCGTGCTGAGCGACCCGCTGATCCTGGTCGGGATCGGCCTCACCGCGGTCGGGCTCGCCTTCAAGACCTCGGTCGCCCCCTTCCACCAGTGGACGCCCGACGTCTACGAGGGCGCGCCCTCGCCGATCACCGCCTTCATGGCGGTGGCGACCAAGGCAGCGGCCTTCGCCGTCTTCGTCCGCTTCTTCGACATGGCGCTGGCGCCGCAGGCGAACGAGTGGCAGCCGGCGCTGGCCGTCCTCGCCGCGATCTCGATCGTCGTCGGCAACGTCGGCGCCCTCGGCCAGGACTCGCTCAAGCGGCTGCTCGGCTACTCCGGCATCGCCCAGGCCGGCTACATCCTCGGCGGGCTCGTCGTCGCCAGCGAGGCCGGCGTCAATGCCCTCGTCTTCTACCTCGCCGGCTACGCGTTGATGAACCTGGCGGCCTTCGCCGTGGTCATCGCCCGCGAGCGCGAGACCCCCTTCGGCGACCACATCGCGCTCGGTCCAGGGCCTCGGCGCGCGAGCGCCCGCTGCTCGCCTGGCCACTGACGATCTCGATGCTCGGCCTCGCCGGCCTGCCGGCGACGGTCGGCTTCATCGGCAAGCTCTACCTGATCGAGGCGCTGGTCGAAGGCGACTACACCTGGCTGGCGGTCTTCATCGCGGTCGGCACGATGATCTCGCTCGCCTACTACCTGCGGGTGGTGGCGGCGATGTGGATGCGGCCGGGCCGCGAGAGCGCCGCGGCCCCGGCGATCGCCGGAGCCTCGCCGGAGGCCGACCCGATCGATCCCGACGCCGGCCGGCGCATCTACCTCGTGGCCCCGGCCCTGCTGGCTGCTGCAGGGGTCGATCTTCTTCGGGGTCATCCCGCAGCCGCTGGTCGAGTTCGCCGAGCACGCCGGCTCGTCGCTGTTCTGACTGCCGCGCGGCTATGTTCAGCGGATCCGAGCAGGAGCGGCCTAGAGCTTTCGGCTGCAGCCGCCCCGCCTCGACGCGAGACGATGTGCGAGGCGTTTCAGATCACAGCTGACGAGTGGGCGGATAGCCCGGCGCTGCGGCTGAAGGACAGCGACTACGAGGCGAGCTGGCGGCGAGTACGCGGAGGCGGTGCGCAAGCGGGCGGCTGGGCTCGCGAAGCTGGGGGTGGAGCGGGGCGACACGGTCGGCTTCATGCTGGTCAACCGGCCGGCGCTCCATCTGACCGATGCCGCCGCGATGCACCTCGGCGCCACCTGCTTCTCCGTCTACAACACCTCCTCGCCGGAGCAGGTCGAGTACGTGGTTCGCGACGCCGAGAACCGGGTGATCGTCACCGAGCAGGCGTTCCTCGAGACGGTGCTGGCGGCGCGCGAGCGGGTCGACACGCTCGAGCACGTCGTCGTCGTCGACGGCGAGGCGCCGGAGGGGACGATCTCGATCGAGGAGCTGGAGGCGATGGGCGATCCGGAGTTCGACTTCGAGGCGGCCTGGCGCGCGGTCGAGCCCGAGGACGTGCTCTGCCTGATCTACACCTCGGGCACCACCGGGCCGCCCAAGGGCGTGCAGCTGACCCACGCCAACATGGTCGCCGTCTGGCGCGCCTGCGACGCAGATCCAGCGAGATCAAGCCCGGCGGGCGCATGCATCTCCTTCCTGCCCAGCGCCCACATCGCCGACCGCTGGGCGGGCCTCTACGCGCAGATGTTCTACGGCAACTGCGTCTACTGCTGCCCCGACCCGCGCCAGATGGTCGCCTACTCGATCGAGGTGAAGCCGACCGTCTGGGGCGGCGTGCCGCGGATCTGGGAGAAACTGAAGGCGGCGCTCGAAGTCGGCATGGCGGCCGAGCCGGACGAAGCCAAACGCGAGGCCGACCGAGGCGGCGATCGAGATCGGCCGCCGCCGCGCTCGCCGCCTACATGGACGGCGGTGTGACCGACGAGCTGCAGGCCGAATGGGAGCGGGCCGACGAGCAGGTCTTCTCGAAGATCCGCGCGCTGCTCGGCCTCGACGAGGTCGAATCGTTCGTCGTCGGCGCGGCGCCGACGCCGCCCGAGGTGCTCGAGTTCTTCCTCGCGATCGGGATCGAGATCCGCGAGACCTGGGGGATGTCGGAGACGACCGCGATCGCGACGCTCAACCCGCCCGGCGCGCGTGCGGGTCGGCACCGTCGGCCCGCCGATCCCGAACACCGAGGTGAAGCTGGCCGAGGACGGCGAGGTGATGGTGCGCGGCCCGCAGGTGATGAAGGGCTACCGCAACATGCCCGAGAAGACCGCCGAGGCGCTGACCGAGGACGGCTGGCTGCTGACCGGCGACATCGGCGAATTCGACGAGGCCGGCTACCTGCGGATCGTCGACCGCAAGAAGGAGCTGATCATCAACGCCGCCGGCAAGAACATGTCGCCGGCCAACATCGAGGCGAAGCTGAAGGCGGCCTCGACGCTGATCGCCCAGGCCGTCGCGATCGGCGACAGCCGCCCCTACAACGTGGCCCTGATCGCGCTCGACCCCGAAAGCCTGGCGGCGCGGGGCGCCGAGCCCGACGACCCGGCGGTCGCCGACGAGATCGCCGACGCGGTCGAGGCCGCCAACGCCCGCCTCTCCCGGGTCGAGCAGATCAAGCGCTACACCGTGCTCGCCGGCGAGTGGGTCCCCGGCGGCGAGGAGCTGACGCCGACGATGAAGCTCAAGCGCCGGCCGATCGAGCGCCGGTACGAAGCGGAGATCGAAGCGCTCTACTCAGACTAAGGAAGACTAAGAGATACTAGCTTCTTTTGGTTAGTATTCGATAGTCTTCGATAGCAGTGGACCCGCTGCTGAATCCATACAGACCTGGTGCCGGCACTCCTCCACCGACGCTCGCGGGCCGCGAGGACGAGCTCGACACGATCGCCAACCTGATCGCCAGGCTGGCGATCGGCAGGGGTGAGCGCAGCGTCGTGCTCACCGGCTTGCGAGGAGTCGGAAAGACAGCCCTCCTTTGGGCAGCAGAGGAGGATGCGGAGAGTCGGGGTTGGATCGCCCCAAGCCTGGAGGCCCGGACCGATCTCGATTTCCGCGCCGCCCTCGCCGATCGCGCCTGGGTGATCTTGCGCCAGCTCGAGCACAAGGGCGCCGTGCGGGAGGCGCTCGCCCGCCTGGCGACAATGATCAGGCGCGTGCGCCTGCAGGAGCCGATGAGTGGACTCGAGATCGGCATCGATCTGGGCACCGACGGGCGAGAGGGGGCGCTCGAGGCCGACGTGGTCGAGCTCTTCCGGACGCTGGGGACGATCGCCCGCGATACCGGCACCGGCGTGCTCTTCCTGCTGGACGAGATGCAGCTGGTTGGGCAAGAAGCACTGGAGGCGCTCTGCGCAGCGATGCACGACGTCGGCAGGCGCGAGCTGCCGCTCGCCATCGTCGCCGCGGGGTTGCCCACGCTGCGCGGGCAGCTGCTCGCCGCCAAGACCTACGCGGAGCGCCTGTTCGCCTACCGCGAGCTCGGCCCCCTGACCGACAAGGCGGCAACGGACGCGCTGGTTGAGCCCGCTCGGTCGGTCGAGCCGGGTCTCGAGTTCGATCCCGGCGCATTCGCACTCCTGCTGGCCGAGTGCCAGGGCTACCCCTACTTCATCCAGGTCTACGGACACGCTGCCTGGCAGGTTGCCAAAGGGCCCTCCCTCAGCCTCGCGGAGGGCAAGGAGGCGCGGAAGCTGGGCCGCCGCGAACTGGAGAGGGACCTCTATGCGGGGCGCTGGGAGCGAGCAAGCGAGAGAGCCCAGTCATACATGCGACAGATGGCGAGCCTTGGTGACGGGCCGGTGGGCAGTGGCGAGGTCGCGGTCGCCTTCGGCGGACACCGCGCGATCGCCCCGACCCGGGACCGACTAATCGCCGACGGCCTGATCTTCAGCCCTGCCCGTGGCCAGGTCGCCTTTACCGTGCCCGGCTTTGCCCACTACATACGGCAGATTCCCCAATAGGCGTCCTGCTGACAACTGCCGCGATCGCGATCTCGGTTGGGATCGGGGTCGCCTCCGAGCGCCGCTGGCCGGCGGGCGCGGCGCTGGCCGCTCGCCGGGCCTTGATGCTGCTGCTCTACGTCTTCCTGCCGCCGGTGATCTTCTTCAACATCGCCGCCAGCAGCATCGACCTCAGCCACGGCGTCGGGCTGCTCCTCGGCATCCTCGCCTCCTCGCTGGGGGCGCTGCTGGCCTACTTCGTCGCCAGCCGGGTGCTGAAGCTGCCGCGCTTCCAGGTCGGCGCCGTCGTCTGCTGCGTGCTCAGCGTCAACACCGGCTACCTCGGCTATCCGCTGGCCGTGGCGCTGCTCGGCCGCGACCAGCTCTCGACCGCGGTGCTCTACGACGTGCTCGTCACCGGCCCCTGCCTGCTGCTCGGCGCCTTCGCGGTCGGCGCGGCGTTCGGCACCAAGGCGGGCGAAACGCCGCGCCAGCGGGTGCGCGCCTTCTTCACCCGCAACCCGCCTCTCTACGCTGCGATCGCCGGCATCCTCGCCCCCAAGGCGCTCGCCCCGCACGCTCCTCGTCGACGTCTCCCAGGCGCTGATCGTGGCGATCCTGCCGATCGGCTTCTTCGCCGTCGGCGCCACCCTGGCCGAGAACGCCGAGCACGGCGAGCTGCCGATGCCGCCGCCGATGACCAGGCCGGTCGCGCTGGCAATCGCCACCCGCCTCGCCGTCGTCCCCGGCCTGCTGATGCTCCTCGCCGCCCCCCTGATCGACCTCCCCGCCGCCTACCGCCTGCTCTCGGCGATGCCCTCCGGCCTCAACTCCCTCGTCATCGCCCACGCCTACGGCCTCGACATGGAGATCACCGCCGAGGCCGTCACCTGGTCGACCGCGCTCGTCGTCGGCGCCTCCCTGGTGTCACTCTTGTTCTGATGCTGCACCACGTCGGGATCGAGGTCGCGCCCGAGGACATCGAGCGCTCGGTCGAGCTCTGGCAGGCACTCGGCTTCGCCCTGGTCGCGCCGCCCGCGACGCTCTCTGAGTTCACCTGGCTGGAACGGGAGGGGACGCAGATCCACCTGATGCCGACCGAGTCGCCGACCGTGCCCGCCGCGCGGACACGTCGCCGTCGTCGTTGGGGACTTCGCCGGGACCGTCGCCGCGCTGCGCGAGCGCGGCTTCGACGTCGAACCCCGCCGCGAACACTGGGGCGCGCCGCGCGCCGTGGTCATCGCCCCCGCGGGCCATCGGATCGAGCTGACTGCCACGCCGCCGCGGTCGGCTTAAAAGATTCTCGACGCCTCAATCGAAGCCGGGCCGCTCGCCTTTGCTGTCGAGGAGCGGAATCAGGCCGATGCCCAGCCGGTGGGCGGTGGCGGCGACAGCGCGGTCCGAGGTCGCGATCTCGTCGTCCGGACTGGCCGCGGCAAGCAGGACACAGTCGGCGAGCGAGAGAGCAGCGGTTTTGCGGTGGTAGTGGGACGCGCGGATCTCACCGGCTCTCCAGGCAATTCCTGAATCGATGTACAGGATCGCTACCGACTCGTCGACGAGCGGACCGAGCTGCTGCGCGATCTCCTCCTTTGACGAGCCCCAGCGACGTACCAGCCTGTCGACGATCTCAGCCACGCAAGGTGCTGGAGTTGCGCAGTTCCCCCGGTGCAGGAGCGCGGCGACCTCTTCCTCGGCCGGCTGCGCACGCAAGAGCGCAAGCACGGCATTGGCGTCGAGAAGAGTCAGCTTCCGCCTTCCGCTCGGAACTTCTCGTCCTCGATTTCCGCTTCTTCTTCGCGATCCAACCTGCGCGCCTCGTCCACGGTGGGTCCGGGAAGGTGGGCGAAAGCCCCGCGGGCGGCCTCGATCGGATCCTCGGGGGCGGGACGCAGGATCAGGTGGTCGCCACGGTCCTCGGCGACGACGACGCGCGTCTTCCAGCGTTGACGCACCGCCGCTGGCACAGAAACCTGCCCGCCTGCTGAAATTTTGAGTCGCTTCATGGCCATTACGATATCCCATGAAATCAATTTCCTTCCCTTCGCCGCTGACAAGAGCGACGGCAGGTAATTCGCCTGGCGGCGGCGAGTCAAGACGCTGTGCAGAGTTGGCACACCTCCGCGCGAGAACATCCGGCCAGTCTGGACCCCGCCGGGAGCGCGGCTACGATGCGCCGGGTGCGCTACCCGGTCGAGTCCTTCAGCCCCGCGGAGCGAGCTTTGCTCGCTCCTCACTTCACCAACCTCGACCGGCCGGTCTTCGCCCTTGTCAACCTGCCGGAGACCGTGAAGGGGGCGCTTTTTGCCCGCTATTCGCGCTATTCGGGGACGGTGCGCCGGCTCTACCTGGAGGAGTTCGCGGCGGATGCCGAGGACGGCGAGCGGCCCTTCGACGGGATCGAGGGGGAGCGGGCGGCGGGGCTCTATGAGCGCGTCTTCGTCGGCTACGGCGACGACTCGATCGCCCAGGTCGGCGGCGCCCACGTCGCCTGCGAGTTCGTCTCCAACATCCTCACCAAGCTGCTGCAACGGGGACGGCTCGCGGCCTACCTCGAGCAGTCCACCCGCTACATCCCCTACGACAAACCGCTGCCCGAGGACGGCGGCGGCGGCTACCGCTACTACCGCGACGAGCAGCTCGGGCCAGAGTTCGGCGCCGCGATGGACGAGGTCTTCGCGATCTACTCGCGCTCGCTGCAGGAGGTCGAGAGCTGGGCGGCGGAGCGCTGGCCCCGCGGGGACGACGAACCGGAGGGCCCCTGGCGGCGCTCGATCAAGGCCAAGGCGCTCGACCTGCTGCGCGGCCTGCTGCCGGCGGCGACGCTCAGCCACGTCGGCATCTACGCCTCGGGCCAGGCCTACGAGCAGCTGCTGCTGCGGCTGATGGCCTCGCCGCTGCCGGAGGCGCGCGAGTTCGGCGGCATGATCCTGGGCGAGCTGAAGCAGGTGATGCCGAGCTTCGTCTCCAGGGTCGAGCGGCCCGAGCGCGGTGGCGAGTGGATCGGCTACCTGCAGCAGCGGCGCGAGCAGACCGAGCAATGGGTCTCACGGCTCGGGCTCGACCGGCGCGGGGCGGGCGACGGCACTCCCTCGGTCGAGCTGGTCCACGTCGACGGCAGCGAAGAGGACCTGCTCGCTTCCTGCCTCTTCGAGTCGGCCGCGGTGCCGGAGACTGAGATCCTTGCCCGGCTCGACGTGCTCGACGGCGAAGAGCGGGCGCAGCTGCTGGGGGCGATGGTCGGCGAGCGGGCCAACCGCCGCCACCGTCCCGGCCGCGGCTTCGAGGCGCTGCGCTACCGCTTCGAGATCGTCTCCGACTACGGCGCCTTCCGCGACCTGCAGCGCCACCGGATGCTGACCTGCCAGTGGCAACAGCTGGGCCCCGACCTCGGCGCCGGCGTCCCGGAGGAGGTGCGCGAAGCGGGGGTCGGTGGGGAGTTCGAGCGGGCGCTGGAGATCTCACGGAGCGAGTACGAGCGCCTCGCCTCGGCCGGCCTGCACGGGCAGGCGCCCTACGCGCTCAGCCTCGCCTACCGGATCCGCTACACGCTCGACCTCAACGCGCGCGAGGCGATGCACCTGATCGAGCTGCGCTCGGGGCGCGAGGGCCATCCCACCTACCGAGCGGTGGCGCAGGCGATGCACGAGCGGATCGCAGCGGTGCATCCTGGCGTCGCTGCGGCGATGACCTTCGTCGACACCTCGCAGGAGCCGCGCCTGGAGCGGATCCTCAGCGAGATCCGCACGCAGCGCAAGCGGGCTGCTACGGGGCAATCCCAGTAGGGGTTCCGCTTAACTTTTTTGGTGTGTCGGTTGCCGCCGTCCGAGGTTCGAACCGACAAAAAAGTACAAGACGCTCCACCCCCTACTGGGATTGCCCCTTCTCGACAGGCTCATCTAGCTCCTCGTCGGGCGGCGCTAGATCGGCAGCTGCACGATCACCCGGAGTCGGCCAGGGAATGGCTTCGCCTGACTCCCAGGCTGGGGGCCGGCCGCCGGGGACTCGGCCGATCAGGAGGAGGCCGAGGTAGACGAACCAGAGCAGGGTGAACTGGAAGAAGTGGTACGAATGAGGCCGCGCCCAGGGCCATCCCGAGCGAGCCCCAGAGCCGCGTCAGCAGACCGACCCGCATCGCGTGCAGGCAGGTGTAGAACATGGCGACGCGAGGCCGAACCTGCCGGCGAGCGCGAAGCCCGGCCGCAAGGTTGCGAAGAGAGGCGTCGTCGAAGCATCCGATGCGACTTTGTTGGCGTGA
The DNA here is from genome assembly GCA_963778715.1 of uncultured Solirubrobacterales bacterium. Taxonomy (GTDB): domain Bacteria; phylum Actinomycetota; class Thermoleophilia; order Solirubrobacterales; family 70-9; genus VRUE01. The sequence goes on from CAVZVK010000007.1 coordinate 37,192, forward strand.
TCGCTGTCGGCTCCCGGTCAGGCGCACGTGGCGGACGAAGTCGGTGGCGGCGTGCAGGGTGGAGAAGCCGCCGAAGATCGCCGCTCCGGCAAGGAAGAGCGGGCGCCGCGATCACGATGCCGACCAGCTGACCGCGCATGCGATCGCTGCGGGCGTTGGCGGCGCGGAAAAGGTAGTACAGAGGAGCGGCGAGCAGAGCGACGCCGATCGCCTGCAGGATGCTGGAGATCAGCTCTGCGCCTCGGTGGACGTCGACGCTGCGAAAGCAGCGTCGGCGTCGCCGTTGCTGCCGCCGATTCCCTTGCTGGCGACGGCAAGCGAGGCGATGATCAGCGCGACCGCGGCGAGCGTTGCGAACGCCGTCGGCCGCGACCAGCGCTGCTCCCAGGCCAGCTGGGCCGGGCGCAGGCTCATCGCTCAGCCACGCTCGTGGAAGTAGAACTGCGGCAGCGCGCCCTCGATCACCTCGGCGGTCATCCGCTGGGCGACCTCGAGGTTGCCGGTGCGCACGGCGATGTCGTCGAGGGTAACGATGCCGGCGAGCCTATCCGCATCGACGACGGGAAGCCGCCGCACCCGGTGCTGGACCATCAGCGCCGCGGCCTCCTCGAGCTCCATCGCCGGCTCGCCGCAGATCAGCGGCCGCGAGGCATGCTCGCCGACGGCAGAGCCCGGATCGACGCCATCGGCGAAGACCCGCAGAGCCAGATCGCGGTCGGTGACCATCGCCACCGGGGAGCCCTCCGGGTCGACGATCACGACCGAGCCGACCCGGTTATCGCGCATCTGCCGCGCCACCGAGATCGCGCTCGCCTCGGGCTGAGCGGTGACGACACCGGGGGTCATGATCTCGCGCAGCTGCACTGCGCGTACGCTACCGACGATGAACGCGCAGCGAGCGACCTCGGAGCCCCGCCGGCAGACCCCGGTGGTGCCGCTGGAGGCGGGCGCCAGCCCCGACAACCCGCCCTGCCCGGCCTGCGGCGAGCCGCTCTTCGGCTGGATCGACCAGCGGCCGGGGCTGCGCGGCCCGGTCAGCCGCTGCGAGAGCTGCGGGCTCGGGGTCGCGGGGGATGCCGGCGACGTCGGCGAGGCCCTTGCCGCGCTCGACCGACTGGCCGAAGACGACGTGGTGCGGATCGCCAACCGCGCCGGCTTCTCGGCCTGGATCGGTGGCGCCGGCTGGTCCGGCCTGGAACCGAACAGCCACTACCTCTTCACCGCCGAGGCGGTGCGCCGCCTCGTCGCCAACCGCGACCAGGTCGTGACGCGCGTCCGCTGGTCCCCCGGCGCCGGCATCGCGACGATGTGGCAGACGATCCTCAACGGCTTCACCTTCGGCCGCAACGTCGCCCTCGGCGCGCTGGGCCGCGCGCAAGCCGTACCGGCGGAGCGCCCCTGGCAACGCCGCCTCGACAACCTGATCTGCGTCGTCGTAGCGATTCCAGCCCTGATCGCCGCCGTCCCACTGGAGCTAACGGCAGCAGCCACGAGGCGTGGCAGCACCATCTCGATGCACGTAGAACTGCTCTAGAGCCCGTCCCGGTAGGGGTGGAGCGTCTTGTACTTTTTCGTCGTGAGCTAGAGGCGTCAGCCCTCCCCTCCTCACCGAAAAAGTTAAGCGGAACCCCTACCGGGACGGGTTCTACGCCAAGCCCTCACGAGCCTCGCGAACGAGAGTCACGGCCTCGGGGAAGAGGACGCGGATCGCGTCGCGCACCTGCATCGCCTGCTCGTCGGGACCGCCGGAGAGCTCGAGCCGGGCGATCGAGGCGACGGTCATCTCGACCGCTAGCTTGATCGCGTTGTCGGCCCAGGCGACGCGCTGGGAGGACTGCATCTGATCCGAGAGCTCCTCCATCCGGGCGCGGAACTCGTCGGGGTCGCCGAAGAGGTTGAAGGGGCTGCCCTCCATGGGCACATGAAAGCAGAAGGCTGAGCCGGGGCAAAATCGTGACATTCAGCGCGCCACACGCGCGTCCACGCCTCCTAGCGTCGGCGCCATGCATTGGGGACGGGACTCGGAGCGGGGATCGGCGAGCGTCGAGCAGGCCGGCCTGGTGGCGCTGGTCGCGCTGCTGCTGCTGGCCGCGATCGCGGCGGTGGCCGCCGGCGGCGAAATCGACGCCGGCCGCAGCCTCGCCGGGACGATCTCAAAGCGCATCGCCTGCGCCCCGCGCCTGCCGGACGCTTGCCGCCACCACCCCTTGGTCCCCGCCTACGGCTGGCCCCTGGCCCGCCTCGCCCGCGCCCTTGCTCCTGCGCCCACGCCGCTCCCCGGCCCCACCGGCCTACCCCTCGTCCCGGTCGACTTCCGCTATTGCCGGCGCGAAAGCTGCGCCGTCGCCGCCAGCCCCCACCTGACCGCCTCGCGCCGCCGCACCACCGCCTTCACCGAGCTGATCGATCGCCGCCGCGCAGAGGGCTGGGTGGAGATCGTCTACTGGCTCTATCGCCCGGGGCTCGGCTGGCAACGAATCGCCCGCCGCGCCGGCCCGCCCCAGATCGAAGCGGCCAGCAGCACCCCCGTCCTGCTCCAGGACGACCCCAACCTGGTCCCGCTCGAGACCCTCCCCGGCCGCGACTACTACGACTTCCCCGCCGGCGAACGCCCGCCCTGGCAGTGGCAGATCCACGGCCTTTACCCAGGTTGGTCGAGCTAGTGAAGCATCACGACAGCATGACACTTGATGCTATGATGCCTCGGATGCGCACAACGGTCACGCTCGACCCCGATGTCGCCGCCAGGCTGAAGGAGGAGATGCGCAAGAAGGACATCTCCTTCAAGGAGGCGCTTAACTCGAGCGTACGCCGCGGCCTCGAGCGCGGCGAGGCCAAGCCCCGTCCCTACCGCCTTCCCCCTGCCCGCCGGATGGGAGCCAAGCCTGGCGTCAATCTCGACAAGGCCCTGCAGCTGGCCGGTGAACTGGAAGACGCCGAGACGATACGGAAGATGCAGCTCGGCAAGTGAAGCTGCCCGACGTCAACCTGCTGGTCTACGCGGCTGACGAATCCTCTCGCCACCACGCCCGGGTCAGGCCCTGGCTCGAGCGGACACTCTCGGGGACCGAGGAGGTGGGCTTCGCCTGGATGGTCCTGCTTGGCTTTCTGCGGATCTCGACCAACCCAGCCGCCTTCGGCGACGCCCTTTCGCCGGATCAGGCCTTCGAGTACGTCGACAGCTGGCTTGATTCGCCCGTGGCGGCCGTCGTCCACCCGGGTGGGCGGCACGCCCGTCAGGTCCGCGATCTACTGATGCCGCTCGGCACGGCAGGCAACCTGACCAACGACGCCCACCTCGCCGCGTTGGCAATTGAACACGGTGCCGAGGTCTGCTCCAGCGACAACGATTTCTCGCGCTTCGAGGGCGTCCGCTGGGTCAACCCCCTGGCCGGCTGATCCCAAGGCGAGACTCAGGCGTCGGCAGGCAAGGACGCAGGGAGCCTGAATAGCAGCGCTATTCAGGCGACTGAGGACGCAGCATGGCGGCGTCTGAGGCCGCCTCGCTCTCTGCTTGGCGGATCAGGCCTTTCCAGTCGGCAGTCCCAAAGACGAGCAGGATCGCGGCGAAGCCGAGGACTACCGACCAGGCCGCCATCGCGATCTGGGTGCCGACGGAGAAGGAGAGCACGGCCGAGCGCGACGGCCCGGTCAGGGTCGCCACCAGCAGCGCCTGCTGGGCGCCGGCGCCGCCGGGGGTGAAGGGGACGATGTTGGCGATCGCCTGCACGCTCATCACCAGCATCACGTTGCCGACCGAGCCGCCGATGTTGAAGGCCTCGAGGAAGAACCAGAAGGCGGCGAAGCGGCAGAGCCAGCCGAGCCCCTGCCAGGCGGCGACCTCGCGCATGTAGCGGCGCGGTTGACGCAGGATGACGAGGCCCTGTTTGACTCGGTCCCAGAAGCGGCGCACGCGGTGGGCGAGGAAGTAGATGCCGATCGCGATCGCCAGCAGCACCGCAGCGGTGACGATCAGCAGCGTCCGCGGATGGTCGGCCCAGAAGGAGATCTCGAAGGCCGGCAGGTCGGGGATCCGGGGCAGCGGCGGCAGCAACCCGCGGGAGATCGCGTAGAAGAGGACCAGCACACCGATCGTCGTGTCGAAGACAGTCTGGACCAGGAAGGACGAGGTCACCGCCGGGTAGGAGGAGTGCGGGATCTGCCGCTTGACCAGGAAGACCTTGGTGACGTCGCCGGCGTGGGCGGGGACGATCGCGTTGATCCCCGCCCCGGCGAGGTAGGCGGCAGCCAGGTGGGTGAAGGCGATGCGCTCGCCCGGGTAGGAGGCGCGCAGCACGTTGCTCCAGGCCCAGGCGCGGCAGAGCTGCATCGCCAGCAAGAAGCCGAGGGCGATCGCGAACGGTGTCCAGCGGATCTCGGAGAGGTGGGCGAAAAACGCGGTCGCCGCGTTGAAGAAGGCGTTGAGGCTGGAGCTGAGATCCGCGGCGGGCATCGCAGCTACACTAGCCCGCTCGTGTCAGAGGCCGAGACGCAGATCGCCGCTGCCCAGGCTCCCCGCGACCCCGCCGACGAGGCGATGTGCGCGCGTGCCCGGGAGCGCTACAGCGCAGACCGCAAGAGCCGCTTCCGCCGTCGGCGCAAGCGCCATGCCCAGCTGCCCAACCTGATCATCGTCGGCGGCCTCAAGTGCGGCACGACCAGCATCCACCACTACCTCGGCCTGCATCCCGAAATCCAGATGTCGAAGCCGAAGGAGCTCAACTTCTTCGCCGCCGAGCTCAACTGGGACCTCGGCCTCGACTGGTACGCGAGCCGCTTCGACGACCGCTTCAAGGTGCGCGGCGAGTCCTCCCCGCACTACACCAACCTGCCCCGCTTCAGCGGCGTCCCCGAGCGCATCCACGAGCACTGCCCCGACGCCCGCCTGCTCTACATGGTGCGCGACCCGATCAAGCGCATCCTCTCCCACTGGGTCCACGCGACCGGCGCCGGCTATGAGACCGGCGACCTGGTCGAGGTCCTCTCCCAGCCCGAGACCTCCTACATGAACCGCTCCAAGTACTGGATGCAGCTGCAGCCCTACCTGGAGCGCTTCGACCGCGAGCAGATCGAGGTCATCACCCAGGAGGAGCTGCAGTCCGAACGCGAGCAGACGATGCGCAGGGCCTTCGCCTTCGCCGGCGTCGATGCGACCTTCACCTCCGAGCAGTTCGACCGCGAGTGGGAGAAGTCAAGCGCCAAGCAGGGCGACAAATACCAGTTCATGGAGAAGCTGATCAAACTGCCGGGCTTCCGCTCCTTCGACCGCAACTTCGACCGCCTGCCGGAGTCGATGCGCTGGATCGTCGAGAAGGTCGTCCACGACCCCGAGAAGCCACCCGCGCCAAAGCCGAAGCTCCCCGACGACCTCTTCGAGACCGTCCGCGGCCGCTTCGGCGAGGACGTCGCCGCCCTGCAGCGGTTCGCCGGCCGCGAGTTCGCCGGCTGGCACGACTACACCTGACGCCCCTGGTTGCGGTCTAGTTTCCGCATGCGGAGAGAACTACGACCGCACTAGCTGCACGACCAATGCGACGCTGATCCCTGAGCCGGCGACCACGGTCGAGGAGCAGCTCGACTCCTACCGGCCGTGGGAGATGCCGCACCCCGAGGGACGACCGTTCGTGGCGATGAACTTCGCCGTCACCGTCGACGGCCGCGCCACGATCGGCGGGGTCTCGGGACCGATCGGCTCCGAGGCCGACACCGCGATGCTGGTCGGCCTGCGGAGCCGCTTCGACGCCGTGATGATCGGCGCCGGGACGATGCGCGCCGAGCGATACAGCGGCCTCTCCAAGCGGCTCGTCGTGGTCGAAAGCGGCCCGGACGGCCGGGCTGACCTGCCGGCCCTGCTCCACACCCTTCACGAGGAAGGCGTCAGGGCGCTGCTCTGCGAGGGCGGCCCGACCCTTCACGGCGCCCTGCAGGCAGCCGGGCTGGTCGACGAGCTGTTCCTGACCGTGGCGCCGAAGCTGGTCGGCGGCGAGGCCCCCCGCATCATCGAGGGGGACGTTCTGCCGGAGACGGCTAACCTCGAGCTCGCCTGGCTGCTGGAGCAAGACGGCGAGCTCTTCGCCCGCTACCGCCGTCACTGATCCGACCAGAGCCCGGCAATGGGCACAGCGGCAAGTCGGTCCCCAAAAGGAAGTGTTCGTTCTCCCGCATAGAGAACGGCTCCAAACTTGAAGCGCGTGCCCAGCTTGTCTCGGAGGCGCCGAGACCCGCAAAGGAATCGCCGGTAACGCTTGCGCCCGACTTCACCTCGACGCCCGCAATGTCCCCGAATCGGCCTCAATGACGACATCCACCTCATGCCCTGCCTTGTCCCGGTAGTGGTAGAGGGAAGGCTCGGACGCCGAGAGACTGGCGAGTCTCGCAACAGCTCCAATCGTCGCGAAGTCTCGAACGTGGCGCCCGCGATGGCGGCGTCCGTTTCGATCCGTCGCGCATTTGCTTTGAGCAGAAATGTCAGCAGGCCGCTATCCACCACATAGAGCTTGGGGCTCTTGATCTGTCGCGCACCGAGTTGACGTTCCACGGTTTCAGAGCTCGAACGAGGAAGAGGTTTTCAAGGACGCGGATGTGCGCGCTCACGGTGTTCTTGTCGAGACCGAGGTCCCGGCCCATTCCCTGAAAGCTGACGAGGCTTCCGCTACCGCCGCAATGACCGCCAGCAGCCGTTCGAGCGACTCCGGAGCGCGCAGATTGGCGACATCGCCGATGTCGCGCTCGATGATCGACGACAGGTAGCTCGAAAAGAAGCTGCGAAGAGCGCGGGGTCCACGACCTTGGGCTTCGGGATACTCGCCCATGCGATCCGCTCGGCATAGGCCTGCCGGCCGAGCGGAGCACCTGCCAGCTCGGGCGGCTCAGCTCGAAGCAGGGAGTCGACGAAATTCCCCTCGCCCCCTTCGATCTCGGCAGCAGCCAGCGGCCAAAGCGTCATGTAGTTGACTCGGCCCGGTAGAGCGTCCTTCACGGCGGGAAGCGCGAGGATGTTCGCCGAGCCGGTGAGCAGGAACTGCCCGCGAGCATCGTCGCGGTCCAGGCGCGACTTGATCGCAAGAAGGAGATCCGGCGCGCGTTGGATCTCGTCGATAGCTGCCGGAATTCGCAGGCTCGCCACGAACCCCGTGGGGTCTTCCAGCGCGGCGGCGAGGTCGGTGATTCATCAAGGGTGACGAGCTGTGCTGGATAGTCGCTCGTAGTCAGATCCTGCAACAGGGTGCTCTTTCCAACCTGCCTGGCGCCCACTATGGCTACCGCCCGGCTATACGCGAGCACTCAAGCACGAAGTGACGTATTTGGCGCGCGATCATGTCAGGACAAATCGTGAGTTAAGGGCCGGACAGATCGTGAGTATATCGGAGGACAGATCGTGAGGTTGCACCGGGACAGATCGTGAATAGAGCCCTGACAAATTGGGAATAGAACCGCGACGGATTGGGAATTGGCGCCGTCCCGCTAGCGTTCGGCGACCAGCCCCGAGGAGAGGACCCAGTCGATGGACTTCACGCCGAGCCCCAGGTCGAGACGCTGCGCGAGCGGATCCTCGACTTCATGGATGCCGAGATCTACCCGCAGGAGCGGGAGATCATGGAGGCGCTCGATGCCGAGGTCGCGCCGGGCGTGCCCTTCCCGAAGATCCTGGTCGAGATCCGCGAGAAGGCAAAGGGTGAGGGGCTGTGGAACCTCTTCATGCCCGAGGAGCGCTTCGGGCCCGGGCTGACCAACTGGGAGTACGGTCTGCTCTGCGAGGAGATGGGGCGCAGCCCGGTCGCCGCGCCGATGGCCTTCAACTGCGCCGCGCCGGACACCGGCAACATGGAGATCCTCGCCGAGCACGGCAGCGAGGAGCAGCGCGAACGCTGGCTGGAGCCGCTGCTGGAGGGCCGCATCCGCTCCTGCTTCTCGATGACCGAGCCCGAGGTCTCGGGCTCCGACCCCACCCTGCTGCAGGCGCGCGCCGTGCTCGACGGCGACGAGTGGGTGATCGACGGCCACAAGTGGTTCACCTCGGGCGCGGTCGGCGCCGAGCTGGCGATCGCGATGGTCGTCACCGACCCCGAGGCCAACCCCTACGCGCGCGCCTCGATGATCTGCGTGCCGACCGACAACCCCGGCTTCAACCTCGTCCGGCCGATCCCGGTGATGGGCCACGACGGCGGCCCCGGCCACTGCGAGATCCGCTACGAAGAATGCCGCGTGCCCAAGGCCAACCTGCTCGGCAGCGCAGGGCGGCGGCTTCGTCGTCGCCCAGGACCGCCTCGGCCCCGGCCGCATCCACCACTGCATGCGGGCGATCGGCACCGCCGAGCGGGCGCTGGAGATGATGTGCCACCGCGCCAACGAGCGCCAGGCCTTCGGCGGCCCGCTGGGCGAGAAGCAGTTCGTCCAGGAGGCGATCGCCGCCTCGCGGATGGAGATCGACCAGGCCCGCCTGCTCACCCTCTACGCCGCCTGGAAGATGGACACCGAGGGCAAGCGCGCCGCCCGCCAGGCGATCTCGGCGATCAAGATCGTCGCCGCCAACATCGTCATGAACGTCCTCGACCGCTCGATCCAGGTCCACGGCTCCCTCGGGATGACCGACGACACCCCCCTCGCCGCCCTCTGGCGCTTCAGCCGCATGCTGCGCCTGGCAGACGGCCCCGACGAGGTCCACAAGATGGTCCTGGCCCGCCGCGAGCTCAACCGCTGGGCCAAGCGCGCCGAGGCCGAGGCGGCGGGAGAGCTGGACCCGAAGCACGCGCGCCGCGCTATCTGAGCAGGTATGCACATACCCTCTGCTAAGGTATGCGCATGCTGAATCGACGGCTTCAGGTTCTGGTGGACGACGAGCGATACGAGCTGCTGACCCGAGAGTCTGAGCGCATCGGGGCTCCGGTTGGCGCGCTGGTCCGGCGTGCGATCGATCGTGAGTTCTCCGACAGCTCCCCGAACCGGGCTGAGGCTGCCCGGCGACTGCTCGCGATGCCACCCCCGCCTGGCGATGGACCGGAGCCCGATTGGGAGGATCAGAAGCGAGAAATGCTCGACGAGCGGGCACAGAAGCTGGAAGGGCTTTGAGGCGCTTTCTCTACGACACCGCCATCTTCAGCTACGCGATGGGTCGGGAGCACCACTATCGCGATCCGTGCCGTGAGATTCTGCGACTGGCCGGTGACGAAACTCTGCAGGGAGAGGCGAGCGCCGATTTGCTTCAAGAGCTGGCCAACCAGCGCTACCGACGTACCGGTGACAGGGGCAAAGCCGTGGAAGCCGCGAAGGCTGCCGCGGATCTATGCCGGCTCCACCCTGTGGAGCCGGATGACGCGATACGCGGAATCGAGCTCTTCGAGTCCAATCCACAACTGGATGCGAGGGATGCGGTATATGCGGCAGTCGCGCTCAACCGCGGTATTGGGGCGATCCTGGCAACCGACCGAGCCTTCGACGAAGTCGAAGGGCTCGAGCGGATCGACCCCGCCGACCAGCAAGCCATCTCGGCGCTAGTTATCTGATCTGATAATTTGCTTCGGGTGAGCGCGAAGCCAGCCGAGATCAGGGATCGAGACCCGCAGTTCGTGGCTCTTCTGGAATCGGCCGCCCACCTGCAGCGACTCGTTCCCGGCGCCGTGATGGTCGGCGGTGCGGCGGCGATCCTGTACGCCGACCATCGCGAATCTCGCGATCACGACCATGTGCTCGCAGACCTTGCCGACCGCTTCAAGATGGTCCTCGAAGCGGTCGAGAGCGACGATGGCTGGGCCACCAACCGGGTCACCCCCGGCAAGGTGATCCTCGGCAATCTCGACGGGATCGAGGCTGGTGTTCGTCAGATGATTCGCAAGGCGCCGCTGGAGGTCACAACGGTCACCGTCCCCTCCGGTGGCGAGGTCACCGTGCCGACCATCGAGGAGACGCTGCGCATCAAGTCATTCCTAATCGTGCGGCGCAATCAGACCCGTGACTACCTCGACCTTGCCGCGCTCTCCGAGCGCATCGGCGTAGATCAGGCGGCCAAGGTCCTGTCGGAGATTGACGACTACTACGCCGATCAGCACGGCGAAGGAGACGGCGTTTCATCTCAGCTGGCTCGTCAACTCACTGATCCCCAACCGGCCGACCAATCGGTGATCGACCAACTTCCGTCCTACCGGCGCCTCCACCAGCAGTGGAGCGATTGGAGCGCGGTGACCGAGATCCTCGGCCATGTCGCAACACGCATGGCGAGCCCATGAACCCACTCGCCTTTCGCAACGTCGATGTCTCGCCTGACGACCCCGTCTCGGAGTGGCCGCTGGAGGCAATCCAAACCGCGCTCGAGCGCGGCGGCTTGTCGCACTGGCGCCGGCTGGCCGCCGCGGTCCGCGCTCAGCCCTGGGGACCGGTAGCCCGCCAGATCGAAGAGGTGTTGACTTACAGCCGTCCGTATGGCGTGGCAAGTTGATGGAACGCGTCATCTCGGATGCCCGCCAAGAGGCTGCTGCCGCAGAGCGCGGGGCCGTCGCAAGAGAAGTCGCCAAGCTCGTCGAGAACTCGGGTCTCTCCCGTGCCGAGTTCGCTACAAGGGTCGGCACATCTACCTCACGCCTCTCCACCTACATCACCGGCAAGGTCACCCCGTCGGCAGCGCTGCTGCTGCGAATGCGCCGCCTCACTCGCTCTAGCTAGAAATCTAGCTAGAGATGCTAAAGTCGCGCCATGGCACAAGTCGGCATGCATGAAGCGAAGAGCAATCTCTCCAAGCTCGTTCAACGGGTTGAAGGCGGGGAGGAGATCGTGATCACGCGGCACGGGACGCCGGCGGCGAGGCTCGTTCCCGAGCGGCAGGGCGGTGGCTTCGCCTCCCTCGCCGGGGTTTGGCGCGGCCGCGTGCGGATCGCCGACGATTTCGACGAGTTGCCCGACGATCTCGCCGAGTCCCTGGGCATGCGCCCCTGACGCTCCTGCTCGACACGCACGTCGTGCTGTGGTGGATGGCCGGCGAACAGGGGCGGCTTGGCAAGAAGGCGGCCGCTGCAATCGGCGCCCCGAACGCCCGAATCCAGATCAGCGCAGTTGTCGTCTGGGAGGTCGCGATCAAGCGCCGGCTCGGCAAGCTGGACGCCCCCGACCAGCTGCTCGAGCGACTGGAACGGACGGGCGCCGACCTGTTGCCGATTACGGCTCGCCACGCCGACCGCGTCGGCACCCTCCCAATGCACCACCGCGATCCCTTCGATCGTCTGCTCATAGCCCAAGCCGATGTTGAGGGCCTCGCCCTCGTCACTGCGGATGGTGATTTGAGCGATTACGGGGTAGAGATCGTTTGGTGAGCACTCCCTCTCAGCTGATCGACGCGAGGATCGAGGAGCTGGGCGACTGGCGGGGCGAGACGCTCGCCGGGTCCGCGCCCTGATCAAGCAGGCCGACCCCGAAGTGGTCGAGGAGTGGAAGTGGCGAGGCGTCCCGGTCTGGTACCACGACGGGATGATCTGCACCGGCGAGACCTACAAGAACGCCGTGAAGCTGACCTTCGCCAAGGGCGCCTCGCTGGAGGACCCCGCGGGCCTCTTCAACTCCAGCCTCGAGGGCAACACCAGGCGCGCGATCGACTTCCACGAGGGCGACGAGATCGACGAGAAGGCGCTGAAGGCGCTCATCCGCGCCGCCGTGGCGCTGAACACGTCCTCGGCCTGAACGGAAGTCGCCGATCTCGTCAGGCTGAAAGGGCATTTACTCGGCAAGCAAGGAGGGCGGCCATAGGCCGCCCTCCTCAACTTTGCTCTAGAGCCACTGACTACGGGCCGGTAACCGTCCCTGCTTTGGCACAAACGACGAGTGCGATGGCTTCCTCGGAGAAACCCGTTTCGTTGTTTGCATAGCCGGCCCAGCCGGTGCTGCCGAATTCACCCGAGGGACCGACGGGGAACGAGCTATTGAGACTCGCCAGCGGTTCTCCAGACGAGCTGTAGATGCCGCCCCCAGTAGCGTGCTCGCCGGCAGGGCACTGAACTTCCACGAACCTCTGTTCTCCTGATGGAACTGTCACGGGTGCACTTTCCCGGTAGTCGAGCTCTCCGAAAGCATTGCTCCCGGGTGCACCTGCTGGACCCGCGGGACCGGTGGGACCGGTGGGACCTCGTTTGCCGCGCGGACCGCGCGGACCGCGTTTTGCTTTGGCTTTGCTGGCCACAGCGCCTTCGTGACCGGCCGCGAGCTGCGTTGCTGCATACCCAGTGCCACCCATCGCGACGAACAGAGACAAACAGGCAATCACCATCGCAGGGGATGGTATGGAGCGCTTAATCACCGAGACCTCCTTTTATGGACAAGAGGCATCACTGTATATCTCCGACTGGACGGATCAGTCAGCCAGGGCGATCATGCGGGCGACTCTCCATTCACGCCCCCGACACCTTCCCGCTATTCCGTGCCGATCACGTCGATGCCACCCGAGGTGGCGGTGACTCCGCCGCCGCCACCTTCGCAAAATGCCGACGCGGCGAGGTAGAGCGCATGGGATGTTGCTTTCGTTGGCTGGAAGCCGACCGCCGGACCGATGGCAATGCGGGCGGTGAGCGGATCTGTGCCGTTGTCTTCGAAATCCCGGGTCGCGACGAATTCTGACGGGGTTGGAGCAGACGGGTCCGCCGGGTCGACGAGCAAACCAACCGTGATGTGCCTGGTTGCGACGCAGGATTCGGGGATCACGATTTCGATCTGCCCGACGTAGGTGTCGTCGCGCCCGACTGGCTGCGTGTAGGTGTTGCTCTGCAGCGGGTAGACCGCCAAGCCCGTGTTGAGGGCTTTGGTCGCGGTGCCGCGCGCTTCCTGCACGATCCGGCCGAAGGGCATACTGGCGGCGTCGATCTTGGCGCCGGTCACCGAGCCGTTGACGATCTTCGACGTGGTGACCGAGTTGTCGTCAAGCTTCTCGTTCTTAATCGCTTTGTCTTTGATCTTGATCGCCGTGATCGCGTTCTTCTTGATCTTCCGCGTGGTCACCGCGTTCGCCTTGATCTTCGGCGTCGTCACCGCGTTGGACTTGAGCTGGTGCGGCCCGACGCTGTGCTTGGGAACCCGCGCAGCGATCGCCGTGGCGCCGCCGACGACGAGGATGAGAGCGAGGGTCGAGACGACGTTGGCGTAAGTCAAGCGCTGCCGAATCTGCTTCACGGAGCCTCCTTTGAATCGAGAGAAAGACAACTTGGGAGGATGGCAAAAAGAAAGGGCCGGGCAAAAGCCCGGCCCTTTGAAGTCGTAACTAGCTACTGAGATCAGCCCGAAAAGACCTCTCCGTATACGACACAGATGTCCTCGTTGTTGAATGTGTTCGGGTAGTCAAATCCGATGTTTCCGGAGATGACCGTTCCACCGGTCGTGGCACCCGTGAAGGGCGTGTCCCCGAAAAGACCATTGTCGAGGAATATTTCAGTATTTAGACCCGCATCGTATTCGGTATGGCCTCCGGTCACCTGGCCTGAACCTTGGGTCGCGGTCAGATCAGAACCCACTCCTGCAGGACCGTGGAGGATGATTTCAACCTCGTGTGAACCTGTGTCGGGGCACGCGGCCGTTATGGTGAAATCGGCGATCGTGGCGATCGTCGTCGTGCCCGCGCCGTCGGCCAACTTGGTGAAGATCTTCGTCACCGCTTGACCACCGACAGTGTTCGCGTTGTTGGCATTGTCGGCGTTGGTGGCGTGAAGCGCATTCGGAACCGCACCGATGGTCCCAAGGTTCAGCTTCGCGCCGGTCACGGCACCATTCGCGATCTTGGCCGTTGTGACCGCGCTCTTCTTGATCTTAGAGGCGGATACCGCTTCCTTCTTGATCTTGCCCGTCGTGATCGAGTTGCCCTTGATTTCGTTGCTGCCGATCTTCTTCGCAGCGTAGGCGGTGGCTCCACCTAGGACGAGGAAGACGGCGATCGAGGACATCACGTTTGCGTACGTGATGCGCTTGCGAATGTGCTTCACAGGATCTCCTTGCAGTTGAACGGGAGCAGCAGGACGGCGCGGGAGGCGGCGGCCTCTACCCAATTAGCTGAGTAATGCAGGACCTTTTCAGGCCGGTGAGGACCTGTCAAGCAGGCTAGACGGTTCTCAGGTACCGCGCTGCTCGGCCTCATCGGCGGCCTCGGCCAGGCGCTCGACGAGGCGGGCGAAGGCTTCTATGCCTGGGTCGGCCTTGCCGTAGGCGCCGGCGCTGTAGCGGGCATAGACGCCCTCGAGGATGATCGCCAGCTTCCAGTAGCCGAGGGCGACGAAGAAGTCGAGCTGGGAGAGGTCGCGGCCAGAGCGCTCGGCGTAGCGGGCCTTCAGCTCCTCGCGCTTGGGGAAGCCGGGGGCGAGCGTGGCGGGCTGGCCGAGGGCGAGGGTCTCCCCCTCGCCGGCCTCGGGCCAGTAGACCATCAGCAGGCCGACATCGGCGAGCGGGTCGCCGAGGGTGCAGAGCTCCCAGTCGACGACCGCGGCGACCTCGCCGGCGGGCGTGAGGATCATGTTGTCGAGGCGGTAGTCGCCGTGGACGATCGTCGCCGGGCCCTGCTCGGGGATGCGGGCGGCGAGGCGCTCGTGGACGGCGTCGATCGCCGCCAGCTCGCGCGTCTTCGACTTCTCCCACTGGCCCTGCCAGCGGTGCAGCTGGCGGGCGACGTAGTCGTCCTTGCGGCCGAGCTCGCCGAGGCCCACCGCGTCGGGATCGACGGCGTGGATCTCGACCAGGGTGTCGACAACGCGCTCGCCGATCGCGCGGCGGTCGGCCTCGTCGGGGAAGGCGTCGGCCTCGGCCAGGCCGCGCAGGATCGGCCCCTCGACGAACTCCATCACGTAGAAGGGCGCCTCGTTGACGCTCTCGTCCTCGCAGAAGCCGACCACGGGCGCAACGGGGACGGAAGTCCCGGCCAGAGCCGAGACGACGCGGTGCTCGCGGCCCATGTCGTGGGCGGAGCCGAGGCGCTTGCCGAGCGGCGGGCGGCGCAGCGCCCAGCGGCCCGAGCCGGCGTCGCGCACCCCGTAGGTCAGGTTCGAGTGCCCGCCCGAGATGCGCTCGAAGGAGAGCGGCAGTTGCGCGCCCGGCACGTTCGCGCCGAACCACGCTTCGACCCCGGCGCGATCGATCCCCTCCGGAGCCTCGGCGCTGCCGTCGGCCGTGCCTGTAGCCTCGTGCCCCATCGCGGGCCAAGCATATTCACGACGCCGCTTCCGGCTCAGCCCGTCGCTCGCCAACCGGCTGACGATCGGCTTTGCCATCGCCTTCGCCATCCTCACCGGGCTGGCGGTGGTCGGCGTCGCCCGCTTCCTGCAGCAGCGCCAAGACTTCGAGGACGCGACGGCGCGCTCCTACCAGATCGAGATCGCCGCCCGCAACCGGCTGACACGCGGCCAGCACCCGGGAGCGGCCCGAACCGTGATCGTCAACCAGCAGCACCAGCGCCAGAGCCTGCGCAACGACATCGACGGCGAGACCCGCGACACGGCGCTGCTAGTCGGGGCGGGACTGATCGCCGGCCTGACCGGGGCGGCGCTGCTCTTCAGCGGCCTGATCTCCTCGATGCGGCGGCCGCTGGAGGAGCTGGTCGACGCCTCCGGCCGGCTCGCCAGCGGCGACCTCGAGACCCGGGTCAAGGTCGGCGGCCTCGCGGAGACCGCCGCCCTGGGCACGGCCTTCAACGAGATGGCAGCCGAACTGCAGCGCCGCGCCGGCGAACGCGACGAACTCGAAACGATGAAGGACGAGTTCGTGCTCACCGCCTCGCACGAGCTGCGCAGCCCACTGACCTCGGTCCAGGGCTTCGCCGAGCTGCTGATGCTGGAGCGCGAGAAGCTCAGCTCCAAGCAAGCGGACACGGTCGAGATCATCCTCGACAACACCCGCCACCTGGTGCGGCTGCTCAACGACCTGCTCGACCTCGCCCGCAGCGACGCCGGCCGACTGACGATCAAACCGGCACCGACCGAGGTCGCCTCGCTGATCGAGGACGCGGTGCGGACGATGCGCAGCCAGACCGAGAGCGCCCGCCAGTCCCTGCATCAGCAGATCGAGCCGGGGCTGCCCCAGGTGGAGGTCGACAAGGACCGGATTCGGCAAGTTCTGGTGAATCTTTTGACCAACGCGCATGAGTACAGTCCCGAAGGGGCGTCGATCGAGGTGACAGCCGCGTCCCGCAACGGTGAAGTCGAGCTGGCGGTCCGCGACAACGGGCCGGGAATGGCAGAGGACCAGGTGGAGCACATATTCGAGCGCTTCACCCGCGGCGATGCGGGCCTTACGCAGCACGTCGGCGGCACTGGCCTCGGCCTGGCGATCTCCAAGTCCCTGGTTGAGCTGCACCGCGGCTCGATCGAGGCCGAGTCGGCACCGGGTCAGGGCTCTACCTTCCGCATCCGCCTGCCGGCGCTCGGCGCTGAGGTGCCGCAATGACCCGCGTCCTGATCGCCGACGACTCGGAGACGATCCTGCTCCTGCTGCGGACAAGGCTGGAGATGGAGGGCTACGAGGTGTTGACCGCGGCCGACGGCGTCGAGGTGGTGGAGACGGTGCGCGCCACCAACCCCGCTCCCGACATTCTCCTGCTCGACGCGATGATGCCGCGCAAGTCCGGCATCGACGCCCTGCGCGAGCTGCGCGCCGACGGCCTCGAAACCCCCGTCCTCATAGTCAGCGCCCACCAGGACGAAATGGACGCCGGCGCCGCCACCGAGGTCGAGGTCAGCGGCTACATCACCAAGCCAATCGACTTCGACCGGCTGTTCGCGACGATCGCGGAACTGACCGCACCGTAGCGCTCAGTTCCGGGCGATCTCCAGGCGGATCTCTTTGCCGTTGACCTTGGTGCCGTCGAGGTACTCGACGGTGCGCTCGGCTACGTCGGGGGCGACCTGGACGAAGGAGAAGCGGTGGAGGACGTTGACCTCGCGGATCGCCTCCTCGGGGAGGACGGCGCCCTCGCGCAGGGCCCAGCGCAGGTCCTCCTCGGTGATGCCGCTGCGCTCGCCACGGTTGACGAAGAGCTTGACCGCGTCGCCATCGGCCTTGACCTTTGAATCGGCCCCGTTCGCCTCGGCCTTGGGCTTCGTGCGCTCCGGCTTGGACGAGCGCTCGGGTCGCTCCCGCCGCCGCGGCCGCGGCGCATGCTCAAGGCGCTCCTCCGGGGTTTCCCACTCGCCAATCGTCGTCTTCACGTCGCGCTCGATGCGGCCGATCTCGTCGCGCTGGGCGGGGGTGACGAAGGTGATCGCACGGCCGGTGCGGCCGACCCGGCCGGTGCGGCCGATGCGGTGCACGTAGACCTCCGAGGAGGCCGGCACGTCGTAGTTGATCACGTGGGTGACGTGCTCGATGTCGAGGCCGCGGGCGGCGATGTCGGTCGCCACCAGCAGCCGCACCCGGTGGTCCTTGAAGGCGATCATCACGCCGTCGCGCGAGCCCTGGCTCATGTCGCCGTGCAGCGCCTTGACGTCGAGGTTCTTGTCCTTCAGCGTCTTCTCTAGGCGCGAGGCGCCGATCTTGGTGCGGCAGAAGATGATCGCCTGCTCGGGTTCCTCGATCTTCAGCAGCTCGACCAGCCTCGCGGCCTTCTCTTTGGCCGGCACCTCGACGTAGGCCTGGGCGATCGCGTCGACGGTGAGCGTCTTCGGCGTGATGCTGATCGTCGTCGGGTCATACATGTAGCTCTCGGCAAGGCGTTGGATCGGCGGCGGCATCGTCGCCGAGAAGAGCGCCGTCTGGCGGCCGCTAGGGCACATCCGCAGGATCTTCTCGACGTCCTCGATGAAGCCGAGGTCGAGCATCTCGTCGGCCTCGTCGAGGACGACGTAGCGGGCCGCGGTGAGGACCAGCGAGCGGCGGCTCATCAGGTCCATCATGCGGCCGACGGTGGCGACGACGACGTGGGCGCCGGAGCGCAGCTGGGCCTGCTGGGATTTGATCGGGGCGCCGCCGAAGACGGCGACGATCTCGACCTCGAGGTGCTCGGCGTAGGAGCGCAGCGCCTGAGTCACCTGGATGCAGAGCTCGCGGGTCGGCGTGAGGACGACCGCCTGCACCTCGTCGTTGTCGGGATCGAGGTACTGCAGCAGCGGCAGGCCGAAGGCCGCGGTCTTGCCGGTGCCGGTCTGCGCCTGGCCGATCACGTCGTGGCCGGCGAGCAGCTCGGGGATCGCCTTGTCCTGGATCGGCGTCGGGTCCTCGAAGCCGAGCTCGTCGAGCGCCTGCTGGATCTGCGGCGAGAGGCCGAGCTCTTTGAAGGAGATCATCGGCTCGGGTCCAGCAACAGCTTGCCGCTGGAGCGGCGGGCGATCAGGTCTTCGTGGGCGCGGGCGGCTTCGGAGAGCGGGTAGACGCCGCCGACGGTGACCTCGAGCTCGCCGGCGGCGACGGCGCCGAGCAGCTCGCCGATCATCGGCACGGCCAGGTCCTGGCGGGCGAGCAGGTGGACGAGCCAGAAGCCAATCACCGACTTCGAGCCGCGCAGCAGGGCCGCGGTCGAGATGTCGCGCTGTTCGCGCGAGGCGATGCCGAAGACGACCATCCGGCCCAGCGGGGCGAGGATGCCGAGCTCCTCGTCGAAGGCCTTGCCGCCGCTCATGTGGAGGACGGCGTCGACCCGCTCGCCGCCGTTGGCCTCGCGGATCGCCGCGCCGAGGTCCTCGGAGCGCGAGTCGACGGTGGCGTCGGCGCCGAGCCGCTCGACCAGCGCCCGCTTCTCCTCGCTGGAGGCGAGCCCGATCACCTTGGCGCCGGCGCGCTTGCCGAGCTGCACGGCGAGGCTGCCGGTGCCGCCGGCCGCGGCCTCGACCACCAGCGTCTCCCCTGCCTCGACCCGCGCGCAGCGCTGCACCAGCGCCATCGCCGTCAGGCCCTGCAGCAGCAGCCCCGCCGCCTGGTCGTCGTCGACCGCGTCGGGCAGGGGGACCAGCAGCGCCTCGGGCACGGCGACCTTCTGCGCGTAGCCGCCGTTGCCCAGCAGCGCCGCGACGCGCCGCCCGTCGGCGGTGCGCCCGCTGACCTCGGCGCCGGGGATCAGCGGCAGAGACTGCTCAGCCAGATAGTCGTTCCGAGTGGCGTGCGTGTCCGCAAAGTTGATCCCACTCCGCGCGACGTCGACCACGACCATCCCCTCACCGGCCTGCGGGTCGTCGACCTCAACCAGCTGAAGCTTCTCCGGCCCGCCGAACTCGTCTATCTGAACCGCCTTCATGGCGGCGAACCATAGTCGGCGGCCGCGACGTAGCTCGCGCGGGTGGCGCGGTGGCGGGGGTCCCCCATAGCGCAGGGCGCCTGCGCCCGAGCACATGGGGGACGGCCGCCGCGACAGGACCCGACGCGCCGCTACCCTCCTCCGGCAATGTCCCTCACAGTCGTCGGCTCAATCGCTTTCGACTCGGTCAGCACGCCCTTCGGGGAGCGCGAGCGCATGCTCGGCGGCGCCGCCGTGCACTTCTCCCTCGCCGCCAGCTTCTTCACCGAGGTGCGCCCGGTCGGCCCGGTCGGCGAGGACTTCGGCGCCGAGCAGTTCGAGGTGCTGGAACGGCGCGGCGTGCACACCGACGACATCGAGCGCGTGCCCGGCGGCGAGTCCTTCTTCTGGCGCGGCCGCTACGAGTTCGACCTCAACGTCGCCCACACCGAGGACACCCAGCTCGGCGTCTTCGGCGAGTTCGAGCCGAAGCTCTCCGCGGCCTCCCAGGCCGCCGACTCGCTCTTCCTCGCCAACATCCAGCCCGACCTGCAGCGCCAGGTCCGCGCCCAGTGCGGCGGCGCCCGCTTCTCCGCCCTGGACTCGATGAACCTCTGGATCGACACCGCCCGCGACTCGCTGTTGGGCGCGATCGGCGAGGTCGACTGCGTGATCCTCAACGACGCCGAGATCCGCCAGCTGACCGGCGAACCCAACCTGGCGCGAGCCGCCCGCACGCTGATGGAGCACGGGCCGCGCGCCGTCGTCGCCAAGCAGGGCGAGTACGGTGCCGCGCTCTTCACCGCGGACAGCTTCTTCGCCCTGCCCGGCTTTCCGCTCGAGGACGTGCGCGACCCGACCGGCGCCGGCGACAGCTTCGCCGGCGGCTTCCTCGGCTATCTCGACGGCCA
The DNA here is from genome assembly GCA_963778715.1 of uncultured Solirubrobacterales bacterium. Lineage (GTDB taxonomy): Bacteria > Actinomycetota > Thermoleophilia > Solirubrobacterales > 70-9 > VRUE01. The sequence goes on from CAVZVK010000007.1 coordinate 57,253, forward strand.
CGACGGCGAGCTCGACGAGGCCTGCCTGCGGCGGGCGATGGGCTACGGCACAGTGCTGGCCTCCTTCAACGTCGAGCAGTTCGGCACCGAGCGGGTCGCCTCGCTGAGCCGCGAGGAGATCGACGAGCGCTTCGCCGAGCTGCACGCGATGACCCATTTCGAGCCGCTCCCCACAAGCGCGTAACACGGGCGCCCGCCCCGAACTGCGAGAATCAGGTTTCCAGTAAGCGAGTCGCGAGGAGGTGGGCATGGCCACCAAGCAGGAGATCGAACGTCCGGCCACCGACGGCGGGCCAGGGGCCGGTCCGAGACGCTCACCGTCACCGACAACCGCACCGGCGAGACGCTACGAGCTGCCGATCGAGGACGGCACCGTGCGGGCGATGGACCTGCGCCAGATCAAGGTCGACCCCGACGAATTCGGGATGATGGCCTACGACCCCGCCTTCACCAACACGGCCGCGTGCCGCTCGGCGATCACCTACATCGACGGCGAAGCCGGCATCCTCGAACACCGCGGCTACTCGATCGAGCAGCTCTGCGAGCGCTCCACCTTCCTCGAGGTCGCCTACCTGCTGATCTTCGGCGAGCTGCCGACCGGGCCGCAGCTCGACCGCTGGGTCTTCGACATCACCCACCACACCTTCGTCCACGAGGACCTGAAGCAGTTCTTCGAGGGCTTCCGCTACGACGCGCACCCGATGGGGATGCTGCTGGCGGGGGTCGGCGCGCTCTCCACCTTCTACCCGGACGCCAAGCACATCGACGACCCCGAAGAGCGCTACATGGCGGCGGTGCGGCTGATCGCCAAGGTGCCGACCCTGGCCGCCTTCTCCTACCGGCACGGCATGGGGCTGCCCTACGTCTACCCCGACAACGACCTCAACTTCGCCGAGAACTTCCTCTCGATGATGTTCAAGAAGACGGAAATGAAGCACGTGCCGAAGGAAAGCCTCTCGAAGGCGCTCGACGTGCTCTTCATCCTCCACGCCGACCACGAACAGAACTGCTCGACCAGCGCCGTGCGCGGCGTCGGCTCCTCCGACGTCGACCCCTACTCGGCGGTCGCGGCTGGAGTCGCGGCGCTCTACGGCCCGCTGCACGGCGGCGCCAACGAGGCGGTGCTGCGGATGCTGCGCGAGATCGACTCGGTGCAGAACATCCCCGCCTTCCTCGCGAAGGTGAAGGCACGCGAAGCGAAGCTGATGGGCTTCGGCCACCGCGTCTACAAGAACTACGACCCGCGGGCGCGGATCATCCAGCAGCACATGGATGAGATCTTCGAGGCGACCGAGTACAACCCGCTGATCGAGATCGCCCGCGAGCTGGAGAAGCAGGCGCTCGACGACGAGTACTTCACCTCGCGCAAGCTCTACCCCAACGTCGACTTCTACTCGGGGATCATCTACGAGGCGCTCGGCGTCCCGAACGAGATGTTCACGGTGATCTTCGCCATCCCCCGCACCGCGGGCTGGGTCGCGCAGTGGATGGAGATGAACGACGACCCCGAGCAGAAAATCGCCCGGCCGCGGCAGATCTACACGGGTGCAGCGCGAGCGAGAGTACGTCGCGATCGACGATCGCGAGGGGCCGGAAAAGATCGTTGGGCCGCCCGCGCGCAGGCCGAAGCGGCCACGGCGCGGGGCCTAGCGCGTCTTATTCCAAGCGGGGTGGGTCGTCGGGGGTGCGTCCCCGAGGGCTGGGTTTTTCGCTGGGGAGAAGTCAGGCTCTCGCTGAGGGTCGGGGCGAAAAACAGGACGCCGCCCCCGGGGACGCACCCCCGACGACCCTCTCAGATTTCGTACGCTGCGCGCCGATGAGCGCTTGGAAGCTGACCGTTCGCCACGGGTCCGACGTCGACCACGCGTGCTTCGAAGAGCTGGCCGACGCGGTGGCGGCGATGCGGCGCGGGCGTTGGAGATTCGGGCTGAGGGGCCGGTCAAGGGGGTTTCCTCGTTGCGGGACTTTGGGCCGGAGGAGCAGGTTCATGCGCGGTTGCAACTCAGCGGCAAGGGGTTGATTCGGAAGCCAGTCGCGGGGATCGACGTGCGGGGGGACGGGACGTTCATGCCGTTTCGGGGGAGCGTGCGGCGGGAGGAGCTCGATCCGAGCCGCCACGAGACGCCGTTCGACCTCGTGCGGGAGACTCTGGAGCGCGCGGACCGCTGACGCGTGGCGACTTTCCCGTCCTATACACGGGGAAACGCGCCACACCCACCATGACCGAGACCGAGATTCCAAAGGGCAGCTATGCCGCGGGGCGGCGGGTGAAGCTGCCGGCCGGGGCGGAAGCGCCGTACGTGGTCTTCATCAACGGCGTCGAACAGCGCGAGGGGGATGACTACAACGTGCGGGCGGGCGAGATCGTCTTCACCCGGCAGATCGTCAAGGAGAAGGTCGGCACCGGCCGCTGGCTGGCGATGTACCTAGGCCTCTTCGGCACCTACCGCAAGAACGAGACGATCGACCTCCAGTTCCAGCGCGCCGGAAAGGTCGAGCTGGTCTCAGACCTGGCCGTCCAGCCGGACTGACTCCCCCCTAGGTGCAACGTTTTCTGGTCCGCACAGGACCGAAAAACGTTGCACCTCACTTGAAGACGTAGAGCAGGATGAAGGCGACGATCACCCAGGCGGCGCCGCCGGCGACCATGCCCTTGTCTTTGGAGACCATCGCGGCGATCGAGCGGTCGTCGGCGCGGTCGTAGATCAGGTAGAGGTAGCGGAAGATCACGTAGACGACCGGCGGGATCGTCCACATCATCTTGTTGCCGATGATCGGCGAGTTGACGGCGTAGATCGAGTAGCTGATCACGGTGCCGGTGGTGACCATGGCGACCATCTGATCGAGGAAGGGGAGCGAGTAGTGCTCGAGGACCGGACGGCTGCTGGTGCCCTCGTGCAGCTCGGAGACCGCCTCCTGGCGGCGCTTGGTAAAGCCGAGGAAGAGGGCAAGCATGCCGGTGCAAAGCAGCAGCCATTCGGAGGCGTGGGCGTCGACGGCGACGGCGCCGGCAGCGACGCGGAGGATGAAGAGGCCGGCGAGGGTCATCACGTCGACGATCACGATCTGCTTGAGGCCGAGGCTGTAGGCCATCTGGGCGATCCCGTAGCCGATCACCATCAGGCCGACTTCCCAGTTAACCGTGGCGAAGGAGATCGCGATGGCGAGGATCGCCAGTCCCGGCGCGATCGTCTTCGCCATCCCCTCGGAAAGCTCGCCCGCGGCCAGCGGCCGGAAGCGCTTCTTCGGGTGCCTGCGGTCGAGCTCGACGTCGACTAGGTCGTTGACGTAGTAACCGGCGCTGGAAACGAAGCAGAACGAGACGAAGGTGAGCGTCGCCTCCAGCACCTCGTGCGGCTGGTTGAACTTCCCCGAGAAGAGCAGGCCGGCAAAGACGAAAAGGTTCTTGATCCACTCCTGCGGCCGCCCCGTCTTGATCGCCGCCCGCAGCGGCGAGCGCCGCGGCACCACAGGCTCGTCCATCGAGGGGCTGGGGGCGGGCACGGTCGGTTGTTCGGAGGTGATCGTCTCCACGGCTCGCAGGAGGGTACCGCCGCTACGGGTCGATCAGGACGCCTGGGTTGAGGACGGCGGCGGGGTCGAGCTCTCGCTTGGCGGCGCGGAGGGCGGCGGCGAAGGGGGCCGGGCGCTGGCGGTCGTACCAGGGGCGGTGGTCGCGGCCGACGGCGTGATGGTGGGTGATCGTGCCGCCGCCCTCGATCACGGCCTCGCCCGCGGCGGCCTTGATCTCATCCCACTGCTCGACCTCGCCGCCGCGGACCGCCGGGGCGAGGACGGTGAAGTAGGGCGCCGGGCCGTCGGGATAGACGTGGGTGAAGCGGCAGCTGACCCGCGGAGCGCCGGGGCCCTCGGGGGGGACATCGCAGACCTCGGCGACCTTGGCCCGCACGGAGTCCATCGTCGTCGCGTGAAAGTCCTCGAAGCGATCCCAGGTAATCGCCGTCTCGAAGGTCTCGCTGAGCACCCCGCAGGCGACGAAGGTGTCGCGCAGGTAGGGAGCGAGGAGGAAGGCGCTGCGCCAGGAGCCGACCGAATCGGAGCCCGCAGCGTCCCCACCCTTGCCCGCCGTCGTCCGGCCCGGCGGTGGCGAGTTGGGAACGCCGCCGTGGGACTGGGCGATGTCGAGCGCCAGGCGCATCGGCTCGTCGACCGGGAGGTGCGCGGACTCGAAGCCGAGCACCATCAGGTTCTTCTCGCCCGAGCCGGCCCCCGTCGTGCCGGCCTCGAGGGCGTCGAGCAGGCGACAGTTGGACGGGTAGAGACCGGACTGGGAGATCTCGCGGACCGCGGCGGCGGCAGCGAGGAAGTCGTCGAACTCGACTCCACACGAGGTCTTGAACTCGGGTCGCGGGCGCACCTGCACCCAGGCCTCGGCGATTACCCCGAGGATCCCCTCCGAGCCGATCAGCGCCCGGTCCGGCGAGGGACCCGCTCCCGACCCCGGCAGCCGCCGGCTCTCCCAGGTCCCCCGCGGCGTGATCGCCCGCACCGACTCGACCAGGTCGTCGATGTGGGTGTAGAGCGTCGCGAAGTGACCCCCGGCCCGGGTCGCCACCCAGCCCCCCAGCGTCGAGTACTCGAACGACTGCGGAAAGTGCCGCAGCGTCAACCCGTGCTCCCGCAGCTGATCCTCCAGCCCCGGCCCGGTCGCCCCCGCCTGGATCCGCGCCGCCAACGACTCCGCATCGACCTCCAGCACCCGATCCAGCCGCTTCAAGTCGAGCGAGACCACCGGCCGATCGCCAAACCGCGCCTCCACCCCACCGACAACGCTGGTCCCACCGCCAAACGGAATGACCGCCGCCTCCTCGGCCTCGGCCCAGTCCAGCACCACCTCGATCTCCGACTCGTCCCTTGGATACGCCACCAAATCCGGCGGGTTCTCGAACTCCCCCTGAAACCCCCGCACCACGTCCCGATAGGCCTTCCCTAGAGCGTGAGCGGTTCGCTCATAGTGGTCGTCCGTAAAGAGATCGCCGAACGCCGTCGGTATCTTCAGCCGCGGTGCGCGCAGCTTCACGTCATCGAGTGCAACCGGCTCCTCAAGCTCCCCCCGAACCCAAGCTGCTCCCGAATAGCGGCCGCCGCTTGCCCCAGCTCCACTCTGGACGGCGCCTGATCCTCGTACCCCCACCCCCAGTGCCTGAGCCGTCGTTTCGCTCCCATTCCCAAGAGGAACCTACTGCGCTGCCCAAATGAGGAGGATATGAGAAACTTGTATCCGAGGGAAAATGGCAAATACAAACTCCTCATATCCCCCATTTCACCCCGCCCGGCAAGATCTTCCGCTTGCCCTCGACCTTGAGGAATTCAAGCGCGAGTTTCCTGAAGAGAGCGAGCATGTGGAGTTCAAGACAGGGCTCAGCCGCAAACAACTGCAAGAGACAGTCGTTGCGTTCTCTAATGCAGACGGAGGCGTGATCTTGATCGGCGTCTCCGATGCCGGGGAAATCGTGGGCAAGGAGCTGGACTCGGGCACCGGAGACGCCGTTCACCAGCTCATGCGAGACGTTCATGATCCGGGCCGCTACTCCTTGCATCGCGTATCGGTTGGGGAGAGGTCGATCGTGGCAATCTCGATCGCTCGACGCCATGAGGGGTTTGCCCAGATGTCGAGCGGCATCGTTCGAGTCCGCAAGGGAACCAGAGATGAAGCCCTGTTCGGTTCTGACCTGCAGCACTTCATCAACGACCGGTCTGCTTCGCGCTACGAGCTGACGCCAACCAGGCTCGCGGTCGATTCCGCTGATTTGGAGCTCATGACCGCGTTCGCTGAAACATTTGGGTGGGAGCCGGAGCACTTGGCCAAACGCCTTTCCGAGCGCGGATACGCTCATGAGAACCGACTGACCGTGGCGGGGGTCCTATATCTCTGCGCCGATCCCGGCGAGGCTCTAGGCAAGGCCTACGTAGAGCTTCTGCGCTATTCCGACGACGATTCGGTCGACTACGAGCTCCGCATCGAGATACGGGGTCCCCTTCATGTCCAGTTGCAAGAGACCGTTCAACGAGTACTCGACGAGCTTGGCGCTGAGCTCGTCGTCCTTGGCGTCCGGCGCTATGACCTACCCCGGGTTCCGCCAGTCGTTATTCGCGAGGCAATCGCCAACGCTCTGGCTCATCGATCCTACGAGCTTGATCGCACCCCTGTACGCATCGAGATACGCCCGTCTGCAGTTCGCATCCTCTCTCCCGGTGGGCTTCCAGAGCCAGTAACGGTCGAGAACATTCGAGAAACCACCGCGCCGCGCAACCTTGCCGTAATCGGCGCTCTTCGCCATTTCGGCCTTGCCGAGGACGCCGGACGGGGGATCGATGTCATGCAGGACACGATGCTTGAGGAGATGCTCGACCCTCCCGAATTTCGCGACAGTGGCCATGAAGTGGCCGTGACCCTGCCTGTGCGAAGCGCGGTCGCCCCGGCCGAGCGAGCGTGGATCCGAGAGCTGGAGAGGCGCGGAAACCTTGAGGGCCCTGATCGTCTCCTCCTGGTTCATGCCGCTCGCGGGGAGTCGTTGACCAATGCCCGAGCACGCGCGATCCTCCAAGCCGACCGACCAGCCGCGCGATCCGCGCTACAGCGACTGCGAGATGCAGGCTTCCTTGAGCAACGAGGGGAGCGCGGAGGAGCCACTTATCACCTGGCAGGCTCGCTTGAGCCTCCAGCTGGATTGCGGTTGGGACCCGACGAACTGGCCGACCTCGTCGAGGGGCTTGCCGCCGAAGGTCCCATTAGCAACGCCACCGTTAGAGACGCGACCGGGCTCGACCGATGGAAGGTGAGAGACCTGCTTGGCCAACTCGTTGACGCCGGGCGACTGATACAGGTCGGGAAACGACGGGGAACTCGCTACCACGCAGCCGGCACCAAGCCGGATTAGGCGCCTACCTACCAGTGCACGCCTTTCATCAGATGGGCGAATGCCACGGCCTCGGTGGACGGCGCCTTGTCCGGCGCCTCCTCACCCTTCCCCTTGGCAGCCTGCGACTCCGGGAACAGTCGATACGCCTGGTTGAGGATGCGGTCTGAGGCCTTCGGCGCCACCGCGTAGAGCAGCTCGCCGAACGTCCCGAGCCTGGTCGCCACCTTCTTCGGCTGGTGGATCATCGCCCCGGCGATCATCTCCGCCGCCTCCTCCGGCGAGATCGCCGGGAAGACGTCGTACATCCGCGTCGGCGCGATCATCGGCGTGCGCACCAGCGGCATGTGGATCGTCGTGATGTGGACGCCGTCGTCGATCACCTCGGAGGCGATCACGCGGCCGAAGGCGTCGAGCGCCGCCTTCGAGGCGACGTAGGCCGAGAAGCGCGGCGGGTTGGTCTGCGTGCCGATCGAGCTGATGTTGATGATGTGGCCCGACTTGTGGGCCCGCATCGAGGGCAGCAGGGCGAGGATCAGCCGCACCGCACCGAGGTAGTTGAGCTGGATCGTGCGCTCGTAGTCGTGGAAGCGGTCGTAGGCGAGGCCGATCGAGCGGCGGATCGAGCGGCCGGCGTTGTTGACGAGGATGTCGACCCGGCCGTGGTAGGCGAGCACCTCCTCGGCCATCCGCTCGATGTCCTCGATCTCGGCGAGGTCGCAGCGGTGGATGTGGGCGGTGCCACCCGCCGCCTCGATCTCCTGCTTGGTCTCTTCGAGCTTGTCGAGCGAGCGCGCCACCAGCAACACGGTCGCGCCGGCATCTGCTGCCTTGACCGCGGTCGCCTTGCCGATCCCCGAGGAGGCGCCGGTGATCAGCACCACCTTGCCGCGCACCGCGGCGCTCAGCGAGCGGTCCTTGAAGAGGTCGGGGTCGAGCGTGCGCTCCCAGTAATCCCAGACCCGGTCGGCGTAGGACTCCAGCGGCGGCACCGAGATCCCCGAGCCCTCCAGCGCAGCTTCGGCGTTGCTCGAGTCGAAGTGGGTCGGGTAGTTGAAGTAGTTGAGCACCCCGGCTGGGATCCCGAGCTGTCCGAGCCCCGCCTTCGCCGCCCGCTTGGCCGGCGGGAAGAAGCGCAGGCCGGTGCGGACGAGCGCGCTCGCCGGATCGGTCACGTTCGAATCGAACCGCAGCGCCGCCTGCGGCGCGTCGGCGGCACGGGCGAAGAGGTTGATCATCTCGCCGGCGCTCTTCGGGTTGGGATCGGTGAGGCTGAAGGCCTGCCCGTCGAGGCCGGGCTTGTGGGCGATGTGGTCGATCGCGTCGGCGACGTAGTCGACCGGGACGATGTTGATCTCGCCGCCTTCCACCCCCAGCGTCGGCAGCCAGGACGGCAGCACCCGGCGCGCCCGCTGCAGCAGCTTGAAGGCGTAGTAGGGCCCGTCGACCTTGTCGATCTCGCCGCTGCGCGAGTCGCCGACGACGATCCCCGGCCGGTAGACGCGCCAGGGCCGGCGGCACTCCTCGCGCACGACCCGCTCGGACTCGTGCTTGGTGCGGAAGTAGGGATGAGTGTCGAGGTGTTCAGCCTCGTCGAACATGTCCTCGCGCCATTCGCCCTTGTAGAGGCCGGCGACTGCAATCGAGCTGATCTGGTGGAAGCAGCCGGCGTCGATCGCCCCGGCGAGTTCGACCGCGTGGCGCGTGCCCTCGACGTTGGCGACCTCCTGGGCCTCCGCCCCGGCGGTCATGTCGTAGATCGCCGCCAGGTGGAAGAAGTGGTCGACCTTGCCGCGCAACTCGAGCAGGTCCTCCTCGGAGACGCCGAGGCCGGGCTGGGCGAGGTCGCCGTCGATCGGCACGACCCGGGCGCCGTCGGCTCCCCAGGCGGTCCGCAGCTCCTCCAGCCGCCCGCGCGAGCCGGCCCGGACCAGAGCGAAGATCGTGCCCTCGCGCTGCAGCAGCCGCTGCACGAGGTTGCGCCCGATGAATCCGGTGGCTCCGGTGACGAAGTAGTCCATCGCTTGCAGCCTACCTCGACTTAGAAGCGCGCTATCCCATTTTCATAGACTGAGGAGAAGAAATGGCGGAGACGGCGACCGTGCAGATTGCAATGCCTGAAATGGGCGAGTCGGTCACCGAGGGGATCGTGCTCGAGTGGCACGTTGCCGTGGGGGATTTCGTCGCCGAGGGGGATACGGTGGTCGAGGTGTCTACGGACAAGGTGGATGCCGAGGTGCCGGCGCCTGCTGACGGTGTCATTACGAAGCTGCTGGTTCAGGTTGACGACGAGGTGCCGGTGGGGGCGCCGTTGGCTGAGATGGAGCCGGGGGACGGGGACGGTCAGGGACCAAGCGATTCAGCCGCGGGTCCTGTCGCTGCAGGGAACCCACCACCCCCTGCGGTCGCTAAAGCGTCCTCGGGGGCGGTGCCCCCTACAGCGCCACCCGCGGACGAAGCGGATGGAACTGCTGGCCGGGGCGCCAACGGGGGCAGCGGAGTCCGGGCGACTCCCGTTGCCCGCAGAGTGGCTGAGGCCAATGGCGTCGATCTTGGCTCGGTAGCTGGGTCGGGTCCCGGCGCCAAGGTGACCAAGGACGATGTGCTGGCGGCTGGGAACGGTGCGGGTCCGGCTGCCACTGGGGAGGAGAAGCAGCTTCGGGGGCCGGCGGCGATGTTGGCTCAGGCTATGGACGAGAGCCGGGAGGTGCCTACGGCTACTTCGTTCCGGACGGTTGCGGTGGACACGTTGGATGCGAAGCGGAAGGCTCTTAACTCGGCGCTTAAAGAGCGGGGGATGAAGGTTTCCTTTACTCATTTGGTCGCCTGGGCGATCGTGCAGGCGGCTAAGGCGCATCCAGTTATGACTCGGGTGTTCGAGCGCAAGGATGGGAAGCCGTTTGCGATCGAGGGGAACCCGGTCAACCTGGGGATCGCGGTTGATGTCGAGCGCAAGGATGGGTCGCACAGCCTGATGGTGCCGGCGATCAAGGGGTCGGAGGGGCTCGACTTCGCCGCCTTCCACAGCTACTACGAGGAGCTGATCACGAAGACGCGGGAGAGCAAGCTGACCGCGGACGACTTCCAGGGCACCAACATCTCGCTGACCAACCCGGGTGGGCTCGGCACTGTCGCCTCGGTGCCGCGGCTGCTCAGCGGGCAGAGCGCGATCATCGCCACCGGGGCAATCGCCTACCCCGCCGAGTGGGCCCACGCCTCGCCCGAGCGGCTGCGCCAGCTCGGCGTCTCGAAGACGATGATGCTGACCTCGACCTACGACCACCGGGTGATCCAGGGGGCCGAGTCGGGAGCCTTCCTGCGCAGCATCGAGCAGCTGCTACAGGGTGAGAAAGACTTCTACGAGGGCTCGCCAGCGACCTCGGCCTCGACCCCGGCCCGGTCTCCTCCGCTCACCCCGCCTCAGCCTCGGCGCCACCGCTCGGCACGCCTTCCTCGGGCACCGAGGAGATGGCCGTCGTCTCGACCCAGCCCGACGAGGAGCTGCTGCAGGCGGTCCAGGCCGCCACCTCGCTGCTCAAGGGTTACCGCACCCACGGCCACCTCGCCGCCCGCCTCGACCCGCTCGGCCGCGAGCCCAAGGGCGACCCGGCGATCCAGCCGGAGAACCTCAACCTGACGCCGGAGCTGATGGAGCGCATCCCGGCCTCGATCCTGCGCATCGGCGTCCCCGGCGAGACCTTGCTCGAGGCGCTGCCGCGGATGCGCGAGGTCTACTGCGGCACGATCGCCTACCAGTTCGAGCACCTCTCCTCACACCAGCAGCGCACCTGGCTGCGCGAGATGGTCGAGACCGGCGCCCACCGCCAGCCGCTCGCCGAGGATGAGAAGAAGCGCCTGCTGGGACGGCTGATCGACGTCTTCCAGTTCGAGCGCTTCATCGAGAAGGCCTACCTGGGCCAGAAGATCTTCACGATCGAGGGGCTCGACGCGGTCGTGCCGATGCTCGACGAGCTGGTCACCCTCGCCTACCGCGGCGGCGCCGAGGAGGTCGTCTTCGGCATGGCCCACCGCGGCCGCCTCGCCGTCCTCGCCCATAACCTGGGCCGCTCGGTCGAGTCGATCATGGCCGAGTTCGAGGGCTCCAAGCAGATCGACGCGGTCAAGGCGGTGGCGGCGATCCCGCACGGCGGCACCGGCGACGTCAAGTATCACTACGGCCACCAGGGGGTCTACGAGACCAGCGCCGGCGAGAAAATCGCCGTCCGCCTCTACCCCAACCCGAGCCACCTCGAGTTCGTCAACCCGGTGGTCGAGGGCGCGACCCGCTTCATCCAGTCCGACTTCGAGGGCCCGAAGATCGAGCACAAGCCGAAGTGCGCGGTGCCGGTGCTGCTGCACGGCGACGCCGCCTTCCCCGGCCAGGGCGTGGTCGCCGAGACGCTCAACCTGCAGGCGCTGCGCGGCTACACGACCGGCGGCACGATCCACGTCATCCAGGACAACCAGGTCGGCTTCACCACCGATCCCGAGGATGCCCGCTCGACCCCCTACGCCGCCGACATGGCGAAGGGCTTCAACGTGCCGATCGTCCACGTCAACGCCGACGACGTCGAGGCCTGCTCCTCGGCAATCCGCCTGGCGATGGCCTACCGCGAGCGCTGGGGCCGCGACATCGTCATCGACGTGATCGGCTACCGCCGCTACGGCCACAATGAGACCGACGAGCCCGCCTACACCCAGCCCCAGATCGCGGCCAAGATCAAGGCCCACCCGCCGGTCTCCGAGATCTACGCCGAGAAGCTGATCGAGGAGGGCATGATCAGCCGCGAGGAGGTCGATGCCGCCGCCAAGCAGCGCCACGACGAGATGTCGGCGGCGCTGAAGGACCTGCGCCACAAAATGGAGCTGGGCGAATACGAGGACCCGACGGTGACGACGAGCACCACCGGTGAGCTCGACCGCAGCGCCAGCCCGCCGGTCGACACCACGGTCCCGGTCGAGAAGCTGCGCGAGCTGAACCAGGCGCTGATCGAGGTGCCGGAGAGCTTCACGATCCACCGCAAGCTGCGCAAACCGCTCTCCAAGCGGGTCGAGACGCTGGAGAACGGCGGGATCGAATTCGGCCACGCCGAGGCGCTCGCCTTCGCCTCGCTCTTGACCGAGGGCGTCCACATCCGCCTCACCGGCCAGGACACCGAGCGCGGCACCTTCTCCAACCGCCACCTCGTCCTACACGACGAGAACACCGGCCTCGAGTACTGCCCGATGCAGAACCTGGCCGACGCCAACGCCCCCTTCGAGCTCTACAACAGCCCGCTCTCGGAGATCGCCTGCCTCGGCTTCGAGTACGGCTACTCGGCAGCAACGCCGAACGCGCTGATCATCTGGGAGGCTCAGTACGGCGACTTCGCCAACGCCGGCCAGGTGATCATCGACACCTTCATCGTCTCCGGCGAGGCCAAGTGGGGACAGACCAGCCGCCTCACCCTGCTCCTCCCCCACGGCTACGAGGGCTCCGGGCCCGAGCACTCAAGCGCCCGGATCGAGCGCTTCCTCGCCCTCGGCGCCGAGGGCAACATCCGCATCGCCAACCCGACCACCGCCGCTCAGTACTTCCACCTGCTGCGCCGCCAGGCGCTGATCCGCAAGCCGCGCCCGCTGGTCGTATTCACCCCCAAGGGCCTGCTCCGCCTCGACCGCGCCGCGGCGACGCCCGAGCAGCTGACCGAGGAGCACTTCCACTTCATCCTCGACGACCCCAAGGCGACGGAGCGGCGCGAGAAGGTCGAGCGCCTCGTCCTCTGCACCGGCAAGGTCTACTTCGACCTCGACGCCAGCGAGCGCCGCGAGGGGGCCGAGGACGTCGCGATCGCCCGGGTCGAGCTTCTTTTCCCCTTCGCCAAGGAGCAGCTGACCGAGCTGATCGCCGGCTACCCGAACCTGAAGGAGATCGTCTGGGTACAGGAGGAGCCGCGCAACATGGGCTGCTGGAAGGTGATGTCCCGCCGCCTCCCCGACATCCTCCCCGAGGGAGTAGAGCTCGGCTACGTCGGCCGCCCGACCCGGGCCAGCCCCGGCGAGGGCTACTCGGCCGCCCACGCACGGGAGCAGGAGCGAATCGTGCTCACCGCTCTCACCCCGGGCGCCTGATGCACAAGGCCGTTCCCGGGCCGCTGTTCGCCAAGGTCAAGTGGCTCTCCTGGGTGGAGCTGGGGATCTTCACCCTGCTGATCGTGTTCTGGCTGCTGCCTGGATTCGACACGGAGACGATGGTGTTCGGGTGGGCGCACGGGCTGGGGTTCGTCGTGCTCTGCATCGTGATCTGGATCGCCTGCGGCAAACGGCAGGCGCCCTACACGTTGCTAGCGGCGACTCTCACGCCGGTCGGGCCGGTCGGCAGCGTGATCGGAATCGAGTTGATCGAGCGCAAGGGATGGGGCGTTGCGGATTCCCCGCAAGGAACTGCGGAATCGCCGTAGTTGCGCTCAGGAGACCTTGACCCGAGGGGTCCGACGCGGTATAGCTAGAACCTGACTGTTCCTCTGAGCAGTCCCGTTTAGGGGAACGGCCGCGTCGGCATCCCTCCCTGGCTACCGACGCGCAGGTGCAGTGAGGGTCGCGCGGACCCCCCTGCCTCCCGCGGCCCTCCTGCGCCGCCCTGCTCCAGAGCTAACTCCTGAGGTTGCGCAACACTGTCTGCAGGATGCCGCCGTTGCGGAAGTAGTTGATCTCGTTCGGAGTATCAAGACGGACCGTCGCCTCGAACTCGACATCACCGGTCGTGACGGTCACTGTCTTCGCCTCACCATCGCGAAGGTCGCCCACGTCGAACACCTCTTCGCCGTTCAGTCCCAGCGATTCGATGTTCTCACCCGCGGGGAACTGGAGGGGGAGGACGCCCATGCCGATCAGGTTGGAGCGGTGGATGCGCTCGAAGGACTCGGCGATCACGGCGCGGACGCCGAGCAGCTTGGTGCCCTTGGCGGCCCAGTCGCGGGATGAGCCGGAGCCGTACTCCTTGCCCGCTAGGACTACCAGTGGGATGCCGTCGGTGGCGTAGGCCATCGCCGCCTCGTAGATCGTCGTTTCTTCGCCGTCGGGGAAGTGGCGGGTGAAGCCACCGCTGCGCTCTACCAACAGGTTGCGCAGGCGGATGTTGGCGAAGGTGCCGCGGATCATCACCTCGTGGTTGCCGCGGCGCGAGCCGTACGAGTTGAAGTTGCCCGGTTCCACTCCCTGTTCGATCAACCACTGCCCTGCTGGACTGGCCTTCTTGATCGCGCCGGCCGGGGAGATGTGGTCGGTGGTGATCGAATCGCCGAGCAGCGCCAGCACGCGGGCGCCTTCAATCGGCTCGACCCCGGGCGCCTCGGCCGGCATCCCTTCGAAGAAGGACGGGCGGCGGACGTAGGTGGAGTCGGGCCAGTCGTAGCGATCACCCTCGGGAACCTCGACCGCCTTCCAGGTCTCGTCGCCCTCGAGCACGCCGCCGTAGTTGTGGGTGAACATCTCCGAGGCGATCGAGCGGCCGACCGTCTCCTTGATCTCGGCTGCGTCGGGCCAGACGTCGCGCAGGTAGACCGGCTCGCCGTCGCTGCCCTCGCCCAGTGGCTCGCTGGTCAGGTCGAGGTCCATGCGCCCGGCGAGGGCATAGGCGACGACCAGCGGTGGGCTGGCCAGGTAGTTGGCCTTGACGTCCTGGTTGATCCGGCCCTCGAAGTTGCGGTTGCCGGAGAGCACGGCGCAGACCGCAAGGTCCTTCTCCTCGACCGCGGCCGAGATCTCCGGCGGCAGCGGACCCGAGTTGCCGATGCAGGTGGTGCAGCCGTAGCCGACCAGGTTGAACTGGAGCTCGTCGAGGTATTTCGTCAGGCCGGCCTTGTCGAGGTAGTCGGTGACCACGGTCGAGCCCGGCGCCAGCGAGGTCTTGACCCAGGGCTTGCGGGTGAGGCCGCGCTGCACCGCATTGCGAGCCAGCAGGCCGGCGCCGACCATCACGCTCGGGTTGGAGGTGTTGGTGCAGCTGGTTATCGCGGCGATCACGACGCGGCCGTGGTCGAGCTCGACCGTGGTGCCGTCCTCAAGCGTCACCTCGATCGCGTCCTCGCTGGTGCGGGAGGCGAGCGCCAGCCCGCCCTCGCGCACCGCCGGCCGCGGCCGGCCGCGCTCGTCGTCGTGATCCTCGGCGGGGGGGTCGGAGGCTGGGAAAGACTCCTCGCCCGCCTCGTCGATGCCGTTGCCGAGCTGCTCGCCGGCCTCGGGGTCAAACTCCTCCATTGCCTCGAGGAAAGACTCCTTCGCCTCGGCCAGGGGCACCCGGTCCTGCGGGCGCTTCGGCCCGGCGATGCTGGGCACGACGTCGCCGAGGTCGAGCTCGAGCAGGTCGGAGAAGACGGGGTCGGGCGTGTCCTCGGTGTGGAACATGCCCTGCTCGCGGGCGTAGGCGTCGACCAGCTCGATCGCCTCGGTCGGGCGGCCGGTGAGGTCGAGGTAGCGCAGGGTCTCGGCGTCGACCGGGAAGATCGCGCAGGTCGAGCCGAACTCCGGCGACATGTTGCCGAGCGTCGCCCGGTCGGCCAATCCCAGGGTCGCCAGTCCCGGCCCGAAGAACTCGACGAACTTGGAGACGACGCCGCGCTCGCGCAGCATCTCGGTCACGGTGAGGACGAGGTCGGTCGCGGTGCCGCCCTCGGGCAGCTTGCCGCCGAGCTTGAAGCCGACCACTTGTGGCAGCAGCATCGAGATCGGCTGGCCCAGCATCGCCGCCTCGGCCTCGATCCCGCCGACGCCCCAGCCGAGCACACCGAGGCCGTTGACCATCGTCGTGTGCGAGTCGGTGCCAACGAGAGTGTCGGGATAGGCTTGCAGGACGCCGTCGCGCTCGCGGCTGTAGACGACCTGGGCGATGTGCTCGAGGTTGACCTGGTGGCAGATCCCGGTCGCCGGCGGCACGACGCTGAAGTTGTCGAAGGCCTCGCGGCCCCACTTGAGGAAGGAGTAGCGCTCGCGGTTGCGCTCGAACTCGCGCTCGGCGTTGACGGCGAAGGCGCGGGCGTTGCCGAAGGCGTCGACCTGCACCGAGTGGTCGATCACCAGGTCGACGTCGACCAGGGGGTTGATCGCCTCGGGGTCGCCGCCGATCTCGGCCATCGCGTCGCGCATCGCGGCGAGGTCGACGACGGCCGGGACGCCGGTGAAGTCCTGCATCAGGACGCGGGCGGGCTGGAAGGGGATCTCGACGCTGGGCTCGGCCGCTGCGTCCCAGCTGGCGATCGCCTCGATCGCCTCGGCGGTTACGGCAACCCCGTCCTCCAGCCGCAAGACGTTCTCCAGCAGCACCTTGATCGAGTAGGGCAGCCGCGCCACGTCGAAACGCTCCTGCAGGACGTCGAGGCGATAAATCTCGTAGGGGCGCCCACCGACATCGAGGGTCGAACGCGCGCCGAAGGAATCAGAGCTGCTCACCACTCCAATCCTAGGAGGTGTAACGCGTTGACCGTCTATTGCCCGGATAAGGCGTTACGCCCGGATGGGGTCGATGCGGCGTAACGGGTTATCCGTCCACTACACGGACAAAGCGTTACGCCGAGAGGGGGTTAGCTAACGCTTGTCGGTTTGGCCTTTGGCGACCGCGGCGGCGGCCTTCTGGCCCGAGCCGCCGCTGGCGACCTTGACTGAGATGGCTGGAGTGGCGAGCGCGAAGTGGGCCAGCAGGCGCTGCTGGATTGGCGCCACGCTGATCTCGACCTTGTTGTGCTCGATTGCCTTGACCACGGCGTCGGCGACCTGCTTCGGGGAGCCGGTGCCGAGGCCGGGGATCGGGTCGGCGCCGGAGTCGGCGTACATGCCGGCTTCGCGGATCGTCCCGGGGGAGACGATCGAGACGCCGATGCCGAGCGGGTCGAGGTCGGCGCGCAGGCCGAGGGCGAAGCCGCGCAGGCCGAACTTGGTGGCGTTGTAGACCGAGGAGAGCGGCGTCGCCGACTTGCCCGAAAGCGAGGAGATGAAAACCATGTGTCCCCGGCCGCGCTCGAGCATCCCGGTCTCCAGCGCGCGGGCCAGGTGCATCGGCGCCTCGAGGTTGACGCGCAGGGTCCCCTCCAGCCGAGCGCTGTCGAATTCCGGCAGGCGCCCCGTCCCCGGCAGGCCCGCGTTGGCGACGAGGACGTCGACGTCGCCGGCTTCGGCAGCCAGCTTCTCGGCCGCGCCCGCCTCAGCCAGGTCGGATGGCAGAACGCGGTGTCCCTCGCCTGGCAGCTCTACCGCGAGCGCCTGCAGCGCCTCGGCCTTGCGACCGCTCAGCACCAGCGTCGCCCCCCGCCCGGCGAGCGCCTCGGCGATCGCTCGCCCGAGGCCTCCCGTGGCCCCGGTGAGCAGCGCTGTCTTCCCCGCAAGTTCCATCGCAGCGCGCAAGCTAGCAGCGTCGGTGTCGAATCACTCCTTGCGGTCGCACTTCCCTCCGCTATGCGGGGACAAGTACGACCGCAACGGTCCGGTTTCCAGCCGAAATGCGGAGAGACGAGAAAATGTTTGTGTTTCATGAGCAGACAGCCGGCAGATCGTCTACACTGCCGCCGTTCCGAATAACCGAAACGCCGAATCCCGCGTGCTGGAGGCGCTGCGGGAGCGGGGGAACCACGTTTTCGGGGCTAACTCGCCTAGTTCAGGCGGGGGCGCAGGCTCCTACAGCGCCAGCCCGACAGCTAACCCCGTAGGCCGACGAAGGAGATCGGTTTGCGCAACAAGAGCAGGAATCAACTCAAGCTAGGCATAGCCGTTGCGGGAGTGCTGGCCTGCCTGGCGCTGATGCCCGCGGCGGCGTCGGCCAACTGCGGTGGCGGCGGCGTCTCTCCAGCCGAAACCGACATTTGCACTCCGACCGCGAAAGCGCGGTTGCTCCCCAACGGGATGCTGATCCCGCCCAAGTCAGCACCGCTGCAGGTCAAGAACGTGATCGCGGCGGCGAACAAGATCCGCACCAAGCCCTACGTCTGGGGCGGTGGCCACGCCCGCTGGTGGGACCGTGGCTACGACTGCTCCGGCTCCGTCAGCTACGCGCTGCACGGCGGCGAATTCCTCGAAAGCCCGCTGCCCTCCGGCCCGATGGAGAAATGGGGCCTCGCCGGCGAAGGGCGCTGGATCACCGTCTACGCCAACGCCGGCCACGCCTACGCGGTGATCGCCGGCGTGCGCTGGGACACCTCCGGCGACGCCAGCGGCACCGGCCCGCGCTGGCACGAAGACCTGCGTGACAACGTGGGCTACGTCGCCCGCCACCCCGAAGGCTTCTAGCACCGACGCCTGTGGCTTACTCCGCCCCGGCCAACCGGCCGGGGCGAGTTTGTCCTTGCTTTCCTGAACTGCTCGGATAACTTTTCTGTGTAGCTGCTCCACCTGACATCCGCTTGGCCAACCTCTCCAAGCACTACGGCGAGGTGGTAGCGGTTGCGGGAATCGACCTCGAGATCGAGCCCGGGGAGTTCTTCACGATGCTCGGGCCGTCGGGGTCGGGCAAGACGACGACGCTGCGGATGATCGCCGGCTTCGAGGACCCTAGCGGCGGCACGATCGAGCTGGCGGGCCGCGACGTGAGCGGAGTGCCGCCCTACGACCGCGCGGTCAACACGGTCTTCCAGGACTACGCCCTCTTCCCCCACATGACCGTGGGCGAGAACGTCTCCTACGGGCTCAGGATCGCCCGCGTCTCCAAGGCCGAGCGGGCAAAGCGTCGAGACGAGGCGCTGGAGATGGTGCGCCTGCCAGGCTACGGCGAGCGGCGGCCGAGCGAGCTCTCCGGCGGCCAGCGCCAGCGTGTCGCCCTCGCCCGGGCGATCGTAAACCGACCCCAGGTGCTGCTGCTCGACGAGCCGCTCGGCGCGCTCGACCTGAAGTTGCGCGAGCAGATGCAGGTCGAGCTGAAGTCGATCCAGGGCGAGGTCGGGATCACCTTCGTCTACGTCACCCACGACCAAGACGAGGCGCTGACGATGAGCGACCGCATCGCCGTCTTCAACCAGGGCCGGATCGAGCAGGTCAGCCCGCCGGTCGAGCTCTACGAGCGCCCGTCGACCGAGTTCGTCGCCGGCTTCGTCGGCGTCTCCAACCTGCTCGAGCGCGACGGCTCGCGCTTCACGATCCGCCCGGAGAAGATCAAGCTGGCCGAGCCCGGCACGGTGTTCGACGGCCTGCGCAGCGAGCGCGGCCGCGTCGCCGACGTCGCCTACGCCGGCATGGTGACCCGCTACACGGTCGCCCTCGAGGCAGGAGGAGAACTTCAGGTCATACGCCAAAACGTCGAGGGAACGTCGGTCGACGCTGCCTCGGAGCAGGGCAGGGAGGTCATCGTGGGCTGGCGCCCGGAGCAAGCGGTCGCCGTCAGCAGCAGTTCCACTACAGAGGAGGAATCACCGTGAGATCCCAGGACGCACGACCCGCACGCACCGCATGGCTGATCGTCGGAGGCCTCGTCGCCTTCATGCTCTTGCTCGCCGGCTGCGGCTCCAGCAGCGACAACGGCGGCGGAGGTGAAGAACTGCAGAAGGTCGGCAAGGGCGAGGGATCGCTCAACCTGATCTCCTGGGCCGGCTACGTCGAAGACGAATGGGTGAAGCCGTTCGAACAAAAGACCGGCTGCAAGGTGAACAACAAGACCGCCGGAACCTCCGACGAAATGGTCTCGCTGATGCGCAGCGGCGAATACGACGGCGTCTCCGCCTCCGGCAACGCCACCGCCCGCCTCTTCGAAGGCGGCGACGTGGCCCCGGTCAACGTCAGCCTCGTCCCCAACTACAAGACGGTTTTCGCCGACCTCAAGAACCAGCCCTACAACACCTTCGACGGCAAGCCCTACGGCATACCGCACGGGCGCGGCGCGAACCTGCTGATGTGGAACAGCGATTCGGTCAAGCCCGCGCCGAAGTCCTGGAACGTGACGCTCGACCCGAAGGTGGCGTCGAAGTACAGCGGCAAGATCAGCCAATACGACGACACGATGTCGATCGCCGAAGCGGCCGTCTACCTGAAGGCGCACAACCCCGAACTGGGGATCGAAGATCCCTACGAGCTGAACGAAGAACAGTTCGAAGCGGCGGTGCAGCTGCTGAAGGAACAGCGGCCGCTGGTCGGCGAATACTGGTCCGAAGCCGAAAAGCAGATCTCCTCCTACGCCAGCGGCGACATTCAGGTCGGCACGACGTGGCAGTACCAGTACTTCCTGCTGAAGGGAGAAGGCAAGCCGGTGGCGGCCAGCCCGGCGAGCCAGGGCTTCCTCCCCGAAGAGGGCGCGACGGGATGGTCCGACACCTGGATGATCAGCTCTGAAGCGGCGCATCCGAACTGCATGTACATGTGGATGAACTGGATCATCGAACCGAAGGCGAACGCCGAGGTGGCCGAATACTTCGGCGAGGCGCCGGCCCAGGAAAAGGCCTGCGAAGAGACCAAGAACCCGAACTTCTGCAGCGAATACCACGCTGAAGAACCGGCGTTCTGGAAGCGCGTCTACTACTGGAAGACGCCGCTGGCCGATTGCGGCAACGGCGAAAGCGATTGCAAGGACTACAACGACTGGGTCCAGGCCTGGACCTCGATCAAGGGTTGAGCCGCCGGCTCGCCAACCTGTTCCACGGGCGCCCCCGCCTCCAGGCGGGGGCGCTCCTGGCGGGCCCGGTCGGCTGGCTGGTCGTCGGCTACCTCGGCTCGCTCGCGCTCCTCCTCGTCGCCTCGCTGTGGTCCGTCAACGCGGTCAGCGGCGAGCTGGTGAAAAACCTCAGCTTCGAAAACTTCGAAACGCTCTTCGATGAACCGGTCTACCGGACGATCGTCGGCCGCACGGTGCTGATCGCGGCCCTGGTTACGGTCACCGATGCGATCCTCGCCTTCCCGATCGCCTTCTACATGGCCAAGGTGGCGAGCCGGCGGGGCAAGGCGATCCTCGTCGTCGCCGTGCTGATCCCGCTCTGGTCGAGCTACCTGGTCAAGGTGCTCTCCTGGCGCAACATGCTCGGCGGCGGCGGGCTGATCGACTGGGCGCTTCAGCCGCTGGGCCTGGACGGCCCCGGCTTCGGCAACACGGCCGTCTGGCTGGTGATGACCTACCTCTGGCTGCCCTACATGATCCTGCCGATCTTCGCCGGCCTGGAGCGCATCCCCAACTCGCTGATCAGCGCCTCCGAGGATCTCGGCGCTTCCCCCTTCACCACCTTCCGCCGCGTGATCCTGCCGCTCGCCTTCCCCGCCGTCGTCGCCGGCTCGATCTTCACCTTCGCCCTCACCCTCGGCGACTACATCACGCCGAAGCTGGTCTCCAACAACCAGTTCATCGGCAATGTCGTCTTCAACAACATCTCCAACAACCTGCCCTTCGCCGCGGCGCTGGCGCTGGTGCCGATCGTCGTCATGGTCGGCTACCTGCTCGTCGCGCGGAAGCTCGGCGCCTTCGAGCACATATAGGGGACGGATGAGGCTCTCGAGACGATCCAGGATCCTGCTCCGCGTCGCCGTCGGCGCGGGCCTCGCGTTCATCTACATCCCGCTGATCGTGCTCGGGATCTACGCCTTCAACGCGAGCAAGATCCTCGAATGGCCGCCGCCCGGCCTCACCACCGAGTGGTTCCCCAAGGCGATCGAAAGCACGGCGCGCGACGCCTTCTGGACCTCGATCAAGGTCGGCCTCGCCGCCACCGCGATCGCCCTGGTGCTGGGGACGCTCGCCTCGCTGGCCGTCGCCCGCCACCGCTTCTTCGGCCGCGAGACGATCTCCTTCCTCGTCGTCCTGCCGATCGCCCTGCCGGGAATCGTCACCGGCGTGGCGCTCAACAACACCTTCACCCAGGTGTTCGGCATCGACCTCTCGCTGTTCACCGTGATCGTCGCCCACGCCACCTTCTGCATAGTCGTCGTCTACAACAACGTGATCGCGCGACTGCGCAGGATGTCCTCCTCCTTCGAGGAGGCCTCGGCCGACCTCGGCGCCAACACCTGGCAGACGTTCCGCTTCGTCACATTCCCCAGCATGCGCTCGGCGCTCGGCGCCGGCGGGCTGCTCGCCTTCGGTCTCTCCTTCGACGAGATCATCGTCACCACGTTCACCATCGGCGCCGGCGAACAGACCCTCCCCTACTGGATCTTCAGCAACCTCTTCCGCGCCCAGCAGCGGCCGATCGTCAACGCCGTCGCCGTCCTCGTGGTGTTGATCTCGATCGTCCCCGTCTACCTCGCCCACAGGCTGACGCGTGAGGAAGGAGGCCCGGTCGCCGGCAGAGGCGGCAAGGGCGGGACGGTAGAGGCTGAGGCGACCGCGGTGCCCTAGCCGGGCTGGGGCTGGGCACCCTCGCGAGCAAGGCGCTCCGCCTCCTCGATTCCCAGATAGGGCGCCAGGATCAGCTCGACCAGGTCGGGCAGCAGCTTCTCCAGCTCGGCGGTGCGGCCGGCGCTGATCTCGCGCACGATCAGCGAGACGATGCCGCCGACGAGGGTTTCCTCGGTCGCCTCGGGCAGCGGGCGCTCGCCGCTGTGCTGGGGGCGGCCCGCCTTGAGGATCGCGACGAAGCCCTGCATCGAGGCGCGGTGGCGGGCGGCGATCTCGCCCCCGGCGGCAACCGGCTCGATCATGCAAAGGCGGGCCAGCTCGGGCTCGGAGGCGAGGAAGCGCAGCATCGTCGCCAGCGCCGCCCGCACCTGCTGGGGCCAGTCGCCAAAGGACGCCGCCGCCGCCCGCATCGAGGCTCGAATGTGGTCGGCGACCATGTCGTAGGCGGCGAGGAAGCAGGCTTCCTTGTCGGCGAAGTGCTCGTAAAAGGTGCGGCGGGAGACCGAGGCCGTCTTGGTGATGTGAGCGACGGTGGTCGCGTTGTAGCCGCGCTCGGCGACGGTGTCGACCAGCGCCGTGATGATCCGCTCGCGCTGGTTCTGCTCGATGAACTCGCGTGGCAGGCCGTGGCGTCCGGCGGGTAGGCGTGGCGACGCCACCGCCGGCTCGCTCACCTTTCCAGCCTCCCCTTTAGCCGTCCCCTTTGCCACGAACCGACCATACCCGACACCGCCGCCGTCTTGGCCGTCTAGTTGTAGTTCCTAACAACGTTGTTCATCCGGGCCTCCTTGAAGGCTGGGGGTGCTGAAGCCACCCAGATCAAGGAGGACACCGGATGAAGCTCCACGCTAATGCCCCCTTCGGCCCGAAGGGCAGGCTGACGATGGTCAGGCGCGTTACCGAGCAGGGATGGTCGGTCGCGGAGGCGGCCGAGGCCGCCGGAGTGAGCGAGCGCACCTGCTCGAAGTGGATCGGCCGCTTCCGTGCCGATGGCGAGGCAGGCCTTTGTGACCGCAGCTCGGCGCCCCACCGGGTTCCCGGCCGCACCTCCGAGGCCCGGGTCGAGGCGATCGCCGCCCTGCGCCGGGTCCGGATGACTGGACCTGAGATCGCCGAGTGCCTGGGGATGGCACGTTCGACCGTCTCGGCGATCTTGGGTCGGATCGGACTCTCCAGGCTCAGCCGCCTGGAGCCGCCGGAGCCGATTCGTCGCTATGAGAAGCAGCGCCCCGGGGAGCTCGTCCACATCGACGTCAAGAAGCTGGTGAGGATCGAGAAGGGAGCCGGTCATCGGGTAACGGGCAGGCGCACCCGGCAAGCCGAAGGCGCTGGCTGGGAGCGTGTCCACGTCTGCGTGGATGACGCCACCCGTCTCGCCTACGTGGAGGTGTTGAGCGACGAGAAGGCGATCACTTCGATCGGCTTTCTCAAGCGAGCCATCGCCTTCTACGCAGCCCACGGGATCGCGGTCGAGAGAGTGATGACAGACAACGGCCCCGCATACCTCTCGATCGCCCACGGGCTTGCATGCCGGGCGCTCGGCATCCGCCACCTGCGCACCCGGCCTTACCGACCCCAGACCAATGGCAAGGCAGAGCGCTTCATCCGCACGATGCTTGGCGGGTGGGCCTACGGAGCGATCTACCGAAACTCGGCCGAGCGGACCGCAGCACTGTCTGGCTGGCTGGACTTCTATAACTGGCGTAGACCGCACGGCTCTCTCGCTCACAAGCCGCCCGGGGCTCGCCTTGCTGAGCTGAACAACGTTGCTGGGTCTTACACCTAGACGGCGCCCTGCGCTATGGGGGACCCCCGCCACCGCGCCACCCGCGGGAGAGACGGATTAAGAGACAGCTCCCAGGCTCCAAGCCTCGGCCCAAGGTCGAAAAGCTGCCGCACCCAAGCGGAAGGCTCAGGTCAAAGAAGCTGCCGCGCCAAACGAAGATCTGACCGCTCCCACTCTCAACGTGGTTCACACGTCGTCCGACTCCGCTTCGAGCTTGTGCAGTTCGTGAGCTGGGGTGGTAGCTCGCGGCGGGTGGCGTCGCAGGGGGGACCGCCCCCGAGGACGCTTTAGCGACCGCAGGGGGTGGTGGGTCCCCTGCGGCGACAGGCCCCGCCGCGCTTACAACCCTGGTCCGACTAGGGAAGCTGGGAGGCAGCGTCCCTGCGCGTGTGCCAGGTGGTGACCGAAGCCGCGGTCATCTCTTCCCAGGCCGCGTCCTCGCCGAAGTACTGCATCACCACGAAGTAAAGAAGGCCCGGCAGCATCTCCGGCGCCCGCTCGGCATCGCCGTCCATCAACTTCGCGCACACAAGCGTGTCGATTGCGCCTACCATGAAGGTCGACGTCACAGGAGGTGGAGCTTGGCGAGTTGGAATCTCGCGGCGGGCGCTGTCAAGCGCTCGGGAGAGGCGCTCCATCAGATCGCGCCGTTGAGCGAGCGCCTGCTCGCCGGCCGCATGGACCTCGACGAAGATCGCTTTTGCGATCGCCGGCTGGTTGGCGCAGAACTCGAGCAGCTCGGCGAGCGCTGCCCGCAGACCCTCGCGCCAGCCGCTCTGCCGTTTGGCGGCGCCGAGCATCCGCGTGTAGAGCCACTCGCTGGCATCCCGGTGCGCCTGGGCGAAGCAGTCCTCGCGATCCTCGAAGTACTTATAGAACGTGGCCCTACTCGCACGGGCTCGCTCGATCACGTGTTTGACCGCCACCTGCTCGTATCCACGCTCCCCGCTGACCAGCAAAACCGCCTCCAGGAGCCGCTCCCGCGGCGCCCGCGCGCGCAGACCTGGAAACGGCACCACAGGCGCGATCTGCTCGTCTTTTTCGGGGGCGTTGAAGGTTTCTTCCGGCATCGCTCCACCTTCTGCAAACGTAATCCTTCTGTCTAGGTATACCAGCTTTCAGAAACGACGAATGCATAGAACGAGATGTTTTTTATAAAGCAGGCAAGTAGACATCAGATATATGTTTTGGTACCTTGTCGGCATGGCGGACTCGCGGTCGCTGTCCGAAAGGCTCTCCACGCTCCCTCCCGGGCGGCATCTAGTCCCGCCGGACTTCGTTGCCCAGAACCAGCGCGAGCGCATGTTGCTTGCCACCGCGGAGCTTGTCGCCGAGCGTGGCTACCAGAAAACGACGATCGAGCTGATCGCCAAGACGGCCCGGGTCGCGCTCTCGACCTTCTACGAGCAGTTCTCCAGCAAGGAGGAGTGCTTCCTCGCCGCCTTCGACGAGACCGTCTCTTCGGCAGCCGAGGTCTTCGAGGAGCTGCTCGATCCCGAGCAGGAGTGGTCCGAGCAGATCTCCGCCGCGATCGAGATCTTCCTCGAGATGGTGGTCAAAGAGCCAGCGCGGGCGCGCCTTTGCATTGTCGAGGCGCAGGCCGCGGGCGGCGCGGCGCTGGCGCGCTACCAGGCGATGCTGGAGGCGGTGTCGCCGAAGCTGCGCGAGGGCCGCGAGCACAATCCGCGCTCGAGCCGGCTCCCGGACGGGCTCGAGGTGGCGATCGTCGGCGGCCTCGCCTGGCTCGTCCACCAGCGTCTGATCGCCGGTCGCGACGAGGAGATCAAGGCGCTGCTGCCGGAGATGCTGCAGGTGACGCTGACCCCGTACGTCGGCGAGGTGGAGGCGAGCCGCGCTGCCGACGCGGCGCTGGCGCGGGCGGCGGCTTGAGGAGGACGAGCGCAGGGGGGAAGGCCGGCAGATGTGAGCACGGGTAACGGAGGGCCGGCGGCGCGCGCCGTGGCCGACCCCGCCCGGCAGCGGATCGTCGCCGCGACCGTCTTTCTGATCGGCGCGCGCGGCTTCGAGTCGGTCAGCGTCGAGCTGATTTGCGAGCAGGCCCGCACGCGCCGTTCCCACTTCGAGCGCTGTTTCGCTGGCATCGAGGACTGCTTTCTAGCCGTCCACGACGAGGTCAGCGCCGAGCTCTGCGAGCGAGTCGACGCCTCGCTCGCCGGCGCCGATTCCTGGCACGACCGTGTCTGGGCCGCAGGTTGGGCGGCGATGCGCTTCTTCGGCGAGGATCCGACCCGGGCACGCTTCCTCCTTGCCGAGGTCAATGGCTGGGGCAGCGGGGCGCAGGTGCGGCGTGACCGCATGCTGCAGGGGATCGCCGACGTCCTCGACGGCGGTCGCGAGCAGCTCGAGGAGCCCGGCACGGTCTCCCGCTGCACCGCCGAAATCGTCGCCGGGGCGATCTACGGCACGGTTCTGGCCAAGGTCGAGAGCGGCTGCCTCGAGCGCGGCGAGGACTTCCTGCCCGAGCTCGTCTACATGGCCGTGATGCCATATCTGGGCTCGCGCGCGGCGGAGGACGAGCTGCTGGTGCAGTCGCTGCACTAGATGTAAGACCCAGCAACGTTGTTCAGCTCAGCAAGGCGAGCCCCGGGCGGCTTGTGAGCGAGAGAGCCGTGCGGTCTACGCCAGTTATAGAAGTCCAGCCAGCCAGACAGTGCTGCGGTCCGCTCGGCCGAGTTTCGGTAGATCGCTCCGTAGGCCCACCCGCCAAGCATCGTGCGGATGAAGCGCTCTGCCTTGCCATTGGTCTGGGGTCGGTAAGGCCGGGTGCGCAGGTGGCGGATGCCGAGCGCCCGGCATGCAAGCCCGTGGGCGATCGAGAGGTATGCGGGGCCGTTGTCTGTCATCACTCTCTCGACCGCGATCCCGTGGGCTGCGTAGAAGGCGATGGCTCGCTTGAGAAAGCCGATCGAAGTGATCGCCTTCTCGTCGCTCAACACCTCCACGTAGGCGAGACGGGTGGCGTCATCCACGCAGACGTGGACACGCTCCCAGCCAGCGCCTTCGGCTTGCCGGGTGCGCCTGCCCGTTACCCGATGACCGGCTCCCTTCTCGATCCTCACCAGCTTCTTGACGTCGATGTGGACGAGCTCCCCGGGGCGCTGCTTCTCATAGCGACGAATCGGCTCCGGCGGCTCCAGGCGGCTGAGCCTGGAGAGTCCGATCCGACCCAAGATCGCCGAGACGGTCGAACGTGCCATCCCCAGGCACTCGGCGATCTCAGGTCCAGTCATCCGGACCCGGCGCAGGGCGGCGATCGCCTCGACCCGGGCCTCGGAGGTGCGGCCGGGAACCCGGTGGGGCGCCGAGCTGCGGTCACAAAGGCCTGCCTCGCCATCGGCACGGAAGCGGCCGATCCACTTCGAGCAGGTGCGCTCGCTCACTCCGGCGACCGACCATCCCTGCTCGGTAACGCGCCTGACCATCGTCAGCCTGCCCTTCGGGCCGAAGGGGGCATTAGCGTGGAGCTTCATCCGGTGTCCTCCTTGATCTGGGTGGCTTCAGCACCCCCAGCCTTCAAGGAGGCCCGGATGAACAACGTTGTTAGGAACTACATCTAGGTGCCCGAGCACATGGGGGAGGGCCGCCGCGACAGGACCCGCGGGCTTGCGGCTACAGGGGGATGTTGCCGTGCTTGCGCTTCGGCTGGGCGACCCGCTTGGATTGCAGCATCCGCAGGGCCTTGATCAGCTTCGGGCGGGTCTGGCGGGGCTCGATGACGTCGTCGATGTAGCCGCGCTCGGCCGCCGAGTAGGGGTTGGCGAAGTGGGCCTTGTAGTCGTCGATCAGCTTCTGGCGGCGCTCGTCGGGGGTCGGCGAGGAGGCGATGTCTTTGCGGTAGATGATGTTGACCGCGCCCTCGGGGCCCATCACGGCGACCTCGGCGGTCGGCCAGGCGACGTTGTAGTCGGCCAGCATGTGCTTGGAGTTCATCACGTCGTAGGCGCCGCCGTAGGCCTTGCGGGTGACGACGGTGAGCTTGGGCACGGTCGCCTCGGTGAAGGCGTAGAGCAGCTTGGCGCCGTGGCGGATGATCCCGTTCCACTCCTGGTCGGTGCCGGGCAGGAAGCCGGGCACGTCGGTGAAGGTGACGATCGGGATGTTGTAGGCGTCGCAGGTGCGGACGAAGCGGGCCGCCTTCTCGGAGGCCTCGATGTCGAGCACGCCGGCGAGGAAGGCGGGCTGGTTGCCGACGATGCCGATCGGGAAGCCGTCGAGGCGCGAGAAGCCGCAGACGATGTTCTTGGCGAAGTGCTCGTGGACCTCGAAGAACTCGCCGTCGTCGACGATGCGGGAGATCACCTCGCGCATGTCGTAGGGCTTGGAGGGGTCGTCGGGGACGAGCGTCGTCGAGCTCGTCGTCTTCGCGCTCGGGGTCGTCGTCGGGCTCGAAGCGCGGCGGCGCCTCGAGGTTGTTCGAGGGCAGGAAGCCCATCAGGTAGCGCACGTCCTCGAGGCAGCTCTCCTCGTCCTCGGAGGCGAAGTGGGCGACGCCCGACTTCGAGTTGTGGCTCATCGCCCCGCCCAGCTCCTCGAACTCGACCTCCTCGCCGGTCACCGTCTTGATCACTTCCGGGCCGGTGATGAACATGTGCGAGGTCTCTTTGACCATGAAGATGAAGTCGGTCATCGCCGGCGAGTAGACGGCGCCGCCCGCGCAGGGCCCCATGATCAGGCTGATCTGCGGGATCACGCCCGAGCACTGCACGTTGCGGACGAAGACGTCGCCGTAGGCGCCGAGCGAGACGACGCCCTCCTGGATCCGGGCGCCGCCGGAGTCGTTGATGCCGATCACCGGCGCGCCGACCTGGGCGGCGAGGTCCATCACCTTGCACATCTTCTCCGCCATCACCTCGCCGAGGCTGCCGCCGAAGACCGTGAAGTCCTGCGAGAAGACGAAGACGGTGCGGCCGTCGATCGTGCCGTGGCCGGTGACGACGGCGTCGCCCCAGGGCCGTTTCTTCTGCATCTCGAAGTCGTAGGTGCGGTGGCGGACGAAGGTGTCGAGCTCCTCGAAGGAGCCGGGGTCGAGCAGCTTCTCGATCCGCTCGCGGGCGGTCATCTTGCCCTTGGCGTGCTGCTTCTCGACCGCCTCCTCGGAGGCGGAGTGGATCGCCGCCTCGCGCAGCTCGCGCAGGTAGGCGAGCTTCTCCTCGTGGGTGACCGGGTTCCGCTCGCGCATCGGGCGCGGAAGTCTATTTACCCGCGCTTCCAGAGGGTGCTGTCCTGCGCTCCGGCGTCAACGATACCTGATCAGGTATCATAAGGATATGGAGCCGCTCTACACCATGGTGCGGGATGCGCGGCTTGCAGCCGGGCTCTCGCAGCGTGCCCTGGCGACAGCGGGCGCGGCACCTCGCAACCCGCAGTCGCCCGCTACGAGCGCGGTGTCGCGGCCCCCTCCTTGGAGACGCTGCAGCGGCTAGTGACCGCGTGCGGCCAGCGGCTTCGGCTCGACATCGAGGCGATACGCCGATCCCCACGACATCGAGCTGGCAGCACGACAGCTCGAGCTCACGCCCCTGCAAGCGCCTCCGCTCACTCTCACGCTACGCCCGCCTGCACGAGCTCGCATCGGAGCGAAGATGACCGGGCTCGACCCCGAGCGACTGCTGCGCACCCTGGTCGAGCACGAGGTCGAAGTTCTACGTGATCGGCGCGGTGGCCGCCTGGCTGCAGGCGAAGCCCGGCGGTCGACGCTCGACCTCGACGTGATGCCACGGCGCGACTTGGATAACGCCGAACGGCTCGCCGAAGCGCTCAATTCGATCGGCGCTCGTCCGCCGGGGAGACGAGGCCCCGCTGGAACTGGAAGGCACCGACTTCCTCGGCTGGCAGACGCAGCGGTTCGAAACGGAGACCGGCCCGCTGGACGTCGTGCCGAATGCCGCCGCCATCGGCGGGGTTCGAAGACGTCGCGACGATCGAGCTCTCCCTGGGCGATCCTATCGGTGCGGGCGATCACGATCGACGAGGTGATCGCCTCCAAGGAGAAGCTGGGCCGACCCAAGGACGCCGCCGCCCTGCCGGCGCTGTACGCAACCCGTGAGGCGCTGCAACAGCGGCGCCAGTCGAGCTGAGTTCCTCAGGCGGCGCCGAACGGCTGCTTCTGCGGCTCGGCCAGACGGTCGAGGACGCGCTCGAGGTCGGCCTCGGCGAGGCCTGAGTCAGCGCTCGGCGCGCAGCTCGACCCGCGTGCCGAAGCCTTTCCCGGCCATCGTCACCTCGACGCCTTCGACACGGGCGACCAGCTCTTGCAGCTCCGGCTCGGACTTCATCAGCGTCCGCGCGACCTCGATCATGCGGGCCGCTTCCACCCTGAGAGCCCCGTTCCTTCCCAGCTGGACGCCTGGGCAAGACCATTCAGCGGCCTAGAAGAACGCGCCGCCCTTGTACTCGCCGAAGACATCGCGCATCGCGCCGCAGACCTCGCCGATCGAGGCGTCGGCGGCCAGGGCGGCGCGGATCGGGTGCAGCAGGTTGCCGTCGCCGCGAGCGACGTCGCGCAGGGAGTCGAGCTTGGCCTCGACGCGCGGCCTGGTCGCGGCGCTCCTTGAAAGCCTTGAGGCGGGCCAGCTGGCGCTGCTCGGCCTCGGGGTCGACGCGGAGGATGTCGACGTCGTCGACCTGGTCGGTGACGTACTTGTTGACGCCGACGATGATGTCCTGCCCCGACTTGTAGCGCTCGTGGTAGCTGTGCGCGGACTCCTCGATCTCGCGCTGCATGAACTCCAGCGCCTCGACCGAACCGCCCAGCTCTTCAACCTTCTCCATCAGCTCCCAGGAGCGGACTTCGACCTCGTCGGTAAGCGACTCGACGAAGTAGGAGCCGGCGAAGGGGTCGACGGTCTCCGCCGCCCCGGACTCGTGGGCGATCACCTGCTGGGTGCGCAGGGCGATCCGGGCCGAGCGCTCAGTCGGCAGCGCCAGCGCCTCGTCGAAGCCGTTGGTGTGAAGGCTCTGGGTGCCGCCGCAGACGGCGGCAAAACCCTGCAGGGCGACGCGGATGATGTTGACCTCGGGCTGCTGGGCCTGCAGCGTCACTCCGCCGGTCTGCGTGTGGAAGCGGATCTTCATCGAGTTCGGGTCCTGGGCCCCGAAGCGCTCGCCGACGATCTTCGCCCACATCCGCCGCACGGCGCGGAACTTGGCGATCTCCTGGAAGACGTTGTTGTGGCCGTTGAAGAAGAAGGCGAGGCGGGGGGCGAACTCATCGATCTTCAGCCCGCGCTCCAGCGCCGCCTCGACGTAGGCGATCGCGTTGGAGAGCGTGAACGCCACCTCCTGCACTGCCGAGCAGCCCTTCTCGCGGATGTGGTAGCCGGAGATCGAGATCGTGTTCCACTTCGGCACGTTCTCGCGGCAGTACTCGAAGATGTCGGTGGTGAGACGCATCGTCGGCACCGGCGGGTAGATGTAGTTGCCGCGCGCCATGTACTCCTTGAGCACGTCGTTTTGGACCGTGCCGCGCAGCTTCTCGGAGGGGACGCCCTGTTCCTCGCCGACCAGCTCGTAGAGCAGCAGCAGGATCGCCGCCGGGGCGTTGATCGTCATCGAGGTCGAGACGCCGTCGAGGGGGATCTGATCGAAGCAGATCCGCATGTCCTCGATCGTGTCGATCGGCACGCCGGTGCGGCCGACCTCGCCGTTGCAGAGCGGATCGTCGGAATCGCGGCCGAGCTGGGTCGGCAGGTCGAAGGCCATCGAGAGACCGGTCGAGCCGTGCTCGATCAGGTAGCGGTAGCGCTCGTTGGTGTCCTCCGGCGTGGCGAAGCCGGCGTACTGGCGCATCGTCCAAAGCCGGTCGCGGTACATCCCCTCGTGGATGCCGCGGGTGAAGGGCGGCTCGCCGGGCTCGCCGAGGCGCTGCTCCAGGCCGGGGGCGACGTCGCTCTCGTCGTAGAGGCGCTCGATCTCGATCCCCGAGTCGGTGAAGACGCGCTCGTCGTCGGGGCCGACGACCGGGGCGATGGTGCGATGGGTCTCTTCTGTGGCCATTTCCACAGGATATGCGGGACGAGAGGAGACGGCGCCCCAGACCGAGCTCCTGGGTATCTCAATTACTCAAGGTTTTAGGTTGCATTTGACAGTTCCCTTCTGTAGCTTCGCCCGTACCGGATCGGACCGGGGCAAACCGGGCCGGCAACCGTGGACTCAAAGCCCGCAGGAGGGGAAGGGAGTAGGGACCAGATGCCGCAGCTAGCCAGTCGCGAGTCTCCGCAGCTTTTGTCGCCGTTCTGGCCGCTCGACGACCAGTGTGGAGTCGGCCACGTGCACCTAAATACGCTGCCACCGGCCAACGCCGAGAAAGTGATGCCGCTGCTGCTCAAGCTCGCCGCCCAGAGCGACGCGATGCGCAGTTTGCAGACCTCCAACGGCGAGGCCGTCTCCGAGCGCGGCGCCTCCGCCCTGCGCGGCGAGATGGCCGAGGGCCTGCGCGAGCTGGCGGAACTGGTCGACGAGGAGAGCGCAACGCTGATCCGGATGCGCGCCAAGGCGCTGGCCGGGCGCGCGGACCATAAAGAGACGACGCTGGAGATCGCCGCCCGCGGTGCCGATCCGGCCCTGGAGATCGTCTGCGGGCCGCTCTGCACCTGGCGGCCGAAGACGCGCGAGCCGCTGCACTCGTTCATCGCCGCTGCTCGCAACGAGCGCCACCAGGCGCTGCTCGACCAGCTCGACGCCTCGCTCGAGGACGCCCTCGACGTGCTGCGCGCCGACCTCGACGCGCCCGGGCTGGACGTCGCCTTCGGCCTGCCGATGAACGTCACCGACCTGATCGCCTCGGCCGGCGAGGCCGCGGGCCACCCCAAGCACTTCGCCTACTTCCTGCCCGAGGACGAAGGCGTCGACGACCTACCGCTGGAGGAACAGCGCACGCTCTACCTGCACAACGTCCACCTGCACCGTTACTCGGAGATCACGGTGGCGCTGGCCGATGCGCTGCTGGAGGGCCCGCGCGCGGCGGGCGAGGTCGACACCGAGGCGACGCTGATGCCGTGGATCCGCGGCCACGACCACGGTCACAACCTGATCGTGCCGGAGACCGACTACGGCTGGATGGAGACGCTCGGGGTCGAGCCGTTCATGATGCTGCAGGAGGCGATCGCCGACGTCTACGGCTTCCTCCTGACGATCTCCGATCCCTGGCTCGAGATCACCGGCACGACGCGGCTGGAAATGTGCGCCACGCACATCGCCGAGATGCTCCACTACATGCGCCGCGGGCCCTGGTACTACGGCGACTCCGGCGCCGGTTTCCTCGAACTCAGCTTCCTCGCCGAGAACGGCTTCGTCGAGATCGACGAGGAGGGTCGCGTGACCTGGAGCGAGGAGGAATTCTGCCGCGGTATGACCGCCCTCGCCAGCGCGGTGACCGACGCGACCGTCGGCGCTCCCGACAAGGGCGGCTCGGAGGCGCTGATCGCCCGCTACGGCTGGCCCGCCGATACAGCGGCCAAGCGCACGCTGACGACGATGCGCCAGGAGCTGAGCAACGTCCCGACCTCGCTCGCCTTCTACGCGGCGGGGTCAGCGGCGAGCCAGCCCCGGTTGTCGCCTAGTCCGAAGCGCCTGCGAGGCGCTCGATGCCTGACTGCTCGATCGTCTTCTGCAGCCCCTCGCGCAGCTCGATCTTCGGCTCCCAGCCGAGCAGGTCCCGGGCGCGGGTGATGTCCGGGCGGCGCTGCTGGGGATCGTCGGTGGGGAGGGGCTCGTAGATGATCTCGGAGCGGGACTCGGTCACGTCGATCACGGTCTTGGCCAGTTCGAGAAGGGTGAACTCGTTGGGGTTGCCGATGTTGACCGGCATGTGGACGTCGGACTCAGCCAAGGCGACGATGCCGCGGATCAGGTCGTCGACGTAACAGAAGCTGCGGGTCTGCGAGCCGTCTCCGAAGACGGTCAGCGGCCGGTCCTCGAGCGCCTGGCGCAGGAAGGTCGGGATCGCGCGGCCGTCATGGGCGCGCATCCGCGGGCCGTAGGTATTCGCCGCCACCACACCGGTGCCGGCCCAGAAGTTTTCGAGTCCGGGCACCGAGAAATCGAAGACCAGCTCCGTAGCGGGAACCTCCTCGATCTTCTTGACGGGCGCCCAGACCAAGTCTCCGTGACGCCGTGACCGAAGCTCCTGCTCGACGCCTCGATCCCACTCGAGCGGGCTCCACGGAGCGATGCCCTGCAGGGTCAAGCGCCAGAACGGGTACTCGCGATCACCGGTGCGTTGCCTGAATGTCGATGCGTAGCGACCGACGCCGGGCACCAATCCAAAGCGGGCAAAGGCCACGACCAGGTCGTCCTTGAGGTCCTCGTGGATAGTCGAGAACTCGTGTCGCGTTGCCTCCGAAAGCTTCACCCCGGAATGGACCCCGTCCCCCTCCCGGTAGCCCTCGACGAACCACTTCAGGCGGCTCAGTGGCAGACCGAGGACCCAACCGGGGATCCGCTTGCGGTTGTGGTCGAGGCCGAGGAAGTCCCAGAGACGGAGAAGCAGCTTGGAGTGGATGAAGATCGAGGCGGCGCGCTCCTCACTGCCTTTGCCCCAGGTGACGTGCAGGCCAAATGACCGCTCGATCACCTCGGCCGCCCGCGCCAGCAGGTCGGTCTCGCCACTGATCGTGAGGAAGGCGCTCTTCCCCTTCTCGTGCATGCAACCCTCGGCGACGTAGAGGCCGAGCAGCCAAAGCAGGTCGTCGTCGATCCGGATCTGGGCGGGCATCGAAACACTGCGACCGGTCGTCCTCGCTCTCACCCGGGCGCCCTCGGGTATCGGCTCACCCAGGCGCCAGAGGATGGGTAGCGTCACCCGGTCCGTGTCCCGCATGCGGATGATCCGGGTCCAGATCGAGTTGCGCCAGACGCGTCCCTCGCCCGGGTCCAGCTTCGCCAGCAAGCCGAAGATGTCGAACCGGCGCTCCCAGACCTGCGCCCCGAGGCCGGGGTACTCGGCGTAGAGATCGGAGGGGTCGCTCTCGGCCCAGCGCCAGACCTCGATCATCGAGACGAGTGTCCGGTCACGCTCCGGGACCTCGAGGCGAGCGGAGATCGCGATCGGCTCGCCGACCTCGAGGTCGTTTACGGGCTTCGGAACCGGCTCTCCATCCGGGCCCTCGACGAAGAGGGAATGATCCCCGGTCACTTTCACCGATCGCCCGTATCGAGTGGACACCTCGAAGCACCGCTGCTCCGTCGGATGGCCGATGAACCCGCTCGGTTCGGCCGCGGTCATCCGTCCCCCGTCGGCAAAGGAAGGGACCGAGAACCCCTCCACCGAAAATTCGACCGCGGGGGTCGGCTCTCGGTCGAGAACCGACGTGCTGTGCCGGACAGGGTTGCCTGACGCGCGCTTCGCGTAGGAGGCGGGGCTGACGTAACTGCTGAGACGCGCGGCGAGCTCTTCCGCAGTGCAGCGCTGCAGTTCGCGGCCGTCGTCGAAGAGGATCTGCTCGTCGGCGAGCACCGAGTTGAAGATGCGGACGATCGCGGTGTTGACGCCTTGCTGGCGGTGGTAGGCCATCGTCATCGCCTCGGCGTAGCGCTTCGCCTCGTCGTAGACGCCGCGCGGGCCGATCGGGTTGACGTGCCCCCAGTAGTCCTCGGTCTGCGGGTGGACCTGCGGGTCGCCGTAGACCTCGCTTGTCGAGGCAATCAGGAAGCGGGCGCGCTTGAACTTGGCGACGCCGAGCATGTGGTGGGTGCCGTGCGAGCCGACCTTGAGCGTGTGCAGGGGCAGCCGCAGGTAGTCGATCGGGCTGGCCGGCGAGGCGAGGTGGTAGACGAAGTCGACGTCCTCGGGGATATCGACGTACTCGATGATGTCGACGTGGCGGAAGTCGAAGGCGGGATCATCGATGTGCTCGATGTTCTGCAGCGACCCGGTCTCGAGGTTGTCGATGCAAATCACCCGGTGGCCCTTGCCGAGCAGGTGCTCGCAGAGGTGGGAGCCGAGGAAGCCGGCGCCGCCGGTGACTACACAGGTGCTCATCGCGGCTGATGCTATCGGCCGCTGGAAGTGGCCGCGATCTGGAGCCGATTCACGCAATTTGCGAGTCAATCACCCGGAAACTCGTCCAGAAGGGGGAGAGATCGCCGCCATACACACATTGGTTCGACATGTTTGGACCACAGTTCTGAACCAGTTGGGGGGAGCTCAGCGGTATGGGCAGGGGCGGCGAGGCGACAGCGGAGGGACGGGTGGGGCTCAGGCGGGCGGATCGCGCGCGGCCGCAGAGCGACGCCGCGCGCAAGCGGGCCGCGGTGGAACTCGTCGCCCGGCACGAGGGGGCGCTGAAACGCACGGCCCGGCGCTACTCGCTCGACGAGGAGGACGCCGAAGACGCGTTCCAGCGTGCCCTGGAGATCGTCCTGACCAAAGCGCCGACCACCGACGCCCGCGAACTGATCCGCTGGACGCAGACCGTGACCAAGCACGAGGCGATGGCGGTGCGCGAGGGACGCGAGCGGGTTCTCAACCGCGGGCTTGCGCCGACCAAAGCAGGTTTCGATCCGGTGGCCCTGATCCCGGCCACAGACGACGGGCCCGGCGAGCAGACCGAGCGGCGCGAGTCAATCGCTCGCAGCCGCGAGGCGCTGCGGGCGCTGAAGCCGGCCGAGCTGCGCGCGCTGACCCTGCTCGCCCAGGGCTACTCCTACGCTGAGATCGGCGAGCAGACCGGTTTCAGCCAGACGAAGATCAACCGGTCCCTGGCGGAGGGACGCGAGCGCTTCCGCCAGATGACGGCGAGCAGCG
Source organism: uncultured Solirubrobacterales bacterium (assembly GCA_963778715.1). Lineage (GTDB taxonomy): Bacteria > Actinomycetota > Thermoleophilia > Solirubrobacterales > 70-9 > VRUE01. The sequence goes on from CAVZVK010000007.1 coordinate 93,957, forward strand.
AGGACGGGACTCGTTGCGAAGAGCTGCGTCCGCTGCTCTCGGCCTTCTGCGACGGCGAGGCGAGCACGGCCGAGGGAGAGACCGTGCGCGAGCACCTGCGCGCCTGCGCTGGCTGCCGCGCGACGATGCGCTCCTACCGCGCCGCGCCGCGGATCGCGATCGCCCTCGTGCCACCGCTGCCGCTCTGGCGCTCGCTGCTCGGCCGCCTCCACGACCTGTTCGGTCGGCTGCGCGGTGGCAAGTCGGCCGTTCAGGCGACGGCCACCGGCGGGTCCGGCGGCCTCGGAATGGCTGGCGCAGCGAAGATGCTGGGGCTCTGCGCCGTCGGCGGCGCAGCGTGTGTCGCCGCCGGCGTGGCGCCCGGGCCGCTCGACCTCTCTGCGCCGCACACGGTCGCGCCGGCGATCAAGCGCTCGGTCGCGAAGCCGCCGGCCAGCGAAGCCAAGGAAGCGGTCGAGACGACACAACCCAAGCCGGCACCGGCGCCGCAATCACACCCGGAGTCGAGACCCGAACCGCCGGCTGAAGAAGCCCGCTCTCGAAACGGAAGCGCCAAGCGCCGAAGCGACCGAATACGAAGCGCCCCCTCCCGCGCCCGAACCGGCCCCGGCGCCCAATCCCGAACCCACGAGCGGGTCGGCAGCCGGTGAGTTCGGCCCATGACGTCCCGTCTCCAGTCAGGTGCAACGTTTTGTCCATCCATTAGGGGGACAAAACGTTGCACCTCGGTGGTGCTTGCGGTCGTCTTCGCCTTGGCCGTTCCGGCTGTCGCGAGCGCGAGCCTGCAGCCCGTCGGGCTGAGTGTCGACGGCGGCGAGGAGAGCTGGCACTCCGAGCCGAGCTTCGCGCTGCGCTGGACCAATCCCGAACAAGAAGTCGCCGCGGTTCACTACCGGCTGCTTGGGCCGTCTGGCGAGGAGGCCGTCGGCGAGAAAGTCCTGGACTGGCCGGCCACTTCGCTTCAGCATCTGGCGGTGCCAGCCATTCCCGGCGTCTACACAGCCGAGGTCTGGCTGGAGGACGGTGGCGGCGTCGAGGGCCCGCGCGGTCTCGGCGGCGCTGCGCTTCGACAACGCACAGCCGGGAGCGGTGCCGCCGCTGGCGGAGGGCGGCTGGCTCGGTCGCGGCGACTTTCCCTACTCACTTCGCCTGAGTCATCCGGCCGCGCCCGAGCCGCTCTCGGGCATCCGCGGCTACGCCCTCTCGATCGACCGCGACGGCAGCGCCCTGCCGTGTACCGACCCCTATGTCTGCAGCGATTCCGAGACCGACCTGCGCAGCGGGGCCGGTGGCGACACCCTGACTGTCGGCGAACTGCCTGAGGGAACCAGCTACGTCAGCGCCGTCGCCGTCTCCGGTTCGGGAATGCACTCGGCTGTGCCGGGGGTGGCGAGCCTGAAGGTCGACAAGACCGTCCCCGTGACCACCCTCTCCGGCGTCCCCGACGGCTGGTCGAACCGGCCCCTGCGGCTGAGGGCGACGGCGGTTGACGCGGCGTCCGGCATGCAGGCCAGCGGCAGCGCCGGGCCATTCACGGCGATCCGGGTCGACGGTGGGGCCCCGATCACCGCCAGCGGCGACACGGTCGAAGCGACGGTGATTGGCTCCGGGGCACACACGGTCGAGTACTACGCTCGCGACGCAGCCGGAAACGTCGCCGATGGCGGCCTCTCCAACTACCTACCGGCTTCGACAACGGTGAGGATCGACGGCGAGAGGCCCTCAGTCGCCTTCCTCAACGCCCAGGACGCCCGCGACCCGGAGCGGATCGAAGCACGAGCGTCCGATTCTCTTTCCGGGCTGGCGCCCGGCGGCACGATCGCGATACGGCGGGTCGGCTCCGGCGAGCGCTTCACCGAGCTGCCCACCGAGCAATCCGGCGGCTCCCTGCGGACCCACTGGAATTCCGAGGCCTACCCGCCGGGCGAATACGAGTTCCGCGCGACGGTCCGTGACCTTGCCGGGAACGCCGCCGCCAGCGCGGACCGCGGTAACGGCGCGGCGATGCGTCTGCGCAACCCGCTGAAGATCGCCACCTCTCTGATCGCGCCAACTGGGCAGCGGGACCTGGCCTACGGACACGGCACGGGCTTTGGCGGTCGCCTGCTCAGCGGGCGCCACACCCCGATGGCAAACGCCCTGGTGAAGGTGGTCGAGCGCTTCGACGCCGGCGCCGTGCCGCGAGAACGGATCGCCATAGTGAGGACCTCCGCCAACGGTGACTTCTCCGTCAGCCTGGCGCCGGGACCGAGTCGCGAAGTCTTCGCCAGCGTGGCAGCGAGCGCGACGATGCGGGGGTCCCACAGTGAGCCGCTACGGCTGGCGGTACATAGCGGGGCGCGCCTGCGTGTGTCGGCGCCGGTGGCGCGGATCGGCGGCCGCCCGGTTGTCTTCAGCGGCCGGGTTGCCTCAGCCGGAGCCTCGATCCCACCCGAGGGAAAGGCGGTGCAGCTCCAGTTCCGCCTGCCCCACCTCCCCTGGTCGGAGTTCCGCATGATCCGGACCGACTCGCGAGGGAGGTTCCGCTACCCCTACCGCTTTGCCGACGACGACAGCCGTGGAGTCCGCTTCCAGTTCCGCGCCTTCGTCCCGGCCCAAGCCGGCTGGCCCTACGAGCCAGCCGGCTCGGCGCCGGTCGCGGTTCGCGGTCGTTAGACCGGCAGGAGCTCTACTGCTTTGCGCACCCGCTGCTCGAACTCGTTGCGGTTGCGCTTCAGGGTCGTCTCGACCGTGCGCTGGCGTTTGCGCGCCTCGCGCTCAACCCGGTTGCGGGTCTTGCGCACCTCGGTGGTGGCACGGCGACGGGCGGTGGCGCCGCGTCGCTCGGTCCTTTTGACCTGACGGCGAAGCTGCGTGCGGTAGGACTTGAGCTGTTTTTCGGCGGCGGTGCGGCCGCTGAACGGCTCGACCAGATCGGAGATACGGTCGGTGGCGACGAGGACGGCGCCGACCGGGAGGTCGACCGCGCTCTCGGCGACGGTGCGAGCCTGGTTCTTCTGGCTCGTGGAAGCTTTGGTACTCGGGGCGGTGCCGTTGGTTTTGCTTTTGCTCTGCGTTGCCATTGAAAGATGAATCCCTTCGATCTCGAGGTTTCCTGCCTGGGGTCCGCCAGCTTAACGAACATACGTTCTTGGCGAACACACGTTCTTAAACCCGATGCGGCGCAGGGTTACTGCGCCGCTCTGGCGATCGCCAGGCCCCGCTCGCCTGCCGCGGCGGCGATCAGGTAACGCGCGTCGAGGCCGAGCGGCACCTCGTCCAGAGCCAGATCTCCGAACGCCACTTGCCCCCCTGCCTCGCGCACGATCATCTGCGCCGCAGCAATGTCGACCGAGCGGCAGGGCCGCAAGCTCAGCATCGCGTCGAAGCGGCCGGCGGCGACGTAGGCGGCGGTGATCGCGATCGAGCCGACCACGCGCAGGCGGTAGACCCGCCCCGCCAGCGCCTGCAAGGCCACGAGGGCCTGCTCGGGCTCGGCCGCCTCGAGGCCGAGCAGCTCCAGCTTCTCGCCGTCGGCCCCCACCGTGATCGCCTCGCCATCGAGCTTGGCGCCTCCACCGCGCTCGGCCGCAAACTCCTCACCCGCGCCGAAGTCGTAGACGTAACCGAACTCGACCGCGGCCATCGAGTCGGCGGAGGCGACCGCGAGGCTGAGGCTGTGGGCGGGCAGGGTGCGGCGGGCGTTGAGCGAGCCGTCGATCGGGTCGATCACGACACGAACGGAGCCGCCGGAGCCGAAGCTGACCTCGCCGCGCTCCTCGGAGACCGCAACGAACGAGGCTCCCCGCGCTGCCAGCTCGTCCAGCTCGGCGAAGACCACGTCCTCGCAGCGGCGATCGATCACCAGCGTCCGATCTCCCCCCTCGCCGACCCCCTCGTAGACGGTGCGCGCCTCGCTGCCGCGCACCTGGTCGAAGATCTGCCGCTGCGCGGCGACGATTCGACGGCAGATTCCCAGCCAGTCTGCGGAGAAAACGTCCACCGAGCTCATCCTATGGAGGCCGCGCACTCGCTAGCGTTGGACCATGCTCGCTCTGGCCGAGACCCAAGCACGTGCGGTCGAACACGACGGGGGTCCGCTCCTGCTCGCCGGAGCCCCGGGCAGCGGCAAGACCGAGGCGCTGTCCCGGCGCTTCGCCCGCCTGGTCGAGGAGGGCCTGGCGCCCGAGCGAATCCTCGTCCTGGCATCCACCCAGGCGGGAGCCAGCAGCCTTCTGCGGCGCACCGAAGCGCTCCTCACCCGCGACTACGAGCAGCTCTGGATCGGCACCTGGGGTGAGCTTGCCGAGCGCCTCCTGCGTGAGCACTCCACCGCCGCCGGCCTGGACCCGTTCTTCGACGTCCTCGGCCCCGCCGAGCGCCTCGCGATCCTGCTCGACCGCCTCGACGACCTGCCCTTGCGCAACCACACAATTCGGGGCAACCCGACCGGCCTCCTCGCCCAACTGCTCGCCCAGGTCGACGAGCTCAAGGCGGGCTCCGATCCCCCCGAGCCCGAACTCGCCGACTTCTGCGCCGCCCACGACCGCATCCTCGCCGAGGCCGGCAACCTCGACCGCGGCGACGTCTTCCTCACCCTCAACAAACTCCTCCACGAGCGCAGCGACATCTGCACCGAAATCGCGACCCGCTTCACCTACGTGATGGTCGACGAGTACGAGGACACAACCCCTGCCCAGCGGGCAATCCTCTCGAAGCTCGCGATGGAGAATCCGAACCACCTCTACGCCGAGAACGCCTCGGGTCGAAGCCAGGGGCTCCTCGTCCTTGCGACCAGGTGTTCCGGAGTCCAACCGTGCGCCACTGGCGTTGTACCAACGAGCGCGCTCAGGCGCAGGCCGTCGCCCGCGAGACCGAGCATCTGCTTGCCAAGGGAATCTCCCCCGAGGCGATCGGGGTGCTGGTCGACGATGCCGCCGGCAGCGGCGCAGTCGTCGCGGCGGCGATGGAGGAGCGGGGGATCCCGTTCCACCTCGCCGGCCCCGCGGCCCTGTTCCAGCGGCCCGAGGTGCGCGACGCGATTGCCTGGCTGCGGGTGCTGGCGGACCCGGAGGACTCGGCGGCGGCGGCACGGGCGCTGACCCGGCCGCCGGTCGAGCTGCGCTCCGCCGACCTCGCCCGGCTGACGACGATCTCGCGGCGGCGCAAGGTCGACCTGGTCTCGGGCTGCGAGGCGGCGCTGGAAAGCCCGCAGATCCCGCCCGAGGGACGCGAGCGGATCCAGGCCTTCCTCAAGCTCTACAGCGAAGCCTCGGCCGCCCTTGAGGAACGCCGCGCCGACGTCTTCGTGCGGCGCCTGATCGAGCGGGTCGGCCTGCGCCGCCAGCGCCTCTTCGCCGCCGAGCCCGAGGTGGCGGAGCGGCTGCTCGGCCTCTCGCGGCTGGCCGAGCTGGCGACGATCTGGGCGCGGCGCGAGCCGCACCGCTCGACCCGCGACTTCGTTCGCTACCTCGCCGCCGTCGCCGAGGCCGGAGTCGAGCCGGTGGGGGGCGAGGAGCCTGCTTCTCCCGGCGCCGTCAAGGGCCTCGACCGCAGGGCCTCGAAGGGGATGGAGTTCGACCACGCCTTCGTGCTCGGCGGCGAGCCGGACTGCGCTCAGGCCAGCTCGACCCTCGTCCTCTCCCGGGTCGAGCGCAGCAGCGAGACCGCCGGCCAGGAGGACGAGGAGCTGCAGGAGGAGGAGCTGTTCGGCCCGGCCGAGGGCCTGCACGCGACCTACCGCAAGCTGCGCGAGGAGGTCCTCGAGGCTTCCTGGAAAGCGGGCCGCGAGCTCTCCGAGCCGCGCCTCGACACGGTCGTCGACGTCAACCGGGCGATCGCCCGCCACCTCGAGCTGCTGAAGCTGGCGGCGCTGGCGCAGCGGCCGGGCGAGGAGGCGACGGCGGAGGCGATCGAGGCGCTCAACGGCCTGCTGCGCCAGATCGCCACCCCCGAGCAGCAGGCCGAGCTCGACGCCTCCCCCCTCGACTCCTACCTGCTTGGCTCCGAGCACGAGCGCGACGGCCGCCGGCGCCTGATCGCCGCCCGCCACGAGCCCTCGCTGGAAGCCTTCCTGCCGCGCCGCGGAGACGGCGCGCTCAGCCTCTCGGCCTCCGACCTCGACCTCTACCTGACCTGCCCGCTGAAGTACAAGTTCAGCCGCGTCTTCGGCATCCCCCAGGAGCCGACGATCAACCAGCGCTTCGGCATCCTGATCCACAACGTGCTCGAACGCTTCCACAAGGAGGGGGACGAGGATGAGGGGAACGGGCTGGACCGCCTGATGGGCCTCTTCGAGGCGGGCTGGCGGCGCTCGGGCTTCGGCAGCAGCGACGACGAGCTGCAGTTCCGCGATCGCGCCCGCGAGGCGATGCGGCTCTACTGGGAACGCGAGAGCGAGAGCGAGGGCGAGCCGGTCTGGCTGGAGCGCAAGTTCGACATTAGGATCGGCCCCCACCACGTGCGCGGCCGCGTCGACCGCGTCGACCGCCTCCCCGACGGCAGCCACGAGCTGATCGACTACAAGACCGGCGCTGCGCAAGAGCGAAGCCGAGCTGGAGAACGACCTGCAGCTGGCGCTCTACCGGCTTGCCGCCCGCGAGGCCTGGGGGCTGGAGTCGAGCAGCGGCAGCTACTACTACGTGCTCGACGCCGACAAGGTCGCCGCGCCGGTCGGGCCCGACGACGCCGAGCGGGTCGAGCGCACCGTGCTCGAGGTCGGCGAGGGCGTGCTGGGGCAGGACTTCGAGCCGCGTCCCTCCCCCACCACCTGCAGCTGGTGCGACTACCGGCTGATCTGCCCGGCGGCCGAGAGCTGAGTGAAAGCGGCGGTGCCGCAGGAAGCCGAATACAGCGCTATTTGCCCTGCTGGCGCAGGAACTGCTGGAAGTCGCGGGCGATCGTGTCCGCGGAGGGGATGTCCTCGGGACCGTCCAGCTGCTCGGACTGTTCGGTCTCGATTCGCTCGACCAGCTCCTCGATCTCGGGGTTGGCGGCGATCGCGCGGTTGATCTGGTCCTCGTAGCTGGTCGCTTCCTCTTCGAGGTCGGTGGCGTCGACGGCGATCCCGGTCAGCCCCTCGAGGCGGCGCAGCAGGGCGAGGGCGGCTTTCGGGTTGGGGACGGCGGCGACGTAGTGGGGCACGGCGGCCCAGAGCGAGGCCGAGGTCATCCCGGCCTGGCGGCAGCAGTCGTGGACGACGCCGACGATCCCGGTCGGGCCCTCATAGCTGGAGCGCTGCAGGTCGAGCTCCTCGACCAGCTTCTCGTCGGAGGCGAGGCCGGTAATCGGCACCGGCAGGGTGTGGGAGACCTCGGCGATCAGCGCGCCCAGCGTGATCACCATCTCCACCCCGAGCGCGTCGGCGGCGGTGGCGATCGTCTCGGAGAAGGTGCGCCAGCGCAGGTTGGGCTCGGTGCCGTCGAGCAGGACGAGGTCGCGGTCGGCGCCCGGGACCCGCGCCGCGATCAGGTTGTTCTCCGGCCACTCGATGCGGCGCGCCTGGCCGTCGGTGAGGACGATCGTCGGCCGGGTCGACTGGAAGTCGAAGTAGTCCTCGGCGTCGACCTCGGCAATCAGCTCGGAGTCGAAGGCCTCGCCGACCGCGGCCAGGGCCGTCGAAGCGGAGGCAGCGGCATCGTTCCAGCCGCGAAACGAGCAGACCAGGATCGGGTTGCGCAGCTGCGGCATCTCGCCTTCCCAGCGGAGTGAATCCACACTTTGAGACTACCGATGGGTCTCGGCCGCGCTCGGGGTCGAGAGGGCGCGGCGGACGAGGCCGTAGGCGATGAAGAGGACCAGCGCCGCGAAGCTCAGTTCGAGCACGCGGTGGGAGACCTCGTTCGAGATCGCGACGCCGGCGAGGACGCCGAGCGGGGAGAGCACGCCGATCACGGCGGCGTCGCGCAGGCGGACGTTGCCGTAGGAGTTCTGGCGAATCGTGCCGACCAGGGCGACGATGACGATCATCAGCAGCGAGGTCGACTCGCCCTCGACCTGGGTCAGGCCGAGGAAGATCGTCAGCGCCGGGACGAAGAGGACGCCGCCGCCGACGCCGACCAGGCCACCGGCGAGGCCGCCGGCGAAGGCGATCAGGATCGCGAAGAGCTCGTTCATCGCACGATCAGCTCGATCGCGATCGCGACCAGGAGGCCGGCGAAGAGCAGCGAGACGGCGCGCTGGGGGATGCGCTGCTGGATCGCGGTACCGGCGATGACGCCGCCGACCGCCGGGATCGAGAGCCAGAGGCCGGTGACGAGGTGGACGTTGCCGTAGATGCCGCCCTGGGCGATCGCGCCGAGCAGCCCGATCAGGACGATCGCCGCCAAGCTGGTGCCGGTCGCGAGGCGCTCGCCGTAGCCGAACCAGAAGATCAGCAGGGGGACGATGACGGTGCCGCCGCCGACCCCGAAGAGGCCGCTGAAGAGCCCGGCGAACGAGCCGATCGCGGCGAGCTTGAGTATTCGGTGGGCGGGTAGCTCGGAGTCCGTGACCATCGTGCCGCGATACTAAGACCCGTGTCCCCCAGTCCCGAGGCAGGGTCGCCTGGCGCCCGCAACGCTTTACTGGAGCCGCTGCGTGCGGACCCCCAGCACGCCGCCGTCTTCACCGACGTCGACGGCACCCTGGCCCCGATCGTCGATCGTCCCGAGCAGGCCGCCGTGCCGGAGCGAGCGAGCGAGCTGCTGCGGGGCCTGAACCGGCGCTACGGCCTGGTCGGCTGCATCTCCGGCCGACAGGCGCTGGAGGCGCGGCGCCTGGTCGGCGTCGAGGAGATCGCCTACGCCGGCAACCACGGACTGGAGCTGCTGCTGCCCGGGGCGGCGGAGCCCGAGCTCGATCCGGCGCTGGCCGGGCAGGAGCGCGGCGCGGCGGAGTTCCTCTCCGGCCTCGATCGCAGATGGCCTGGTCGCGGCCGGCCTGCGCCGCGAGGACAAGGGACCGATCCAGACCCTGCACTGGCGTGGCGCCGAGGACGAGCAGGCGGCCGAGGCGCGGGCGCACGAGATCGCCGCCGAGGCGGGACGGGCCAGGCTCGAACCGCGTTGGGGGCGCAAGGTGCTGGAGCTGCGCCCGGTCGGCGGTGGCGGCAAGGACGCGGCAGTCGCCGCCCTGCTGGCCAGCCGACGGCGTCAGCGGGGCGATCTACGCCGGCGACGACCGCACCGACCTCGACGCCTTCCGCCGCCTGCGCGAGCTCTGCGAGGAAGGACAGCTGGAGCGGGCGGTCTGCGTCGGGGTGGTCTCGCCGGAGGCGCCGCCGGGGCTGGCCGAAGAGTCCGACATCGCGGTCGACGGGCCGGAGGGCTGGCTGGAGCTACTGGCGGAGCTGGCCGCCTAGACGATGCCCTACACCGACCTGCTGCGCGTCACCGTCCTGCTCACCGGCGCCGAGGCGACCGCGCTGGCCGCGGTCACGGCCGTCGCCGCCAACCGCGACGCCGACACCCGCACCTTGCTCGTCGCCGCCGCCTGGTGGCTGATCGCTCTGGTGGTGGGCTTCTGGCTCGGCCGCCCGAGCCGCGCCGCCGACAGCCTGCGCGACACCCTCGCCCAGGCGCGCACCGCCAGCTCGCCTGCCGCCGGAGACCCCGGCGGCGATCGCCTTCCGCCGCCTCTGGCCGGTCGCCCTCACTGCGATCGGCGCCGGCGCCCTCGGCGTCTTCTTCCCCGGCGTCGCCGCGATCGGCGCCGGCTACGCCCTGCTCGTCTCCCTTGCCTGGCACAGCCGCGAGGCCGCCGTGCTGGCGATCGAGCACCGCGACGGCGTCAAGTTCTACGTCGTCCCCAACTCCGCCTGGCGAGCGATCCAGCTGGTGCGGACGCCGGGACTGCGCACGCTGCGGCCGCACGCCTGAGTGAGCGTCCCGGGTGGCGGGTAGCTTGAGGACGTGCCCCATCGCCGTTTGCCGATCCTGCTTGTCACGCTTGTCCTCGCCCTGCTCCTCCCGGCAACGGCGAGCGCCGCGGAACGGACGGTCACGGTCAAGGGCTCGGCCACCCAGGCAGGTCCCCAACGACGCCGCCAAACTCGGCTTCTCGGTCAGCGTGGAACGCAGGTCCCGCCAGGCCGCCCTGCACATCGTCGCGATCCGCCTCCGCGCCGTGATCGCCGCCGTCCAGGCCACTCCCGGCATCGGCCCCGGCGACGTCACCACCGGCCAGATCTCGGTCAATAAGGCCCACGTCGGCAAATCCACGATCTTCCGCGCCGCCGAGGGCATCGGCGTCATCCTCCACCAGCCCGACCGCGCCGGCGAACTGGTCAACGCCGCCGTCGCCGCCGGCGCCACCTCCACCCGCGGCCCCGACTTCTTCCCCAGCAACCCCGAAGCCGCCTACAACAACACCTTGATCGCCGCCTTCGACCAGGCCAAAGGAAAGGCCTCGGCCCTGGCGATCCGCGCCGGCGCCGTTCTGGGCCCTGCCCTGACGATCGAAGAAGCCAGCGAAGTGGTCCCGACCGAACGCAACGCCAGCGCCAAGGGACCGCGAGCCCCGTCCCCAGCTCCACCGGCCAAGCCCGGCACTTCCACAGTTACAGCATCCGTTCGCGTCGTCTTCGCCCTCGAATAGAGCGCTAACCCGCCCTCCTACCGCTTACGCAGCTTCTTGAAGTTGGCCCAGGTCCGGGTGTTGGCGATGTTCTCGGCGGTCAGCCAGGCCCGCCGCGCCGTGGCCACCGCGTAGGCCATGTTGTCGAGCGTGTCGACGCCGTGGGCGTCGGTGTTGAGGACGATCGTCGCTCCGGCCTCGCGCGGCCAAGCGCGCGTGGTGCTCGGAGAGGTCGCGGCGGTTCGGGTTGCCGTTGATCTCCAGCATCGTGCCGGTCGCGCGCCGCCGCCTCGACCACGGCCTCGATGTCGATCCCATAGGGCTCGCGGCGGCCGATCAGCCGGCCGGTCAGGTGGCCGATGCAGTCGACCAGGGGGTTCTCGATCGCGGTCAGGACCCGGCCGGTCATCTCCTTCTCGGAGATCGCAGAAGGAGGTGTGGACGCTGGCGACGACCCAGTCGAGCGCCTCGACCACGTCGTCGGGGTAGTCGAGCGAGCCGTCGAGGCCGATGTTGATCTCAGAGCCGGCGAGCAGCCGGAAGCCGCGCTTGCCCTTGTTCCATGCCTTCACCTCCTCGATCCGCTCCCAGAGGCGCTCGGCGGTGACGTGGTCGCCGAAGCCGTGGCTGGCGGAGTGGTCGGTGATCGCCATGTAAGCGTAGCCGCGGTCGCGGCCCGCCTCGGCCATCTCCTCGAGGGTGTTGCGCCCGTCGGAGAGCGTGGTGTGGGAGTGCAGGTCGCCGCGGACGTCCTCGAGCGCGACCAGCTCGGGCAGCTTGCCTTCGCGGGCGGCCTTCAGCTCGCCCCGTCCCTCGCGCAGCTCCGGCTCGACGTAGGCGTAGCCGAGCCGCTCGTAGACGGCCTCCTCGGTGGCGCAGCGCTCGACCTCGCCGCTCTCGACCTCGGTGACGCCGTGCTCGGAGACCGAGAGGCCGCGTCGCCACCGCGTCCTCGCGCATCTGCACGTTGTGGGCCTGGGAGCCGGTGAAGTGCTGCAGCAGGTTGCCGAAGGCGTCGGGGGCGACGATGCGGAGGTCGACCGAGATGCCGTTCTGGGTCTGCGCCCGCACCCCGTTGGGCCCCGGTTTGCCGGCGGCGGCGATCAGCGGGCTGGCGACGAGGTGCTCGGACAGGGCCAGCGGGTCCTCGGCGGTCGCGATCAGGTCGATGTCCTTGCAGGTCTCGGCCCAGCGCCGCACCGAGCCGGCCACCTCGACCCGCTCGGCGGCCGGATGCTCGCGCAGCTCCGCGGGCCAGCTCCTCGGCGATCGGCTTCGCCGTCGAGAGCAGCACCCGGCCGGAGGTGTCGCCGGCGTCGCCGAGACGCTCGAGCCCGGCCAGCACGTTCTCCTCGGCCTTCGGCCCGAGTCCCTTCAGCTCGCGGATGCGCTCGCCCTCGGCCGCCTGCCTTCAGGTCCTCCAGGCGTGGCGACGTCGAGCTCGTCGAAGAGCCGGCGCGCCGTCTTCGCCCCCACTCCCGGCACCCGCATCACCTCGACCAGGGTCGGCGGGAACTTCGCCTTCAGCTTCACCGCGGCGGGGATCTCGCCGGTCGCCAGCAGGGCGTCGATCTTTTCCGCCAGCGTCTTGCCGACCCCGGGGATCTCGGTCGCGCGGCCGGCGGCGGCGAGGTCGGCAACCGAGACCGGGCTTTCGCGGATCGCCTTGGCCGCGGTGCCGTAGGCGAGCACGCGGTATTTGACCGCGCCGTCGAGCTGGTAGAGCGCCCCGAGCTCCTCGAGGGCGGCGGCGATCTCGGCGTTGGTCATGCCTGCAAGCTAGCGGGAGCGGCGCTCTTCAGCCGTCGCTTAGCTTCGTCACTAGCATCGCCGGCGCATGTCCGCACCGAAGCCCGTGCGAGGGCCCGCCTGGCTCGTCCTCCCGACCTACAACGAGGCGACGAACATCGAGCGAATGGTCGAGCAGGCGCGCGCCAAGCTGCCGGCCGACGCCCAGATCCTGATCGTCGACGACAACTCCCGCGACGGCACCGGCGAGATCGCCGCGCGGCTGGAGCGCGAGCACGAGGGCGTCCACTACCTGCACCGGCCGCGCAAGGAAGGCCTCGGCCCCGCCTACATCGCCGGCTTCCGGCGGGCGCTGGCGGAGGGGGCCGGGCCTGATCGTCGAGATGGACGCCGACTTCTCGCACGAGCCCGCCTACCTGCCGCGGCTGCTCGAGGCCGCCGAGCGCGCCGACGTGGTGATCGGCTCGCGCTACGTGCCCGGCGGCGGGGTCAGCGACTGGGGGCCGCTGCGGCGGGCGATCAGCCGCGGCGGCAGCGCCTACGCCCGGCTCGTGCTCGGCCTCGGCGTGCACGACCTGACCGGTGGCTTCAAGTGCTTCCGCCGCGAGGTGCTGGAGGCGATCGACCTCGACGCGGTGCGCTCGCGGGGCTACGCCTTCCAGGTCGAGATGACCTACCGGGCGATCGCAGCTCGGCTTCGAGGTGGTCGAGGTGCCGATCGTCTTCCGCGACCGCCAGGCCGGCGCCTCGAAGATGAGCCGCTCGATCGTGCTCGAGGCGATCTGGCGGGTCCCTCTTCTACGCTTTGGCCGGTGAGCGCTCGGGCGGGTCCAAATGGGCCTCCCAAACCTCGCTATACTTTATGAAGTATTGAGCGCCGAACCTCGACCCCCAGGAGAGCGATCCCAGTGACAGGCAAACTCCACGACGTGACAGACGCCACCTTCAAGTCCGAGGTTCTGGAGGCCGAGGGCCCCGTGCTCGTCGACTTCTGGGCCCCCTGGTGCGGCCCGTGCCGGGTCGTCCACCCGGTGCTCGAGGAGATCGACGCCGAGCGCGAGGACCTCAAAATCGTCAGCGTCAACGTCGACGAGAACCAGCAGACGGCGGCCCAGTACGAAGTCCTCTCGATCCCGACGCTGCTGCTCTTCAAGGACGGCGCGATCGCCAAGAAAGTCGTCGGCGCGATGCCCAAGCGCCGCCTCGAGGCCGAGCTCGAGCCGGCCCTCGCCTAGCGCGACCTGAGCGCACGCCACCATGCCGTTCGTCCAGGTCCACTGGTTCGAGGGACGGAGCTGACGAGCAGAAGGCGGAGATCGCAAAGCGGATCGAAGCGGCGCTGGTCGAGGTCGCCGGCGTCGCCCCCGAGCACTGCTGGGTGAAGTTCTCCGACTCGAAGAAGACCGACTTCATCATCGGCGAGCGGGCCGAGGATTAGCTGGCATCCAAGGGGGCACGAGCACCCTCTCCCGGAGACCGTCGCGCAGCAGATCGTCGGGCCTGAGTTCGGAGCGTTGGACCGGGAGCCTCCGGGAGAGGGTGCTCGTGCCCCCTTCCGCGTCGGCAATCTGGGCGCTGCTGCGCTGATGCTTCGGCACTGAGTGCTGTTGTTCTGACGCTTCGGTGGAGGCGGTCGGGTGCCACTCCCGCAGAGGCTCCCGGTCTCACAGGTCGAATTGATGCAGGCGATCAGCTGCGCGACGGTCTCTGCGGGAGTGGCACCCGACCGCCTGACCTGACGCCTCTGAAGCTAGGCGCGGCTGACTGTGATGCTGAGGTCGTGGCCGTCGATGCGGACGGGGGAGCTGCTGGCGTTCCCGTAGGTAACGGTGGTGGCTAGGACCTCGGTGGCTATGTAGGGCTCGTGGTGCTCGGCCGCTGCGGTGAGCTCCTCGTCGCCGCCCAGCTGGAGCTCGATGCGGTCGGAGATGTCTAGGCCGGCGGATTTGCGGGCGTTTTGGACCGCGTGGACGATCTCGCGGGCGAGGCCCTCGCGGCGGAGCTCGTCGTCGAGCTCGAGCTGCAGGGCGACGGCGTGGCCGGCCTCGGCCTCGACCTCGTATCCGTCGAGGGGCTGCAGGGCGAGGGTCACCTCGTCGGGCGCGATCGGGTGGTCGTCGCCGTCGACGCTGATCCCGATCTCGCCGCCGTCGGCCATCACCTTGGCGACGTGGACCGGGTCAAGCGCCTCGACCGCGGCGGCGACCTGGGGCATGCGCTTGCCGAAGCGCGGGCCGAGCGCGCGGTAGTTGGGCTTGACCGCGTAGCTGACCAGGTCGGCCTCCTCGGAGACGAAGTCGAGCTCCTTGACGTTGAGCTCGGCGGTGACGAGGTCAGCTTGGGCGGAGATCGCGGCGCGCTCGGCGTCGTTGGCGACGATCACGGCGCGGCGCAGCGGCTGGCGCACCTTGGCCTTGGCCTGGGCGCGAGCGGCGCGGCCGAGCTCGACCGTGAGCCGGACCGCCTCCATCGAGGCCTCCAGCTCGGGGTCGGCGAGCGCCTCGTCGACCGCCGGGAAGTCGCGCAGGTGGACCGAGTCCTGCCCGCCGAGCTCTTCCGCCTCGCCGCCGGCGAGGTTGAGGTGGATCTCGTCGGCGAGGAAGGGGGTGAAGGGGGCGAGCAGCGCCGGCGACCTCGAGCAGGCAGTGGCGCAGGGTCGCAAAGGCAGCGCGGTCGCCCTCCCAGAAGCGGCGACGCGAGAGACGCACGTACCAGTTGGAGAGCTCCTCGACGTACTCCGCGATCGCCCGACCGGCGCGCCGTGCAGTCGAACTCGTCCATGCGCTCCCGCACGGCCGCAATCGTCGACTGCAGCTTCGAGAGCGCCCACCGATCCAGGTCCTCCCCCCGGCTGACTTCGTCTTTTGTTCCGCTATCCGGAACTAAGTGCGAAGTCAGCGTTTGGTCGAAGTCGGCGGGGGTTAGGTTCTCGGCGTTGGCGTAGAGGACCCAGAAGGAATAGGTGTTCCAGAGGGTTAGGAGGAACTGGCGGACGGATTCGCCGACGGTGTCTACGGAGAAGCGGTAGCCGGACCAGGGCTGCTGGGCGGTCAGGTAGTACCAGCGGAAGGCGTCGGCGCCGTGGGCGTCGATCACTTCCCAGGGCTCGACCACGTTGCCGCGGCTCTTCGACATCTTCTGGCCCTCGGGGTCGAGGATGAGGCCGAGGCAGACGCAGTTGCGGTAGCTGCTCTGATCGAAGAGCAGGGTCGACTCGGCGAGCAGCGTGTAGAACCAGCCGCGGGTCTGATCGATCGCCTCGCAGATGAAGTCGGCGGGGAAGCGCTCGGCGAACAGCTCCTCGTTCTCGAACGGGTAGTGGAGCTGGGCGAAGGGCATCGCGCCGCTGTCGTACCAGGTGTCGATCACCGAGTCGACGCGGCGCATCTCGCCGCCGCACTCCTCGCAAGGGACCGTGACCTCGTCGATGTAGGGGCGGTGCAGGTCCCCCGGGACCTCGCCGCCGGAGCGCTCGCGCAGCTCGGCGACCGAGCCGGCGCAGAAGCGCCCGTCGCAGTCCTCGCCCGTGCACTCCCAGATCGGCAGCGGCGTGCCCCAGTAGCGGTCGCGCGAGAGCGCCCAGTCGACGTTGTTCTCCAGCCACTTGCCGAAGCGGCCGTCCTTGATGTGCTCGGGGTGCCAGCCGATCGTCTCGTTGTTGGCGAGCAGCTGGTCGCGTGCCTGCGAGGTGGCGATGTACCAGCTCGACTTGGCGTAGTAGAGCAGCGGCGTGCCGCAGCGCCAGCAGTGCGGATAGGAGTGCTCGTAGACCTGCTCGCGGAAGAGCAGGCCGCGACGATCGAGGTCGTCGATCAGCGCCCGGGTGACCTCGGGGTCCTTGACGAACTTGCCCTCGAAGCCGGCGACGCGGCCGTCGAAGTGGCCGGCGAGGTCGACCGGGTTGTAGAGCGTGCCGTGGCTCGGTCGGGTCGAAGATCCCGTTCTCGGCGGCGACCGCATAGTCGTCCTCGCCGAAGGCGGGGGCGATGTGGACGAGGCCGGTGCCGTCCTCGGTGGTGACGAAGTCGCCGGCGAGAACCTGGAAGGGCTCGACACGATCCGGGCCGGCACCGCAGCTGGGCCACCGTCGGCAGCTCGAAGACGGGGCCCCGATAGCTGAGCCCGACGAGATCCCTACCCGGGAAGACGGTCGACGACCTCGACGCTCCTCGCCCAGCACCTTCTCGACCAGCGGCTCGGCAAGGATCAGCGATCTCTTCCCCGACTGCGGGCTCTGACGTAGGTGACGTCGAGGCGCGACGGCCACCGCGACGTTGCCGGGCAGCGTCCAGGGCGTCGTCGTCCAGACCAGCAGCGACTCGCCCGCCTCGCTGCCGTCCCCGCTAGCAGCGGGAAGCGCACATATATCGAGGGGTCCTCGACGTCCTCGTATCCCAGCGCCACCTCGTGCGAGGAGAGCGCGGTGCCGCAGCGCGGGCAGTAGGGGACGACCTTGTGGCCCTCGTAGAGGCGGTCCTCGTCCCAGAGCTTGTTCAGCGACCACCAGACCGACTCGATGTAGTCGTCGTCGAGGGTGACGTAGGGGTCGTCGAGGTCGATCCAGAAGCCGATCCGCTCGGTCAGCCGGTTCCACTCCTCGACGTACTCGAAGACCGACTCGCGGCAGCGCTGGTTGAACTTGTCGATCCCGTACTCCTCGATCTCCTGCTTGGAGGAGATGCCGAGCTGCTTTTCGACCTCGAGCTCGACCGGCAGGCCGTGGCAGTCCCAGCCCGCCTTGCGCGGCACCCGGTAGCCGCACATCGAGCGGTAGCGCGGGTAGACGTCCTTGAAGACGCGGGCGAGGACGTGGTGGGAGCCGGGGCGGCCGTTGGCGGTCGGCGGGCCCTCGTAGAAGTTCCAGATCGGCGGCGCCCTCGCGCTGGGCGAGCGAGCGCTGGAAGACGTCGCGCTCGCGCCAGCGCTCGAGCATCCGCTCCTCGAGCTCGGGGAAGGACTGCTTGGTGTCGACGGGCCGGAAGCCGGGCATCGGACGGGTGATTCTAGGAGTCGGATGTGCACGCGCTCGTCCGCGCTGGCGGTGCTAGTGCTCATCGCCGCATGCCGTCCTACGACCTGAACGGAAAGGTGGCGCTGGTGACCGGCGCCGCGCGCGGAATCGGCTTCGAGACCGCGCGCCAGCTGCACGCTGCGCGGCGCCTCGGTCGCGGTCGTCGACCTCGACGCCGCGGAGGCGCGCGAGGCGGCCGAGCGGATCGGCGAGCGGGCGATCGGGATCGGCGCCGACGTCACCGACCAGGGCGCGATGCATGGCCGCCGTCGCCGAGACGGTCGAGCGCTTCGGCGGCCTCGACGTCGTCGTCGCCAACGCCGGCATCGCCCAGAAGCAGATGGCGACGATGCGCGGGATCGCGCGCCGAGGAGTGGGAGCGGGTCTTCGAGGTCGACCTGCTCGGCGTCTGGCGCACGGTGCGGGCGGCGCTGCCGCAGATCGTCGAGCGCCGCGGCCACGTCGTCGTCATCTCCTCCGTCTACGCCTTCGTCAACGGCGTGCTCAACAGCCCCTACGCGGTCGCCAAGTCCGGGGTCGAGTCGACTGGGCCGCTCGCTGCGGGCCGAGCTGATGCCGCTGGGCGCCAGCGCCAGCGTCGCCTACTTCGGCTGGGTCGACACGAAGATGGTCCAGGACGCCTTCGAGGTCAACGGCGACCGCCTGCAGCAGAACCTGCCCGAGTTCCTGCTGCAAGCGGATCACCCCGGCCCAGGCCGGCGCGGCCGTCGTTGCGCGGGATCGAGGAGCGGGCGCCGCGGATCTTCGCGCCGAAATGGTGGCGCTACGTCTCCGCCCTGCGCGGCATCCTCAACCCCCTGCTCGACCGCCGCTTCGAAAAAGACGCGGCGATGACAGCGACGATCCGCGAAATCGAGGCCGAAGCCGACGAGCAGGGTGCGACCGCGGCCTCAGCTGTCACGCGTTAGCCGCGCCAACTCGTTCGCTGCAAAAGAACTATAGGGTTCTCTAAGCTAATCTAGGTTTTTTGCTAGATCTCGATAGATTTCCCTAGACATTGGATCCCTACCTAAATCCCTACACGCCTGGAGCCGGTTCCAGACCTCTCGAGCTGGCAGGCAGAGAGGAGCAGATTGAGGCATGCCGAGTGATGCTGGGCAGACTCGAGCGTGGTATGCCGGATCGACCACTCGTCCTCCACGGGCTCCGTGGGGTCGGTAAGACCGTTCTGATCAGGAGGCTCGCCGACGAGGCGCGTCAACGAGGCTGGGTGGTCATCCATCGTGAGCTCCGCAGCGCCGCGCGCCTTCGACCTCTTCTCGCGCGAGCCCTCGACGCGGCGCTGCGTGAGCTCGAATCGGAGACAAAGGTCCGCAAGCTGATCGCCCGGATGAGAGCCGTCCTCGCCTCGTTCACAGCATCTGTCGATTCGAGCGGAACGGTCAGACTCAGCGTGGACGTCGAGCCCGCACGCGGCATCGCCGACAGCGGTGAGCTGGAGGGCGACACGGTCGATCTGCTGGTCGAGGTGGGAGCTGTCGCGCGAGAGGAAGGGCGCGGACTCTTCCTCGCCCTGGATGAGCTTCACGAACTTGATCAAACCGGCCTGGAGGCACTCACCGCCGCGCTTCACCGCACCATCCAGATGGAGTTGCCGGTCGCATTGATCTGTGCCGGACTCCCCCACCTTCCCACCCGGCTGATCGAAGCGAAGACCTATGCCGAGCGGCTCTACACCTTCCCGCGCCTCGATGCCCTCTCGGACATCGCCTCACGAGACGCGCTCAGCCTTCCCGCCGCACGCGAGGGTGTGGAGTACGAGAACGACGCCATCGACGCCATGATCGGCAAGTCCGAGGGATATCCCTACTTTCTCCAAGAGTGGGGAAGGGCAGTCTGGAACGCGGCAGAGCGGAGTCCGATCTCGTTGGCCGATGTCAACCGCGCGGCGGCGCGGGTGCAGGACGAACTCGACGAAGAGTTCTTTGGCGTGCGGCTCGAGAGGGCCACGTCGGCCGAGCGCCTCTACATGGCAGCGATGGCCGAGCTGGGCGATGGTCCGCAACGTACCGCTGATATCGCGGCAAACCTGGACCGCACCCCGCAACAAGCTTCTCCCGTTCGAGCGCTGCTGATCGATCGGGGGCTGATCTACCGCGCCGGCCACGGTACGGTCGACTTCACGGTCCCCAGCTATGCCGACTTCATGCGCCGTCGCTGGCCACTGTCGAGCCTGCAAGATCACGCCGAATAGACGAAAGAGTCCTCAGCCACCGCGACGTCAGCCGCTCCAGCAGGATCACGATCGACTCGTAGCGGCTCGCCGGTGGCGCGGGTGAGGCCGATCTCGCAGGTGCGGTTGCTGGAGAGGTGGGCGTCGAAGTGGCGCCCGGAGAGCTCTTCGGCCTGCGGGCGGGTCGCGGCGGCGGTCAGCTCGGGGTGGGAGATGCCGCGGTCGCCGGCGAAGCCGCAGCAGGTCGCGGAGGGCGGCACGTAGACGTCCTCGGCGAGCGCGCCGGCGAGGGCTGCGCAGGCGCGGCGCCAGGCCCATGTGGCGGGTGGCGCAGGTCGGGTGGACGGCGGCGCTCGCCACCTTCTCGCCCACCTCCAGGTTCGGCAGCAGGCGGTCGTGCGCCCAGGCGACCGAGTCGAGGACCTCCAGCTGGGCGAGCCGCTCGGCGTTCTCCTCGCTCAGCACCCCCTCGCCCGGGTCGGTGACACCCTGGGTGCAGGAAGCAGCGTCGATCACGATCGGCAGCGCCCCTTCCCCGCTCCACTCCCAGAGCCGCTCGACCATCTCGTTCGCCTTGTGGCGATGGGCGTCGCCGAACCCTTTCGAGCTCCACGGCAGCCCGCAGCAGCTGCCGGCGACGTCGTCGGGGATCCAGACCGGCAGCCCGGCGCGAGCCGAAACCTGCCACCAACGCCTCGACCGGGTTCCCGCCGAAGATGCGATTCGTGCAGCTCGGCACGTAGACGGCAGGCCGCGCTTCGAGCAGGAGGGGGTGCCCCTCTCCCGACACTCCCCGCTTTTGTCGGGAGAGGGGCACCCCCTCCTGCCCATCCCGCTTTTGTCGGGAGGGGGTCACCCCCTCCTGCCCACCGGCGGCCCCAGGCAAACCACGCCCACGCTTGGTCCCGCGCACCAACGGCCCACCCACACGCAGCGCCAGTCGCGAAGCAGCCTCGACCGCTCGCCAGCGCTTCGCCGTCGCCAGCGCCGCGCGTTCGGCCCGCGCCGTGTGCCGCTCCTGGCGCAGCTCCTTGACCAGCTTGCCGGTGTCGATCCCGACCGGGCAGGCGAGCTGGCAGGAGCCGTCGGCGGCGCAGGTGTCGAGCGAGTCGTACTCGAACTCCTCGAGCAGGGCGCGCTGGACGGGCGAGCCCGCCGGCTGGCGGGCCATCTCGCGGCGCAGCACGATCCGCTGGCGCGGCGTCGTGGTCAGGTTGCGGCTGGGGCAGACCGGCTCGCAGAAGCCGCACTCGACGCAGGTCGTCGCCGACTCCTCGATCGCCGGAGTCGTTTTGAGGTTGCGCAGGTGGACGCCGGGGTCGCGGTTGAGGACGACGCCGGGGTTGAGCACGCCGTCGGGGTCGGCGAGCTGCTTGACCCGCCACATCAGCTCGGTCGCCCGCTCCCCCCACTCGCGCTCCACATAGGGGGCCATGTTGATCCCGGTGCCGTGCTCGGCCTTGAGCGAGCCGTCGTACTTGCCGACGATCAGCTCGACCAGCTTGCGCCATGAAGGCCTCGTAGCGCTCGAGGTCCTCCTGCTTGGCGAAGTCCGGGGTGAGCATGAAGTG
The DNA here is from genome assembly GCA_963778715.1 of uncultured Solirubrobacterales bacterium. Taxonomy (GTDB): domain Bacteria; phylum Actinomycetota; class Thermoleophilia; order Solirubrobacterales; family 70-9; genus VRUE01. Next base: position 115,015 of record CAVZVK010000007.1, read on the forward strand.
GAGGTTGCCGGCGGAGGCGTGGCCGGCGACGCCGGGCAGGAAGCCGTGCTCGCCGAGCAGCGCCTGCAGGTCGCGGGCGCCCTCGGCGATCCGCTCCGGCGGCACGCAGACGTCCTCGACGATCAGCGCCGTGCCGGGCAGGCGCAGGCGGCCGATCAGCCCGTGCAGGCCCTCGCGCACGCGCCAGGCGAGCTCGATCTCCTCGGCCTCGCGGGTGAAGGCGATCGGGCGGATCGTCTCGTGGCCGGCGAGGATCTCCTCCGCCTTGGCGAGGTAGGCGTCGAGCTCCTGCGTCGCGTCTCGGCGCCGTACTCGACCAGCAGCACCGCCGACTCCGGCGGCAGCTCCTTCCACTCCTCCGGCGCGCCGACCATGTTCCAGGCGGCGGTGATCAGCGCCGGGGCGACCATCAGCTCGACCGCGGTGGCGCCGGAGTCGACCAGGTCGCGGACCGGGGCGATCGCCTCGTCGATGCCGGGGAAGTGGATCCAGGCGGTGGTCGTGCGGGCGGGCAGCGGCACGGTCTCGAAGACCGCCTCGGCGACGAAGGCGAGCGTGCCCTCGGAGCCGACCACCAGGCGGCGGAAGATCTCCAGCGGCTGCTCGGCGTCGAGGAAGGCGCAGAGCCGGTAGCCGGTCGTGTTCTTGATCGCGAACTTGCGGCGGATGCGCTCGCTCAGCTCGGCGTCGGCGCGGATCTCGTCGCGGATCGCCGCGAGGCCGGCGGCCAGCTCGGGCTCCTCGGCGGCGAAGCGCTCGGCGGCGCCGGGCTCGGCGGTGTCGATCGTCGTCCCCGAGGCGAGCACCAAGGTCATCGAGCGCACGGTCGAGTAGGAGTCCTTGGCTGACCCCGCAGCGCATCCCGCCCGAGTTGTTGGCGATCACGCCGCCGACGGTGGCGATGTCGGTGCTGGCCGGGTCGGGGCCGAGCTTGCGCCCGTGCGGGGCGAGCACGCGGTTGGCGTGGCCGAGCACCGTGCCGGGCTTGACCCGCGCCAGCGCGCCGTCCTCCTCGACCGCGACGCCGCCGAAGTGGCGCCGCACGTCGACCAGGATGCCGTCGCTCTGGCCCTGGCCGTTGAGGCTGGTGCCGCCGGCGCGGAAGGTGACCGGGATGCCGCTGCGCTTGCCGTAGGCGAGGACCTTGGCGACGTCGCCGGCGTCGTGGGCCATCACCACCGCCTGCGGGAGGAGCCGGTAGGGGCTGGCGTCGGAGGCGTAGCGGACGAGGTCGCTGGGGCGGGCGAGGACGCGGTCGGCGCCGAGCAGCGCCTCCAGCTCGCCGCGCAGCGGCTGGGCGACACCGGCGGCGATGCGGTCCGGCGCGCGGTCGGGGGTTGGCGCGGCCGGGGGCGGCGCGAGCGAGCTGACGTTTCGCTCCAGCAGCGCCATCGTCAGCCACCTTAGAAGAGGGACATGCCCGGCGCGACCGGGACTTCGACCAGCTCGGGCCGCGGGGAGGCGAGCGCCTTGGCCAGGGCCTCGCGCACCTCGTCGCGGTCCTTGGCGCGCGGTCGCGCTTGACCCCGTAGCCCTCGGCGACCGCGGCGACGTCGAGCTGCCGGCAGGTCGAGGCCGGGCGCGCCCGCCACCTGCTCGACCTCGGCGAACCACTTGAGGATCGCGTACTCCTCGTTGCGCAGGACCAGGAAGGTGACCGGGACCTTGTAGGCGACGGCACTCCAGAAGGCGCTGACCGCGTACTGGGCCGAGCCCTCGCCGATCACGCAGACGACCGGGCGGTCGGGCTGGGCGAGCTGGACGCCGACCGAGGCGGCGAGGCCGAAGCCGAGGCCGCCGCCGGCGGAGAAGTAGTAGCTGCCGGGCCGCGAGAGGCGCATCTGGTTGCGCAGGGCGAGGGTGCTGGCGGGCGACTCGAGCACGACGATGCCGTCCTCGGGGAAGACCTCGGCCAGGGCGGTGTGCACGGTCGAGGAGTTGAGCGGGTCGCTGGGCGGGATTTCCTGCGGGCCGGGGTTGGGCTCGGGCGCCGGGCGGCTCGGACTCGGGCAGCTCCTCGAGCAGCGCCGCGAGGGTCAGCTTCACGTCGGCGACGAGCGGCGTCGCCCATCGGCGCCCGCGCGGCCTCGTCGGGGTCGCTGGTGATCGCGACCAGCTTCGCCCCCTCGGGCAGCAGCGGGCCGGGGATGTAGGGGTAGTAGGGGAAGACCGAGCTGCCGACGACGAGGATCAGGTCGTGGCCCTCGAGGGTCTGGCCGACCGGGCCGATCGCCGGCGGCAGCACGCCGCGGAAGTTCGGGTGGTTCTCGGGGAAGCCGAGGCGGCCGCCGCCGGTCGCCGGCGTCGCCCAGACCGGCAGGCGCTGGCGCTCGGCGAGGGCGATCGCCGAGGTCCCAGCCGCCGGAGGCGTCGATGTCGGGGCCGGCGACCATCACCGGGTTGGCGGCGGCGTCGAGCCGGTCGGCGAGGACGCGGACGGCGGCGGGGTCGGCGGCGGCGCGGCCGTCGACCTTGCGGGCGATCGCCTCGCGCGCGTCGCCCTCGTCGACCTCGGCGTACCAGTCGTCCATCGGCAGCGAGACGAAGACCGGGCCCTTCGGCGGCAGCCCGGCGAGGTGGGCGCCGTGGGCGAGGGCGAGCGGCACGTCCTCGGCGCGGGCCGGCTCGTAGGACCACTTGACCAGGGGATGGGGCATGCGGATCGCGTCGCGGTTGGTCAGGTTGGCCTGCAGGGTGATCTGCGCCCGCGCCTGCTGGCCGGCGGTGATCAGCAGCGGCGAGTGGTTGGCCTGGGCGTTGAAGATCGCCCCCATCGCGTTGCCGACGCCGGGCGCGGTGTGCAGGTTGGCGACCGTCGTCTGCCCCGAGGCCTGGGCGTAGCCGTCGGCCATGCCGACCACGACCGCCTCCTGCAGGCCGAGCACGTAGCGGAAATCGGAGGGGAAGTCGGCCAGCATCGGCAGCTCGGTCGAGCCGGGGTTGCCGAACATCGTCGTCATCCCGTGCTCGCGGAAGAGGTCGAAGCTGGCTTCGCGGACCGTCGGCATACCGGGGCGAAACCCTACCGGTGGATTGCGGTTCTCAAGGTTCCCCCTGCCAGCGGTCGATGGGGGAAGAGTGACCAAGCCGGGGACGACAATGGCGCAGCTGCTACGCAGGAGCCTTTTGGCTGTTGACCGCAACTCTGCTGCTCGCCGCGGCCTCGGCCAGCGGCGCCAGCGCCGGCCCCGTCTCCACCCGCCTCGTCTACGCGGCGGGGGAAATCGTCCCGATCCCGGCCGCGATCCCGCACGAAGAAGGCGACATGGTCGACCGCCGCATCGTGCCCGACCTGCGCTGGATCGCCCAGCACTTCCCGATCTACGTCACCGACGGCTACTCCGGGCCGCTGCCCAACGGCGAACACGTCGGCTGCAACATGTGCCACGTCAAAGGCTCCGACCACTACAACGGCCTCGCCGTCGACATGGTGCCGGTCGAACGGCGAGCGGCAAATGCGACGAAACCTGGGCCGGGATCACCCGCCTCGCCCTCTGGGCCGAGCCGACGCAGAACCACCCGGCGCCGCCCTTCCGCTGGGTCGGCTACGACGGCGACGCCGGCCACGGCTGCGGCAACCACCTCCACCTCTCCTGGCAGCACGCCGCCGCGCCCCAGTTCCAGCTCGCCGAATGGGTCGAAGTCTTCCCCGTCGGCAACCAGCCGTCGCAGCCAACCGCGCCACCACCGGCCCAAGACGCCGCCCAAGCGCCGCCTCCCGGCCCGAGCGGCGGCTTCTCCACCGTCCACTCCGGCGGCGCTCTCGGCCCGCGGGGACTGATCCTCCAGGTGTACGCTTGTCGGGCCCTCGGTGGTCCCTCCCCAGGCCGCTTCGCGGGAGTTGCCTGGGGAAGGACCCCCGACGGCGCGCATAGCCGGTCCATAGGATCTGCTGCCGATGCGGTGTCCGCGAATCGCCATAGCCCTTGGTCGCTGCCGGCCCTTGCGATTCTCGCCGGCTGCGGGTCGACGGACAACAGCACGCCGGTCGCCTGTCTGGAAGGGGCAGGGCCTACCTCGCTGCGCTGCACGCGGCGCCGGGCGCGGTGAAGCTTGCGCGGCGAGACGCCGATCAGCGGGTGCCTGGTCGAGAACCAGGCGGGTGGGGATCTCGCCACGGTCGGGACGACGATGGTGGCTGTCGACGACCCGGCTCAACGCTGAAGCGCGGGCGCATCCGGGCGGCGACGCCAACGTCCAGCTCGGCTACCTGCTCGGCGCCGCACAGCGGGGCGCCGATCGGACCGAAGGCATCCACGCCGAGCTGCTGCGCCGGCTCTCCGCCGCCGCCCGCTACAGCCCCGACAACCGGCCGCTGCCGGCGACCTTCCTCGAGGCCTACCAGCGGGGCTTCGACGCCGGCGAAGCGGGCGGCTGAATACGCTCCGCGGACAACGACTTCGATGGAGGCATGGACGTGACTGAGCAGCTCTGGGGTGGCGAGACCACCAAGGCCGTCGACAACTTCCCGGTTTCGGGCGAGCGGGTTCCCGTCCCGGTGATTCGCTGGCTGGGCCGGCTGAAGGCGGCGGCGGCGCTCAGTCAACGGCGAGCTGGGCGAGCTCGACCCCGACCTGGCCGAGCGGATCGCCGACCGCCGGCGACGCGGTCGCCGCCGGCGAGCACGACGACCAGTTCCCGATCGACGTCTTCCAGACCGGCTCCGGCACCTCCTCGAACATGAACGCCAACGAGGTGCTCGCCAACCTCGCCGGCGACGGGCGCACACGCCAACGACCACGTCAACATGGGCCAGTCCTCCAACGACGTCTTCCCCTCCGCCGTCCACCTGGCGGCGCTGGGCGAGGTGACCCACGACCTGCTGCCGGCGATGGGCGGGCTGGAGGAGGCGCTCGAGGCGAAGGCGGCGCAGTTCGCCGACGTGGTCAAGGCCGGCCGCACCCACCTGATGGACGCCGTCCCGGTCACCCTCGGCCAGGAGTTCGGCGGCTACGCGGCGCAGGTGCGGCTCGGCGTGCAGCGGGTCGAGGCGACGCTGCGCCGGGTCGGCCAGATCCCGCTCGGCGGCACCGCCACCGGCACCGGCCTCAACACCCACCCCGAGTTCGCCGCCAAGGTGCGCGAGCAGCTCGCCGCCGACACCGGCCTCGACATCTCCGCGCCGCTCGACCCCTTCGAGGCGCAGGGCAACCGCGACGCCCTGGTCGAGCTCTCCGGCGCGCTCAAGGTCTACGCCGTCTCGCTCAACAAGATCGCCAACGACCTGGCGCTGATGGGCTCGGGGCCGCGCGCCGGCCTCGCCGAGCTGCGCCTGCCCGAGCTGCAGAAGGGCTCCTCGATCATGCCCGGCAAGGTCAACCCGGTGATCCCCGAGGTCGTGATCCAGGTCGCCGCCCAGGTGATCGGCAACGACGCCGCGATCACCGTCGCCGGCAGCCAGGGCCAGTTCGAGCTCAACGTGCGGGTGCCGCTGATCGCCCGCAACCTGCTCGACTCGATCAAGCTGCTCGCCTCCGCCTCGCGCCTGCTGAACGAGAAATGCGTCGCCGGGATCGAGGCCAACGAGGAGATGACCGACGCGCCACGCCGAGGCCACCCTCGCCACAGCAACCGCGCTCAACCCCCACATCGGCTACGACCGCGCCGCCGACATCGTCAAGGCCGCGGCGGAGTCAGGCCGCTCCCTGCGCGAGGTTGCGCTCGAGCAGGGCGTCGAGCCCGCGGTGCTCGAGGAGGCGCTCGACCACCGCCGCATGGCCCGCCCGCACGAGTAGAGCGGGCCTTTGCGGGGTACGCTTGACCCGTCCGCGACCGGGAGGTCCCTGAATATTCTCGGCGCCTGCGCCAGCCACATCGACAGTGCCCACGTGATCGCCATGATCGCCCGTGTTCGTCGCTCTTGCCGGGAGTGCCCTGAGCGCAACCGGCCTCCTCGCCAAAGAACAGTGTCGGGCGCAAGCAGCTGAAGCGCGGCGCGGTGATCGCCCGCCGAAGCTGTCCAAGGGAACGGTGGCGATGCATGCACGCGGAGCGCCGCGGGGCCGGCTGGACCACAAGGGAGCGAAGGGAACGACAAGGGGCCAGGGGAGCGCCGGTCGGGACAACAGCCGCAGCAACGGGTCCGCATCGGGCCGAGCGACGTCTATGCACGCCGGAGACGCCTTCGGTGCGATGCTCAGCGGGCTCTCTTCGCCCAGGTCGGCGGCGATCACCGTGCCCGCCGGCGACTACCTCCTGCAAGCGAAGACGACGATCTTCTCGACCACGCGCGAGCTCGGTGGCAATCGCGTCCTGTCTGATTGCCCCCACGGCCGCGGGCGGACCTGGCACCTGGGACGAGACCCGGGTCAGCCTGCCCGCAATTCCGAGTGAAGTCAGCAGCCAGGCCCTTGCCCTTGCCGGCGTGGGCAGCTTCAGCTCGCCACAGTCGGTCGTCCTCTCCTGCAGGACGGAATTGGGCGCGACGAGCTTCGACGACGCCAGGGTTTGGGCGGTCAAGGTTGGCGCCGTCCACGGCGCACCCCTGCCGATCGACTGAACGCTCAGCCCTGGAGGGTGACGAAGCGCTCCTCGGTCAGCTCCTGCACGGCGAAGGCCGGGCCCTCGCGGGTGTTGCCGGAGTCCTTGACGCCGCCGTAGGGCATCTGGTCGGCGCGGAAGGTGGGGACCTCGTTGATCAGGACGCCGCCGAACTCGAGCGTGTCGGCGGCCTCGAGGCCTCGGCCTACGTCGCGGGTGAAGACACCCGCCTGCAGGCCGAACTTGGAGTCGTTGGCCATCTGCAGCGCCTCGCCGAACTCCGAGTAGCGGTCGATCGTCGCCACCGGGCCGAAGATCTCCTCGCACCAGACCTTGGCCTCGCGCGGCGGCGAGCCGAGCAGGGTCGGGGCCAGGCAGCGGCCCTCGTCGACCAGCTCGCCGCCGGTCAGCAGCTCGGCGCCTGCGGCGACCGCCTCGTCGACCCACTCCTTGACCCGGTCGCGGTCGCCGGGCGAGATCAGCGGGCCGACGTCGGTCTCGGGGTCGAGCGGGTCGCCGACGCGCAGCTGCGCGGCATTGGCGACCAGGCGCTCGGTGAATGCGTCGGCGACGTCCTCGTGGACGAGGATGCGCTGGATCGAGATGCAGCTCTGGCCGGCGTGCGAGAAGGCGTGCAGCTTGGCCTTGTCGGCCGCCGTCTCCCAGTCGCCGTCGGAGTGGACGATCAGCGGCGCGTTCGAGCCCAGCTCGAGGTTGACCTTCTTGTGCGGGACGCGGCTGCGGATCCCCCAGCCGACCCCGGCCGAGCCGGTGAAGGTGAGCGCCGCGGTCAGCTCGTGCTCGACGATCGCGTTGCCGACCTCGGAGCCGGGGCCGGGGATCACGCTGAGCCAGCCCTCCGGCAGGCCGGCCTCGACCAGGATCGCCGCCAGCTTCAGCGCCGAGATCGGCGTCTGGCCGGCGGGCTTGAGCACGATCGCGTTGCCGGCGGCGATCGCCGGGCCGAGCTTGTGGGCGACGAGGTTGAGCGGGAAGTTGAAGGGGCTGATCGCGCCGACGACGCCGTAGGGGACGCGCAGCATCACGCCGAGCTTGCCGGCGCCGGCGGCGAGGCCTCCATCGGCACCGTGCCGCCGGTCAGCTTGCGCGCCTCGACCGCGGAGAAGGTCAGCGTGTCGACGCAGCGCTGCGCCTCGACCGTGGCCGTCTTCAGCGGCTTGCCCGCCTCGGCGGCGATCGTCAGGGCGAGGTCCTCGACCCGCTCGCCGACCAGCCCGGCGGCGCGGTCGAGCACCGCGGCGCGCTCGTGCTGGGGGAAGTCGGCCGACTCGAAGGCCTCCTGGGCGGCCTCGGCGGCGCGGTCGACCAGCGCGGCGTCGCCCTGCGCGACCCGGCCGACCGACGGTGCCGTCGTAGGGGCTCCGCACCTCGTCCCACTCGCCGGTCTCGCGCCACTCGCCCGCGGCGAGGAGCTTGTGATCCGCCTCGCTGCTCGCCATTGCACTCCTCTCGGTTCGCATCGCACAGAGTAGAGCAGGCCGAGACTCCTCCATCGCGAACCTGTTGAATCGAAGATGCGAATCCGCCTCACAGCCCTGGCCCTCTTCCTGCTTCGCTCCGCCTCGAGCGCGACCACGGCGAGCGTCTCCTGGGTGGTCAAGGGCCACGGCTTCGGCCACGGCGTCGGCATGAGCCAGTACGGCGCCTACGGCTACGCCAAGCACGGCAAGGACTACCGCTTCATCCTCGCCCACTACTACCCGGGAACCACGATCGGGACGGTCGCCGGGCACGCGGATCGTCCGCGTCCTGCTCGACATCTCCTCGCGGCGACGTCGGCTTCAGCGGCGCGACCAGCGCCTGCGGCAAGGCGCTCGACGCGGCCGCGACTACGAGGCGCACCGGGTCGGCGCGGCGGTGAAGCTGCGCGACTCGAGCGGCAAGCCGCTCGCCGACTGCGGGCGCAAGCTGCGCGCCGCCGGCGCCGGGCAAGGTCGACGATCGCCGGGCTCGGCACCTACCGCGGCGCGCTCGAGGTGGTGCCGACCGACAGCGACGCCGGCTCGCTCAACGTGATCAACGCGCTCGCGGTCGACCAGTACGTCAAGGGCGTGATCCCCAACGAGTCGCCGCCCTCCTGGCCGCCAGGCCGCGCTGCGCGCGCAGGCGGTCGCCGCCCGCTCCTTCGCCCTCACCGTCGACGTCGGCGGCAACGGCTTCGACCTCTACGACGACACCCGCAGCCAGGTCTACGGCGGGCTGGGCAGCGAGACCGCGGCGACCAACGCAGGCCGCCGAAGCGACCAAGGGGCAGGTCGTCATCTACGGCGGCGAAATCGCCGAAACCTATTTCTCCGCCTGCTCGGGCGGCCACACCGAGAGCGTCCAGAACGTCTTCTTCGGCCCGCCGGTCCCCTACCTGGTCGGCGTCCCCGACCCCTACGACTACTACTGCCCCCTGCACAGCTGGACCCTGCGCTTCACCGGCCCGGAGATCAGCGCCAGGCTCGGCGCCTACCTCGACGGCAAGCTGAAGCAGGTCGAAATCACCCAGCGCGGCGCCTCGCCGCGGATCGTCTGGGCGAAGCTCTACGGCACCGGCGGCGTGACCAAGATCCGCGGCGACCAGCTCGAGTTCGCCCTCGGCGCTATGACCGCTGGATCGAAGCTTCCGAAAAGTCGTCGCCGGCAAGCAGCAGCTCCGGGTGGCGGCGGCGTCAGCCGTCGGGATAGGGCTGGACCGGGATGCCGTGGTCGGTCTCGCGCATGCCGAACTCATAGGCGGCGCCGGCCGTTAGGGTCAGCTCGCGGGCGGCGCGGCCGGGCGTTCGACGGTCAGCTCGAGGTCGGCGACCGAGCAGTTGACGGTGTTGTGCTCGGGGCCCTCGGGGTCGGCGTAGACCCAGCCGACGAAGTCCTTCTGCGGGGCCGAGACGCGGCCGCGGACGACGATGTCCTTGCCGGGGAGGGTGAACGAGCAGGACGTCGGGCGACGTCCTCGATCGAGGCCGAGCGGATCTGGCCGAAGCCGCCGAGCCGGTGCTCCTCGCCGTCGAGCATCAGCATCCCCGAGGGGAGCCAGGGGGTCGTCCAGGGGCCGAGCTTGATCCGGGCGGCGCCGGCGTCGAAGTAGGTGCCCGGCGCGTCCTCGAAGCCGGTGCCCTCGAGCCAGACCCAGCGCTCGGCGTGCTCGCTGCCCCAGTTGTGGCCGATCATCCCCGGCCAGCCGTCGAGCTCGATCGCCTCGCCGTCGACCTCCAGGCGGCCGCCGAAGCGCGCGTCGGGGAAGGGGGCGACGAACTTCGTTTTCGGCAGCCGGCGCCTCGTAGAGCCAGTCGGCCGGCAGGTACTTGCAGGGCTCGGCGTCGCCGGCGAAGGTGAGGTCCCAGGAGGCGCTCAGGGCCTCGGTCTCGATCATGCCGCTCGCCTTGCCGGGCCCGATCTCGGCGCCGGTCGACCCGGATCCAGGAGCCGTCCGGCGCCGAGAGCTCGCTCGGCCGGCACCGTCACCTTGGTCGCCCGCGGCCCGTCGGCCTCGCGGTCGAAGAGGACGAACCAGATCGAGGCGTTGGGCTCGGCGCCGGGGCGCTTGTGGACCGTGTGGCGGATCCAGATCCCCTGGCCGCCGCCGGGCTGGCAGGCCTTGATGTAGAAGCTCTCGTAGTGGCCGCGCTTGGCGGCGACCTTCGGAAACCGCGCCCCCTGATCCATGCCTCAGACCTTGATCGTGATCACGTCGCCGTCCTGGACGACGTAGTCGCGGCCCTCGATCCGCAGCAGGCCCTGGTCGCGGGCTGGCGACGTAGCCGCCGCACTCGACCAGCTCCTGCCAGCCGATCGCCTCGGCTTTGACGAAGGCGTCCTGGATCTCGGTGTGGATCGTCCCCGCCGCCTCCCAGGCGGTGGAGCCGCGGGCAGCGGCCGGGCGACGGCTTCCTTGTCCTCGCCGGCGGTGAAGAAGGTGATCAGCTCGAGCAGGTCGTAGGCGGCGCGGACGAGGCGGGCCAGGCCGGAGCCCTCGACCCCGTAGGACTCGCGCATCTCCTCGGCTTCGGCCGGGTCGAGCTCGGCCAGCTCGCCCTCGATCCGGGCGCTGACCGCGACCACGCCGGCGCCGATCGCCTCGGCGTGCGTCGGCGACCTCCGCCGGCGCCTCGGCGTCGCCCTCGTCGACGTTGGCGACGTAGAGGATCGGCTTCGAGGTCAGCGCCTGCAGGTTGCGCGGCGCCGTGGGCGGCGGCGTCGGGGACCGGGACCGAGCGGGCCGGCTTGCCCTCGGCCAGCGCCTCGACCACCTGCTCGAGCCAGTCGCGCTCGGCGATCGCCTCGGCGTCGCCCGACTTCGCCCCCTTGCGCGACCCGGTGCGAGCCGGCGCTCGGCCTGCTCGTAGTCGGAGAGGACCAGCTCGGTCTCGATCGTCTCGATGTCGGCGAGCGGGTCGACGCGGCCGTCGGGGTGGGGGACGCCGGAGTCGGCGTGGCAGCGGACGACGTGGCAGATCGCGTCGGTCTCGCGGATCGAGGCGAGGAACTGGTTGCCGAGGCCCTCCCCCTCCGAGGCGCCCTTGACCAGGCCGGCGATGTCGTGGAAGGAGATCGTCGCCGGTACCAGCTTGGAGCTGCGCACCGTCTCGGCGATCCGCTCCAGCCGCTCGTCGGGCACCTGCGGCGATCGCCACGTTGGGCTCGATCGTCGTGAACGGGTAGTCGCCGGTCTGCGCGCCGCCCCTGGTCAGCGCGTTGAAGAGCGTCGACTTGCCCGCGTTGGGCAGCCCGACGATTCCGACCTTCATCGAAGCGACCTCATAGCGAGAGCGGCACGATCAGGCCCAGGACGACGCCGAGCAGGGCGCCGGCGAGGACGTCGGACGGGTAGTGCATGCCGAGGTAGGGACGGCCGAGCGAGAGGGCGAGGGCGAGCACGAAGGCGAGCGCGCCGAGCGAGTCGACCCGGGTCATCGCCGTCGCGACGGCGAACGAGGAGCGTCGCATGGGCCGACGGGAAGCTGAGCGAGCTGGGCGCCCCGCCCAGCGGCGGCAGCCCCTCCAGCACCGGCCGCGGCCGCTTGACGATCAACTTGATCACGTAGTTGAGCGCGATCGCGATCGGCGCCAGCAGCGCGCAGATCAGCCAGGCTTCCCCGTTCGAATCGGTCAGCGGCCAGGACGAACGAGACAGAGCACCGCCCAGATCGCGCCGTTGTTCCCGGCCTTGCCCAGCGCTTTCGCAGCTCTCTCCACGCCCGGGCGTGTGCCCGCGGGTGCGCATCAGCCGCAGCAGCTCTGAGATCGGCTTCTCCATGGCGGGGACGCAGGATAGGTCTCTCAGTCAATATCCGTCCCACATGCCCTCGGTCCCCGGCTACACCCACACCCCCGGCCACCACTGCGGCTCGACCGCCCTGCGCAACCTGCTCGGCTTCCACGGCGTCGAGATCAGCGAGGAGATGGCGTTCGGCCTCGGCGCCGGCGCCTGCTTCTACTACGTCACCCTCGAGGACGCCTCGCCCAGCCGCTGGTTCAACGGCCGCACCGCGCGGCTGGAGGAGAACTTCAGCGAGCTGACCGGGGCGGCGCTGGAGCTGCGCACCTTCGAGGAGGGCGACGACGACGCCTGGGAGGCGGCCCGGGCCGAGGTCGACGCCGGCCAGCCCGTGCTCCTGCTCACCGACCTCTACTACCTCGACCACTACGGCAACTCGGCCCACTTCCCGGGCCACGCCGTGGTCCTCGCCGGCTACGACGAGGAGTTCGCCCATCTCTCCGACACCGGCTTCGAGGAGCTGCAGACGACCACGCGGCTGGAGAACCTCGACAGGGCGCGCCACAGCCGCCACCCCGCCTACCCCCTCGCCGGCCACATGTTCACCGCCTCGGGCGCCGGTGACCCAGGAGCAGCTGCGCGCGGCGATCCCGGCGGCGATCGAGCGCGCCGCCAAGGCGATGGTCGAGTCCGAGTTCCGCGAGTTCTCCGGCCTCGGCGCGGTCGAGCGCCTCGCCGAGGAGGCCGGCGGCTGGCCCGAGGTCGCCGAGGACTGGCAGTGGTGCGCCCGCTTCGGCTACCAGGTGATCGAGCGCCGCGGCACCGGCGGCGGCGCCTTCCGCCTGATGTACTCGCGCTTCCTCGAGGAGGCCGGCCGGCCCGAGGCGCCGCTCGCCGCCGAGGCCGCCGCTCGCTGGACCGAGCTCGCCACCGCCTTCCACGCCGCCAGCGAGCGCGACGAGCCCGAGCCCGCCCTCTGGCGCGAGATCGACCGCGCCGCCCACCGCGTCGCCGAGGCCGAGAAGCGGCTCTGGACTGCGCTCGCGTAGACCCGTTTACCGCTTTCGACCGGCGGGTACCGACGGGCTATGACAATCGCTGGAGCCATATTCCTGATCGCCGTGGGAGCAATCCTCCGCTACGCGACCAACCTCCACGTCCAGGGCGTCAGCATCGACACCGTCGGGCTGATCCTGATGATCGCCGGCGTAGCCGGCCTGATCCTCTCCTTCTTCCAGGAGGCGATCTGGTCCGACCGCGCCCGGCGCCGCGAAGCGGTCGCTGCCGAAGAACCAGTTCCGCAGGAACGCCGCGACCTGCCGCCGCGCTACTAGCGGCGACGAGCCTCCTGCAGCCAGACGGTGAAGCTTTTCCCCAATGCTTCACCGTCGAGCAAGCCTTTCAGTGCCTTGGTCAACCGCGCAAAATCTCGACTTGGGAATCGAATTGGATGAACGATCACCAAGCCGTGATGCTCACGGCCCAACTCGGCGTATTCGAGGTTGATCGCTTCGAAGTCGGCCCGGTTGTAGGTGACGACCGCGCGCTCCTGCGCCTGGGCGGTCTCGAATACGTCGGGATCGCTGAGGCCCCGTAGCGCGACATTCTCGGCAATGGCAACGACATCACAGTCCTGGTCTCGCAGGCGCTCAGCCACTTTGCCGCTGATCTGCTCGTCGAGCAGGAGTTTCACGCCAAGGCGGCCTGTTCGCGGCGCCAAGCTGCTTCCGCCGCGTCGGCCTCATCGACGTTGCGCCTGACGCGCTCGTCGATCTCCTCTGGGTAAGCGCTGTAGTAGCGAACCCCCGTGCGCACCTGAAGCTCGGTGAGACCAAGCAGCTCAGCCGTCGCTGCGATCGCCTTCTCGCCCCTTGCCTTGCCGGACTTGAGTGACGCCATCAGCTCCCAGACGTCCGGGCCGCCGACCAGAGCTGCCCGGCGCCCGGTCGGCCCACCACGGAAGACGATTCCGGGATGCTCGTCCATCCTGGTTCCCTCATCGACGTAGCGCTCGGCAAGCCGAGACCTATTCGTCCCAGCCGCCTCACTGCGACGATCGAGGCGGTCGAGGACGTCTACGTCCCAGCGGGCGGAGAAGGCTCTCGCTCGGGTAGCCACGTGTACGACACTGTACTACAGTCCAGGACCGAGGTGGGTGAAATCCTCGAGGAGGGTGCCGGCCCGAGGCAGCTACTGATCGATCGGACTCAATCGAGCCTGCCGCCCAATAAGCACTTCCGTGGCGGAAAGCAGCGCTGTATCCAAGGCGAAGGTTCTAAGTGCGGGGTCAGAATCAACCTCCTCGGGAACGCGGGCGACCATTGCCTGCAGACCGATCGGAGCGCGACCGGTTTCGACCGCTGAAAGCGCCCAGCGGAGGCTCGCCGAATGCGCGACGTAGTCAACCACCGCCAACCGAACTCCACCCAGGTCAACGGTGATCAGCGGACTGGTGGGGAATCGCCAGGTCGCGACAAGCTGTCGGGGCGTTACCGCAATCCTTGACGTTGACAATTGAAGCTCCAGCGAAAGGCCAATTTCGTTGGCCTCAGATTCAGTTAGCAACAGGCGGTCACGATTCCCCACCAAATCCGGGCTACAGCCAAGCTGACGCTCGCCCACCAGAGCCGCTAGATCATCTGCATCTACTTCGATCAGCTCAACGGACCTATGCGAAGGAATTTCCGTAATGTCGTTCACCAGCTCATCTCGTTGCCGCGATGCCCATTGGGCTAGACGCTTGTCCAGGCAGTTGGGCTCCAGTTTCAAAAGTACAGAGGCTGCATCGCCGGGCTTTGCGGAGGATTGCCCCGATTGGCATGATTTGAAGCAGCGTCCGCAACGCGCCTTCCCGTGGCTGTCGGCTGGCAGGAGCGTATGACCCGTCAGGCGACAAACGGCATCCCGCAGGCGCAATCTCCATTGACCGGGTAGCACTGTCCGTTCCGTGCCAACGAAGGGGTGTGACTCAGGCCGGGCGCAGGTCGCTGCGCGCAACTTGCTGTCGGCGACACTTCCGCTCACGATTCCCTCCGCAGCAGCAGAAGCGCCCGTCCGGGACCGTATCCGTCTGTTTCCAGCAGCCAGTTCTCGCGGGCGTTTTCAGCATCTCGTGATACTCGCTGGCGTATTCTTTCGCGTTGCGCCAGCGTGCGCGCCGATACTTCGGCAAGGAACGGGTCGAGTTCCCGGACCTGCCCGGCGCTCCACTCAACTTTTGACCCGGCTGTAACTATCACTGCCAGATCGCCGAATTCAGCACAGCGGATCGCAGTCGCCCTGAACGATGCACCAAAGCGCTTGGAAAGGCGGCGGAGACGGGTAATCGAAAGACTATCCAGGTCGTTTTCTTTCATACACTGAGTCGGCATCAGGAGCTCTGCAGCGAAGCGATCGCAGAAGTACTCGTGATCATGCCCTGGCAACTCACTCTCGTGAGTTGCCAGATATGCGTGACCAAGCTCATGGGCAACCGTGAAACGGCGGCGGCCAGCCGACTGGTCAGCCGCGCAGACAACCCGGAATGAATCTCCGACACGCTCGAGCATTCCCGAGACGGGAAGGCCAGATCGAAATGAAATGCGGTCGACTCCCAATCGCTGCGCGACAGAGGCGAGTGGAGTTGGTGGACCAGGCAGCCCGGCGAGAAGAGCCTCAACCGCCACCACTATCGGTCCCCCACCTACGGCGGTCGAAGTTTCGCGGATCCCAATGGCACGCGCGAGATCTAGCTCCAATCTCTACGCCTCCTCGCGGCCTGGCGCTGTGCATCCTTGATCAATCCAGGCCAATATTGAATTGGCTCCTCGCGCCTGAACGCGACCGCAACACGCTTGTCCATGTCTTGAACCGCCTCGTTGTGAAGATTCAAAGCGATCGCCTGTACCAGCGGCTCCTCCTTGCTGAGTAGTTCTGCAACCCGGTTCTCACGCGGAAATCGGCCCCGGACCCGAATTGCCATTAGCTCACACTCACCGGCGTTATCCGGCTCGCCGAGATCGGAGAAGATCTCAGCAGCTGCCAGGAGATCCAGGCATCCAGCTTGACGGTTCTTCCTGGCCCGCACGCGCGCGATTCCACGCTGTCGACGAGCACGCGCGTAGATCTCGGAGGAGATCTCGTCCTTCCCCGCATCGTCCAGCACCGCCGAGTAAATCGCCTCGGCCTCGTTGAAGCGCTCCTCCGTCGCGGCAAGGTCGGCCAGAAGCAACTGCAGATCGAGGTAGTCCTTGCCATTGCGGGGGGTGAGGAACTCGCCTGCCTTCCTCGCCTCCGCTTTGGCCTCCTCGAAACTCAAGGCGACGTAGTGGGTCCGCCCCAGCAGGCTGTGCGAATCGCCCACCTCACCGTCCTCATTGAGATGGGAGAAAAGCCGAATCGCCTCCTCGAGGTGCTCGATGCTTTGCCGAAGTAGCTCCTTTCGCCCTTCTATTGGGCCGCGCTCGGCTTCGAGTCTCGACAGCCGACCCAGGCACTTGTGGCAAAAGGCCCTGCTTCGCTCGGAGCCGATCTGTTCCGCAAGCTTGAGACTGCTCTCGCTGTCGGCGCGCGCCGATTTCAGCTGGCCAACTCGTTGATAGACCCAGGCGCGACCACAGATCAAGGCGACCGCTTCGGCCTCGACGACGTCGTCGTTTCCTCGGGGGGATCGCTGCGCCGCCTCGATCGAACGGTTCGCGACATCGAGCACCAGTCGCTTCTTCCCCCGCTTCTTCAGATGCTTATCCAGAACCCGAAAGGCGACCGCGACGACTTCGGGCCGCGCCGAAACGGATGGCTCTAGTAGGGCCATCGCCGTGTCGATTGCCCGGTCGAGCTCAGGCCGCGTCCTGTTTTCCGAGATCCAGGAGAGCAGCCTTGCCAAAAATGCCGCACAGAGCTCCGGGTCATCGACCTGCTCGACATTCCCCAGCGGAGATTCCGCAACCAAATACGCCTCTTCCCGCCGAATGACGCGTGCCTCCAAGAGCGGCTTTAGTACCTGCTCCAGCTCTACCTCATCGATTCCGATTGCCGACGCGAGCACCCCCGGGGGAGCACCCGGGGGGACCTGCCACAGGACGCGCAGCGCCAGCCTCGCCTGAACAGAAAGATCGTAGTCGTCCCGTTGACCGGGGCGGACCTCAATCCCCATCTTCCTCAGATCGCCGAGCAACCCCCGCATGCGGTGAGGACGGCGCCTGCCGGCATTGCCTGAGAAGAGCTCGATCAGATGCTCGACAAGCCGCTTGCCCGCCCCCTCAGCCAGGTACTCGGCGCGTGCCTCGCAATCGTGGCCCAGAGCCTGCGCCGGGTAGTTGATCATTCTCATCCGCTTTACGGCTGGGTACAGCTTTTCGCCGGCGCCTCCTGCGAGCTGCTTCACCTCGGTCGACGCGCCCTGTGCAAGTCGTTCAAACGTCGCCGAGTCGGATGTGGCCTCGGCAAGTCGCAGCAAACTCTCCAACGCCTTGAAGGTGGCACCACCAGCTTCGCCGTAGACCAGGGTCACGGCCTCGGCTTCGGACGCCTGAACCTTGCCGAAGAAGTTGCGTACGTCCTCGGCAGTCGGCTTTACCTTTGCCTCGTAGACGCGGGCGCCGGGAGCAACCACCACATCCCAGTTCTCCACGCCCTCATCGCCGATCAGGGCTCCCTCGAGGGCAAGGACGAAGTCCAGGTGGGGAGCGCGAATTTGGCGGGAGAGCAGATCGAGACACTCGAACACGGCGACACGCAGTTGGTAGTCGGTACCACGGAACGTACCTGGGCCACCACGCGAATCGAAGCGAAGCTGCCCCGCCTCTTCACTTGCCTCGTACTGCCCCCCCTCATCGCTGAGCCCGGTTGACTGCACATAAACGAATGTAGCGGCCACTGGTGCCGACCGTCATCGGTTATGCGCAAACTCGGCGAATCGCAATCGGTACGTATCAACCGACCGTGAGGCGGGCGAAGTAGGCGAACCAGTTGCCGGAGTGCTCGGTCCAGGTGAGGCCGGCTTCTCCTGCTTGGCGTTTGAGCGCGGACTGGGTGGTGAAGTGGGGGTCGCCAAAGAGCTCGCCTACAACGAGGCGGCCGGTGGGCTTGAGGACGCGGTGGATTTGACGGAGGGCGGCTACTGGGTCGGGGATCTCGCCAAGGACGGCGGTGAGGACGGCCGCGTCCATCGAGTCGTCCTCGTAGGGGAGGGCGGTGGCGTCGCCCTGGGTGGGGATGACGTTGGCGAAACCGTGATCCGTGGCTCGATCCGTGGTGTGGTCGAGGAACTCCTGCTGGAGGTCGAAGATCTCGACCTTGCCCTCGGGGCCGACCCACTCGGCTATGTCGAGGGTGTAGTAGCCGACGCCGGGGCCGATCTCGAGGATGCGCTCGCCGGGCTCCGGGCGCAGGACCGAGCGCAGGCGGTCCCGGGTGATGATCGGGTGCGGCGCTTCGACCCAGAAGCGCTGGCCGTAGGGGCAGGCCGAGGGGTTCTTGCGCCACCAGAGGGCGGCGCCACCGACCGCCGCTGCGGTGAGGCCAAGCGCCGTCCTGAATCTCATCGCGTCCTCAGAAGCCGACTCGGTTTGCGCCCGAGTCGATTCGGATGAAGGAGACCTTGCCGAGGTAGAGGGCGAGCTCGCCGTCCTCGGTCTTGACGTCGCGCCAGCCGCCCTTCTCGACCTGCTTGCGCAGCTCCTTCAGCTCGTCCGCGCCGAGGCGGACGGCGATCACCTGGCCGCCCTCGAAGCCGATCTCGACCTTCTGCACGTCAGCCATCAGTGCCCCCCTCCTGCCGGTTCGACGATCTCGGTCAGCACGCCACCGGTAGAGCGGGGGTGCAGGAAGGCCACGCGACTGTCGCGGATGCCGACCCGCGGCTCGCTGTCGATCAACTCGATCCCGGTGGCCGCCAGGCTCCCCAGCGTCGCATCGATGTCGGCGACGGCGTAAGCGACGTGGTGCAGGCCCGGACCCTTGCGGGCGACGAACTTGCCGACCGGGGTGTCGGGCGCCAGCGGCGCCAGCAGCTCGACGTGGCCCTCGCCGACATCGAGCAGGACCGCCTCGACGCCCTGCTCCTCGACCGTCTCGCGGTGCGCGAGCGCCATCTCGAAGCTTTTTTCGTAGAGCGCGATGCCGGCGTCGAGGTCCTCGACCGCGACGCCAATATGGTCGATGCGTCCAAACACGAGGCGGCAGTCTACGCGGCGTTCTCGGCGCGGAGAATCTCGGCCAGGGCGGCGACGCCGACCTCGAGCTGCTCGGGCGTCGGCTCCTTGGTCGCGATCAGCCGCTGGATCTCACGGCCCGGGGTGTGGAAGGCCTCGGCAAGGGGGTCGCCATGGTGGCGGTCGCTCCAGGCGAACATCTCGACCGCGATCGAGGCGCCGCCGAGGCCGACGATCGCCCGGGCCGCCGGGCCGGGCCGGTCGACCAGCCGCTCCAGCATCACCGTGCCTCCGGCCGAGAGCAGCATCATCGGCGCCAGCAGATTCGAGCCGCAGCGGTCGTGCTCCTTCGGCACCCGGGCCGGGTCCTCGATTCCCTGCTCATAAGCGGCGATCGCCTTGTGCTCGACCCCGTGGTAGGCAGCCAGGTCGCGGTCGAGCAGGGCGACGAGGGCGGGGATCGCCCCGATCGCCTGCACCGCCCCCTCGCGCAGCGCCGAGCTGCCGAAGCGCTTGCGCAGGGCGGAGGTGGCAAGGAGCGTCGTCGCCGATCGCCGCGAGCACGCGCCAGTCCTCGAAGGGCAGCCGGGCGGAGGTCATCCGCCGCCGCACCAGCGGCAACACCGCCAGTGCCTCGGCCAGTTTCAGCGGCCCGCGCAGGCCCGGCAGTTTCGCCGCCAGCCCCGGGGCCAGTTCCGGCTTGCGCTCGGAAGCGACTTCCAGCGCCGCCGTCGGGCCGCGCACCGCCGCCGCCCAGTGGGTCGGCCCATGGATCAGCAGGCCGTTCCGCAAGGCCATTCCCCCGAGTCGCAGCTTCTCCGAAGCCATACCCGCACGATAGGGGAGACGGGAAGCCGCCTGGTCCACAACGCGGTAATCGCGCCCGTACATGGCGCAATTACCGTCCCCCCTGTGTCCCGTTTAGGTCCCCACCGGAGGCCCCCAGTCCAGGCCCCCGGTGGGTGTGTCGGCTCTCCCTGGCTCTAGCTTGGAAAGCCGAACATTGAAACACCTGCCTCTTTAGGAAGTTGCGCCTGAATCAGGCTCGTCCGAATCTCATACGAGAGCTCCTCCAAGCGACGGCTGAGCTCGGCCTCGAAGCCGCGATCCGTGGGCTCGTAGAAGCGCTTGCCGGCAAGCTCGTCGGGAAGTAGCGGCTGATCGCTGACCCCGCCCGGCTCGTCGTGCGCGTAGCGGTAGCCCTTGCCGCGACCGAGCGACTTCGCCCCGGGGTAGTGGGCGTCGCGGAGGTAGTCGGGCGGTGTCTTGGCGCCGTTGCTCGCGGACCTCGGCCCGCGCGGCTCCGAGCCCTTTGTAGGAGGCGTTCGACTTCGGCGCGAGTGCCAGGTAGACGGCAGCCTGGGCAAGGTTGAGAGCGCACTCGGGCAGGCCGACGCGGTCGACGGCCCGAGCCGCGGCGTCGGCGACAAGCAGCGCCTGCGGGTCGGCGTTGCCGACGTCCTCGGAGGCGAGGATCACCATCCGCCGGGCGATGAAGCGCGGGTCCTCACCGCCCTCCAGCATCACCGCCAAGTAATAGAGAGACGCATCCACATCGGAGCCCCGCGTCGCCTTGATCCAGGCCGAGACGAAGTCGTAGTGACGATCCCCCTGTCGGTCGTAGTCGAGCGCCTTGCGCTGCAACGCATCCTCGATCGCGGCCACGTCGACGGGCTCACCGGACGAGCGCTCGATCGCCCGCTCCAAAGCCGACAACGCCACCCGCGCATCGCCACCACTGCGATGTGCCAGCATCTCCAGCGCCGCGTCCTCGACCGGGGGCGGATCGGCCAACCCCCGCTCCGAGTCCGCGAGCGCCCGGCGCAGCAGCTCTTCGATCTGAGCGGAATCGAGCGGCCGCAACTCATAGATCTGGCACCGCGACAACAACGCTGAGTTCACCTCGAAGTAAGGGTTCTCCGTCGTCGCCCCAATAAGCGTCAGCAGCCCTTCCTCCACTGCCGGCAACAACGCATCCTGCTGCGCCTTGTTGAACCGATGAATCTCGTCGAGGAACAACACCGTGGGCCGACCGCTCCCCTGCCTACGCTCCCGAGCCCGCTCAATCACCGCCCGTATCTCAGCCCGCCCCGCATTAACCGCCGACTCCTCCTCGAAAGCACCCTCTGCTCCTGCCGCCGCAATCCGAGCCAACGTCGTCTTCCCAGCCCCGGGTGGCCCATAGAGAATCGCGCTATGGGGATGACCACTTTCGATCGCAGTCCGCAACGCCGAGCCCTCCCCCAGGACGTGCTCCTGCCCGACAAGCTCACCGAGGTTCCGCGGACGCATCCGCACAGCCAGAGGCGCATCTGCAGCCGGCACCTCGGACTTGGCGGACTCGCCTGTGTCGAAAAGCCGGTCAGTCATTGCGGCTGAGTATGACCGGAGAACTGGAGGCGCTTGAGGGGGGAGCCGGGGAGGTCTGGTCGGATCCTCGCGAAGCGGCTCCGCAGAGTGATTAGGAGCCGCGAAGCGGCACCAAATTCGCTCCGCCGAAGGCGGTGCGTGGGATCCGACCAGACCTCCCCGGCTCCCCTCCAACCACCTACAATCGACAAATGGCCACCACCGCAGGAGCACCCCCCGCCCAGTCCACCCTCGAGAGCTTCAACCCCGCTACCGGCGACCTCGTCGGCTCCGTCGCCACGATCACCCCGGATCAGGTCCAGTCCATAGTCGACGACGTAGCCCGCATCCAACCCGCCTGGGCCGAGCTATCGCTGCAGGACCGCGCCCGCTACATGAAGCGCGCCGCCGACGCCCTCCTCGACGAGATCGACGAGATCGCCGAATTGCTGGTCAACGAGCAGGGCAAGCCCCGCGCCGAGGCCTACACGATGGAGCTCCTGCCGACCGTCGACGCCCTGCACTGGTGCGCCAAGGCCGGCCCCAAGATCCTCGCCCCGAGAAGGTGCGGATGAGCCAGTCCTTCCTGATGAGCAAGAAAAGCCGCTTCACCTACGAGCCGATCGGCGTGGTCGGGGTGATCGCGCCCTGGAACTACCCCTGGTCGATCCCCTTCGGCGAGGTCGCGATCGCGCTGATGGCCGGCAACGGCGTCGTCCTCAAGCCGGCCAGCCTCACCCCGCTGCTGGGCGAGGCGATCCGCCGCGTCTTCGAGAAGGGCGGCCTGCCCGAGGGCTTGATCCGCGTCGTCCACGGCGGCGGCGCGGTCGGCGACGCACTGGCCAAGTCGAGCGCCGGCAAGATCTTCTTCACCGGCTCGGTCGAGGTCGGGCGCAAGGTCGGCGCCGTCTGCGCCGAGCGCCTGAAGGGCTCCGTCCTCGAGCTCGGCGGCAAGGACCCAATGATCGTCTGCGCCGACGCCGACCTGCCCAAGGCGATCTCCGGCGCGGTCTGGGGCGGCTTCGCCAACGCCGGCCAGACCTGCTCGGGGATCGAGCGGGTCTACGTGATGCGCGAGGTCGCCGAGCGCTTCGTCGAGGGCGTCACCCGCGAGGCGGAGAAGCTGAAGCTCGGCGAGCCGATGCAGTGGGACACCGAGATCGGCCCGATGACCTCCGACGGCCAGTACGAGATCGTCGTCGACCTGATCGCCGACGCAGAGGCCTCCGGCGCGACCAAGCTCTGCGGCGGCCCGACCGAGGTCCCGGGCCTCTCCGGCAAGTTCGTCGCCCCCACCGTCCTCACCGGCGTCACTCACGAGATGCGGATCATGCGCGAGGAGATCTTCGGCCCGGTGCTGCCGATCGTCGTCGTCGACTCCGAGCAGGAGGCGATCGACCTCGCCAACGACTCCGAGTTCGGCCTCGGCGCCTCGGTCTGGACCAAGGACCGCCAGAAGGGCGAGCGGATCGCTCGGCGGATCGAGTCGGGCATGGTCTGGGTCAACGACCACTCCTTCAGCCACGGCGCCTGCCAGTGCGCCTGGGGCGGCGTCAAGGACTCCGGCGTCGGCCGCTCGCACTCCAAATTCGGCTTCTATGAGTGCGTCAACATCAAGATGAACTCCTGGGAGCCGGGGATGACCCGCGACTTCTGGTGGCACCCCTACGACGAGACGCTCGGCGAAGCGGTACGCGCCTCGGCCAAGCTGCTCTACGGCAAGGGCGCCGTCCGCACCAAGGCTCTGCGCGAGGGCATCGGCCCGCTGATGAAGGTAGGCCGCCGCACCCTCAAGAAGAAGTGACCATCTGCTCGATCTCGAAGACGGCGCCCGCGGCGTCAAGCTCGCGGATGCGGTCGTAGTCGGCTTTGAGCCGCTCGCGGTCGGGATCGACCAAGTAGATGAACCCGGGGCAAGAGAAGAGGTCGACGGTGGGTTTGAGCTGGTCGCCCGGCCGCAGCATCGAGATCGTGCCGGCGAAGGAGGGCAGCGATTCGATCTCGGTCATGCCGAGGTCGGAGACGATCCGGCCTTCGTGCTGGGAGATCAGCATCACGCAGTAGGCGCCGGCCTGCAGCTCGTAGGGCTGCGCGGCGCGGCGCGAGACCGCGGTCGGGTCGAGGTAGGCCTCGGCGGTCAGCGTCTGGTGACTTGGCGTGCAGCGGTCGACGATCTCGTCGGGAACCGAGCCGTGCATGCGCGCACCGGACTCGACCAGGACCGGCCCGGTGGAGGTCAGCATCACCTCGGTATGGGCGGGTCCGAAGCGGATGCCGAGCGCGTCGAGCACCGCTTCGACGTAGGGCACGACCTGGTCCTGCTGCTCGCCGTGGCGAGGCAAGAGCTCCTCGTAGTCGTAGATGAAGTTGGCGCCGTGGCGCAGCTTGTTGTCGCGCCAGACCTCGGAGACGTGGTGGACGCCGTCCCAGCTGACCGAGTTGACGAAGAGCTGGGTGCCCTGCAGCAGCTCCTGGACCAGCAGCTCGCTCGTTGGCGCCGTGCAGGGCGTTGGGACGGCCGAGGTTGGCGGCGAAAGCTGCCTCGATCGCCGCGGCGTCGGCGCAGATGCTGACCCCGTCGGTGCCGGCGCTGTCGAGCGGTTTGACCACGACCGGCTCACCACCGCGCTGCGCCGCCCAGGCCACGGCCTCGCTCGCATCTGCCGGTCTTCAGCGCTTCCGCCGTCGCGCAGGCCGGCGGCCCGCAGCGCCTCCGACATCGCGTTCTTGTCGCGCCGGGCGCCGGCTCAGCGCGCTGCCGTTGGAGGGCAACCCGAGCCGCTCGCTGAGCGCGTCGGCCAGCGGCACCCCCGGCTCGGCGCCAACCACGACGAAGGCTGGATCGTGCGACGGCGACCCGCGCCGCCGTCGCCTCCAGGTCCCCCTCGTGGACGACGTTCTCGACGAAGTCCCCGGCCTGAAACGCCGCGCAGGTAGAACCGCGGCAGCGCCGGGCTGCTCTGCACGTGCACCACCGGCAAGCCCGGCCGCCGCGAAGCGAGGCGCCAGCCGCGCCCCGGTCGAGTAGGCGTCGACAACCACGGCCACCCCTGGTGTAACGTTTTGTCCGTGCATTAGCCGGGTGAAGGCGTTCACCCTGGCTGTCGCCGTCCGGCTCACGCCGTGGCGACGAGGACGAGGCGGTCCTCGGGGCGCTTCGGGCCGCCGGCGAAGTTGCCGTAGCGCTCGACGTCGTGGAAGCCGGCCGCTTCGGCCATCCGCTGCAGGTCATCGGCCTCGTACATGCGGATGCGCGAGTCGACCACGTCGTCGCCGTAGACGTAGTGCACGTGCAGCATCCCGGTCGAGAAGTCGACGTCGAGCGTTTCCTGCACCCCGTTGGTCTCGCGCTCGACCACGCCCTCGTCGGTTTTGAGCCGGAAGCGCGAGCGCTCCAGGTCGGAGAGCTCCATCGCCATCTTGCCGCCGGGCCGCAGGGCGTCGTGGTAGGCCCGCAGCATCGCCTCGTCCTCGGCCACCGTGGCGCCGAAGCCGAAGCTGGAGGAGAGGCTGACCAGGCCGTCGAAGCCGCGCAGCTCCTCCGGCAGCGGCTGCATCAGGTCGGCGACCATGTAGGTCGGGCCGGGGTAGCTCGCGCTTGGCCTCCGGCGATCGCGATCTCGCGAGATGTCGACCCCGACCGCCTCGATCCCGTCTCTCTGCAGGGCGGCGACGAAACGGCCCAGGCCGCAGCCCGCGTCGAGCACCCGGTCGCCCGGCCGAGAGGCCGAGGAGCTCGATCGCCAGCGGCGCCTCCTCCTCGTTGCCCTCGTAGCGCCCGAGCTGATCCGCGACCCGCATGTAGGCGGGCCCGTAGGTGTCGACCTCGTTCAACAACGGTGGCTGATCGCTCACGATTTTCCAAAGCGTAGCGCCGGGCGCAGCCTGAGGGGTGGAGACCGCGACCTTCACAATCCCCCCGGTGCAGGCCGGCCAGGCGACAGAGGAACCGGCGCTCAGCCTCGCCGGGCTGCGCCGCGACTACGGCGAACGGACCGCGCTCGACGGGGTCGGATTCGAGCTGGCGCGGGGCGAGACGCTGCTCGTGCTGGGGCCGAACGGGGCCGGCAAGACGACTCTGCTGCGCATCCTCGCCACCCTCCTGCGCCCGAGCGGCGGCGAGGTGCGGGCGCTCGGCTGCGAGCTGCCCGGCGAGGCCTGGAAGCTGCGCGGGCGGATCGGCTTCCTCGGCCACGAGCCGCTGCTCTACCGCGACCTCAGCGGCCGCGAGAACCTGCGCTTCCACGCCCGCCTGCACGGGCTCGGCGGCGAGGCAGGCCGAGGCGCGGATCGAGGAGCTGCTCGCCGCGGTCGGCGATGGAGCGCCGCGCCGACGAGCGCGTCGCCGAGCTCTCGGCCGGGATGCGCCAGCGCCTGGCGATCTGCCGCTGCGTCCTGCACGAGCCCGAGCTGCTGCTGCTCGACGAGCCCGACTCCAACCTCGACGCCGAGGGCCGCGAGCTGGCCCGCGACGCTGATCGGCCCCGGCGCGGGCCGCACCCGGGTCATCGTCAGCCACGACCCCGAGCGCTTCGAAGCCCGAGGCCGACAGGGTGCTGCGGCTCGAGGCCGGCGGCAAGGAGGCGGCCGTGAGCCCGGTCGCCTGGCACACCACATAAGCGCCCGGAAGAGCGGTGACCCGTCTCGCCCGCCTTCGCGGCGATCCTCGCCAAGGACCTGCGCGCCGAGCTGCGCACGCTGCAGTCGCTGCCGGCGATGGCGCTCTTCGCCGTCACCGACCTTCGTCATCTTCCGCTTCGGCCTCGACCGCACCGCGCTCTCCGGCAGCCTCGCCGCCGGCGTGCTCTGGGCGACCCTGCTCTTCGCCGCCCTGCTCGGCGTCAACCGCCTCTTCGTCGCCGAGCGCGAGGAGGGCGGCTTCGACGCGATCCGGCTCGCCCCGATCGACCGCAGCGTCCTCTTCGCCGCCAAGGCGGCGGCGCTGCTCGCCTACCTGCTCGTGCTGGAGCTGATCGTCGTGCCGATCTTCGCCCTCTTCTTCCTCGACTCCGCGGCGGCGCTGCCGCCGCTGCGCGCTGGTCCTCCTGCTCGCCGACCTCGGCCTCGCCGCCACCGGCACCCTGATCTCCTCGATGGCGGTCCACTCGCGCGCCCGCGACCTGCTCGGCCCGCTCGTCCTCCTGCCCCTCGTGGTGCCGCTGATGATCGCCGCGACCGGCGCCAGCGAGCCGCTGCTCGCCGCTGGGCGGTCCCGGTTACCACCGCTTCGGCACCTGGCTGGCGGTGCTCGGCCTATACGATCTGATCTTCCTCCTGGTCGGATACGCGGTCTTCGACTTCCTCCTGGAGGACTGAGCGCGCAGGCCGCTCGCACCGCGAGAAACGCATGTACGGCAAAGGACTGAGACCCCTCTCGATCGCGACCGTCGTGGCGATCGCCGCCGCCTTCTCGCTGGTCTTCTTCTACGCGCCGCTCGACGCCGACCAGGGCTTCATCCAGAAGATCTTCTACCTGCACGTGCCGCTGGCGATCACGGCGCTGGTCGGCTTCATCGTCGGCGGCGTCTTCGCGATCGCCCACCTGCGCAGCGGCAACCGCCGCTGGGACGCCTACTCCTACGTCTCGATCCACATGTCGGTGATCTTCGGCGTCGCCGTGCTGATCACCGGCTCGATCTGGGCCAAGGCCTCCTGGGGGCACTGGTGGGTCTGGGACGAGCCGACCCTGGTCAGCTTCCTGATCGTCTTCCTCATGTACGCGACCTACTACCCCTTCCGCTACGCGATCGAGGACCCCGAGCGCCAGGCCCGCTACGCCTCGGTCTTCGCGGTCACCGCCGGCGCCTTCGTGCCGCTCAACTTCATGGCGGTGCGGATGGCGCAGAGCCTCGTCCACCCGCGCGTCTTCGCGCACCGCCAACGGCGGCCTGCCCGGCTCGATGATGTTCACCTTCCTCGTCTGCCTGACCGCGGTCGCCCTGCTCTGGGTGACCCTGGTCAAGTTCGAGCTGACCGCGAAGAGCGCCTCGGGCCAGGTCAAGCGCCTGCGCCGGGCGCTCGACGCGCCGGCCGCCGGCGGCCGGCTCGCGGATCGCCCCGGAGGTGAGCTAGGATGCTCGGCCTGCTCGCCTGCCGACCCCGGCCCTGCCGCTCGACGAGGCCGGCAAGTACGTCGCCGGCGCCTACATCGTCTTCCTCGTCCTGATCGTCGTCTACGTCGCGATCATGGCCGCGCAAACTGCAGCGGATCGAGCGGGAGCTGCGCGAGCTGGCGGCTTCGCCGAGACCCGCAACGACGGCGAGCAGGCCGCCCCCGAGCGCGAGGAGGTGAGCGCCTGATGAGCGAGCTGCTGGCCCTCGGCGTCTCCCACAAGACCGCGCCGCTCGACCTGCGCGAGCGGCTCTCGCTGACCGAGGGCCGCGCCGCCGGCGCGCTGCGCGAGCTGACCGAGGCTGACGGGATCCACGAGGCGGCGGCGATCTCGACCTGCAACCGCACCGAGCTCTACCTCGTCGTCTCCGACCCGGTCGAAGCCGAGTCGACGGCGCTCGGCGTCCTCACCCGCCAGGCCGACATCCGCCCCACCGAGCTGCTCGGCCACCTCTACTCGCTGCGCTCGGCGGCGAGGCCGCCCGCCACCTCTTCCGGGTCACCGCCGGGCTCGACTCGATGATCCTCGGCGAGGCCGAGATCCAGGGCCAGGTCAAACGCGCCTACGAGCTGGCCCTGGTCGAGGGCGGCACCGGGCCGATCCTCAACCGCCTCTTCCGCGGCGCCCTCGCCGCCGGCGGCCGCGTCCGCGAGGAGACCGGGATCGGCGAGAAGGGCGTCTCGATCCCCTCGGTCGCGGTCGAGCTGGCGCGGCGCACGCTCGGCGACCTCGCCGAGCGCCGCGTGCTGGTCGTCGGCGCCGGCGAGACCGCCGAGCTCGTCGCCCGGGCGCTGGTCGCGCCGCGGCGTCGCCGACCGTCTTCGTCGCCAACCGCCACTACGACCGCGCGATCGGGCTGGCCCAGCGCTTCGGCGGCGACGGCGGTCCGCTTCGAGGAGCTGCCCGAGCAGCTCGAGCAGCGCCGACATCGTCGTCTCCGCGACCAACTCCCCGCACCACATCGTCGAGCGCGACGAGCTCGAGCACGTGATGGCGACGCCGCGAGGGCCGGCCGCTGCTGCTGGTCGACATCGCCGTGCCGCGCGACATCGAGCCGGCCTGCCGCGAGATCGCCGGCGGTCAGCCTCCACGACATCGACGACGTCCAGCAGATCGTCGAGCGCAACGCCAGCGGCCGCGAGGCCGAGGCGCGGCGGGCCGAGCGCGATCCTCGAAGCCGAGCTGGACCGCTTCGAGCGCTGGCTCGCCTCGCTGGAGGTGGTGCCGACGATCGCCGCCCTGCGCGAGCGCGGCGACGAGATCGTGCGCCGGGTGCTGGCCGAGAACGAGGGCCGCTGGGAGAGCCTCAGCGAGGCCGACCGCGAGCGGCTGAGCGCGATGGCGAAGGCGATCGCCTCGCGGCTGCTGCACGAGCCGACCCTGCGGATGAAGCGCTCGGCCGGCAGCGACGAGGCCTACCTCTACGTCAGCGCCCTGCGCGAGCTGTTCGGGCTCGACGCCGAGACCGAGCCGGAGGCCGAGGGCGCGGCGTCGCAACGTCGACCGAGCTGCGCCGCAAGGCCGCAAAGTCGGCCAGGGGTGCCTGGACGCTTGCGCATCGCCACTCGCGGCAGCGCCCTGGCCCTGGCCCAGGCCGGGCAGGTCGCCGAGATGCTGGGTGGCGCCGAGCTGGTCGAGGTCTCCTCCGACGGCGAGCCGGGCGACAAGGCGCGCTTCGTGCGCGGGGTCGAGCGGGCGCTGCTCGAGGGCGAGGCGGAGATCGGCGTCCACTCGGCCAAGGACCTGCCGGCGGAGCTGACCGAGGGCCTGATGCTCGCCGCGGTGCCGGCGCGCGAGGACGCCGGCCGACGCCTGGATCGGCGTCGGCGCCGTCGCTCGACGAGGTGCCCGAGGGCGCCCGGGTCGGCACCGCGAGCCTGCGGCGGCGCGCCCAGCTGCTCGCCGCCCGGCCCGACCTCGAGGTGGGCGAGCTGCACGGCAACGTCGACACCCGGCTGCGCAAGCTCGCGGAGGGCGAGCTCGACGCGATCGTGCTCGCCGTCGCCGGGCTGCGCCGGCTGGGGCGCGAGGACGAGGTCTCCTTCCCGATCCCGGCCGAGGCGATGACCCCGGCCGCCGGGCCAGGGCGCGCTGGTCCTGCAGATCCGCGCCGGGGACGAGGCGGCGATGCGGGCCGTCGAGCCGCTGATCGACGAGACCGCGCTGCGCGAGCTGACCGCCGAGCGCGCCGTCGTCGCGCTGCTGGACGCGACCTGCAACAGCCCGCTCGGGCGTCCACGCCAAGGTCGACCTGCGCTCCGACCGCATGCGATCGACGCCTTCGTCGGCCTCCCCGACGGCAGCGAGTGGATCCGCGACCGGGTCGAGGGCGACTCGACCGAGCCGACCCTGCTCGGCGCCGAGCTCGCCCAGCGCCTGCTCGGCGCCGGCGCCCGCGAGATCCTCGACCGCGCGGAGGACGATCGGCGTGAGCGGACTTGACGCCCTATGAGGCGTCAGAAAGTCGGGTGCGCGAGCGCGGCGGGGTCGTCTACCTGGTCGGCGCCGGGCCCGGCGACCCGGGGCTGATGACGGCGCGCTCGCTGGAGCTGATCGCCGCCGCCGACGCGATCTTCCACGACCGGCTGATCCCGCCGGGCGCGCTCGACGGCGCCCGCGAGGACGCCGAGCTCGTCTACGTCGGCAAGGCGCCCGGCAAGCCGTCGCGTCCCTCAGGAGGAGATCGGCGAGCGGCTGATCGAGGCGGCGCGGGCGGGCAAGAGCGTCGTCCGGCTCAAGGGCGGCGACCCGTTCGTCTTCGGCCGCGGCGGCGAGGAGGGGGAAGCGCTGCGCGAGGCCGGGGTCGAGTTCGAGGTCGTCCCCGGGGTCACCGCCGGCGTCGCCGCCACCGCCTACGCCGGCATCCCCGTCACCCACCGCGACGACGCCTCGGCCGTCGCCTTCGTCACCGGTCACGAGGACCCCGAGAAGGACGAGACGCGCGCTCGACTGGGAGGCGCTCGCCGCGCTTCCCGGGCACCCTCGTCTTCTACATGGGCGTCAAGCGCCTGGCCGACAACGCCGCGGCGCTGATCGAGGCCGGCCGCGACCCCGACGAGCCCGCCGCCGCGGTCGAACGCGGCACGATGGACGGCCAGCGCACCGTCGTCGCGCACTCTCGGCACCCTCGCCGAGGCGGTCGAGCGCGAGGGCATCGGCGCCCCGGCGCTGATCGTCGTCGGGCCGGTGGTCGAGCCGTCGCGAGTCGCTCGCCTGGCTCGAGCGCCGCCCCTGCACGGCCGCCGCGTCGTCGTCACCCGCGCCCGCGCCCAGGCCAGCGGCGCTGGCCGCGACGCTGCGCGCAGCTCGGCGCCGAGGTGGTCGAGCTGCCGGCGATCCGGATCGAGCCGCGGATCGAGAGCGACGGAGGTGCGCGAGCGCGGTCGACGGCGATCGGCGACTACGCGCTGATCTGCCTGACCAGCCCCAACGGGGCGCGCCTGCTGTTCGAGGCGCTGGCGGCGACGCCGGCCTCGACGCCCGCGCGCTCGGCCGGCGCCGACCGTCGCCGCGATCGGCCCCGGCACGGCGCGGGCGCTCGCCGCAGCACGGCATCGCCGCCGACGTCGTCCCCGAGCGCTTCGTCGCCGAGTCGCTGGTCGAGGCGCTGGCCGAGGTCGAGGTCGACGGCAAGCGCGTCCTCGTCGCCCGCGCCGCCGAGGCCCGCGACGTCCTCCCCGACGCGCTGCGCGAGCGCGGCGCCGAGGTCGACGTCGTCGCCCTCTACGAGACCGTCCGCGAGGAGCCCGAGCCCCGAGGCCGTCGAGGCGGCCGCAGGGCGCCGACTACGTCACCTTCACCTCCTCCTCGACCGTGCGCAACCTCACCGAGGCGCTGGGCGACCGCTTCCCCACGGCGCCCGCGTCGTCTCGATCGGCCCGGTCACCAGCGAGGCCGCCCGCGAGGCCGGCCTCGAGGTCGCCGTCGAAGCCGACCCGCCACGACATCGACGGCCTGGTCGAGCCGCCCTCCTAGCCGACGCGACGCCGCCGCTGACTTCGTCTTTAGTTCCGCTATGCGGACTAAGTACGAACTCAGCCCACGGTCGACGCACGAGTTTCGGGGCGCCGCACCGGCATTTCCGGGTCACCGACTCGACCAACACGCGCGCCCGCGAGCTGGCCGAGGCCGGCGCGCCCGGGGGCACCGTCGTCACCGCCGCGCGAGCAGACCGCCGGGCGCGGGCGCAGGGCCGCGTCTGGACCGCCCCGCGCAGGCAAGGCGCTCCTCTACTCGGCGATCCTGCCGCCCGCTCGACGAGCGCCACCTGCTGCTGCCGCTCTCCGTCCCGATCGCGGTCTGCGCGGCGGCGGAGGCGCTGCGCGCCGGGCATCGAGTGCCAGATCAAGTGGCCCAACGACGTCTGGCTCGAGGCCGCAAGCTCGCCGGCATCCTGATCGAGGCCAAGCCCCAGGACGGCTGGGCGGTGATCGGCGTCGGCCTCAATCTCACGATCGCGCCCGACGAGTTCCCCCCCGACCTGCGTCAGCCGGCGATCTCGCTCTTCCCGGCGCTGTCGAGAGCCGGGAAGAGTCCGCCGGAGCCTCCCCGCTGTTGCTCCGCCGGGACTCTCCCCGGCTCTCCCCACCGCCACGGAAGTCCTAAGCCGCCACCTCGACCGCTGGGTCTGGGCGAGCAGACGAAGAGGTGCTCGCCGAATGGCGCAGGCGCGACGCCCTGCGCGGCCGCGAGATCAGCTGGGAGGACGGCTCAGGCGTCGCCGACGGGGTCGACGACCGCGGGAACCTCGTCGTCGTCACCCCCGGCGGGGACCGCGTCGCCTCGGCGCCGGCGAGGTCCACTCGCCTCTGAGCCTTCGGC
Source organism: uncultured Solirubrobacterales bacterium (assembly GCA_963778715.1). Taxonomy (GTDB): domain Bacteria; phylum Actinomycetota; class Thermoleophilia; order Solirubrobacterales; family 70-9; genus VRUE01. The sequence continues at coordinate 147,135 of CAVZVK010000007.1, forward strand.
TCTTCGACCGCTCCGGCCTCCCCGTTCCCGGCCGCCGGCCTTCTCGGCGCCCTTGCCCCTTTGCGCTTGCGGTTGTTGCGCTTGCGGCGCCGTTTGCCGCCTTTGGGGAAGTTGCGCAGCAGCTCGCGGGCGATCGCCGAGGGTTTGCGGGCCATCCGCATCCGGGCGCCGCGCAGCACCTCTTCGCCCTCGGGGGTGTGGGAGACGGCGCCGGCCAGCAGCGCGACCGCCAGGCGGCGGTCCTGTTTGCGCGCCGCGTGCACGAGGCGCCGCGCGTTGCGGCCGTGGGCGCGCCCCGAGGAGTTGACCAGCAGGCCGAGCAGCCGCTTCGTCTCCGGCCAGCGCTGCACCGCATACTCTTCGTGCAGCTCGCGGGTGTAGGAGGCGAGCCGCCAGACCCAGGCCTGGGCCTGGTCGCGGCGGCCGATCCGCTTGTCGACCAGCGCCTGCAGCAGCGTTTTCGTCCCCGCCCGCTTGTCGTCGCGGCTCCAGGTGCCGACGATTTCGATCGCGTCGTCGAAGGCCTCGGCGTCGCGCAGGTCGGCGATCTCGCTCAGCGCTTTCAGCCGCAGCTGCGAGTTGCGGTTGCGCTGCACGCAGGTGAGCAGGAAGCGGCGGCGCAGCTCCTTGCGTGCGCTCGCCCTGCAGCATCGCCCGCGCCCGCCGCCAGCCCTGCGGGTTGACCCGGGCCCCGGCCAGCGCCGCCCAGGCGTGCTGCTCGGGGTAGTCGAGGTTCTCGACCGCGATCCGCCAGATCTCGCGTTCGAGCACCTGCATGCGGCGCTCCTCGTCGTCGGAGACGGGGACGATCCGCCGCTCGACCCGGATCCGCCGCCCGCGCGACCGCCGCACCGGCCCGACCACGATCGCGCCGCCGCGGTAGACGTCGCGGTCGAGCAGGCTGTGCAGGGTGACGATCGTCTCGTCGTGGGTCGTCGCCGGGTGGACGAAGTCGATCACCAGGCCGGCCTCCTTGCCCGGCGCGCGCCGGGTGACGCGGCCGACCCGCTGCTGGTAGATCCGCCGCGAGGCGGTCGGCGCCAGGTGCATGCAGATCGTCGCCCGCGGCGAGTTCCAGCCCTCGGCGAGCAGCATCGCGTTGCAGAGCACGTCGACCTCGCCGCGCTCGAAGCGCGGCGAGGATCTCGGCCAGCTCGCGCTTCGGCGTCTCGCCGGAGACGGCGCGGGCGGCGATGCCGGCGTCCTGGAGCGCCTTGGCGACGTTCTTGGCGTGCTGGACGCCGGCCGTGTAGAGGACGCCGGGCATGCCGTCGAAGCGGGTCTTGTAGAGGTCGGCGATCGCCACGTTGAAGGGCTCCTGGTCGAGCAGCGCGGCCAGCTCCTCCTGGTCGAAGTCCTGGTCGACCTCGCCTTTGCGCAGCGGCACCTTGGCGATCGTCCGCACCCCGGGCCCGGGCGGGATGCGCATGCAGCGCAGCGGCGAGATCACGCCGCGCCGCGCCGCCTGGGCGAGGTCGAAGCGCGAGGTCTGGGTCGGGAAGAGGTCGGCGACGTGGCGGGCGATCAGCGCGCCGGTCGCGGTCATGCCGATGAAGACGGGGCCGGGCCAGGCGCGGATGCAGGCGCTGGTTTTCTCGCCCAGCGCGGTGTGCGCCTCGTCGCAGATCACGATCGAGTAGGCGTCGGAGACTTTCTTGTGGTTGCGGACGAACCACTGGTAGGTCTCGACCGTGACCGGGCCGTCGGGGTCGTCGCGGCCGTCCATCAGCGGCGGGCGCAGGCGCTCCTTGTAGCCGCGGTCGGAGATCTCGCCGATGAACTGGTCGACGAGGTTGCGGCGGTGGGTGAGGATCAGCATGCCGCCGGTGCGCGAGGCCTCGATGAAGCCGACCGCGGCGACCGTCTTGCCGGCGCCGGTCGCGTGCTCGAACCAGAAGCGCCGCTCGGCGCCGGGGTCCTCGGGCGCCTCCTCGACCGTCTCCTCGTCGTCCTCGGCGGCCGGGTCCTCCCAGTCCTGCGGCTCCTCGTCGGGCGCCAGCTCCGCTCGGGTCCTCGAGCTCGTCCTCGCCGTCGTCCATCGGCGCCGTCTCTCGGAGGCCTCGCCTCGGCGGCGGCCGGCGGCGACTTCTGCGTCGCCGACGCCCCGTTGCCGTTGCCGTTCGCTTCGTCGTCGGCGGCGATCTGCTGCTCGGCCATCAGCTCGGTCAGCGTGCCGGAGAGCGCGTCGACCTGGTGCGGGTTCAGTTCGGCGCCGTCGCGCAGCTTCGGCGGTTCGTCGGCGAGCAGGCGCTCGAGCCCCAGCAGCAGGGAGAAGTCGCGGCGCCACTCGATCGAGGGTCCTCGGCCCCGCCGTCGATCTCGGCTTCAGCGCGGCGTCGAGCGCGCGGCGGCGCGCGGTGCCCGGGGCGAGCGCCTCGGGCCCCTCGCCGTCGAGCAGGAAGGGCTCGCGGGCGAACTCCGCCGCCCGCTCGATATCGGCGCTTGAGGGAACTGCCGCTCGACGCGGCAACTTCGCTGGTCTTGGCCATTAAGGCTTTCGGGTTCCGTCCCCGCGCGCGCAAACGAGCAATCGGCGAGGGCAACTTGGGACGAGGATGCCGACGGAGCTTGGACTTCGTCTCCCCGGCGCTCTCAGCGGGTCCACTCCGCAAGCGGCGGACCGAACGATCTACGTATTGTAATCAACGAATTGACGAAGGCGGGACGACAGTTCGCAATCGGTCTGGCACTGGTCTTGGCAGCGGCGCTGCTCGCTCGCCGGCTGCGGCTCCAGCGAGGGCGGCGACTACGGCGGCAAGCACCCCGACTACGCCAAGGCGCTGGCCGGCTCGCCCGCCGCCGCTGGCCGCGCTGCACCGCCAGGCCAACCAGCTGCTCCCGGGCGGCGGTCGACGCCTACGAACAGCGGATCGCGGCGCTCGCGCGGCTACCCGGTCGTGGTCAACGTCTGGGCCTCCTGGTGCGGGCCCTGCCGCTTCGAGTTCCCCACCCTGCAGAAGCTCTCCGCCGACCTACGGCAAGCAGGTCGCCTTCCTCGGCGTCGACAGCCAGGACTCCGACGACGCCGCCGAAACCTTCCTCGCCGAGGCGCCGCGTCCCCTACCCCAGCTACACCGACCCCGACGCAGACATCGCCGAGCAGCCTCGGCGCCACGCCTCGGCCTGCCCGACACCGCCTTCTACGACCGCCAGCGGCAAGCTCGTCTACCTCAAGCAGGGCCCCTACACCGACCACGCCGAACTGCAGGCCGACGTCGAGCGCTACGCGCTCGGCTGGACCGACTGCGAAAGCGGATAATCGAGCGCATGGACGCATTCGTCGTCATCGCCCTGATCGGAATCGCCCTGCTGCTCGCCGAGCTGCTGCTGCCGACCGGCGGCGTGCTCGGCGGCGCTCGGCGCGCTCGGCCTGATCGCCGGCGGCGTGCTCGCGCTCGAATCCGACAGCGGCGCCGCCGACTACGTCGGCCCGGCGCTGATCACGCTCGGCGTGCTCTGCGGTCGTCAGCCTTCTACTTCGTCACCCGCAAGGTGCTCGAGGCCCACCGCGACGAGCCGGTGCGGACGGGCTCCGAGGAGATGGTCGGCTCGCGTCGCCGAGGTCCGCAACACGCTCGACCCCGAGGGCCAGGTCTGGACCGGCGGGGACGCTCTGGAGGCGCGGCTGGCCGACGGCGGCGGCCGGCGCGACCCAGGGGATAGAGTCGTGGTCGAGGCGGTCGACGGGCTGACCCTCGTGGTGAGCCCGAGCCGCCGGCCGCGCAAACAGCCGAGGAAGGAGCAAGCTGATGGGGGCCGCAGCTCGGAGTCCTGATCATCCTCGCCTGATCTTCGGGCTGATCGCCCTCGGCGCCTCGGTGCGGGTGCTGCGCGAGTACGAGCGCGGCGTGATCTTCCGGCTCGGCCGCCTGATCGCCCAGAAGGGCCCGGGCCTGATCCTGCTGATCCCGTTCATCGACCGCATGGTCAAGGTCGACCTGCGCACGGTGACGCTCAACATCCCGCCGCAGGAGGTGATCACCCGCGACAACGTGCCGGCCGGCGTCAACGCGGTCGCCTACTTCCGCGTGGTCGACTCCGACGCAAAGCGATCGTCGAGGTCGAAAACTTCCTGCTCGCCACCTCGCAGATCTCCCAGACGTCGCTGCGCTCGGTGCTCGGCAAGGCCGAGTTCGACCAGCTGCTCTCCGAGCGCGAGCGGCTCAACGAAGAGCTGCAGAAGATCATCGACGAGTCGACCGAGCCCTGGGGCGTGAAGGTGACCGCGGTCGAGATCAAGGACGTCGAGATCCCCGAACAGATGCAGCGGGCGATCGCCCGCCAGGCCGAGGCCGAGCGCGAGCGGCGGGCCAAGATCATCAACTCCGAGGGCGAGTACCAGGCGGCGCAGAAGCTCACCGACGCCGCCGACATCATCAGCACCAACCCGGCCTCGCTGCAGCTGCGCTACCTGCAGACGCTGCTGGAAATCGGCAGCAACCAGAACACGACGGTGGTCTTCCCGCTGCCGATGGACGTGCTCGAGCCGTTCATCGGCAGGCGACCGATCACAAGACCGGCGGGAGCAAGGCCAAAGCCGCCGCCTCCCCCGCCGCCGCCCGAGCCCGCCGACCGCCCGACGATCTCCCCCCCTCCCGGTCCTGAGCGCGCCCGAGATCCGCATCGACCAGCTCACCGGGCTGCGGACGATCCTGGCGCCGGGCCGGGCCGAGCGGCCGACGGACCAGTTCGGCTCGCCGGACGCCGAGCGCGGGAACGAAGGCGCGAGAGCTGCCCGTTCTGCGAGGGGCGGGAGGACCGCACGCCGCCGGAGGTCTACGCGATGCGGCCGGGGGGCGGGGACGCCGACACGCCGGGCTGGACGACGCGGGTCGTGCCCAACCTCTACCCGGCGCTTGGCGGCGCGAGCGCGGGCGGGGGATGGCGCGCGGCGTGATGCGGCGGCGGCCAGGCGGCGAGGCGGGGGCCTTCGCCAGCGGCGGCGACCCGCTGCTCGCCTCGCGCCGCGCGGGCGAGCCCGACCTCTTCGCCTCGCGGCCGGCGAGCGGCGCCCACGAGGTGATCGATCAACGCGCCCGCAGCACGTGACCGCGATGCGCGGAGCTGAGCGACGAGCAGTTCGCCGCCGCGGTCGCGACCTGGCGCGAGCGGATGCGGGCCCACGCCGATGCCCCCTACGTGCAGCTGATCGTCAACGAGGGCGGCGGCGCCGGCGCCTCGCTCGAGCACACCCACGCCCAGCTCTACGCGCTCCCCTTCGTCCCCGCCGCGGTGGCGCGCGAGCGCGAGCGGGTCGGCGCCTACGCGCGAACGCACCGGCGGCGGCGGCCTGCTCAGCGACGTCCTGGTCGAGGAGGTGCGGCGCAAGGAGCGGCTGGTCGCGATCGACGAGGAGGCGGCGCTGGTCTGCCCCTGGGCCTCGCGCTCGCCCTTCGAGCTGCGGGTCGATCCCGCGCCGGCGAGTCGCCAGCTTTGCCGAGGACACGGCGGGCGCGGCGATGCTCGCACACCGCCCTGCGCCTGCTCGCCAAGCGCTTCGGCGGCCCGCCCGAGCTCAACCTCTGGGTCCGCACCGCCCCGCGCGGCGACCGAGCGCTTCCACTGGCACGTCGACATCGCCCCGCGGCTCTCGATCAAGGCGAGCTTCGAGCTCGCCACCGGCGTCGACATCAACACCTACCCGCCCGAGCGGGCCGCGAGCCGACCTGCGCGAGACGCTGGGCGAATAGGCTGCCCGCCGTGCCGCCGAATCCGCGACCGATCCCGCGCTTCATCGCCGACATCACCCAGGAGGGGATCCCGCACGGGCGCTTCGCCGAGCGGCTGGGCGAGGCCTTCCGCAAGGCGTGCGACGGAGATCGACGACCTGCCCGACGGCGTCGAGGCCGCCGAGCGAGCTCGACTGGTTCCCGGAGCGCGCCTGGGGCGGGCGGGTCTGGGTCCCCTGCAGCGCCCGGGCCGACGGGCCCGAGGGCGAGCTGGAGCTCTTCGGCCACGTCTCCTACGTCCAGCCGGAGGAGGGCGACCCGGCCGACTTCCGCGCCAAGGCCGACTTCACCGACGTCCTCGCCGAGGACAACCCCGACTGGAAGATCGACCTCAACGACGAGGTGATCGGCCGCTGGCGGGGCGAGAACGGCCGCGCCGGCGCCGTCACCCTGGTCTGGGGCCGCCCCCTCCTCCAGGGCGCCGTCGCCGCCACCGCCGAGCTCGACCGCGAGACCGTCGACCAGGAAGTCGATCTCCAACGGCCGCTTCACCCTGATCGCCCTCGACGCCCTCGAGGGCTACGGCGACGAGATCTTCATGCAGGTCAAGCTCTGGAGCCGCCGCGCCAAAGAGCTGGCCTCCGAGAGCCTCTACGCCTGACTCGAAGAGACGGACGGACTCACAAACCTGGCCGTCTACAATGCTAAGAAGTCTGTTGGCGCAGGGAACGGGAGGGGATTCGCAATGGTCCCAGCAGGTCGGGAAACGTCTTATCGGAGTCGATCTTGCTTTGCCGCCCTCGGGACGCTGGTCGTACTGCTGTCGATTGCCGCTCTCGCCCCCCCGCGTGCCGATGCGGAGTCTGAGCCCAACGACACGATCCTCAGCGCTACAGGCCCGCTCGCAAACCACCAGAGCTACGCGGGCAGCCTCGAAGCGGAGAACGACAAGGACTTCTACTTCTTCTATGTGACCTCTCCCTCCTCACCCGTAACGCTGAGCCTGAAGAACCTGGGCGGCGGCCCACTCCTCGCATATGTCGGGGTCTCGATCCTCGACGCTTCCGGGGTCCCGGTTGGCACGGCGACGAACATCGAAGAAGGCAAGGAGGGGATCGTCGCCCTCACTCTGGAGCCGCAGAAATACTTCGTCGAAATCTTCTCGAGCCTCGACTACGGGGCCGACTACACGTTTGAAACTCAGGGCGGCGGAGGCGCGTTTGGGCCCTACGCCTCGATCGCCGGCCGGTGCGCAACGGCACGCACGGCGAGCAAGGCCGCGTACAACGGGCTGACGAAGGCTGAAGCCAAGCTGCAGCGGGCCACCGCTCGCCTGCACCGCTCGCACTTCGGCACCCGCGCAGCGCGCCGGTCCGCTCAGGCCGTGTATCGCAGGGCGAAGGCACGCACCGCCGTTAAACGGAAGGCGCTGGGAGCAGCTCGGAAGTCAGAGCGCCCCTGGTGCTTCATCCCGCAGTAGGCACGCGGGGACGGAGCTCAGCCGCGCACCTTGCAGCTTCGGGTCAGCGTCGAGGAGAGCGTGCGGCCATCGGCGAAGGACATTGAGACCTTTGCGAACGGGAACACCGCCAGGGAAAGTCCTGGCAGGGCGGCACAACTTGCGCTGAGGTAAGCCTTGCGCTTGCCGTGAAATACATAGCTCCGCTGCAGCTGCAGGAAGATCGATTCGAGGTAGCCATTGGTGTTGAGCGCCGGCGGCAGCGTGCCATTGATGACCGTGCCGAGTTGACCTCCGGTGCGCTGGATGCGGAAGACGACGAGCCGAATGATCTGGGCCGGCTTCCTCTGGTAGATGTGGGCGAGGATCGCCGGTCGGCCGTCCACGACGCTGTTGAAGAGCAGGACTTCTCCTCTGATCAGAGCGTTGGCCTGACCGGCGAGGTCAGTTCTCGCCACGATCCCGCCAGCCCCGACCAGAGCGGTTCCGCACGCGGCCAGGGCCTGGGAGCCGGTCGCGAATTCGATCTGGCTCTGACGGCAGGTCGGCAGGCCCTTGGCGTCGAGGACGCCGCCCCGGTTGAGCGCGATCCTGATCCGGCGCAGCGCCGGCGGGTGCTGGCCGGAAAGCCCCCGGATCTTTCCTTCGATGCTGACCGCGATCGGCGCCAGCTCGTCGCGGGGAAGGGCTCGCGGCGAAATGCCCCCGTCGAAGTTAACGAAGAGGTCGCCTTTCTGGGACAGCTCTGCCCCGGCAGAAGCCGCGAATACGAGCATCAGAATCGCCAAAAAAGCGAAAGTCCTCTTCACCGCTCCCCATTCCCCGCCAGCAGTCGTGGCATGCAGTCGTGCGTACCCAGCACTGAAAGACAAGTCATTCTACCGATAGCCGCACCCCCTCCGCTCCGCTACCGTGTCCTCGTGGCATCGACCCAACAGTCAAGCCAAGCCTCGAAGGACCCTGCGGCAGCAGCCGAGGCGGTTCGCGTCCAGCGACTGCGCGAAGACGCCCAGCGGCCAATGAGCGTCAACCTGGCCGACGGAATCGCACTCAGTCACAAGCTGATGCAATTCGTGGGTACCGCACGTCCACATTGACCGAAGCAGCCTTCGATCAGCTCCTTCGCCGTCTCTCGGAGGCCGACGTCGAGTTCGTACTGATCGGTGGGCTGGCCGTCAACGCCTGGGGGGTGGTCCGCGGAACGAAGGATGTAGACATCGTCGTTGCCCCAGATATCGAAAACCTAAAAAAGGTTGCAGAGGTGGCAGTAGCGGCCGGTGGGCATGTGCAGCGAGGCGAAGCGCTGCTCGGAACTCCCTTCTCGATCGCGGCGGAGCTCGCCAGCGGGGAACAGATGGCAATCGACACAGAGCTTGGACGCCTCGACATCGTGCAGGGACTCGAGGGTGTTCCGAGCTTCGACGAGCTCCGATCGCGTGCAACCGAGACCGAAGTGCTCGGAGTCAACGTGGCCGTCTGCTCGGTGGACGATCTGCGCGCGATGAAGCAAGCCGCTGGCCGCGGCCAAGATCTCGTGGACTTGGAGAACCTCGACGCGGCTGAAGGTTGACCCAAGCGGGATCCTGTCGTTTGCCGTGGCTACATCCTGATTTGGGCAGCAAAAGCGCTCCGCTGCCCAATCGATTCCTGGACCCGAGAGGCAGACATCGGGCAAGGATTGTAGGTATTCTGTCTGCACCCCCTCAGTTCGTTTAGGCGGCTGAGATGCGGTGCTGCTTTCGGGCGGCACCTGCGGATCTGAATCCCTGTGGCGATAGAAGCGGTTTGGCCAGGAAGACAACCCTCGTTCCGGATACCTCGTTCGAGGCGATCCGCAAGCGCCTTGGCACCGAGCCGGCCACCTTGGCTGAGTTCGAAGCCGAGTTCGGCCCGGTGCAGCCTCCCGACGGCGAGGGGTAGCCGGGGAGCGACAAGCGCGCTGGTCGGACAACGGCCCTGTTCGACGATGCGGCCCTCGCCGCGGACTTGCAGCGAGCCAGCGATGCTGGACAGAACGTCGCTCGCGCATTGCGTCAAGGTCTATCTGCCGCCTCCTGACGGGAGGTTCGGCATGGTCTTCCGCATCGAGCGCCACGACGGCAAGCTGCGACTGGTCTACGTCGCCTTCGGAGTCCGCCATCATCCTCGTAACTCGAACGCTCCCACCCTCTGCCAAATCGCCCACGACCGGCTTCAGACCCAGCACTTCATTGGATGGCTCGTCTGAGAGACAATGTCGGCACCCGCCCCGATAGCTCAGCTGGATAGAGCGACTCCCTCCTAAGTGAGTTGGGGGAGTGCGCGTTTTCGGCTCTATGATGCCGAATAGGCCTGGCTTCGTGTCGTCGCGGATTCGATCCGATTACGTACGATTCGATCTGATTTGGGCAGCGAGAACGTCCTGCTGCCCGACACTGGGGCGCTGACCAGCCCTAGCGATTTACCGAAGGGACTCGCTTGACTTCCTGTCAGAGCGAAGGACCGCGGCAGCCTTCGCCAAGTCCTCGGAGGACGCGGGAAGCTCGAAATCAGCCGCCACGAGAGGCTCCGTAGAGATGGGACTGAAATACCAGTCGTGCCGAGGCATTGCAGACGAGGCTGCGTCACGAGGCTTTGGCGGGGGCGCCACAGGTTGCGAACTCACTGGGCACCTTTTGGTTGCGCCGCCGGACCTGAATCCGAAGGCTTTGGTGGCGGAGCAGAGGGCGTTGGGGACTGATTGCTCGGCCTCATCCCGCGTCCCCCGTTTGGAGACTGTCCGCCGCTGACCGGCCCAGCTGACTTAGGACGACTCAACGCCCCGTCCTTCCCGAGGGGGTTGAGCTGAACTCCTGGAGTCTTTTGGCCTGGGCGGCGGTGATTTCGGCGGCTGAGTCGTCGCCCTTGGCGAATAGCCACCCTTCTTCTGAATCACAGCTCCTGATTCTCGGCTCATAGCCTCATTCTACTCCTGACTTGCTTCGCGAATCGAATTGTCGCTTTCGAGAGCGTAGACCTCAAGCGAGACAATGCTCTTGCGCGGGAGCCAGACTCCCAGCGAGTTCGGGGCAGGAGCCACAAACCAGCTCTCGGCGTCCAGCTCCCATCGCTGCGAGATATATAGATCCTGAGTGTGCTGGGAATATCCAGCCAGGCTGCCGTCGCCGTAGAAGCCCCCCATTACGCGACCATCTGAGAGCGTCGCTCGGATCATCGCCGGGTCCTGCTTGCCGAACAGCTCATTCCACCCGGAGAGCATGTTGTGGGCCTCGGAGCTTCCAACCAATTCCAGGAGCCACGGGCGCAACCTCCTAGAGGACATCCACAGCGAGCCGACAACGGCCAACGCAATCGGGAGGACTAGAAAGATCACAACGCCCGCTGTCAAATCTTCGGCGAGCGTCTTTTCGCCTCGATAGAACTCGCTCAGGTCAGCCTTGTCGAACCCAAGGACAAGGCCGACTCCGACGACCAATGCGAAGACGATGGCGCTATTGAACAGCGCCTGCAACAGACGCTCGAAGGGCGTGTCCTGGCCCTTGACGACATAGAGGCGCTCTCTGAATAGCAGCGTTATAAAGCCCGGCAGGACGAAGATCGCGAGAACGAGAATGGCGGTTCCCGTATCAGGCGTCATGACTCAGCACTCGACGGAGGATGAAATTACAACTTCCGAACTATCGAACTCTCCGGTTGTACGGACTTTGATTCACCGGCTTGAGCGAAATTCCAAGTTGACTTGCCCTAGTCTGGACTGCCAATGCGGATCGTCCAAGCTTGAGACCGATAACCCGAGTCGGGGTGTTTTCCGAAGCGAGGCGTTGCAGCCTGAGGTCGTCCGCCAAGCTCCAAGAAAGATTTGCGTTGCGCAAATAACTGGTCATTGATGACCCTCCTACGTAGATTGAGGGCAGCTTAGAACGCACCCCGGACGGAGACTTGAGCGATGGCGTTATAGGCATCGTTCACGATGCCTCTGGTACAAACGCGACCGGCTCGGCCTATACCTTCATGCCAACCGACCGAGGAGGATTCAGATGCAGTTCAAGGTACGCCTTGACGAGATACTTCCGACCAAGCAGGCAGCACGAGCGTTGCCACAGGAACTTGATCGTCTTGAGCGTGGCGAGGTCGAGCAACTTGTCTTGACTACCCGGAGTAATCCGCGTGCGGTCATTGTCAGCGTCAATCGCTTTGATGAGCTTATGCGCCGCGAGTCGGGGGCCTCAGGCGGCCAGCTTGCAGCCTGAGTAGTCCATTCCGGCGTGCCCGTAAGCCGCTTTCGACGGGCTAATTTTCAAGCTTGTCAGAGACCTTTGCGAGTTCGGCCATTGATTCGCCGAGGGCGGCAGCAATCGCCTTGACGGTCGCCCAGGTCGGGTTGGAGTGACCTCGTTCGATCATCGACATGTGGCCGACCGTGATCCCGGCCTCCTGGGCTAGGGCTTCCTGGGTCTTGCCGCGCTCTTCGCGAAGCTGCCGGATTGCTTTGCCTAGGGCGGGCTGGGGCTGATCGGAGCGGCGCATCTTTCTGCGCACGCTCTCAGACGCGGGCGTTTTGATCCACCCGCCTCAGCACTTGTGTTTCAGCAGAAGTTATTGTAGGCTCGCCGACCCAACGACAAAGCGCCCCCGCGCTGGTGGAACAGCCGGGGGCATGGCACAGGAAAGGAGTGCTTTCCCATGCGAGACGACCATATCCGGCGGCGCGTTCTCACGACTGCCCATGAGGACGAGATCATGGAACGCTCGGTCCTCACGCAGGTCTTGTTCCTGCACCCGGCGCAGCTCACGATCCTTGAGTTGGCCCTGCGGGTCGAGACCGATCTGCGCAGTTGCGAACAGGACGCCGTGGAGCGCGCGGTGCGGGAGTTGTCCCGCGACGGGCTGCTCACCTGCGACTGCCGTCGCATCGCCCCCAGCAGGGCCGCTGCGCGCTTTGACGAGCTGATCGGGGGCGTCACCTAGAACGGCGGGCACGTTCAGCGGCTTTCTCGGGGGCCGGGGCGCAGGCCACAGGGAGGCTGCGGGGTCGTCTACTCGCATGGAGGGCTCCGCACCCTGCCTCGGCCTCCGAGAAGCCGCTGAACGCCAACCCACAGCCAGCCAGTAAGTCCAGATCAGATTCATTCAGCCAGCAGCCAGAGCCACGACTCAGGCCAGCTACCCAGACAGCCAGGACGCCCTAGACAAGAGGCCCCAGGCAGTCCCAGATGCCCTCCCCACGACCACAGCCCCGACAGCCGACACACTACGAACCCCTTGGTTCCATGCCTGGGCCGCAGTTTGCTGATCTGCATCGTCAGCAATGTCCCAAGATGGGTCGTGAACGGCGTCGATTGCGGGAGGCGGAGAGGCGCTGCGGGAACTTTTTTCAAAGTCACCCGACGCAAACGGCCCTCAGTTTTGACAGTAGAGGTGAGATGGCATCCACCCGCATCAAGCTCGATCCCCAGACAATCGAGGCAATCGCCCGCCGCGTCGTCGAACTACTCGAAAAGCGCGGCCTCCAAGACCGGGAGCTGGTCGATGCGGCTGAGCTGGCGCGACGGCTCGGGATCGAGCGCTCCTGGGTCTACTCCCACGCAATCGAGTTGGGCGCGGTCAAGCTCGGCGGCGGGGCGAAGCCACGGCTTCGGTTCGACCCAGAAGTGGCGGCGCGGGTGCTGCGGAGGGTTAGCGAGGGACCGGCGGCTGACCCGCCCGCCCGCTCGGGTAAGCGGGCGGGCCAGCCGCAGGGGTCGGAGGGTCGGGTGGAGCTGCTTCCGATCCGCGGGCCGGGGGAGAACTCACCGCCCTCGGCGGCTTAGGTAGGGATGCCTCGCAAAGCGACAGGGCAGGTGATCGAGCCGCAGGATGGGCGCGCATGGGCGATCCGGTTCCGCGCCTACGGCGAGCGGCGCTATGTGGCTCTCGGGACTGCCGAGGAGGGCTGGAACCGCAAGCGGGCCGAGGCCGAGTTGAGGCACGTCCTGGCCGACGTGGAGCGCGGACTTTGGCGGCCTTACGAACCGGCTCAGGCTCCCCAGGTGGCGGAGGCGCCGACCTTCCATGAGTTCGCCTCGGAATGGCTTAAGGGCCGCGAGCCGGAGTTGCGGGAGAAGACCGTCAAGAGCTACCGCTGGCTCCTGAGCGGCCACCTTCTCCCCCGCTTCGCCCATGAGCACCTTGACCAGATCGGTCCCGAGGACGTGGACCGCTACAAGGCAGCCAAGCTCCGCGAGGGATCGCTTGGCCCGAACCAGATCAACAAGTCGCTCGGCCTGCTGGCGATGATCCTCGACGCCGCCGGCGACTACGGGCACGTCGACGCGGCGCGCAATCCGGCACGCGGGAGAAGGCGGCGGGTCAAGCGCAGCACGCCGAACCGGCCGACCGTGGAGCCTGAGCAGCTGCCCTCCCTGCTCGAGGCCGCGGGCAAGCTGCGGCCGATGGTCGCCACGATGGCAGGGGCCGGCCTGCGCAACGGCGAGACCTGCGGACTCGACTGGCCCGACTTCGATCCGGCCAGTGGGACGCTGACCGTGGGCGAATCGAAGACCGAGGCGGGCATCCGCCAGGTCGATCTGCCCGACGCCCTGCGGAAGGAACTCGCTGCCTACAAGCTCCGCACTCTGCGCAGCAGCGAGGGTCCGATGTTCCGCAACCGCAATGGGCAGCGACAGAGCGTCAGCAACGTCGAGCGACGCTTGAAGACGGCGATCCGCAGGGCCAGCAAGAGGCTCGATGAGCTGGGCCTGCGGCCTATTGACGAGGCCGTCACGCCGCACTCGCTGCGGCGTCTCTACGCCAGCCTGCGCTTCGCCGTGGGCGACGATCCCGTGTACGTGGCGAACCAGCTCGGGCACACCGAGCCGGGGTTCTCGATGAAGGTCTACGCTAGTGCTGTGCGCCGCCGCGAGAGGCTGATCGGCATGGCGCTTCGCGAGTTCGATGCAGCCCTCGAATGGGCAGCAATGGGCAGCGGAGAGCCTCTTTCTGTCGAATCTGAGCCGAGCGCGGACGACTCACAATCACTGGAAACGGCTCAGCAGAGCCTTTTCCGGTAACCCGCCCCGATAGCTCAGCTGGATAGAGCGACTCCCTCCTAAGGAGTAGGCCGCTGGTTCGAATCCAGCTCGGGGCATGCCATGGTGGATGAGCGATTCAAGAACCTTCCGGGGGCTGAGATTGTCCTTCCAGGGATCCTCGATTTGAGGGAGGGACGCAGAAGCGTCAACGCCAGCGCGGTGCAGTGCGCGGCGCCGCGGCTGCGGCGGGTGGGAATAGATGCACCGAGTGTGGAGCGTGGAACGCCTGCCGCCCACGAGCTCTATTCGATGCTCAGCGAAGAGCTCGATGACGGGGCACATTCGCGCTACAACGCGATCCTTGCCCGGGTAGCCAGCTTCGCCGGAGCAGCAGAGCGTGCGCAGCGCGGCTGACGTCGAGCGGATAAGGAGGTTCGCCCGCGAGCTAGGCAGGGCGGTGGCTCCGGGGACCAAGATGTACCTCACCGGAGGAGCGACCGCGGTGCTCGAAGGGTGGCGTCCATCGACCGTGGACATCGACGTTCGGTTTGAGCCGGACTCCGATCCCGCACTCAGCCGGATAAGGGACCTCAAGGAGGAGCTCGAGGTGAACGTCGAGCTCGCCTCTCCACTGGACTTTCTTCCTGCCCTGGATGGCTGGCGAGACCGGTCGCGCTTTCGCTTCAAGGAGGGCAACCTCGAAGTCTTCGACTTCGACCCGTATTCACAAGCGCTGTCGAAGCTGGAGCGAGGCTTTGAGCTCGACTTGGTCGATGTCGGCCACATGGTCGAATCGGGCCAGGTCGAGCCGAGTGAGTTGTTGCGGCTGTTCGAGGGAATTAGCGCTGAGCTGTACCGATTTCCAACCGTTGATCCAGCGAGGCTGCGGGCGGCAGTGGAATCACTGCTCTCCGAGCGAAGCAGTTAGCTCTCTGCAACCGGCTTCCACCCTTCGTCTATTCCCGAACAGCACAAGCCTTCTCAACCCTCGCGCTCAACGACACCCCTCCGCCGAACTCAAAGTCAGCCAGCGCCAAGGGGAAGACAGTCCTCGGCACCCCCACCGGAGCCGGGCAGCCCGAGTTGAAGTAGGAGAGCCGTTTGCCCTTGAAGCTGTATTTGCGCTTCAGGGTCAGCTTGATCCGATCGACATAGCCCCAGCTCCCAAGCGCTTGGGGAAGGGATGCGCTGAGGCGGGTGCCATAGGCGCCGTGGGAGATATGGCGGATCGAGAAGACGATCACGAAGGAAGAGAAGAAGGGGTTGGCGGTGAAGATGTGGGTGAGCAGGACTGGCTTGCCATTCCTGGTGCCGTTGAAGATCAGGAGGCGGCCATGGGTGGGGTAGGCGCCTTGGTCTGGGAGGACGATGTGGGCCCAGAACTGCCCGGAGCCGATCTCTGCGTTGCCGCATCTTTGAAGCGCTTGCTGGGTTGATGCGGGTTGGATCTCAGCTATGCCGCAGGCGGGCAGGCCCTTTGACTGCAAGAGGCCGTGTTTGTTGACCTCGACCGACATCTCTTGCAGCTGGGCCGGTATCCCTCCGTGGGGGGCGGAGAGGTGGCCGGCGACGAAGACGGCGATCGGGGCGGTTCCTCTCCTTGGGAGCTTGTAGGGCTGGATCTGGGAGAGGATCGTGATCCGCAGGTTGCCCTCTTGGATCACGGTGGCGTGGGCGAGGGATGCGCAGGTCAGCATCGCCACTGCTGTGGCCAGGGCCCCCGCCCTCCTTCTCATCCCTACCCCCGGCGCTTGTGCTTCTTCTTTGCCTTGCCCCCGCACTTGGGCTGAAGCTTAGGCGCAAATTCGCGCAGCTTGCCGTTGTGCCCGGTGAAGGAGGCAAGTGCCTTGTGGGTGCCTTGGCAGAGGTTGGTGGAGTTTTCGAAGAGGCCCTTCTTGCCTCCTCTGAGGGAGAGGATGACTTTGCCGACAGGGGCATCAGGGGTGGCTTCAAAGGTCGTTCTCAGTTTGCCTTTGACCGAATCGACCCGTCCTACGAGGACGACGTCGATCTCGCCGTTGTGGACCGCTGCGACTACGTCGGGGAGTTCGTGTTCTGATGAGCGCAGGAAGACAGGACCTGTCAAGGGTTCAGAGAGGATCGGGGTGGTTACCGAGGCAGAGCCATAGATCGACCCCGCTGGGCATCTTTCCCCGGGCTTAGCTCCCTGTTTGAAGATCACCCTGGTGCAGATCGTGTTGAAGTGGGCGTTGGCGATGAACTCCGAGGGGGGAAGGGTTACTTGGGAGCGTCTGATCCCCGCTTCGCCGAAGCCGTTCATGTTGAGCTTTGCCGTCAGGGCTGGGAAGTCTCCTCTGTGGGTGCCGCCCTTGAGCTTTAGGGCCAATCTCGGTTTGAAGGGAAGGGCGGCGCAGTCAGCTGCTTGGAAGGGGGTTGAGACCGTTACGGGGCGATCATCTGCTTCAGAGCTGAAGTCAATCCCGCTTCCCAGCAGGGTCGAAGCTGTCGAGGTTCGCTTGCAGCTGGTTGGGTTGAGGACGAACTGGGGCCTATCGGTATAGGCACGAATGTCCCTCAGATGCGTGGGGACCCCTTGGATGATGTGGGGGATCGGGTCCGACCCTGTTGCGTCGATGAAGACTTCGCCTGTTTCGGGGTCTACCTTGAAGGCCTGCCTGATGACCACGGTGCCGAGGTCGAAGGGGCCTACCTTGGCGGCTGTGATCGCTGCCAGGGAGATCGCGCTGCCGTGGTAGGGGCCGGCAAGGTAGATGCGGCCCGGGGCGTAGGCCAGGGCTTGGCCTACTCCTGCTCCGGCCAGGCTCCTGCCGATCTGAGAGGCGGCGGGGCAGGATGGACTGTCGAGCTCTTCCTGGCCGCCATGGATGCCTGTCCTTGCTTTGGCAGCTGCGATGGCTGCATCGGAGCAGAAGGGGATCCCGGCCAGCTTGCCGACTATCCCCGGCGGCAGCTTGATCGAGAAGCGGTTGATCTCCTGTTCTGCGTCTGATCTGAACAGGCGCACGTTGAAGGGGGAGAATCTTCCTGCTGCGTTGTTGAGGCGTTCCTGCGATCAGGCCGGGGCGGAAGGGGGGCAGGCCTGCGCTTGGGCAGGCGCCGCCATCTGGGCCCCTTTCGATCTGAAAGGAAGCGGTTTCCGTGATCGCTTCGGAGTCGTCTTGGGCCGAGAAGGGGGTGAGCCTTGCGGTGGTCTGGTATTCGCCGCAGGCGGCAGGGGTTGCAAGCGGAGCCCTCGCCCCTTCGCGGAAGTGCAGCTTGAAGGAAGAGTAGGGGATCGGCGGCAGGCCTTCGAAGGTCGAGGTGATCTGGCCCGTCTTGGGGTCCAGATCGACTCTGCCGGCCTGCTTGACGATCACGCCTCGTTCTTGGGCTCTGATCACGAGGTAGAGGGCCGAGAGCGTGCCGAAGGGGTTCTCATATGGCGCGGCCAGGTAGAGCGACCCTTCCGCCGGTTCTTCCAAGAGCGGTGTTTTGGCCACCACGCTGCCGAGCTTGGATGCCTCCGGGCAGCCTGCTCCCCGGGCGAGTCGATCTTCTCGGCTTTGTATTGGGCCTCGGAGCAGGCGCAATGCCTTCGACCAGGGAGGGGTTGATCGTCACTCCCTCGGGCAGGGTTACGACAGTCTTTTTGGGCTCGGTTTCGGTGACGTTGCCCGGGCTCAAGAGTCCCTGGTTTGGCAGCTTCAGCTCGAAGTCAAGACCCGAAGGGTTGGAGGTGAGCTTCGTCGTCGGCTGGGAGGCGATTTTCGGGCGCGAAAGGGACCCCATCGCAGCCGATCATCGGCGCCGGCTGGCCGCTGGCGTCAACTGCGTGCACGGTTTCCCCGACGAAGACGCCGGGGTTTTGTTTGGAGTCGACCGTGAGCCTGGTTTCAGGTGCTGTGTCGCAGTTGGCCGGCAGGGTGAGAAAGGGCTGCAGCGGCGCGTCGGAGGCGACCGGGGGACCTTGGCCTTCGGAGGCGAGCTTGCCGCGTTCTGGGTCGTGGCCGGGATCGGCCGGGGTGCCCCAGATCGTCTCGGTCACCGAGGTGACCTCTTTTGGGATGTCGGGGGCCAAGACGTTCACGCCGTAGCCTTCTTCGCTTCTCACCGAGGCGTATTGCAGCGAGTTGAAGTTGACCACGCTGAAGCCGATCTGGGTGGCGATGCCAGGAGGGGGGATCAGGTTATAGAGGGCTCCCCTGGCCTGGCCGAGGCCGACGATGGTGGCGCGCAGGACACCGACCTGGGTGCTGACCGGGCACTGTGGCGAGCCGCCCTCGAATTTCTGGCGCGGGCAGCGCGGCACCGCTTGGGGGTTTCCGATGAAGCCCGGGGGCAGCTCGACGAAGACGTCTCGCATTTCCCCGCCTTCGGTGTTGCCTTCCGCATCGGTCTTCAGGTCGAAGTGGACGGTGAAGTTGATAGGGGTGGGCGCCGGCCTGGGTGGCGATCGTGCCGTCTTTGTTTTCTGCCGTCACAGTGACCGAGCCGGGAGCCAGGCCGAAGTCGGCTTGGGCCGCCGTTGGCAAAGCCAACAGGGCAAAGGCAGCTGCGGAGGCGAGAAGCGCCTTTGGGCGGATCACTTGACACCTCCGCGGTTGTGGTTGGCTCGGCCGTGGCGTTTGGCAGCCTTGTGCTTCTTGGCGTGCTTTCGCTTCTTGTGCTTGTGCTTCTTCGTCGCTTTGTGTTCGTCGACGTTGCCCGCCCCTTCGAAGCTCGAGGAGCCAGGTGTGGGGTCGCTGGGCGGCACGATCGCCGCCTGGCAGGCTTCGCCCTGGCATTCGCTGCGGGCGACTTCTGTTTCTGAGGGGATGCCGCCGTCTTCCCTTGCGTCATAGAGGTCGACCAGCTCGTCTTTGTCCTTCAAGACCAGCTGGTCGCGGCTGGTGAAGAAGACGTTTGCGCCGGTTTCGTCCATGGTCACGAAGTTGGAGTCGACCGCTTCGTGGCCGGCTGAGATCAGGTTGACGCAGCCGGCTTGGCGTTTGCACGGCGGGTTTCCCACGCCTTCGGGCTCGTACTGGTAGACGTCTTCGACCCCGCTGTTGGTGTCAAAGGGGCTGAGCGAGTCTCCCGTGTCGAAGTAAAGGCGCCCAGCGTCGGTCAGGTAGCGGGGCTGGAGCCCCGACCTATCGGCGAAGTCGATCAAGGTGAGGTGGGTTGGGCCCAGTGGGCGGGCGCCTGAAGGGTCGCAGGAGGCGCAGATGAGCTTCCCCGTGGCGGAGTCATAGAGGAAGGCCTCAGGGCAGGGACCGGGGAGGATTTCTCCAATGGCCTGGTTGCCCGCGCAGGGGCCGAAGTTGTCATAGCCGCTCAGCGGTGCCTTGGAGAGGAAGGCGACCCAGCGCCCGTCCGGGCTGGCCTCGGCGGTGCGGGTCGCGGGGTTTGTGGCCCAGTCGCCAGTGCCGTTACCGAGGGGCCGTCTTCGGAAAGCAAGCGTGGCGACGAAGGAGCTCGTCCCCCCCTGCCAGGAATAGAGGTTTTCTTTGCCCGCCTGGGCGACAGCTCCCTGGTCGTTTTCTTCTTCGCCCAGCACCGCGGTGTCGACGAAGTAGATCTGGGAGAGGTCTTCGCTTTGGCCGATGATGCCTTTAAAGCCGCCTTTGCCTTCGCTCAGGTCGGCGATCGCTTCGGTTTCGAGGTCATAGATATGGCCATCGTCAAGCAGGACCTTCGAGCCGTCGGCCGCGGCGGCGAGGAATTTGCCCGGGTCGGGGATTTCCGTGGTCGATTCGCCGTTGAGGCGGACGTATACCTGGCCGGTGGGGGCAGACCAGAAGGCGCGGGTGCCGTCTGCGGAGATCGCGTGGGCGCTGGCGGGGCCGAAGCCGAAGGAGGTCCCGAACCTATGGGCGCTGGCGGTGCTTCTGTGTTGCCGGGCAGTACGTTTACGAGGCGCAGCTGGCCACCGGACCATTCATAGAGGTTGTTTTTGTCGATGCCGCCGTCTTGCGCTTCGGGGGCGAAGGCGGTTTCGCCGGTCAGCGCGTCGTTGGCGGCGAAGAAGACATGGGAGAGGTCGGGCGAGGCGGCGGCGAAGTCGAGCGCGAGGGTCCCGGCGGGACGGTAGAACGGTTCGCTTAGAAGCAGCGGATCGAGCGTTGAGGTCGCACCGGTGGGCTGGGCGTAGAGGTTGGCGTATTCGGCTGGGGCTTGGGGGCTGAGCGTGGGGTTGGGCTGGTAGAGCAGGCCTTTGCTCAGGCTGGCATCGAAGGCTTTGTAGCGGCCGGTGAAGCTCTGCAGCAGCGGGCTCAGGGTGGTGGTCTGCCAGCCTGAGGGAGTGCGCTTGGAGATGTACTCATCGAAGACCACCGCGCCTTCTGTGAAGGTGAAGGGGAAGCCTTCATAGACCACCGCTTCGCCGTCGGCGGAGCTCTGCCTCGGGAAGGCCCCGGCGCCGAAGCCCGAGCCGGGCTTGCATTCGTTGCAGCTGCCGATATTGGGGAAGGAGGGGATCACCTCGCCGCCGTTCTTTTGCGCCGGGGAGACCAGCTCCCAGGCACGGTTGTCGGGCAGTCCCGGCGATTCCAATGGGAAGGTGTGGAAGGCCAGACCGAGGCCGACGTCTTCGCAGAGTCTCTCCTTCGGCATTGGGGTTGCAGTGGCTGGTGGCTATGACGCGGAAGCGATAGCCCGTGTCGGGCTCCAGGTCCCGAGAGCGCGGCGGCAGCGCTGAGCGCTTCCTGGCCGCTGCCGAGAGCAGCGCCGCCAATTGGCACTTCTATCGCGCCGGCGAAGCGGTCGGCCGGTTCGTTTGCCTGGTAGGCCGCCTCGGTCTCATACTGGAAGGCGTAGCGAGTGGGAGAGCCCTTCGGGTTGATCTGGGCCCTGATCGTCGCCGTGGTGGCGGTGATCGCGGCGATCGATTCGGCTTCGACCTGCGGTGGGAAGATCGGCGGGGCGGCGAAGATATAGCCCTGGCCGTGGTTGATGCCTTCGGTTTCTTGGAAGGATTCTTCGGCGCCGTAGAGGACCCCCGCCGGGCGGGAGGCGTCCCAGGCGAGCGTCGGGTTGAAGGCCAGTGCATAGATCACTTCGGGTTTCGGCGTTACAGCGAACTTGGCCGTTTCTTTGAATTTGCCTTCGCTGCAGGCACCCAGCTGGTGGATTTTCGCGTCCTTGTAGCTGAAGTAGAAGACTTCGCCGCGGAGCGGGTTGACCGTCATCCCTTGAATGCCGCCCTGGCGGCTTGGCGTTTCATAGCGGCAGATCGGCGTGTTGGGGCTGGCGGGGTCGTACTCTTCGATCGAGACTCCACTTTCGGTGACGGCGTAGAGGTTGTCGGCGACGTCGATGGTCAACGCTTCGCTGGACTTTTCAACCGCGAAGTCATCGCCTGCCCGGCGTAGACGTAGTGGGAGAAATCGCCGGGAATCTGCGGCTCGAACACCATTACTCGTGAATTGCTGCCGGTATTGTCAGTGACGTAGACGGTGCCGGAACCATCGACCGCGATGCCGCTTGCGCGGACGGCGATGGATCTTTCCCGGACTTTCGCTGATGGTTTCGCCAAATGCCGCCACTTCACCGAAGCTGGTGATCAGTTCGGAGCCGTCGGCAGTGTAGACCTTGATTTGGTCTTTGCCTGGTTCGCCGCTGCCCGCGAAGACGTAGACGTTGCCGGTGGCTTGGTCGACCGCGACCCCTTCGACTGTCGTGTCATCCAGCCAACGTGCCGAGGAATTCGCCTTTTGGGCCCCACCGGGTTACTCCGCCGGAGCTGGAAACGGCTACCAGTGTAGAGGGAGCCAGCCGGAACACCGCCGGCACCGCTGACATTCACCGCTGCGCCTGTGGAGTATTCGAGATGCGTGATCCCCAACTTCATCGCCAAACGTGTCAACCTGTTCGAAGGTCGCCAATGCCGCGGTGGCAAGACAGGAGGCCGACCAGGAGCAGCGTCGCAAGCGCACCACCGAGCCTCGCCGGAGTGCGGCGGAGGGGGCTTGGGGTGCGATCTGTCTGTGTCATTTGCTGCTCCTTGTGGTCGGCGGCGGTGCGAAGAGGCCGGGAGCCTGCCGCCGACCACCGTGGTGAGCCGACGGCAGGCGAGGTGTTACTAGGGGCCAGTAGGCGCGGTCACGGCCCAGGCGCCGTTCATCGAAAGCTGCGCGGGTTCAGAATTCGGTTCAGGTATGAAGTAGAGGAAGCGTCCCAGACGATCCGTAACCGGGCCCAACGTAGCCAATGAAAAATGGAGACTGGGGGTAGTTTTTGGTTTCTTCAGCCTTCGCGGTGTACACACAAAGCGTGCCGGGGGGAGCTGTTGGTTCTATTGCGTTGCCGGTGCATCCTCCAGTGCCAGCTTCTTCTTCGGTTTGTTCCTGGCTCGAGAAAGACGGCCGTTCCATGTTGCCCCAGAGGAGGCACGGGAATCGGGAAGGAGATCGGGATCTTGCTGCAAGCGCGGTTCTTCGACTCCACGGACGTCGGTGGCCCAAACACCCGTCTCGGTCTCTTCCGGTGGCAGCGTTCCGCCAGCGGTCCACGGCGAGCCTTCGGGGCCGGTGGCCCCGGCGGCCCCCGTCGCGCCTTTGGCGCCGGTGGGTCCTGTCGGCCCAGCAGGCCCAACTCCTCCCGCCGCACCATTAGCCCCGGCATCGCCCTTGGCTCCGGGAGCGCCTTGCGGCCCTGCCGGTCCCTGAGGCCCAGCCGGCCCGGTCGCGCCTTTGGGACCCCTCGGCCCCCTCTTGGCCTTGGCAGAGGCGGTTGCCTTGCCGCCTGAGTTATTAGAAGCGGCGTAGGCGCCGCCCAACATCGCGAAGACCAAAGCGATCACCGAGATCACTCCGGGAATGCCGAAGCGGTTGCGTAGTGGCGAGAGCATCGAAATCTCTTCTCCTTGTCCCGTGAGCCCCTCTGCCCGCCGCTTCCCTTTGCGGCTTCCGCGGGGCTCGGTTGTCCCTGTGGGTGCTGTCCCTGTGCCGTCTTTCAAAGACGACGATCAAGACTGTAAACGGAGACTTTCATAAAGTCAAGGAAGACGTTTTCAAGAGAAAGAGCGATGTCTCAAGGAAGGCAGGGGAAGAGTTTTCGGCTGAGGACCCTTAGACAGGTATGACAGCTGGGCCGATGCAAGAAGGGTGTATCGCTATGGAGGTACACTCATTCGATGGCGACCAAGCACCCCCGCGTGCAAGTAACCGTCGATCCGGAGCTGAGGGACGCGATGGCGGCAGTTGATGCACGGCCGAAGAGCCAGTCGCGGTTGATCCGGGACCTGGCGCTGCGTGGCGCAGAGGCAACTCAGGACGATCGAGTGCGCAGGGCGGAGGCAAAGGAGTTCTTCCGCAAGGTGGCAAGCGGCGAGATCGAGCTCGACCTGACCGGCGCTCAGCATGCGCATGAAGAACGTGAGGCTGAAGCGGGATGAGATCGGATGAGTTGCGGGTCCCGATGGTGGTCGATACCTCAGCTTGGGTACGTCACCGCCAGCCGGGAGCCGTGGCGTATTGGGAAGCCGCCAACTCGGCAGATCTTCTCGTCTCATGCCCTGTGGCGGCCCTCGAGATTCTGCGCACAGCCCGAAACGAGGACGAGTTCGAAATGCTCGAGACCAATTTTGCCGCCCTTCGCCAGGCGCCGGTCACGGCGTCGGCCTGTCGTGCAGCACTGTCGGCTTCGCAAGCGCTGGGCGCTCGCCGTCGACTGCCGGCGGCCGACTACCTGATCGCCGCCGCGGCGGCCGAGCGCGGTTTCGGCGTGCTCCACGACGACCGCCACTTCGACCTGCTGGCCACCGTGCTCGATTTCGAGAGCGTCCGCCTGCCTGAGTAGGCCGACGACCCAGGTGCTTCGGTCCGGACTCAAGGGGGAGAGAATCGCCCCGAGATCTCTTATTGGGGCATGGCGATTGAGATCGGCCACAGCCTCATTGCGGCGCTTCCTAATCCCGGCGATCCGGGCTTTCCAGCCGTGACTGCTACCTTCATGGCTTCTTCGGTGGCGCCTTCGAGTATCTGCGCGGCCACTCGTGGGACCAGGTCCAGGAAAGGGCGTTCAGGACGGGATTCGCCGCGACCGGCTTTGGGATCGCGGCCTACCTGTTCGGCCTGGCGAGCGGCCTATACTGAGCCGATGCGACGTGAGGTGGACACGACGAGGAAGGAGATACTCGCCATGTTCCTGGTGGGGCTTGCGGTGTCAGCGGTGACTATCGCCGTGTGGCTGTTGGCCGGTTGGTCAAAAGAACTGCTTGGAACGGCGCTCATACTCGCCACAACGCCCGCCGTAATGGTCACATTCGACCACTACGAGAAGCCCCGCCGGAGCGCCGGACGGCACGGACCGCGCAGCTAGACCTGGCGCTGTCCAGTGCTGGTGCCGAGCCGGCCGCGTAGGCGAAGGTCTGCGACTCCGGCGCCAAGCTGCGAGGTCCTCGCTCACCCTGGCCAGAGCGCGCCGCACCTGAGGCGGCGGCCTGCGCTTGGTCGAATTGCCTGAGTTAGGCTCTTTAGCACTCATATATGAGTGCTATTAGCGGTTAATCACCTATATATAGGTATTAAAGATTGATCAGTCGCCAAGATCGGCGCGCAGCGCGGCGAGCTCGGAGCGGACTTCGGCCAGTTCGCGCTCGAGGCGGGTGAGGCGATCCTCGGCGGGCATGGGCGCCGCAGCATCGCCGGGGCCCTGCTGCTCACCGCTCTGGACGGGCGGCTGCGGCGACACGCCCACTGCATCGCCGCCGAGCAGCTGCTCGTAGCGCTCCTCCTTCTGGCCCGGGCGGCGCTGCGTGGCGGGCCGCCTGGCCGCGCTCGACGAGGCGGTCGAGCGCTCGTGGACGGCGGCGAGGTCGGCGAAGGCGTGGAGGCGCTCGCTGCGCTGCTTCAGCTCACCCGGGGTCTGCGGCGCCGCGCAGCATGAGGACGGCGAGCAGCGAGATCTCGGCGGCGTCGAGCCCGAGCGCCTCGTCGAGCAGGTGGCGGTACTTGCGGGCGCGGCCGCCGGGCACCGCTGGCGAGCCGGGTCCAGCCGCGCAGGGCCAGCCGCCGCAGGGCCTCGACCACGGTCGCCTCGTCGTAGTCGACGACCGGGTCGCGGTTCGTCGACTGGTTGCAGGCGATCCGCAGCGAGTTCAGCGAGAGCGGGTAGACGTCGGGCGTCGTCCGCTGCTTCTCGACCAGGCAGGCGACGACCCGGATCTCGACCGCGTCGGGCGCCTCAGGCACGCCGGGTCCGCTCAGCCACGGTCGGGGCGCTCGGGATAGATCTCGTCGATCGTGACCAGCGCCCGGTAGGGGGCCTCCGCGGCGGCTTCGATCCTCTCGCCGCCGCCGGCGAGGCGGTCGACGACCGCGAGCACGGCGGCGACCTCGAGGCCCTGCTCGCGGATCCGCTCGATCGCGCCCACCGTCGAGCCGCCGGTGGTCACCGTGTCCTCGACGACGAGGCAGCGGGCGCCGGCCTCGACCGGGCCCTCGACCCAGCGCTGCAGGCCGTGCTCCTTGCGCTGGTTGCGGACGAAGAAGCCGACCAGGTCCCTCGCCGGCGGGGACCGCGATCGCCGCGCAGGCGAGGGGGATCGCCGCCATCACCGGCCCGCCGACGGCGCTCGCCCCCGCCTCGACCGCGGCGGCGGCGATCAGCTCGCCGGCGGCGAGGAAGCCGGCCGGCCGCAGCAGCGCCCGGCGCGCATCGACGTAGTACTCGGCCTTGGCGCCGCTGGAGAGCGTCACCTCGCCGATCACCAGCGAGTGCTCGCGCAGCTCGGCGAGCAGCGTCCCCTTGGCGGCCTCGAGGTCGGTCACGGCGCGGATCCTAGACGGGCGGGACGTCGGCGCGACTAGCCGAGCGCTTCCCGGAAGCCCTGCCGCCAGCTCGGGTAGCGGGGCTCCCAGCCCAGCTCGCGCTTGGCCTTGGCGTTGGAGGCGCCGCGCAGGTTGACCGCCTAATTCGGCCGCCAGCCTGCCGGCGACGAGGCGGGCGAGCCAGGCGGGCACGCGGCGCGGCGGCTTGGCGCCGAGCGCCTCGGCGTAGACCGGCAGCCACTCGCGCATCGGCGCGGGCTCGTCGTCGGCGACGTTGTAGATGCCGGGCGCGCCGCGGTCGAGCGCGGCGACGGTCGCCGCGGCGGCGTCCTCGACATGGATGAAGGAGAAGGTCCCGGTGCCCGGGCCGATGACGGGAAGCGTCGCTTGCGCGACCTCCCGGCCGATCGAGCCACCGCGGTCGTAGTAGGTGCCGGGGCCGTAGAACTGGCCGTAGCGGAGGACCAGCGCCCTCGATCCCCTCGGCGCCGAGCACCTCGCTGCTCGTGGGCGGTCATCACCTCGACCGCCTCGCCGAACGGCGCCGGGGCGTCGTCGAAGGGCGGCGCCTCCTCGTCCTTGACCCAGTCGCCCTCGGGCGCGTAGAGGAAGGCGATGCTCTGGCGTCAGGTAGCGGCGCGCGCCGGCCGCCAGCGCCGCCTTCATCAGGTTGCGCGCCGCCCTCGCTGCGCACCCGGTTGGTCGGCGCGTAGTCGAGCCTTGCTCGGGTTGTACTCCTGCGGCAGGCTGGTCAGCTGGTTGACGACGACCTCGGGCTCGGCCGCCGTCACCGCCGCCTCGAGCGCCGCCGCGTCGAAGACGTCGCAGACGACCGCCGTCGCCGCCCGCGTCGCGGATCGCCTCGGCTCGCTCCTCGCGCCGCGTCGTCCCCGTCACCTCGTGCCCGGCGCCGACCAGCTGCCGCACCAGCGGCCGGCCGATCGCCCCGCTCGCTCCCGCGACGAACACCTTCATGCCCTACCTCCTGCGTCTCAGGCTCCCCTGCCCGCGTTCCCCGCAAGCCGTTCCGAGACGCGCGCCAGCCAGGCCGAGGCGAAGGCGCCGAAGGCGATCAGCAGCGTGTCGGTCCAGCCGCGCGCCTCGCTCTTCGCTTCGCCGGTGTCGAAGGCGTGGTTGATCGCGTGGAAGCCGTACCAGAGCGCCCCCAGCCAGAGCAGCGGCGCCCGCCAGGCCGGGCGCACGACGGCGATCCCGACCGCGACGCCGAAGGCGAGCAGGAAGGCGCCGACGTCGCCGACGTAGTGCGAGTTCTCGATCCCGTAGTGGCCGATCTGGTCGAAGAAGGTGTCGGGGGCGACCAGCGCGATCAGGCCGGTGACGACGTGGTAGGCGGCGATGATCGCGAGGATTGCCCTTAGCGCCCGCTCGCCTATCACGCGTCTCAGCTCCCCTCAGAAGACGAAGATGCTCTCGCCGAAGTTGATGCGTTCGTAGATCTCGGGCTGGTCGGCGATGAAGGTGCGGATGCAGCCGTGGCTCGCCGGGTAGTCGGGAACCGATTCGTAGCCGTGCACCGCGTAGCCGCCGTAGAAGTAGAACGAGTAGTACATGCCGTGCGCGTTGTAGCCCGGTTCCTGCCTGATGAAGGTGAAGTGCCCGGTCACCGTCGGGGTCGAGGACTTGCCGGAGGAGACCGGGTAGACGGCGAACGGCTTGTCGCCCTTGGCGAAGACGAGCACCTGCTTGGAGAGCGGCGCCTCGACGTGTTCGCCCGCGTCCGGGTGGCGGACCTCGTATTCGCCCTTGCCGGCGAAGGCGCGCTTGACCAGGCCCTTGCCGGCGCGGGCGCTGCGCGCCATCCCGTTGACTTTGCGGTAGGCGAGCACGCCGCGGCCGGTCTTGCCGCCGAAGCAGCGGCCGCTGTTGGCGATGTAGCCCATCTTCCGCATCGCCTTCTTGAAGCCGATCACGACCTCGCCGCACTGCCCCTCGTGCAGCGCGGGAAAGCTGACCCGCCAGCTCTTGCGCGACGTCGTGTCGCCGCGCAGGGCCTTGCTGGCGGGGAGCTGGGCGCGGCCGCGTACTTGCCCGCCTCCTCGATCCGGATCCGCGGCCCGGAACGCTGCCGCGCCGTCGCCCTGCGAACCTGCACCTTCTGCGTCTCGAGGCGGCTGGCCGTTGAGGTAGAAGGTGACCTCGACCCTCTGGCCGGGAACGAACGGCTTCACCGAGCCGGTCACCGGCACGGTGCTCATGATCTGCGCCCTGCCGCCGTGCAGGTGGCCGACCCGGATCTTCACCGTCGCGCGCTCGCGGGCCCTTCGGCTCGTGGCGCGTGCTTCGGCGGCGCCGCGGCCGGCCGCGGCCGGGCAGGAGCGAGAGCGGCCGCGGAGAGGGCCAGGGCGGTCAGGAGGAGGCGCTTCACGGCGCGGGATGCTACTGGCCAGCAGGGCGACGGAATTGTTCAGCATGTGGAGCAGAATGCAGGGCACGATCGAGCCGGTCCTCTCGTAGACGAGCGCCAGCAGGAAGCCGAAGGCGATCAGCGGCGGCACCACCGAGATCCCCGTGGTACGTGCAGGCGCGCCGAAGATCGCGGCCGCTGATCAGCGCCGCCGCCCACAGCGGCAGCCGCTCGCGGAGGCCGCCGAAGAGCATGCCCCGGAAGCAGACCTCCTCGCCGATCGGCGCCGCGATCGCGATCAGCAGGATCTGGACCGGGAGCGCGCCGAGGTCGTCGGCGAAGTCGTCCTGTTCGGGTTCGCCGACGATCGCCACGTAGAGCGATCACGAAGAGCGAGGTAGATGCCGATCGCCGCGCCCATCCACTTCAGCGCCGAGGGCTGGAACCGCCGCAGGCCGAGGCGGCGGGCATCGCCTCGCGGCACGGTCGCGCCCTTGCTGGCGGCGAGCGCGAAGGGAACCAGGAGGAAGCTCGAGCTCCTGCGCCAGCTGCGCCAGCGCCAGCGCGGTGCTGCTGAGCTCAGGTTCGCCTCTGCGCCGCGGGTTGTCGACGATCGCGATCGGCACCGAGAGCACGATCGCCGTGCCCAGCGCCAGCAGCACGCCGAGCAGCGGCGAGCCACGGGCCCCAGTTCGTATAGGGGAAGTCCGGCTTCCCGGGAATCGCGTCCGGTGGCGCCGCGGTAGGTAGTTTTGCCTCCATGTCGCCGGCAGTCTCCCAGGTCTCGCGCTCGACCAAGACGAGGCTGCGCTTCCTGCGCCGCCTCGCTGATCCTGGTCGTCGTCGTGATCGTCGCCGCGATCGCGATCGCCCAGTTCACCGAACTGCAGAAGCTCGCCGCCGGGATCCTCGCCTCGACCGCGGTGCTGGCGGCGATCGTCGGCTTCGCCGCCCAGCACACGATCGGCAACATGGTCGCCGGGGTTCAGCTCGCGGTCGCCCAGCCGATCAAGATCGGCGACCGGATCGAGTTCGAGGAAGTCAGCGGCCGGGTCATCGACATCACCCTCTCCTACACCTACGTCAACCCCGGGGACGAGAGCGACGATCGTCATCCCCAACCAGCTGCTGGTCGAAGGCATCCTCCACAACCTCTCGACCGGAGACACGCAGGCCTGAGCGGCGCTCGGCGCTGGGTACCCTTTCCGACGATGAGCCAGCGGAGCCGCCGACGCAACCGGCGCCGCGGCGGCGCTCGCAGCAAGGTGCTGTTCGTCGCCGGCGCCGTCCTCGCCCTGATCGCGGCGCTCGCGATCGGGGTCACCTCCTGGGTGCTCGACGTCGCCGCCGACGCGCCCTCGCTCTCCTCCTGCAAACCGGTCGAGGAAGGCGGCAACTCGGTCCTCTACGCCGGCGACGGCGAGCAAGCTCGGGATCGTCGCCTCCGACGAGGCGCGCACCCCGGTCGCGCTCGAGCGGATGCCGCAGGAGCTGCGCCAGGCGACGATCGCGATCGAGGACGAGCGCTTCTACGAGCACGGCGGGGTCGACTCGGAAGCGATCCTGCGCGCGGCGGTCAAGGACCTCGAAGCCGGCGAAGCGGTCGAGGGCGGCTCGACGATCACCCAGCAGCTCGTCCGCAACCTCTGCATCCCCAACCCCGAGCGACGACCTCGAACGCAAGATCATCGAGGCGCAGCTGGCGGTCGAGTACTCCAAGCGCCACTCGAAGGACGAAATCCTCGGCCAGTACCTGAACACGGCCTCCTACGGGACGGTCGAAGGGCAGCACCGCGGTCGGCGTCCAGGCGGCCTCGCGGATCTACTTCTCGCAAGCCGGTCTGGAAGCTGAGCCTGGCCCAGGCGGCGCTGCTGGCCGGCCTGCCGCAGGCGCCGACCGACTACAACCCGATCCTCAACCCGGCGCGGCGCCCGCGAGCGGCGCAACGAGGTGCTGGCGAAGATGGCCGACCTCGGCTACGTCTCCGGCGCCGAGCGCGGCGGCGGCCGAGGACAGCGGCCTCGGCCTCGACGTCGCCAAGGGCTTCTTCGAGCACCGCCAGCCCTACTTCTTCGACTACGTCCAGGACAAGCTGATCGAGGCCTACGGCGTGAACACGGTGCGCCAGGGGGGCCTCGACGTCTACACGACGATCGACCCGAAGCTGCAGCGAGGTCGGGATCGAAGCGATGCGCTCGGCGCTCCCCTACGAAGAAGACCCCTCCTCGGCCTTCGTCTCGATCGACCCGCGCAACGGCTGGATCAGGGCGATGGTCTCCAGCTCCAGCTACGACAGCAGCCAGTTCAACCTCGCCGCCCAGGGGCACAGGCAGCCGGGCTCGACCTTCAAGACCTTCGTCCTGACCACGGCGCTGAAGCAGGGCGTCGACCCCTACTCGACCTACTACGTCTCCAAACCGCTGAGCATCGACACGGGCCGGTGGGGCCACTGGGACGTGCACACCGCCGACGAGGGCTACCTCGGGTCGGTCAACCTCCAGCAGGCGACCGTCGCCTCCGACAACACCGTCTTCGCCCAGCTCGACCTCGACGTCGGGCCCGAACAGGTCGCCGAAACGGCGCACTCGATGGGGATCATCAGCCCGCTCGACGGGATCCCGGCGGAGGGGATCGGCGGCCTGCGGGTCGGCGTCTCGCCGCTCGAGATGGTCGAATGCCTACGCGACCCTCGCCGCCGGCGGCATCCGCCGCGACCCGGTCGCGATCCGCCGCGTCGTCTTCCCCGGCGGGCGGGTCGAGCGAGCCCGAGAAGCCCGACCCGCGGCGGGTCGTCTCGGAAGCGGTCGCCTACGAGGTGACCCGCCTCCTGCACGACAACATCACCGAAGGCACCGGCACCGCCGCCTACACGGGCTGCGAAGGCCAGGCGGGAAAGACCGGGACCACCGACCGCCTCACCGACGCCTGGTTCGCCGGCTACCAGCCCAACCTCTCGACCGTGGTCTGGGTCGGCTACCCGCAGTCGAACGAGATCGAAATGACCAGCGTCCACGGGATCTCCGTCTTCGGCGGCACCTTCCCGGCCGAAATCTGGCACTCGGTCTACTCGAACGGCGAAATCCCCTGCGAGACCTTCAGCGAACCGAAGAAGCCGATCGTCTGGGCGCCGTTCTACGGCCGCTTCACGCGCGGCGGGCCGACCGGCGACTCGATCGCCGACGCCGGCCCGCGGCGAGAAGGGCGAACTGCCGGGGCAGGATTACGTCGGCGGCTATGACCCGAACGCCTACGCGCCGGGGGTCGGCCAGGAACCGTACGTGCCGCCCCGCCGCCGCCGCCGCCCGACCCCGAAGCCTCGGGCGGCGGGCGTCGGGATCGGCGGCGGGCACGAAAGCGCCGGCCGGCCCCGAAGGCGGCTAGCCGCTGACCGTCAGCGCCGGGGCGGCCTTCGTCCTGATCTGGGTCGGCTTCGTCGCCTACCTCGGTGTCCTCTGGGCCGCGCCGCGGATCGGGCGCGCGGGCGATCTGGGTCGCGATCGTCGTGCTCGTCGTCCTCTTCGCGCTGACCCCGCCGCTGCTCTCCCACGACGTCTACAGCTACATCGACTACGCGCGGCTCGGCGCCATGCACGGCCTCGACCCCTACGTCACGACCCCGCGCGCGGCTCCCGCCGGACGCGGTCTTCGATCATGTCGACTGGAAGGGCGTCGACCAGCGCCTACGGCCCGCTGTTCACCCTGGCGACCTACCCGCTCGCCTGGCTCTCGGTGGGCTCGTCGATCTGCGTCCTGAAGCTCGAGCGCCGCGGCGCGGCCCTCGCCCTCGCCGCGCTCGTCGCCCGCCTCGCCCCGTCCCGCGGAGTCGAGCCGCTGCGCGCGGCCGCCTTCGTCGGGCTCAACCCGCTCGTCCTCGTCCACGTCGTCGGCGGCCCCCACAACGACGGCGCTGGCGATGCTGCTCGCGATGCTCGGCGTCGCCGGCCGCGCTCGGCGCCGCCGAGGCGACCGGCGGCGCAGCCTTCGTCCTCGCCGCGGGAATCAAGGCCTCGGGCGCCTTCGCCGCGCCCTTCGCCCTGCTCGGGGCCCGCTGCGCCGCCGGCGCCTTCTGCTCGGGGCCGCGGCGGCCTTCGCGCTGCTGGCGCTCGTCGCCTGGCCGCCTTCGGCCTGGCACTGGCTCGACGTCGCTCGGGCGTCGCCGGCGAGAACCAGGGCAAAACGAGCCACATGAGCGTCCCGATCACCGCTCGCCCGCCTCACCGGGCTCGACAGCGACATCGCCCGAGCCGGCGCCTCGCTCTATATATATGTGAGCTCTCGTCGCCTACCTCCTCGCCTGGACCTGGCGCGGCGGCGACTGGCTGCGGGCCGCCGCCTGGGCCACGCCGGCCTCCTCCTCGCCACCGCCTGGCTCCTGCCCTGGTACCTGATCTGGCCCCTTCCCCTGCCGCCCTCTCCCGGGACCGCCCCCTCCAGCTCCTCGTCCTCGGCTTGACGGCGTACCAGCTCGGAGCCCGGATCCCCCTCTAGACACTGCCCGCTCCTCCTCAGGTGAGGGATGGAAACCCCGGTGTGGATGGACCAGCCCTCGCGCCGGCCCAGCGCCGTCACGATGCCCACGTAAAGGATCTCGACCACCGTCAGCACGCCGCGCACGACGATCGCGATCAGCGAGCCGACCGCGAAGCTGTCGCCCGGCACCGCCGCCCTTCACGGCCCAGGCGAAGACCGCGTCGCGGATGCCGAGCCCGGCCGGGGCGACCAGGGTCGCCAGCGCGGCCACGTAGCCGAGCGCCTGCGCGGAGCCGACGGTGAGCATCTCGCCGGCGGGATCGTGCTGACCGAGCGGGCGACGCAGTAGATCCCGACCGCGATCACGCCCCAGTTGAGCGTGTAGAAGGCGAGCAGGCCGATCACCCCGCCGCAGCGAGATCACCGCCGGCAGCGGCTCGCGGCCGAAGGCGCGCAGCACCCGGTTGGCCAGCGGCCCGAAGACGCGCGGGTGCAGGAGCGACGATCGCCAGCGGGATCAGCAGCAGGAACGCCCAGCGCAGCGGCTGGCCCTGCAGGTCGGGGTGGGCGATGAGGAAGTAGGCGGCGAAGATGATCGCCGAGGTCGCCGCAGATCGCCTGTTCGTAGACGATGCTGGCGACCGTCATCCGCCGCGGCACCCCCGCTCGCTCGGAGAGCAGCACCCGGCCGAGCACGTAGAGGACGCTGCCCGGCACGTAGCGCGCGAGCATCGGCTGCCCCCAGGCGACCTGCGCCCGCCCGGCGCCGATCCGGTAGCCGAGGAAGCGCAGGATCAGGTCCCAGCCGAGGGCGCTGAGCGACGTAGAAGACCGGCAGGACGACGAAGGCCGGGATCAGCCAGAGGACGTGGAAGTGGACGCCCTTGTCCTTGATCTCCGACCACTGGTTGACCACGGTGAGGACGAGGAAGCCGAAGACGAGGATGGCGATCGCCGAGCTGGATCGCCAGCCGCACGCGCTTGCTGCGCGGCGGCTGCGTGCCGAACCGCGCGCCCGCCTCGCCGATGCGGTGTAGAAGTGGCTCGGCTCGCGCTCCACGTAGCGTCCGCACCTTAGTGAGCGGACTAGAGTGAGTGGACAATGGGCGGCATGGGCGAGTTCGAGCTGCTGGCGCGGGTACGGGAACGGCTGCCCGCTGCCGGCCGCGTGTCCAGCCTCGGCTCCGGCGACGACGCCGCGGTCACCGTGCCCGGCGGCGCCACCGCGACCTCGGTCGACGCCCTGGTCGAGGGCGTCCACTTCCGCCGCGACCGGCGACCCTCGGCCAGATCGGCGCACAAGGCGCTGGCCACGGCCCTCTCCGACCTGGCGGCGATGGGCGCCGAGGCCGGCGAGGCCTACGTCGTCCTCGGCGTCCCGCCCGACCTCGACGAGGACGGCTGCCTCGAGCTGCTCGACGGGATGGTCGGCGCTGGCCGCGGCGACCGGGACGACCCTGGCCGGCGGCGACGTCACCCGCGCGCCGGCTCTCGCCTCGCGGTCACCGTGGTCGGCCACGCGCCGGCGCCCGAGCCGCTCTGGTCACGCCGCGCGCGGCGCCCGGCCCGGCGACGCGCTCGTCCTCACCGGCGAGATCGGCGGCGCCGCGGCCGGCCTGCTGCTGCTCGAAGACCGCGCCTCGAGCTGACCGCCTTGCCGCTCCGACAGGCCGACAAGCCGCCGCAGCGGCTGCGCGGCGCGGCAGCTCGAGCCGACGCCGCGGCTGGCGGCCGGGCGCGCCCTCGCCGCGGCCGGGGCGACGGCGATGATCGACCTCAGCGACGGGCTCGGGCGGCGACGCCGGCCATCTCGCCGCGAGCCAGCGGGGTCGGCCTGAGGATCGAGGCCGAGGCGCTGCCGCTCGCCGCCGGGGGTCGCCGAGGTCGCGGGCGCCGTCGGGCGCGATCCGCTGCGAGCTGGCCGTCTCGGGCGGCGAGGACTACGAGCTGCTGGCGGCGATCCCGGCCGAGGCGGCTCGACCTGGAGGCCGCTGAGGCCGTCCGCGAGCGGAGGGAATCGCGCTGACCCGGATCGGCGAGGTCGTCGCCGGCGAGGGGGTCGAGATCAGGCTGCCCGGCGGCCGGCTGCTGGAGCCGGCGGGATTCGACCAGCTGGCATGAGCGGCGGGGCTCTCGGCCAGCAGCTCGCGGACGCCGCGCCGCCTGCAGCATCGCCTCCGCGATCAGCGCCGGCTCGGGCTTGTAATGGCCGGTCTCGACCAGGCTCTTCAGCTGTCGCGGCTGCATGCTGCGTCTCATATCGGCTCTCTGACCCGAGATCCTTAGTATCTTGGTACTCGCACATTTGTCCAGAGCAGAGCCTCGTCGGTCTGGACGATACCCCGGATACCCTGCATCTATGCCAAACGGGTCGACGCGCATACTCCTCGTCGACGACGAGCAGTCGATCCAGACCCTGCTCAGCTACCCGCTGCGCAAGGACGGCTACCACGTCACCGGCGCCCAGGACGGCAGCGAAGCCCTGCGAGCGCTTCGACGAGGCGCGCTTCGACCTCGTCATCCTCGACCTGATGCTGCCCAAGCTCGACGGCGTCGAGGTCTGCCGCCAGCTGCGCTCGCGCAGCCAGGTGCCGATCATCATGCTGACCGCCAAGGGCAGCGAGACCGACAAGGTCGCCGGCCTCGAGGTCGGCGCCGACGACTACATCACCAAGCCCTTCTCGATGCGCGAGTTCCGCAGCCGGGTCAAGGCCGCCCTGCGCCGCTCGCGGATGGTCGGCGACGCCGCTCGAGGAGGAGTCGATCGAGCACGGCGACCTGAAGATCGACTTCGGCCGCCGCATGGTCACCCTGCGCGGCGAGGAGGTCCGCCTCACCTACGTCGAGTTCGAGATCCTCGGCGCCCTCGCCCGCTCGCCCGGCCGCGTGCTCAGCCGCGAGACCCTGCTCGAGCACGTCTGGGGCGACTCCGAGTACCGCGACCCGCGCACCGTCGACGTCCACATCCGCCACCTGCGGGAGAAGCTCGAGAGCGAGCCGAAAAAGCCCGAGTTCCTCTTCACGGTGCGCGGCGTCGGCTACCGCTTCAACGAATGAGGAACCTGCGCCGGTCAGGCGCTCCGCTCGGCAACGGATGACCAGGACCGCGCTGGCGATCGCCGTCTCGGCACCGCGTCGTCATCTACGTCTGGGTCGTCGCGATCGAAGGCGCCGCAGCGGCTCGGCGGGTCAAGCACGAGATCGCGTCGGCGGCCTGTTCGCGATCCTGATCGCGCGCTCGCGATCGGCTATCTACAGCGCCCAGCGTCGTCGGCCGGCAGCATCACGCCGCCTCGAGGACGCCGCCCGCAAGATCGCCGACGGCGACTTCGGCAGCCGCATCCCGGTCGACTCCTCCGGCCAGCTCGGCAAGCTCGCCCGCACCTTCAACGAAATGCAGCGCCGCCTGGCCGAGCTCGACGGCGCCCGCAAACAGTTCGTCGCCAACGCCTCGCACGAGCTGCGCACGCCGATCTTCAGCCTCGGCGGCTTCGTCGAGCTGCTCGAGGACGAGGACCCGAGCCCCGAGGAGCGGGCCGAGTTCGTGCACACGATGCGCGAGCAGATCGAGCGCCTGACCAAGCTGACCACCGACCTGCTCGACCTCTCCCAGCTCGACGCCGGCGCGATCGTCGATGCAGAGCCGACACCGTCGACCTCAGCGCGCTCGCCCGCGACGTCGCGCGCGAGTTCGGCCCGCGCGCCGACCAGCACGGCTCGCGGCTGGAGCTGCGCCGCCCGAGCCGCCCGGTGATCGCCCGCGCCGACCCCGAGCGGGTGCGCCAGATCATCCGTATCCTGCTCGACAACGCCCTCACCCACACCCCCGAGGGCACCAAGGTGACCGTGACCGCCAACTCCGTCAACCGCCGCGTCGAGCTGACCGTCTCCGACGAAGGGCCGGGCATACCCCAGCGCGTCCAGGGGCGGATCTTCGAGCGCTTCTACACCGCCGAAACCGGCGGCGGCTCCGGCCTCGGCCTGGCGATCGCCCGCGAGCTCGCGCAGCGGATGCAGGGGCCGGATCTCGATCACCTCGAACAAACGCTTCACCGCCTTCACGCTCGACCTGCCCGCCCGGCCGAGGTGCCGCTGCCGCCGCCCCGCGCTGCAGTCCGAGGCGCACGCGTGAGGCGCGACATCCGCGCCCTGGTCGCGGCGCTTGCCTGGCGCTGGCGCTGCTCGCGGGCTGCGGCGGCGCTCCGGCGGCGAGCGAGCACGGCGGCGGCCCGGCGACGGCACGGCGACGGTCGCGCAAGCGCCGCCGCAGGTGATCGTGCAGACCGCCGAGCGACGGCTTCGACGCCGCCAAGGTCTACCGCGAGGCCGCGCCCGGCGTGGTCACGATCCGCTCGATCTTCGAGCGACGGCGCGCGCCGAGGGCTCCGGCTTCGTCCTCGACACCGACGGCAGGCATCGTCACCAACGCCCACGTCGTCACCGACGAATCGCGGCGGCAGCCGCAAGCCCGCCAAGGCCGTCTTCGTCGAGTTCCCCGACCGCAACGTCGTCTCCGCGCGAAGATCGTCGGCTTCGACCCCTTCGCCGACGTCGCCCTGCTCGAAGGTCGACCCCGACGGCTTCGACCTGCACCCGCTGGAGCTCGGCGACGACCACGACCTCGTCGTCGGCCAGCCGGTGGCGGCGATCGGCAGCCCCTTCGGCGAGCAGCACTCGCTCTCGGTCGGGGTCATCTCGGCGACCGACCGCTCGGTCGAATCGCTGACCCAGTTCCAGATCGAGGGAGCGATCCAGACCGACGCCTCGATCAACCCCGGCAACTCGGGCGGCCCGCTGCTCGACGCCGGCGCCGAGGTGGTCGGCATCAACCAGCAGATCGAGACCGAATCCGGCTCCAACTCCGGTGTCGGCTTCGCGGTCCCGATCTCGGCGGTGAAGCGCTCGATCGCCCAGCTCGAGGAGGACGGCGAAGGCCGAATACGCCTACATCGGCGTCTCCACCCAGGCGCTCTACCCGCAGCTCGCCGAGAAGCTCGGCCTCGACACCGACTACGGCGGCCTGCTCGCCGAAGTCGTCCCCGGCGGCCCGGCCGACGAGGCCGGGCTCAGCGGCGGCGACGGGAAGATCCACTTCCAGGGCTGCCCGTACCGGACCGGCGGCGACGTGATCCTCTCGGTCGACGGCCACAAGGTCGTCGGCCCGAAGACCTGGCCCGCATCATCTCCGCGTTCCAGCCGGGGGACACGGTGACGCTGGAGATCCTCCGCGACGGCAACGCGAAGAGGACGTCGAGGTCACCCTCGGCAAGCGCCCCGACAGCGGCTCGAAGGCTGACCGGCCGTCGCACCGCCGGCCGCCGACCTGTAGAACTCCCGCGATGCTTCAGGAAGTCTCCCTCGGCCAGAAGTCCCTCGCCGACTACACCCACATCGCCGGCAAGGAGCTGATCGAGCGGATCCGCGAGCTGGCCGAGCCGCTCGAAGGGGCAGCGCGTCCTCCACGTCAGCGCCACCGCGTTCGGCGGCGGCGTCTCGGAGATCCTCTACACGATCGTGCCGCTGATGCGCGACATCGGCCTCGACGCCCACTGGCACGTGATCTTCGGCAAGGAGGAGTTCTTCAACGCGACCAAGCTCCTCCACAACTCGCTGCAGGGCGCCGAGGAGACGCTGAGCGACGGAGCAGTGGGCGCTGTTCGACGAGATCAACGCGATCAACGCCGAGGGGCTGCAGGGCGAGTGGGACACGATCGATCGTCCACGACCCGCAGCCGATCGGCCTGCGCCGCGGCGCCCAGGAGAAGGGCCGCAACTGGATCTGGCGCTGCCACATCGACCTCTCCGAGCCCAACCCGGCGCCGATCGCCCGCCTGCTGCCGATGATCGAGGAATACGACGCGACCGTCTGGCACATGCCCGCCTACGTGCCGCAGGGGGTCAACGGCCACAACGGGGTGCAGCATCATCCCGCCGGCGATCGACCCGCTCTCGCCGAAGAACATGGCCTTCTCGCCCGACGACGCCGCCTTCGTCTGCAACCAGTTCGGGATCGACGTCGACCGGCCGCTGATGACCCAGGTCTCGCGCTTCGACCCCTGGAAGGACCCGATGGGGGTGATCGACGCCTACCGCGACGTCACCGAGGAGGTGCCGGAGGCGCAGCTCGCCCTGGTCGGCTCGATGGCGACCGACGACCCCGAGGGCTGGGAGTTCTTCCAGCAGACCTTCGAGTACGCCGACGGCGACCCCGACATCAAGATCCTCAACAACCTCAACAACGTCGGCGCGATCGAGGTCAACGCCTTCCAGTCGCAGTCCGACGTCTGCCTGCAGAAGTCGATCCGCGAGGGCTTCGGGCTGACCGTCACCGAGGCGCTCTGGAAGGGACGGCCGACGATCGCCGGCAACGTCGGCGGCATCCCGCTGCAGATCGAGGACGGCGAGGGCGGCTTCCTGGTCGACTCCGCCGAGCGAGTGCGCGCAGCGCTGCCTCGAGATCCTCGCCGACCCCGAGCTGGGCAAGCGCCTCGGGCGGGCGGGCAAGGAACACGCCCGCCACGAGTTCCTCTCGCCGCGCCTGCTGCGCGACTGGCTCGAGCTGCTCACCGAGCTGGACACATGAACTCGCGTGAAGCGGTCGGGGTAGGCTGCGGCCACGGGATGGCCGTGCCTGACACGCCGACCCGCTGATCATCGTCTCCAACCGCGGCCCGGCGCAGTTCGAGCGCGACGAGAGCGGCGAGCGCACGGTGCAGCGCGGCGGCGGCGGCCTGGTCACCGCGCTCTCCGGGCTCGTCTCCCACCGCGACGCGCTCTGGATCGCCTCGGCGATGACCGACGAGGACGTCGCCGTCTCCGAGGAGCGCGGCGGGCCGGTCGAGCTCTCGATCGACGGGATCGACTACCGGGTGCTGCTGGTCGGCAGCGACGCCGAGGCCTACGACCGCTTCTACAACGTGATCGCCAACCCGATCCTCTGGTTCATCCAGCACTACCTCTGGGACCTCTCCAACGCGCCCGACATCCGCCAGGAGGAGCTCGACGCCTGGGACTTCGGCTACCAGGCGGTCAACCGCGGACATCGCCGACGCGGTGCTGGGCCAGATCGAGGGCCGCGAGCGGCCGCTGGTGATGCTCCACGACTACCACCTCTACACGGCGCCGGGGATGATCCGCGCCGCGCGCCCCGACGCCTTCCTCCACCACTTCGTCCACATCCCCTGGTCGCAGCCCGACAGCTGGCGCATCCTGCCGGGCCGCATCCGCGAGGCGATCTTCCGCGGCATGCTGGCCAACGACATCATCGGCTTCCACACCCACGCCTACTGCATCAACTTCATCCGCTGCTGCGACGAACTGCTGGAGGCCGACGTCGACTACGTCGAGCGGGGTCGTCCACCACGCCGGTGGGGAGACGCTGGCCCGCGCCTACCCGCTCTCGATCGACGCCGAGCGGCTGCGGCGGGCGGCGGAATCGCCGCGAGGTGGCGGAGGCCGAGCGCGAGGTGCTGGAGCGGCGGCGCAAGCACCTGATCATCCGCGTCGACCGCGCCGACCTCTCCAAGAACGTGCTGCGCGGCTTCACCGCCTTCGACACCTTCCTCACCCAGCACCCGGAGTTCCGCGAACAGGTCACCTTCATCGCCCACCTGCAGCCCTCGCGCCAGGACGTGCCCGAGTACGCCGAGTACCTGGAGCGGATCGAGGCGCTGGTCGCCGTCGTCAACCACCGCCACGGCACCACCGACTGGATGCCGATCGACCTCAAGATCTACGAGAACTTCCCCGAGGCGGTCGCCCGCTACAAGCACTTCGACCTGCTGATGGTCAACTCGCTCTTCGACGGGATGAACCTGGTCGCCAAGGAGGCGCCGGCGGTCAACACCCGCGACGGCGTGCTGATGCTCTCCGAGAACACCGGCTCCCACGAGGAGCTCGGCCGACTGCGCGCTCTCGGTCAACCCCTTCGACATCCAGGAGCAGGCGGACGCGATCTACCGGGCGCTGACGATGGACCCGGAGGAGCGGAGGGTGCGGGCGGAGCACCTGCAAGGAGATCGTCTTCTCCCGCAATCCCGGGGATTGGGTCGACGATCAGCTGGCGGACATCGGGGAGTTGCGCGAGGCGGGTTGGGTAGAGGGCGTCGGCTGCGTGTCTCCCGGACGAGCGGCCGGGAGGCCGCTCTTGAGTGTCCGGGAGACACGCACCGACGCCCTTTTCTCAATCCGCGGGGGAGAACTCCTCGATCTGAGCGCCTTAGCTGGGGTATGAACCTCCGGATTCGCTGGTCGCAGGCTGGGCTGGTCCTCCTTGTCGCGGCAGGGTTGCTGCTGGCGCTGCGCATGGCACCAAGCTTGCTGAAGCCTCCGGAGCCTGCCGCCGGTGCCGGCTGATGTGGGGCTGCCGCACGTGGAAGCTGCGCCGGTCCAGCGTTGTGAAGCCCGAACCCGTGCGCAAGCGGCCGAAGAGGAAGCGGGTCAAACATTCGCCCAGTCGGCACAAGCCCAAGCGCACCGCGCCCTCGCCACCGCCGGCACCAACCCAAGCTCCGGAAGCAACCGCCCCGTCGGCGCTCGCTCCAGCACCAGCTCCAGAAGCTCCGCCCGTAAGCGCTCCGTCGCCTCAGCCAGCACCGACTCAGCCGGCGGATGGGTCAATTGAGTTCGCGCCGCACTGAGGTGGGGCGTCGGGTGCCGCTCCCGCGGCTTGTACTTTTTCGTCGTGAGCTCGACCGCGCCAGCTGACGGCCTCTCCACCGAAAACGTTGAGCGGGGAGTGGCACCCGACGCCCCGCCCCCGCCCGGGGTCAACCGCCCCTCCGCCGCTATAGTCCTTCGCCGCTTTGGCAGCACGCACGCGAATACGAGCTTGTTCTGATGCTGGACCCGGGCCGCGGACGCGCCTGCCCGCGACGCGCTTGCGCGCAGGAGGCGCGCGAGCACGATCGAGGGCGAAGGGACGCTCAAGCACGAGAACAACTGGGGCCTGCGCAAGATGGCCTACGAGATCGACCGCGCAACGAGGCCGACTACCGCTGGTTCCGCTTCGAGGCGCCGAGCGAGCTGCTCGACGAGCTCGACCACAACCTGAAGATCGCCGACGGCGTGCTGCGCTTCCGCATCTTCAAGGTCGACCCGAGCTCGCCGGTGATGGTGCCGCCCGCGGTGCCGACCCCGGCGCCGGCGCCTCGCGCGACCGCGGCCCGCAGGCCGTCCCACGGTCAGCACCGCCGAGCGATGCGCGACGTCGAGGCCGAGCGACGCACCCGCGAGCCCGGCAGCGGCAGCGCCGCGCCGGCCGAGACCTGCCGCAGCGCGCCGAGCCGGCGCAGAGCCCGCCGCGCCCGCCGACGTAGCGGCCGACGAGTCGAGCCCGCGCCGCTCGGTTTAGCCCGCCGGCCTGATTCTGCGGAGATTGCGGCTGCCAGGGGCGAGAGTCGCGCCGCTCGCCGCTCTTAGACTGGAGTCGCAGACAAGCGAACTCAGAGGAGTGAGAGCCGTGGCAGCTTCGAACGTGAACGTGGTGGTCATCACCGGGAACCTGACCCGGGACCCCGAGCTGCGCACACCGGCGGCGGGACGCCGGTCTGCGAGCTGCGGGTCGCGGTCAACAGCCGCCGCAAGGACGGGCAGAGCGGCGAGTGGGTCGACAAGCCCAACTACTTCGACGTCACCGTCTGGGGCGCGCAGGGCGAGAACTGCGCCAACTACCTCTCCAAGGGCCGGCCGGTGGCGGTCGAAGGCCGGCTCGACTGGCGCGAGTGGGAGGCCAAAGACGGCAGCGGCAAACGTCAGAAGGTCAGCATCATCGCCAACTCGGTCCAGTTCCTCGGCTCGCGCGACGGCTCCGGGCGGCGGCGGCAGAGCGGCGGCAAGGCGGCGGCTTCAGCCCCGAGCAGCGACGTCCCGGCCGACACCTCGGACTTCGAGGGAGCCGCGGCGCGCCGGCGGTGGCGGCGGGGACGACGACATCCCCTTCTAGGCCGCCGGCGTCGACGGCCGAGCCGGCTCGCGCAGGCCGGGCGATCGGCCTGTAGGATCCCCGGCTCGCGTATGCCGCAGGACCAAGGAGCCAGACGAGCGAGGATCGCGCCCGATCGCCCGGCAACGCGACGGCGGACACCGGCGCGGTCGGCGAGACCCGACCGCATGCGTCCGCGCAAATACACGCGGATCAACTCCGAGGCAGTCGACTACAAGGACCTCAACCTGCTGCGCCGCTTCCTCTCCGACAAGGGGAAGACCCGCGGCCGGCGGGTGACCGGGCTCTCGCGCAAGCACCAGCGCCAGCTCTCGGTCGCGGTCAAGCGGGCGCGCGAGATCGCGCTGCTGCCCTACGTCGGAGAGCGGTAGGGCCCGATGGCGCAGGCGATTCTGCTCGAGGACGTCGAGAAGCTCGGCCGGCGCGGCGACCCGATCGACGTCGCCCCGGGCTACCTGCGCAACTACCTGATCCCGCGCAAGCTGGCCGCATGCCGGCGACCCCGGGCGCGCTCGAGGAGGCGCAGCGGCGCCGCGAGGCGGCCGAGAAGGCCGAGCAAGAGCGGCGCCGAGCGCGAAGAGCGAGGCGGCCTCGCTGCTCTCGAAGACCGTGCTGACGATCCACCAGCGGGCCGGCGAGGACGGCAAGCTGTTCGGCTCGGTCGGCGCCGAAGGAGATCGTCGAGGCGATCCGCGACGCGCGCGACCTGCGGATCGACCAGCGCAAGGTCCGGCTCGAGCAGCCGATCCGCGAGATCGGCACCCACATGGTCGAGATCGAGCTCGCCGACGGCACCGTCGCCTCGGTGAAGACGATCATCACCGAGGAGAAGCTAGCCGCTCCGTCGTCTAGGCTGCGCGAGCGTGACGCTCGGCGTCGCCTGCCAACTCGGCTCACCCGACGCGCCCGGGCCCGGACGCGGTTCGGCTGGGCGCGCTCGGAGCGGGCGACCGTCGGCCTCGCCGCGGTGGCGCTGGGCGGTGCCGGCGCGGTGCTCGCCGGCCAGTTCGGCCGCATGCTGCGGCGCCGCGCCCATGAGACGGCCGACGGCGAGGGCCTGGTCGAAGCGGCGCCGGCGGCGGCGCTCGACACCGTCGGCGTCGCCGTCGGCGGCTACAGCGACGCGCCGCGCAGCGAAACGGTCCTCTTCAACCTGCTCGCCGGCTTCCTCGGCTCCTTCGCCCTGGTCGGCTCTCGACCTGGGGGATCCGCGACGGCTGGGGGCCGTTTCGCAACGTCAGGGTCGGCGGCCGCCACATCCACCACTTCGTGCCCGGCATCCTGCTCGCGCTTCGCCTCGGCGACCGCGGCGCTGCTGACCGACGACGAGGAGCTCGAGGAGCGCCTCGCGGTGCCGATGGGCGTCGGCATGGGCCTCACCTTCGACGAGGCCGCGCTGCTGCTCGACCTGCGCGACGTCTACTGGACCCGCGAGGGCCTGCTCAGCGTCCAGCTCAGCCTCGGCGCCACGGCGATCCTCAGCATCGCGATCCTCACCCGGCGCATGCTGCGCCGCGGCGAGCGGCGCCAGGAGGCCGAGGGC
Source organism: uncultured Solirubrobacterales bacterium (assembly GCA_963778715.1). GTDB lineage: Bacteria > Actinomycetota > Thermoleophilia > Solirubrobacterales > 70-9 > VRUE01. Next base: position 191,288 of record CAVZVK010000007.1, read on the forward strand.
CTGATCCCGGTCGGCCCGCGCAGGCATAAGAAAGGGCGGCCCGAAGGCCGCCCTTTCTTCCCCTATTTCGTCCTGAGTCGAAAAGCGTCAGCTAGCCCTTCGGGGTGCAGGAGCGGACGAAGTCACCGGCGAGCTTGGTGCCATCGGCGAAGACCGAGGTCGGCGTGCGCGTTGAGGTGGCCGTCCGGGCACTTGGCGAAGAGGTACGGGGTGTTCTTGTAGCCGCGGTCGAACGTCAGCTGGAAGAAGTTCACCGAGCCGTAGCCGCCGGCGATCTTCGGGATCAAGGCGACCGACTTCGTGCCGTAGCGGCCGTTGTGGACTTTCGAGATCTTCACCGTCGTCACGACCGCCGCCGAGACCGGCGAGGTGAGGTAGGCGTGGATGAAGATCGTCGTCTTGCCGCCGCTGGTGCCGCCGTTGAAGGCGAGCAGCTTGCTCTTGGCGATGAACGGCGCCTGTTCGGGGAATTCGACCTCGACGTCGGTCTTGCCCTTGCCGATGATCGCCTTCTTGCAGATTGCTTCCGCGTGGCTGGTGTCCTGCGCCTGCAGTTTGCCGGCGGTGCAGGTCGGCAGGCCCTTGACGTCGATCGTGCCGTTCTTGTCGGTTTCGACGATGAATTCTTTCAGCGCCGGCGGATGCGTGCCGTCCGCGGTGGCGATCTTGCCTTCGACGTTGAGCGTGATCGGGGCGAGCTTGCTCTTCGGCAGCGCCGTCGGGGCTGAAGCTGCCGTTGAGGGTCAGGACCAGGTTCCCGGCCTTGACGATGGTCGGCGGGTACTTCTTGCGCCGCCGCAATCCCGGCAACAGCGATGGCGAGTACCGCCGTCAGTGCCAGTGTCGTAATCAAACGCTTGCGCATGTGGTCTATCTCTCTCCTTTTGCGGCCTGGCCGTCAAAGCCCCGGCCATCGAAAGCCTTGGTCAATCCCTCCAGCGGCCAAATTACCACCCTTGCCCTTTAGATAAACCCGGGGATTCACGAAAAAGAGCGCCTTAACGTGGGCGGCTTCAGCTCTCGAGCATCGAAAGCCGGGTCCGCTCGCGCTCCTCGGCGGCCCCCTCGGGGCCGAGGAAGGGCAGCATGATCCAGAACATCAGGTCGGGCAGGCGGCTCGGCAGGCGCGCCGCGGCGCCGTGGAGGATCTCGCTGTAGAGCAGCTCGTTGATGCCGCCGGCGAGCGAGAGCGAGGTGATGCCGGGCAGCTCGACCGAGGTCTCGGCGCGGCCCGCGTCGAGGAAGCCGGTGAACTGGCGCAGGGCGGCGTCGCGGCGGGCCAGCGCCTTCGGGCCCGCGGCGAGGACCTCGACGATCGCGAAGCGGGCCTCGTCGGGGTGCTCGGCGAGGTGTTTGAGCAGCTCGCCCAGGCCGGCGGCGACCCGCTCGGCCCAGGGCGCGCCCGGCTTGGACTCGAAGCCCCTCGCCGTGTCGCCGAGCAGGTTGCCGAGCAGGACGTCGTAGGTGGCGAGGAAGCAGTCCTCCTTGCTGGAGAAGAGCTCGTAGAAGGTCTTGCGCGAGACGCCGGCGACGCCGATCACGTCGACGACGCGGGTGTCCGGGTAGCCGCGCTCGGAGACGACCTCGATCATCGCCTGCAGGATGCGGCTGCGCTGGGATTCGGTCACGGCCTCCCGCGGCAACCCGTGCCGGCCCCTTGGCAGCCGCTCGTTCAGCCTAGCTGTGCGTCTACCTGAAGCCACCTGGCAACTGTAGAGGACAGGATTGGCGATACCCATGCCGTCTCCAATACAATCTCGGCGGTGACCGGGGTGGGGACAAGGGCGATCGCGGTGCTCGCGGCCGCGGTTTTGCCGCGGCGAGCCTCGCCGCCTGCGGGGGGCTCTGGCTCCGAGCACGACGCGGCGGCTCGACCGGGACCGCAGAGCACGAGCACCGCCGCAACAGGGCAAGGCACAGGGCGGCGGCCAACGGGGCCAGACAGGGCCGAGCAGAAGGCGAATCGGAGCGGCGAAGCCTCGGGCGGTCCGGCGAAGTCAGCACCCCCTCGAAGGTCTCCGGCGGCGGCTCGGGACAGTTCCGCAGCAAGGGCGGCGACAACAGCATCCAGGAATTCGGCGAAGAGAGCAGCGAATCCGAACTGGAAGAAGCGCCGAAGCCGCTGCACGGCTTCTACGTCGCCCGCGCCGAGGAAGACTGGCCCGCCGCCTGCGCCTACCTGGCGAAGTCGGTGGTGCAAACAGCTCGAACAGCTTGCCTCGCAGAGCGCTCCGGCGCTGAAGAGCAAGGGCTGCGCCGACGATCCTCCACGCCTTCACCCGGCAGCTGCCGGCCGCAGTTGCGGCGCGAAAACGCACGATCGTCGACGCCGGCAGCCTGCGCACCGAAGGCGAACAGTCCTTCCTCATCTACCGCGGCGAAGGCGGCAGCGGTCTACGCGATGTCGATGAGCGGAAGACGGCAGCCTGGAAGGTCGGCCTCGCTTGCCGGCGACCCCGCTCGGCTGAGCGGCCGGCTCAGTCGCCGCCAGACGACCTGCTCGCGGTCCGGCCCGACGCCGACGAGCCTGATCGGGACGCCGACGAAATCGGCGATGTAGTCGAGGTAGGCCCGGGCCTGCGGCGGCAGGTCGGCCTCGCTGCGGCAGGCCGTCGATGTCGTCGTCGAAGCCCGGCAGCTCCTCGTACTCGGGTGTCGGCCGAGTGCAGGATCGACTGGTGGTAGGGGAAGCTGTCGAGCAGCGCGCCCTCGCGTCGAGCGGTAGCGGACCGCGACCCGCAGCGGGTCGATGCCGCTGCAGCACGTCGAGCTTGGTGATCGCCAGCGAGGTCATCCGGTTGAGCCGCACCGCGTAGCGCAGGGCGACCAGGTCCATCCAGCCGCAGCGGCGCTCGCGGCCGGTGGTCGTGCCGTACTCGTGGCCCTGCTCCAGCATCTGGCGGCCGACCTCGTCGTCGAGCTCGGTCGGGAAGGGCCCGGCGCCGACCCGGGTCGCGTAGGCCTTGGCCACGCCCCAGACCTCGTCGATGTCGGTCGGGCCGACCCCGGCGCCGACGCGTCGCCGCGCCGGCGATCGGGTTGGAGGAGGTGACGAAGGGATAGGTGCCGTGGTCGAGGTCGAGCAGGGTCGCCTGGGCGCCCTCGAAGATCACCGTCTTGCCGGCGTCGAGCACGTCCCAGCAGAGGCGGGCGGTGTCGGCGATGTGGGGCTCGAGCCGGTGGCCGAAGCTGACGTGCTCCTCGGTCATCGTGTGCAGGTCGAGGCGCGGGTCGGGGGCGTCGTCGATCGCCTGCTCGGCCGCCTCCTTGTCGCCCTCGCCCGCCTCCTTGCGCAGCTTGCGCCGCTGCACCGCCGAGTTCGCGCAGCGCCTGCTGCTTGGGCTCCAGCGCGGTGCGGATCTTGGTCCGCAGGATCTTCTCGTCGAGCAGGTCCTGGACGCGGATGCCGAGCCGCAGGGCCTTGTCGGCGTAGCAGGGGCCGATGCCGCGCCGGGTCGTGCCGAGCGAGAGCTTGCCCAGCTTCACCTCGCCCGCGGTGTCGAGCAGCACGTGGTAGGGCATGATCAGGTGCGCGTTGGCGGAGATCTTCAGGTTGCTCGACGTCGACGCCGCGGCGCCGCAGGCCGTCGATCTCGCCGAGCAGGATGGCCGGGTCGAGGACGACGCCGTTGCCGATCACGCAGGCCTTGTCGGCGTAGAGGATGCCCGAGGGGATCAGGTGGAACTTGAACTCCTCGCCGTCGCGGACGATCGTGTGGCCGGCGTTGTTGCCGCCCTGGAAGCGCACGATGGCGTCGGCGCGCTCGGCAAGCAGGTCGGTGACCTTGCCCTTGCCCTCGTCGCCCCACTGGGCGCCGACTATGACCAGCCCTGGCATGACCGGGGCATTGTGCCGGGTTAGCCGCTCGGCCAGCGCGACCTTGCGTAGCGTCGGTCGGTGCCGAAGAGCGGCACGCTCGTCGCAGATCTCGACTAGGCGGGAGACGGTGCGTGCTGCCGATCTGGTCCTCCAGCTCCTCGTGCGGCACGGCGTCCTGCCTTGCTGCGTTGCTGGTGACCAGCATCGAGCGCTGCGTCCTCGTAGCGCTCGTTGACCAGCGCGTAGAGCTGCTCGAGCACCCAGTCGGTGCGCTTCTCGGCGCCGAGGTCGTCGATGTGGAGCAGGTCGACCGAGGTGAGGCGCTCGAAGAAGGCGAGGTAGGAGTCGCTGCCGGGCTCGGAGTCGATAGGTGCGGCGGATCCGGGCGAGCAGCTTCGGCAGCGAGTAGATCGCGACCGAGTGGCCGGCCTCGAGCGCCGCCTTGGAGACCAGCATCGCCAGCGTCGTCTTGCCGGTGCCGGTGTCGCCCGATGAGCCAGAGGCCGCTGCCCGCAGCCGAGGCGCTCGTCGAGCTCATCGACGTAGTCGCGCACCTCGCTCGACACGCACCCTTGGTCTCGCAGGTCGCGCGCCATGTCGGAGACCGGCGGGCGGTCGAAGGAGACGCCGCGGTAGCGGGGCGGGATCACCGAGGCGACGCCGCGGACCCGGCCGCGTTTGAGCCGCGGTGCGCGGCACTCGCATTCGCGCGCCACGTCCTCGGGGCCGAGGATCCAGCCGGAGCCGTCGCAGACGCCGAGCGGACAGGCCTGCTCGCGGAACGGCTCGCTGCGGGCGATCGCCGGCATCAGAACTCAGGCCCCGCCGAGGCGACGTCCTCCAGCGGCGGCCCTTCGCCCGGCCGGCTGCTCGATCGGCTGCTCCTGGCCGGCGAAGTCGGCGAACTTGGGGAAGCGGTCGAGGAAGACCAGCTTCGGCGTGCCGATCGGGCCGTTCCTGTGCTTGGCGATGATCAGGTCGGCAAGCCCGTCCGGCTCGTCGTCGGGGTCGCGGTAGTAGTCCTCGCGGAAGAGGAATGCGACAAGATCGGCGTCTTGCTCAAGATTTCCCGATTCGCGAAGGTCGGAGAGCATCGGCTTCGGCGGGTGCCGCTGCTCGGGCGCGCGCGAGAGCTGGGAGATCGCCAGCACCGGCACCTCCAGCTCACGGGCGAGGATCTTCAACCCGCGGCTCATCTGGCCGACCTGCTCGACCCGGTTGGCGCGCGGGTCGTCGGAGCGCATCAGCTGCAGGTAGTCGACGATGATCAGCCCGAGCCCGCCCCGGTCCTGTTCCTGGGCGTGCAGCCGCCGCGCCTTCGCGCGAAGGTCGAGCACGCCGAGGTCGGAGGAGTCGTCGAACCAGAGCGGCGCTTCCTCCAGCTCGTTGCAGGCCCGCACCACCTTCGGCCAGTCCTTCTGCGAGACCTGCCCCTTGCGCAGCTTGTCGCCCGAGATCCGCGCCCGGCAGGCGATGAAGCGCTGCGCCAGCTCCACCTCCGACATCTCCAGAGAGAAGAAGGCAACCGGCAGCTTCCGCTTCACCGCCACGTTTTCGGCGATGTTGGCGACGATCGCGCTGTTGTGGACGATGATGTCGTCGGCGACGAAGTTCCGCAGGCCTGGCACGTCGAGGTCGTAGGTCTCTTCTTCGCCGACGTACTCGACCGCGGCCACTTCGTCCCACCAGATGTCGGAGTCGCAGAGCTCCTCGAGGGCGGGAGAGGCGACGGCGGTCGTGAGTTCAGCGACGAGTCCGCGTGATGGATCGCGCTTTCCGACGTGCCAGTTATGAGTGCGCGGCCGACCGGTTACCTCGCTGACGTCGGCCCAGGATCGCTCCCCCTTGGCGAACAGGATGTCCTCCCAGATCTCCTTGGGCAACGTGTCGGTGTTGGTCGAGCGGGGCGCAGCATCAAGCCGCTCCAAGACCTCGCCCTGTTTCTCCTCCTTGCCGGGGACTGGGATCAGCTCGCAGAACCGCCGCATGCCGTCCTGTCCGGTGATCCTGACCTCTCGGGCGACTTTTCCCGTGCCCTCGTAGACAGGGCGCTTCAAGGTCCGGATCGTCGCCACGATGCCCAGTCTCAGCAGTAGGTGCTGCACGTCCCGCGCAAGCCGCTCGCTGATCGTCGTGTAGCCGACCTGGGCGAGCCGCTCGCTGCAATAGCCGTGTCCGTCGCAGGCGTACATCACGCCGAGAAAGCGAGCGATCTGCTCGTCCGAAAGGCCGAAGACCGCGTCCGGCACGAACTTTTCGGCAGAGCTCAGGCCCATGAGACCGTGGTTCTTCAGCATCGCGGTGACTGGATTTTTCCGCGAACCTCGCCCACCGCTGATCCTCGCAGTGCCATGATCGCCCGCGTTTGGGCGGCTGACATCCACTCCATATGCCTGGGCGGCAGCCTTGACCTCGTTTAGAACCGCTGAGCCACGGCCGTAGCAGAAGCACGGCGTGGTTCCCGTCAACGCACCGTCGGCGATCAATGCTGCGAGCAAAACGATCTCCCGATCTGGAAGGTCAGTCGGCTGGCTCGGGGCGGGGAGCCTTCTTGGAACAGCGATCCGGGTGCCCGAAGCGATGTTTCCGAGCTCCTGCCATCCCGAGCTGGTCAGGACCGGATGGTTGGAGGTGGCCTCCGTCCACCTGCCCAGACGGGTGGTCAATCGGTAGACCGGTTTGCGCCCGTTGGACTCAATCGCCGCGACCCTCGCAGACTTCATTTTCAGATCAGGACCAAGCGAACCGACCCAGACCTCCTCACCGCGGCTGTACTCCTTAAACAGCTCTCCAAGGCGCCTGCGAGCGCCAGTCCGAGGATCGAATATCAAACTTTGTGCGCTTCCGCACTTTCCCATAGCGGGTCTCGCGGCCACGATGATCAGGTTCCCTGGCTGGAACCCCCCCGTGATCGAATCGATATCGCGGAACCCTGACGGAGTTCCCGTGAGCTCCAGCTCGCCGGTGGAGAGCTTCTCGAGCCGGTCGACCTCGTCATGGAGGATCTCGGAGAGGAGTTTGAAGTCGCTGGCCTGCTCTTTGTGGGCGACGTCGAAGAGCAGCTTCTCGGCCCGCTCGGAGAGCTCGCGCGGTTCGCCGTCGCGCTCGTGGACCCAGCCCTGGATCTGCTGGCCGGCGCCGAGCAGGCGGCGCAGCAGCGAGTTCTGCTGGACGATCTCGGCGTAGTGCTTGGCGTTGCCCGCCGCCGGCACCTTGGCCGCCAGCTCGGAGACGTAGTGCCTGCCCCCCGCCTCCTCGATCTGGTTGCGCTGGGTCAGCGCCTCGGCGACGCTGAGCTCGTCGACCGGCTTGGAGGCGGCGTAGAGGTCGTGGACGGCGGTGAAGATCGTCGCGTGCTTCTCCAGGTAGAAGTCGCCCGCGTTCAGCTTCACCTCGTCGATCACCCGCGTCAGCGTCGGCTCGGCGACCAGCATCGCCCCCAGCACCGATTCCTCCGCCTCGATGTTCTGCGGCGGGACGTGGGCTGTGGGAGCGGAAGCCATCGACTTAGTTAAGGGCCTGGAACGGCGGCAACCGCCCAGGACCTCAAGGAAATCAGACCCGGCTCGCCAGCACGGGAGGCTCCCGTGCAAATACCGGGC